>DATFFP010000091.1:0-74276 GCA_035249985.1 Gemmatimonadaceae bacterium
CGAAGCCGTCGGCGACCGCGACGATCTTGCTGTAGATCGACATCTGCCGCTCGCGGAGGTGCTTCGGATACCCGGTGAGATCGGTTTTCATGTGGTGCTCGTGCGCCACGACCATGGCCCGGTACGGAAGCTCCGCCTGCCCGCGCATCTGAAAGAGCGCGAGCACTCCGAGCCACGGATGCGCCGACATCATGCGCCACTCTTCGTCGTTCAACCCATCGGGCTTGTTGAGGATCTCGAGGGGAACGCGCGACTTGCCGATGTCGTGCAACAGAGCCGCGACCCCGAGATCGTACAGCTGAAGCTTCGTGAGCCCGATTTTCCGGCCGAGGGCAACCGAGAAGATGCAGACGTTCACACTGTGCGTGAACGTGTACTCGTCGTAGTCGCGCAGCGTCGTGAGACCCAGGAGCGAGCTTTCCTCGTTGAGAATCTGGTCGACGATGGACTGCACGGCGCGCTTGATCTTCTTAATGTTGGGACTGCGCCCCATGCGCACCGAGTTGATGACTTCCTTCGTCACGGTGACGGACTGGGCATAGGTGCGCTTCGCCGCTTCCTTCGCCTTCTCGCGGAAGTCGTCATCGTCCGTGTCGGTGGGACCGGACAACGCGAACGAGCGAATTCCCGCCGCCTCCAGTCGCCCGGTCACGTGCGCGAACCGGGCCGGCACCTCGACAGTGGTCGCGCTGGGCAGAATCGTGAGAAGCGACGTCCACTCCCGCGGTCCCGCACCTTCCTCCACTCGGCAGACGCCGACGCCGGCGTCCCGGAACATCATGAGGATACGGCTGAAGCTCGCGTAGTTGTCGAGATCCAGCCGAAGCCGCGTCGCGTTAATGAAGATGAACTCGCCCGAGACGCGCAGCTCGAGCTCGCGCTCGTGCTTGAGCAGGTCACCCGCGAGGTTGGTGAGCTCCTGCAGCGCGTTCTGCACAGCCGCGTTCTCGAGGGGGTAGAGCTTGAGCGCACGCGAGGCGCTGTACAGCGCGATGATGAAGTCCCGCCCACGCCGGCGGATGTAGGAGTCGCCGCCGCGCTCGTAGTCCGCCGAGGCCTGCGCAGACGGAACGCTCGACGGAGTCCTTCTCATCACGCGGCTCATGCCGCACCTCCGCGGACCGCGCGGTTCACTGCATTCCGCACCAGAACATCCTTGTCTCCCTGTGCACGCTGAAGCGCGTCGGCCGCGTCGCGCGAACCGATCTTCCCGAGCGCCATGGCCGCGCACGCGCGAAGCTCGGGGTCCTCACGCTTGCCAAGGAATCCTTTGCCATTGAGCAGTCCATCGAGAAACGGGACACCGGCCTGGGCGGCGAGCGACCCGTATGCCTCGAAGAAGGCCATCTTCTCAGTGAGATCGGCATCGCGCAGAGACCGACCCTTCACCGCGGCCTCGACCTTCGGCAGCGCACCGCGCTGACCCCGGGCGCCCAGAATGCGCACGGCCGCGACGCGTATATCGCGCTCAGAGTCGTCGACGGCGCGCTCGAGCTGCTGGAGCGCCCCAGCCGAGCTGATTTCCGACAGGGCCTGCACCGCGGTGAGGCGCAGCTTCGCCGCCTCGTGCGTGAGCAGCTTGCCAAGAGGCGCGACGGCCGCCGCAGTCTTGAGTCCGCCCGCGCGGCGAGCCGATTCCAGGGCGATCTCGACGTCCGAGGATCCGATCAGCTTCACGAGCTCGGCCGTATTCGCCGCGGCGAGCCGGGCCGCCGCGATCTCGATCGCGGCCTTCACCTCGGCGTGCTGCAGGCGGCCCAGCCAGGTGAACAGCGTGCCGAGGGACGTGGGACGGAGCTGCTCGAAGAGCTCGTTGAGCTCCGTCTGGTTGGGCACCGTGGCCGATTCGTCCATCGCCTGAAGCAGGTTCGACAGCGGGCCGGCGGCGCTGAGCCGATCGGGGAGCCCGACGAGCTTCGTGCGATGCGTACCGTCGAGCTCGCGCGCACGCGTGGCCAGCTCCTGAGACTCCCGAAGCACGTACGCGACCGTCGAGAAGTGACCGGCCGAGAGCAGATGCATCAGGAAGTTCTCGAGGATGTCCGAGATCTCGTCGCGCACCGGCTTCCCGTTCTGGAGCTCGAAGATGTCGAGAAGGATCGCCAGGACGTTCCGACGGACGTCACTCGCGTATTCCTTGTGCACTTCGGTCCGGAGGTAGTCGATCTCGCTCTCGTCCAGGAAGTGGACCGTGGAGTCGAGGTCCTCCAGGCGAACGATGCCCGGCCGCGCCTCCGGTTCCGCCTCCATCTGCTGCGGCGGTGGCAATGGCTCCGGCCGCTCCGCGGGGACGCTCGCCTCGATCGGGTTGTTGTGCTCGAGTGTGAGATCGATGAAGCGGTAGCGCAGCAGGGTGAAATCCTTTTCCCAGATGAGGGTCAGGAGATCATCCTCCTCGGGCGACGCCTTCTTCACGCGCTTCAGGATGTCGAGCAGCCCGACGACTTCCTGCTCCTCGAAGCCCTTCATGAGGCGTATTTCGCGAATGCCGTCCTTGAAGAACACCCAGGGCAGACTTTCCGATTTGTTGGCCTCGTGCATGACCGGGCGTCCTTCCCACCGGAAGTCGGCCTCCGTGATCGCGAGGGCGATCTCATCCACGTGCGACCACACGGGAAGAAAGGCGCGCTTGAGATTCTCGAGCGCCCGCTGATAGACGGGATTGTTAGGCAGGTACAGCTGGTGGGCGCGAATCCCTTTGACGAGGACCTTGAGCATCTCCTCGACGAGCGCCGGCGAGAACGGAGGCTCGGCGAGCTCGTGGGTGGCGGGGACCGGCTGCGACTGCGTGCTCACACGTCCGCTCCGGTGGCAGCGCTCACGTGCGCTACGTCCTTGTCGCCGCGTCCGCTCACGCAGAGGAGCACCTGGGCATCGGGCCTCCAGCTTCCGCGCTGCGCGTCGATCCAGGCCACGGCGTGCGCGGTCTCCAGCGCCGGAATGATCCCTTCCAGGCGAGCCAGAAGCTCGAAGCCCGCAACGGCGTCGCGGTCGGAGACGGCGACGTAACGAGCGCGTCCCGTGTCTTTCAGGTACGCGTGCTCGGGGCCGACGCCGGGATAATCGAGTCCGGCAGAGATCGAGTGGGCGGGATGCACCTGCCCGTGCGAGTCCTGCAGGAGATAGCTCAGCGATCCGTGCAGCACGCCGGGCCGGCCGCGCGACAATGAGGCCGCATGGTGCTCCGTGTCGAGTCCTTCGCCCGCGGCTTCCACGCCAACGAGCTCGACACCCGCATCGGGAACGAACGCGTGAAAGATCCCCATCGCGTTGGATCCACCGCCAACGCAGGCGACGACCGTCGACGGGAGTCGTCCGACCTCGCTCAGCATCTGGTCGCGCGCCTCATGCCCGATCACGGCCTGAAAATCCCGCACGAGCCGGGGATAGGGCGCTGGCCCCACCACCGAACCGATGATGTAGTGACTGTCGTTGACGGAGGCGACCCAATCGCGAATGGCTTCACTCGTAGCATCCTTCAGCGTCCGCGTCCCCGAGGTGACGGGAATCACCTGCGCTCCCATGAGACGCATGCGGTAGACGTTGAGCGCCTGCCGCCGCATGTCTTCCTCGCCCATGTACACCACGCACTGCATCCCGAATCGCGCGCACACGGTCGCGGTCGCTACCCCATGCTGCCCCGCGCCGGTCTCTGCGATGATCCGGCGCTTCCCCATTCGCCGCGCCAGCAACGCCTGTCCGAGGACGTTGTTGATCTTGTGCGCGCCAGTGTGATTCAGGTCTTCCCGCTTGAGCCAGACTGCGGCGCCGACCCGCTCCGAGAAGCGAGGGGCGCTGCTCAACGGAGAAGGACGACCCACATACTTATTAAGCAAACTCTCCAACTCGGTCCCAAACGCGGGGTCACGTCGCGCGGATTCGTAGGCCCGCTCGAGCTCATCGAGCGCGGGGATGAGCGTCTCGGGGACGTAGCGTCCGCCGAACGCGCCGAACCGGTCGGGAGCTCCTGTGTGCGCCGTCACGACCCGCTCCCGACAGCCGCCGCGAAGGCGCGCATGAGGTCGTGATCCTTTACGCCCGGGGCTGCCTCGACGCCTGACGAGACGTCGACGATGTCTGGTCGCACGGCCGCGATGGCACCCGGGACGAGCGCCGGGGTGAGGCCACCGGCGAGCACGATGCGCATGCGATCGCGGCGATGTCGATCGAGCAGATTCGTGAGCAGGCCCCAATCGAATACGCGGCCCGTACCGCCGAGCACGCCGTCGACGCGCGTGTCGAAGAGCACTGCGTCGGCACTTGAGATGAGAGAGTTCAAGTCGTTTTCGGATAGCCTGTTAGGTATTCGGATCGCAGCCCATGTCTCAAGTCCGGTGGCAGCCTTCACGGCCGAGGCGTTTTCCGGTGTCGGGTCGCAGTGGAGCTGTACCACATCGAGGCGCGCCGCCACCGCCGCGCGCGCGATTTCGTTCACGCTCTGGTCGCCGAACACCCCCACCCGGCGAGCGCGACGCGCACCTTCGAAGAGCAGTCGCGCGTGATCCGCGGTAACTCGGCGCGGACTTTCGGCGAATACCGCCCCCACGTACGATGCACCCAGATCCTCGGCGAGCTCGACGTCGGCAACCCGCGTGAGGCCGCAGAACTTGATCTCGGTCATCGGCCGCGGCGCTGAACGCCGGTGAGCGCACGAACCGCCGATTCCGCGGTGGCCGACGATGAGAGCGAAGAGCCGATGAGAACGGCATCGGCCCCTGCCTCAGCGGCACGCTCGACGTCGGCGACCGACTGCATTCCGCTCTCCGCGACCGCGATGATCTCTTGCGGCACGAGAGGAAGCAGACGATCGACCGCCCGCGCATCGACCTCGAGTGTCTCGAGATTCCGTGAATTGACGCCCACGACTCGGGCCTGCGCCCGGAGTGCTGCATCGAGCTCCTCTCGGGAGCGCACTTCAATGAGCGGTTCCACCTCCCAGTCGCGGGCGGCCTGTGCCAACGCGCGGAGATCCGTCTCGGGGAGCGCGCGCGCGATCAACAGCACCGCGGATGCGCCCCACGCTCTCGCCTCGATGATCTGCGTCTCATCGATGATGAAATCCTTTCGCAGAAGCGGGACGTCGACGACAGCACGCACGTGCACCAGGTCTTCCTCACTTCCCGCGAAGTGCGACGGTTCGGTGAGTACGGAGATCGCGGCCGCCCCACCCCGCTGGTATTCGCGCGCGCGTGACGCGGGGTCGAGCTCGGCGTTGATCTCGCCGCGCGATGGTGATCGGCGTTTCACCTCCGCGATCACCTTCACCCGGTCTCCGCGTAATGCGGTGATGAATTCGGGCGCCCGATCGGCCGTTCGAGCCCGTTTTTCGAGGTCCGGGCGGCGGGCGCGTGCCGTCGCGACCCGTCTGCTCGTCTCGTGTATGATCCGGCCGAGCACACCGGTCGGCGGAGTCCATTTGGCAGGAAATGCTTGCACTTCGGCGACTGTTCGGCTAATGTCTATTCGGGCTCTTTTCGGTCAGTCTGGCCGGATGCCCGCTACTCTCGTGAACCAGGGGCACGCCATGCCGCTTACCAAGCGTCAGCGCGAGATTCTCGATTTTCTCACCAGTTACTCGGAGCAGAACGGCTACGCGCCGAGCTTCGAAGAGATCGCGCGGCAATTCAACTATAACTCGCTGGCGACGGTGCATGAGCACCTCACCAACCTCGAGCGCAAGGGATACATCAAGCGCGCGTATAACGAGAGTCGCGCGATCGAGATTCTCCCATCTGAGGTGAATCCGCGCGCCGTCGAGCTTCCCCTGCTGGGAAGCGTCGCGGCCGGTATGCCCATCGAGGCAGTCGCCACGAACGAGAGCATCTCGGTCCCCGAGGATTTCGTTCGGCGCAGCGAGAATCATTACTGTCTGCGCGTTCGCGGAAACTCGATGATCGACGAGCAGATTCGCGACGGGGACTTCGTCGTCGTGGCGAGCCGCAATCGCGCCGACAATGGCGAGATGGTGATCGCGCTCGTCAACAACGCCGCGGCCACGGTGAAGAAGTTCTATCGCGAGCGCGATGGTCGCATCCGGCTCCAGCCGGCCAACGAGACGATGTCACCGATCTACGTGCACGAGAACGACGTGACGATTCAGGGAATCGTGGTCGGAGTGATGCGCAAGTACTAAGAAGCAGGAGTCAGGAGCTGGGAGTCAGGGATGAGGGGCGAGGATTCTATTCCTCGCCCCTATTCCTTTGTCCGTCAGTCACGGGGCTGAATTCACATCACAGACTCTGTCATTTCCGTGGGCTCGCGGCCCGGAGTCGCTCGAGCGCCTGAAGCCCCGCCCCGCTGCTCAAGGAGTCTTCGGCTTGATCGACGGAGCGAGCGAAGTCGTCGTGGTCGCCGCTCACGTGTATCGCGGCCGCGGCGTTCAGCACCACCGCCGCCCGTGCGCCGCCGGTGATTCCTCCGGCGAGAACGCCCTCGATGATGCTCGCGTTGACCTTGGGCTCGGCGCCACCGAGCTCGTGCGCGTCGCGTGCGCTGAGCCCGAACGGCGCGGGATCGATCGTCCACTCCCGCACCTGTCCGTTGCGCACTTCCAGCACCCGGGTCGTACCGAGCGGCGACACCTCGTCCATGCCCGGCTCGCCGTGCACGACCATCGCCCGCCGGCTTCCCAACTCCGCCAACGCACCAGCCAGCAGCGGCAAACGATGCTCCTCGGCGACGCCCACGACCTGGCGTCCCGCCCCAGCCGGATTGGCCAGCGGACCGAGAACGTTCATGACCGTGTGAATGGCGAGCTCCCGCCGCACGGGCCCGACGTGTCGCATGGCGGGATGCATGAGTGGCGCGAACATGAAGACGATTCCCGCCTGACGCAGCGTCCCGACCATCTCGTCGACCGTACAATCGATGCGAACGCCCAGCGCTTCGAGGACGTCGGCGCTGCCACACTGCGACGTGAACGACCGGTTGCCATGCTTCGCGATCCTCACGCCCGCGCCAGCCGCGACCAGTGCGGCGGCCGTCGAAATATTGAACGTGGTGACGGCTCCGCCGCCCGTGCCGCAGGTGTCCACGAGCATCTCGGCGCCATCGCTGGGAAGGCGTACCATGGCCTCGCGCAACGCACGGGCTCCGCCCGCGACTTCGTGGATCGTTTCTCCCTTCACGCGCAAGGCAACGAGAATGGCGGCGACCTGCGCCGGACTCGCTTCGCCGCGCATGATGGCGCCGAACGCCTCCGCCGTATCGTCGGCGCTTAACGAGTGGCCACCGGCGAGCTGACGGATCGCTCGCGCGAGCGGCTCAATGGGTGCCAATGGTCTCCAGCAGGCGCTCGGGGAGCGCGGCGTTCGTGGCCACGAGGGCGATGACGAGCGCGAGAAGCCGCACGCGCTCGACGTCCTCTTCGAGGAACAACCCCTGGCGCGCGCGATTCGTGAGATTCACGACGCCAACGAGCTCGTCGCGGTACACGAGCGGAAAGCTGATGAACGACCCGGTGGTGAAATACTGGTCGCGAAGCAGCGGGTGCTTGGTCGCATCCGTAACGTCCTGCACCAGAATCGGCTCGCGAGACGCGGCGACACGCCCCGCGACACCCTGTCCGATCGGAATGCGCCGGCCGTCGAGAATGCCCGGCTGGAGTCCTCGTGAGGCGGCGAGAAAGAGATGGTCGCCGTCCGGGGCGCGCAGCATGAGCGACACGCGCTGCGCTTGCATGTCGTCGCCCACGAGTGATAGCAGCTCGTCGACGAGCTGCCGTGGATCGGTGGTGCTGGCATCGAGGCCGAGCACGCGCTCGATGAGGTAGAGCGTGCGTGTCTTCTCCCGCACGGCTTCGGCGCGGCGATGCAGCTCGATGTGCGCCTGCTCGAGCTGACCGACCGCGGCCCCAACCTGCTGCTCGACGGCCTGCGCCCGTCTCGTGGCGCGCCGCGCCTCTTCCTTGGCACGCGCCGCCTCTGCCTCCAGGGCGACGAGACGATCGGCGGCAATGCCGCCCTCGCCGCGCGCCGCGGCACCGCGTACCTGGGCCAGCTCCTGATCGAGCTCGGAGAGCCGCTTCACGTACTCCCCGTGAACACGCTGCGTGACGTCCTCGAGTGTGCGCACCGCTTCCTGCCGGGCTTCACGCTCGGAGAAGCGCGCGAACGCGAGCTCGAACAGCGCGACGTACGGTCCAAACCGCTCGACCACGCGCGTTCCGAAGATGCGTCTCGGCTCGTAGAGGGCGATCACGGCCTCGAGATGGCCGTCGAGCGGAACGCCACGCAGCGAGAGCAGGCCATCATCGCTCGTGGGCCGCATCCCGAGGAGGCGCGCCAACTCCTCGGAGCGCTCCCCGAGGTCGACGAACTGTCCCCCGCCGCTCACGATGACGCGAACCTTCGCCGGAATGTGGTCGAGCTTCGTATCGGCGCGCGCACGCTCCACCTCGCCGCGCTCGTTCATGGTGATGCGCTCGCGAAGCATTTCCCGCCGGGCGTCGTAGCGATAGAGCGCCAGCGACGTGAAGCGATCGACCTCCGCGAGGGCCTCCGCCAGCGCCACGAACGCGGTGTCGAGGTCCGCGGAGGCACCGAGAGCATGCGCGAGCGAGGCCAGCGTGCGGGGCGGCATTTTCGGGGCGGGAAACGGCGCGTGGAAGGGTGCGCGGGAGTGCCAATGTACCGGCGTACGTACTGGACTGTCAATCGGTTGGACGATTGTCCATTTGGTTGCGGCACATGGTCGCACGTCGTAACTTTCCCTCGTGACGCGTGCGCGCACCATGCAGCTCGTGCTGCATTATGACGGCGCCGAATTCGCCGGCTGGCAACGGCAACCGGCGCAGCGCACGGTGCAAGGCGTCCTCGAGGAGGCGCTGGCGCAGTTGTGCGGATCGCCGGTGGCGGCGCTGGGGGCGGGGCGCACGGATGCCGGCGTGCATGCGCGAGGGCAAGCGGTCGGTGTTCGCGTGCCGACGAAGTGGGAGGGAGTGCCACTGCGGCGCGCGCTGAACGCGGTACTTCCCCGCGATGTGTGGGTGGCAGCGGCGCACGACATGCGATCGGAGTTTCATGCTCGCTACGATGCGACGGCGCGGCGTTACAGCTATTACGTGGGCACCGATGAGCTCGCGTACTCGCCCTTTCGCCGCCGGTGGGAGTGGCCGGTGCACCACTCGCTCGATCGCGCGCGGCTCGATGCGGGGGCGGCCGCGCTTCTCGGCGAGCATCGCTTCCTCGCGTTCGCGGTTCGCGGCACGGCGCCAGCGACCGACGAGCACCGATGCACGATTCATCATGCGGAATGGCGCGACCGCCCCGGCGGACTCGTGTTCCAGATCGAGGCCAATCGCTTCCTGCATCACATGGTGCGATTTCTCGTGGGCACCATGATCGAGGTTGCCGCGGGGCATCGGCCGGCGGACACCATGTCGGTGCTGCTGGCCGCGGCGGACAATCAGGAGACGTCGGCACCCGCGCCCGCGAATGCGCTTTTTCTCGATGCCGTACACTATCCTCGAGACCTCTACCTGACGGCCGAATGAAGATCTTCCTCGACACCGCTTCGCTGCCGGAGATCGTCTGGGCCGCCGGCGCGGGACTCATCGATGGAGTGACGACGAATCCGTCGCTGCTCGCGCAGGAAGACTCCGACACCGATCCACGGGATCACTTGAGCGAAATTGCGCGCTCGGTGAGCGGGCCCGTCGGGGCCGAAGTCGTCGCCGTCGACGCCGAGGGGATGTATCGCGAGGGACGCGACCTCGCCAAGGTCGCCGACAGCATCATCGTCATGGTGCCGATGCTCGAGGAAGGCATCGTCGCCACGCGTCGGCTGACCTCGGAGGGCATCCGCGTCTGCACGACGCTCGTTTTCACACCCGCTCAGGCACTTCTTGCCGCGAAGTCCGGCGCGCGATACGTCAGCCCCTTCGTCGGCCGTCTCGAGGACATCGGGCAGGATGGCGTGTCGGTCGTCGCGCAGACGCGCGAGATCTTCATGCACTACGGGCTCGAGTGCGAGCTGCTCGCCGCGTCCGTTCGCACCCCCTTGCACTTCATTGGGTGTGCGCGCGCCGGCGCCGACGCCGCTGCAGTGCCGCCCGCCGTGCTCCGCAACATGCTCGTCCACCCGCTCACCGATCGTGGCGTCGATCAGTTTCTCCACGATTGGAGCAAGCGGATTGCTCGAAGCCGCGCGGGGGTTTAAGTGCGGCTGAGCGTGCCGCTCGTCATCGCCGCACTCGTGCTCCAGGGCTGTCGCGGACGCGAGCAGGAGCCCAGCAGCACCCTGGTTCGTGAGGCACGCGCCGCGCAGGCCCGCGCCCCGATCACCGAATCCCGTCGCACCGCAATCACCGAGGCTGTCGCGCAGGTAGCGCCGGCCGTCGTGACCGTGCAAACGGAAACGGTGGAGCGCGGACGCGTCGATCCCTTCGATGCATTTTTCGGCAACCGCAGTGGCACGCGCGTGCTTCCCGGGCTGGGGTCCGGGTTCATCACTCGCGCGGACGGCGTCGTCATTACCAATGCCCATGTCGTCGTGGGCGCGACGCGGATCTCGGTCGCGCTCCCCGACGGGACGACATTCCCCGCACGGCTGCTCGGTGCCGACACTCTCAACGACCTCGCGGTTCTGAAGATCGAGGGGCGCAATCTCCCGGTCGTGAAGCTCGGGAATTCCAGCGACCTCGTTGTGGGCGAGTGGGCGATCGCGATCGGCAATCCGTTCGGGTTCGTGCTCGGGAACAGCGAACCCAGCGTCACCGCGGGCGTCATCAGCGCCACCGGCCGGAATCTCGCGGTGCGCGCGGAAGGCCCGGGCATCTACGTCGACATGATTCAGACGGATGCATCGATCAATCCGGGGAACTCTGGTGGACCGCTCGTGAATGCCGTGGGTGAAGTGATCGGCGTCAATTCGTCGATCTATTCTCCGAGCGGGGGATCGGTTGGTCTCGGTTTCGCGATTCCGATCAATCGCGTCAAGCGCGTCACGGAGGATCTGCTCGCCCATGGCACGATTCGGCGCCCGTGGGTCGGCTTGAAGGTCGAGGAGCCGCCTCCGGGTCGTGCTCGAACGGTGGGTGCCGAGGTGAGCTCAGTGGTGCCGGGATCGCCCGCGGCGCAGGCGGGGCTCCGCGCCGGAGACATCCTGCTCCGCTCGCGGGAGCGCGAGATCCAGAACGCATACGACTGGGACGCCGAGCTCCTCGAGCTGCGTGTGGGAGAGCGCGTTCCCGTCGTCGTCAGGCGCAGTGGACGCGAGTTTCCGATCGAGCTGGTCGTCGCGGACCAGCCCGAGGCGAGCGCTCCCAAGGTCGCCGTGCTCCGCGAGCTGGAGCTGATCACGCTCACGCCCCAGATTCGCGCCGAGCGGAGCATCAGGAGCCAGCGCGGCGCTCTCATCTACCGCGTGAGTGATCGCGTGGCGGCGGACCTCGGCATTCAGGCGGGTGATGTGATCGTGCAGATCAATCGGACGCCCATCGAGAGCGCCGACGAGGCGGCACGCGCAATCGACGCCTATGCCGGGAGAGGGCTCATCCGCATGTTTTACGAGCGCGGCGGGCGGCCCTATTTCACCGACTTCATCATTCGATGAGCCCCCACAGCCGATACGTATCGCCGCTGGGCGAGCGATATGCGTCAGCAGCGATGCTGGAGCTGTGGTCGCCGCAGATTCGCTATGGGCTGTGGCGCCGGCTCTGGGTCACGCTGGCGGAGAAGCAGCGCGAGCTCGGCGTTCCCATTCCCGACGACGCGATCACGCAGATGCGCGCACACGTCGATGACATCGACTTCGACAAGGTCGCCGCGTACGAGCGCCGTTTCCGCCACGACGTGATGGCGCATGTGCACGCTTTCGCCGATGCCGCGCCGGCGGCGCGCCCCTTCATCCACCTCGGGGCGACGAGCGCGTTCGTCACCGACAACGCCGATCTCATCATCCTGCGCCGCGGGCTGGAGCTCCTGCGCGCCAAGATCGTCGATGTCATCCGAGCACTCGCGGCGTTCGCGCGTACATGGCGCGATGAGCCGACATTAGCCTACACGCATCTGCAGCCGGCGCAGCTCACGACCGTCGGCAAACGGGCGGCGCTCTGGATGCAGGATCTGGTGCTCGACCTCGCCGATATCGAGTACCGTGTACAGTCGCTCCCAATGCGCGGTGTGAAGGGAACGACGGGAACGCAGGCGAGCTTTCTCGAGCTCTTCGATGGGGATCATGCGCGCGTCCGCCGGCTCGAGGAGCTCGTCGTCGCCGCGATGGGATTCGAGCGCGCTCTGCCGGTCACGGGCCAGACCTACACTCGCAAGATCGACGCGCAGATTCTCGGCGTCGTCGCCGGGATTGCGGCGAGCGCGGCGAAGTTCGCGTCCGATGTGCGAATGCTGCAGTCGTTCGGAGAGATCGAGGAGCCGTTCGAGGCCGAGCAGGTGGGATCCTCGGCGATGGCGTACAAGCGGAACCCCATGCGGTCGGAGCGGATCTCGGGGCTGGCGCGGTTCGTGATCACGATGGAGGAGAACGCGAATCACACCCATAGCGTGCAGTACTTCGAGCGGACCCTCGATGACAGCTCGAACCGGCGGCTCGTCCTTCCCGAGTCGTTTCTCGCCACCGATGCGATTCTGGTTCTCATGGCGAACATTGCCGGCGGACTCGAGGTACGCACCGCCCGCATCCGCAAGCGCCTCGCGGATGAGCTTCCGTTCATGGCGACGGAAAAGCTCCTGGTGCGGGCGGTGCGGGGCGGCGGGGATCGCCAGGCCGCCCATGAGATCATCCGGAAGCACAGCCTGGCCGCGGCGCAGGCAATGAAGGAGGGCGCGCCTGAGAACGATCTGCTGGAGCGTCTCGGTGCGGACCGGAGCTTTGGCGTCTCGGTCACCGAGATGCGCGACATCGTGGACGCGCGTGAGTTCGTCGGTCGCGCGCCCGAGCAGGTAGACGATTTCCTGGAACATGTGATCGAGCCCCTGTTGGCCGGGGTACCCATCGTCGAAGTAGACACGGAGCTGCTGCGCGTATGACAGCCATCGCTGGAACGCAACTTCCGCTGCGTCGCATCGGGCGCGGCAAGGTCCGGGACATATACGAAGTCGACGACGAGCGCTTGCTCCTCGTGGCCACCGACCGCGTCAGCGCGTTCGATGTGGTCATGCGCGAGCCGATCCCTCACAAGGGTGTCGTCCTCACGCAGATCAGCGCATGGTGGTTCGGCCAGCTGTCGGATCTGGTCCACCATCACATGATCAGCGCCGACGCCGACGCGATCATCGAGATGGTGCCCGCGCTCGATGGCCATCGTGGCGACCTCGCTGGTCGCGCGATGCTCTGCCGTCGCACCGAGGTGTTCCCCATCGAGTGCGTCATTCGCGGATACATCACTGGCTCGGCATGGAAGGAGTACGCGGCGCGCGGGACACTCGCCGGTGAGGCATTGCCCCCCGGGTTGCGCGAGAGTGACCGGCTGGAGCCGCCGATCTTCAGTCCGGCGACCAAGGCGGTCACCGGGCACGACGAGAACATCACCGTGACGCGAATGGGAGAGATCGTCGGCGGCGATGTCGCGCGCCAGCTCGAACGGCTGACGCGGGCCGTCTACGGACGCGGCCGGGAGGTCGCTGAGCGGCGTGGGATCCTCATCGCGGACACCAAGTTCGAGTTCGGGCGAGACCGATCAGGGAATATTCTCCTGATCGACGAGGTGCTGACGCCGGACAGCTCGCGCTTCTGGCCGGCGGACGGCTATCAGCCGGGGCGAGCACAGCCGAGCTTCGACAAGCAGCCGCTCCGCGATTACCTCGACGGGGAAAAGAAGGCGGGTCGATGGGATGGTGAGGAGCCGCCTCCTCCCCTGCCCCCGGAGGTCGTTCGCGCCACGAGCGACCGCTACCTCGATGCGTTCGCGCGGCTCACCGGGCGTGCGCTCGATCTGCCGGCATCCTCGTGAGCGTCGCACGAGAGGGGCTGCTGTTCATCGCGATCGGTATCGCGGCGGCGTTAGGCGCGATAGCCCTGGCGTGGAGATACGCGACCATTCCCCTCTGGATCGGCGCGGGAATCCTCTTCATCCTCGCCATTTGGGTCATCTACTTCTTTCGCGATCCCGAGCGGACGGGCCAGCGGGGGGAGCAGTACGTCGTGTCCCCGGCCGACGGCAAGATCGTGCAAATTACCGAGGTCGATGAGCCAGCCTTCGTTCATGGGCGTGCGATGCGCATCTCGATCTTCATGAACGTCTTCAACGTGCACGTGAACCGGTATCCGGTCAGTGGCAAGGTGTCGTACGTGCACTACAACGCCGGCAAGTTTCTGAATGCGGCGAGCGACAAGGCAAGCCTCGAGAACGAGCAGATGTCCGTCGGGATCGAGAGTGCGCATGGGCGCGTGCTCGTTCGACAGATCGCGGGGCTCATCGCGCGCCGAATCGTGAATTACGCCGCTGTGGGTGACGAGGCGGAACAAGGGGTCCGCATGGGCATCATCCGCTTTGGCTCACGCGTCGACGTCTTCGTCCCGCCGACATCCAGAGTACGCGTGCGACTGGGTGACTTCCCCATCGCTGGCGTGACCGTGCTCTCGGAGTTCGCCGAGTGATGCCGACGCTCCCATCACTCCCCCGACCCAACATGCGGCGGGCGGTCGTTCTGCTCCCGAACGGCTTCACGCTCGGCAACCTCTTTTTCGGTGTCTGGGCCATCGTGGCTGCCTCACGAGGCAACTACAGCCAGGCGGGACTGTTCGTCGTGCTTGGTGGCGTGATGGACGCGCTCGATGGCCGCGTCGCAAGGGCGACCAAAACGGGAAGCCGGTTCGGCACCGAGCTCGATTCCCTGGTCGACGCGGTGAGCTTCGGCGTGGCCCCCGCGCTCATCATGTACTTCGCCGTTCTCAACCGCGAAGGCTGGGCCTGGCTGCTCTGCTTCATCTTCATCGCCTGCGTCGTGATGCGTCTCGCCCGGTTCAACGTCGAGCAGGGTGGTCGCGCCAAGACCCATTTCCATGGGCTCCCCAGTCCCGCCGCGGGGATGACCCTCGCCGTGTACTACTGGTTCAGTCAAACGCCGCTGTACAGCCAGACGATGATCGGCGATCTCCCCTGGGAGACCGTGATGAAGGTGGTGATGCTGGTATTGAGCTGGCTCATGGTGAGCCACGTGTTGTACCCGGCCGTTCCCAACATCAGCCGCTCGTGGAAGGGCTTCATCGGCGTGGCACTCGTCTTGGGAACGCTCGCGGGACTGGCCTTCGCACCGCGCGAGTTTTTCTTCCCGGCCATGATGGCGTACGTTGTGTGGGGACTTCTGAAAACCGTCTTCGTAGGCTTGATGGACCGAGTCCCCACTGGCGATCCTTTGTTCGAGGAAGGCGACGACGATGACCCCGATCACGTGATGCGCCCCGTCATCGTTGGCGAGTCCCCGGGACGCCGGAAGCGTCGCCGGCGCGGGCGTGGCGGTCACACGCCTCCGGTCAACCGCTCGATCACCGAGAGTGAATGAGCCTCTTTCGCGTAGCGATACACATCGTCCCCCGCCGGGGGCTGCTCGATCCCCAGGGCAAGGCCGTCAGCGACGCCCTGCATGCGCTCGGCTTCTCGGGAGTGCGCGACGCGCGGATCGGGCGCTTCATCGTGCTCGAGATGGAGGCCACGGACGCCATGGATGCGGACGCCGCCGTCAGGCAGATGTGTGAGCGGCTGCTGGCGAACCCCGTGACGGAGGACTTCGAAATCGAGGGCGTTCATGTCATCGAGGAGGCACACGCCACATGAAGTTCGGCGTCGTCACCTTCCCTGGGTCGAACTGCGATTATGACGCATATCACGCGGTCATCGACCAGCTGGGGGAACGGGCGGTCTATCTGTGGCACAAGGCGCGGGACCTGGAGGGGGTGGACGTCGTCATCCTTCCGGGTGGGTTCAGCTATGGGGACTACCTGCGTGCCGGTGCGATCGCGCGCTTCAGTCCCATCATGCACGAGGTCGCATCCCACGCGCGACGGGGAGGACCGGTGATCGGCATCTGCAACGGGTTTCAGATCCTCTGTGAGGCGCACCTGCTCCCGGGTGCGTTGATGCGCAACAGCGGGCTGAAGTTCGTGTCGAAACCGGTACGGCTGCGCGTGGAGAACACGGACACACTGTTTACGCATCGGTACGAGCCCGGGCAGATCTTGCGCATGCCCATCGCGCATGGCGAGGGACGATTCGTCTCCGACCGCGCGACGCTCGACCGGCTCGAGCAGGAAGGTCGTGTCGTGTTCCGCTACGTGGATGCGCATGGCGAGCCCACCACCGAGGCCAACCCCAATGGCTCACTCCGCGCGATCGCGGGGATCGTGAGCGCTGAGGGGAATGTCCTCGGCATGATGCCGCACCCGGAGCGGGCCGTTGAGCCGCTTCTCGGGTCGGTGGACGGATTGGGTATATTCCACTCGGTGCTCGAACGAGTCGCCGCCTGACAACGAGGTCCGCAATGCGTCGCGTGATCGTACTCTCCACTGCCCTGCTGATCGCAATCGCCGCCGCCGGCGTGCAGGGTGCCGCTGCACAATCCATCGATCCTGGCATGACGAAGAGCCAGGTCGTCGAGCGCCTCGGAGCCCCCGCGGCCGAGCGTACCACGGGTGCCTATACGTATCTGTTCTACCAGAACGGACGCGAGTACACCGTGGGAATGAGCGATCTGGTCATTCTGCAGAACAATGCCGTGGTCGATGCCATATTCCGGTCGACGGCGCGCGAATACACCGGACGCAGCAGCTCGCCCGAGGGCGTGATGCCCGCGAACTCGGCCGCGGGCGGCGAACGGCTCGCGATGCCGGTGTCGAACACGTCGCAACCAGCGGCTGCCCAGGGGGCCCCCGTACCCGCGAGCCCGCCGCCACCCGATACCACTCGAAGCCCCTGAAAAGGACTGACGCATGCCGATTGACGAAAAACCCAGTCGTAATGAAGACGAGTATTTCGCCAAGCTCGATGCGGAGCTGATCAAGGAGCAGCGCGCGCGCCTGGATCAGATGCGAAGCAAGAGCGAGCGGGCGGCGCACTACATGAAGTGCCCGAAGTGCGGCGCCGACCTGGAGGAGAAGGAGTTCCACCACGTGAAGGTCGACACGTGCCCCGAGTGCAAGGGGATGTGGTTCGACGCCGGCGAGGTGGACATGCTCAAGTACGTCGACCGGAACGCCATCGGTCGCTTCGTGGGATCGCTCTTCGGCCATAAGCCCTAGTGGCTGTAGGTCCCCGTCCCGGCGATCCGAAAATCACGCCGGCGCTGGTCGCGGAACACGGACTGACGCCGGAGGAGTTCGAGCGGCTGCGCGCGATGCTGGGGCGCGAGCCGACATTTACGGAGCTGGGCATCGTGAGCGCGCTGTGGAGCGAGCACTGCTCATACAAGCACTCGCGTCCCCTGCTGAGAACGCTCCCCACGACAGCTCCGTGGGTGCTCCAGGGTCCGGGCGAGAACGCCGGAGTCATCGCCGTGGGCGATGGTCTCGCCGTCGCGTTCAAGATCGAATCGCACAACCATCCATCGGCCGTCGAGCCCTATCAGGGCGCGGCGACGGGCGTCGGCGGGATCCTGCGCGACGTCTTCACGATGGGCGCGCGCCCGATCGCGTTATTGAATTCCCTGCGGTTCGGCTCGCTCGATGTGCCCCGCGTACGATACCTGCTCGCGGGGGTCGTGAAGGGAATCGGCGACTACGGCAACTGCGTCGGAGTCCCGACCGTCGCCGGGGAGGTCGTGTTCGACGAGGCGTATCAGGGGAACCCGCTCGTCAACGCGATGTGCGTGGGCCTCATGCGCGAGGACGAGCTCATTCGCGCCGTCGCCGAAGGGGTGGGTAATCCGATCATCGCCGTTGGCGCGCGCACCGGCCGGGATGGAATTCACGGGGCATCGTTCGCCTCGGAGGATTTGACCGAGGCAAGCGACGCGAAGCGTCCACGCGTTCAGGTCGGCGACCCGTTCACCGAGAAGCTCCTGCTCGAGGCATCGCTCGAGCTCATTCGCAGCGGACACATCGTCGCCATTCAGGACATGGGCGCCGCGGGCCTGACGTCGTCGAGCGCAGAGATGGCCGCGCGCGGCGATGTCGGCGTCACGATCGACGTCACCAAGGTGCCCGTTCGCGAGCCGGGGATGACTCCGTACGAGATTCTGCTGAGCGAGTCGCAGGAGCGGATGCTCGTCGTCGCACGACGCGGCCACGAGCGCGCGGTAATCGACATTCTTCGCAAGTGGGACCTCGAGGCGGCAGTGATCGGCGAGGTGATCGAAGAGCCGGTCTATCGCGTGACCGAAGGACCACGCATCGTCGCCGAGTTTCCGGGGACGCGACTGGTTACCGACTGCCCGGTGTACGAGCCCGAAGCGCGCGAGGGCGAGGCGATTCGTGCGCTGCGCGAGCGTGACGTGCATGCAACCGCCGAGCTGCCTGAGGAGCGGAACGCAACGTGGACGCTCGAACGGCTGCTCTCGTCGCCGACGATCGCGAGCAAGGAGTGGATCTTCGCGCAGTACGATTCCACCGTGCGAACCGGAACAGTGGTCGGCCCCGGAGGGGATGCCGCAGTCATCCGATTGCGTGGAACCGATCGCGCGCTTGCGCTCAAGACGGACTGCAACGGTCGCTACGTGTATCTCGAGCCGCGCGTGGGTGGTCGTATCGCCGTCGCAGAAGCGGCGCGAAACGTTGCCTGCACCGGTGCCCGGCCGCTCGCCATTACGAACTGCCTGAACTTCGGGAATCCGAGGCGGCCCGAAGTGTACTTCCAGCTGCGCGAGGCCATCGCCGGAATGGGCGAGGCGTGTCGTGCTCTCGACACCCCGGTGACCGGCGGAAATGTCTCGCTCTACAACGAGAGTCCCGTCGGAGCGGTGTATCCCACGCCCGTGATCGGCATGGTGGGGCTCATCGAGTCGCTGGATCACATCACACGCGTTCCCTTCCGGCAGCCGGGCGACACCGTCATTCTCCTCGGTGAGCCAACCGATGAGCTCGGGGGCACCGAATACCTGTCGTGCATTCACGGGATGGTCGCCGGTGCACCGCCGCGGATCGACCTCGAGCGTGAGCGCGCGCTCATCGCGGCCCTGCTCGAATCGATCGAGGCTGGGGTGGTCCGCTCGGCGCACGACTGCGCCGAGGGTGGCCTGGCCGTTGCGCTCGCGGAGTGCACCATCGCTGACCGAGAAGCAATGCGGGGGGCGACCATCGATCTTGCGACGTGGAACGCGTTGCCGGCACGCGCGCTGCTCTTTGGAGAAGCACAGAGTCGCGTCATCGTCAGCAGCCCCGAGCCGGCGCGCGTGATCGCGGTCGCCGAGCGACATGGAGTGCCCGCGTTCGAAATCGGTCGCGTAACGGAAGAGCCGAGTCTGCGCATCGTCACTCGCGATCGCACGATCGACGCCCCACTGTCGCGGCTGGCGAGCTTGTACTACGACGCGATCGCGGCACTCATGCGACGTGGTCCCGCGCAGACGGCGGTGGCGGAGCAGCATCCATCGATCGCGACGGTATGACGCTTCTCATGAACGGCAAAGAGAACCGAACTCAGACTACAGAATGCAGAGTTCAGATTGAAAGCTCTGAATTCTGAAGTCTGTATTGTGAATTCTGTCCTCTTTGCCGTATAGACAATACGAGGAACCATGTGCGGGATATTCGGCGTCCACGGTGTTCCTGAGGCCACGAACTGCGTTCATCTCGGCCTCTACTCGCTGCAGCACCGCGGACAGGAGTCGTCGGGCGTCGTCACCGTCGATGAGCACGGCACCGCGCGTGCGCTGCGTGCGATGGGCCTCGTGTCGGAAGGCATCGATGGCCGGTCGCTGAGCGAGCTTCCCGGCGATGTCGGGATCGGTCATACGCGCTACAGCACTGCCGGGACATCGACGATCGAGAACGCGCAGCCCGTTCTCGCGCGCTTTCGTGACGGTCACATCGCGCTCGCGCATAACGGCAATCTGGTGAACGCGACGGAGCTGCGCCGCGAGCTCGAGGATGTCGGGTCGATTTTCTCCTCCACGATGGATTCCGAGGTCCTCGTCCATCGCATTGCGAAGTCCCGGCGCGAGAAGCCCGAGGAACGGCTCGCGGATGCGCTTCAGGGGGTGGAAGGGGCGTTCTCCCTTCTCGTCATCATCGGCGACACGCTGATGGCGGCACGCGATCCGCGCGGCTGGCGCCCACTCGTGATCGGACGCCTCGCCGACGGGTGGGTCGTGGCCTCGGAAACGTGCGCGCTGGACCTCGTCGGCGCGACCTTCGAGCGTGACGTCGAGCGCGGGGAGATCATCACGATCGATCGCGACGGAATTCGATCGACCTTCCCATTCGAGGCGCACGACCCCCGGCGCTGCGTGTTCGAATACGTGTACTTCGCGCGGCCCGACAGCCGTATTTGGGGTGGATCGGTCGATCGCGCGCGCCGCGAGCTGGGGCGCCAGCTCGCGCGCGAGCAGCCGGCGCCGAACGCCGATCTCGTGTTCGCCGTTCCCGACTCCGCGAACTCCGCGGCGGTCGGCTACGCCGAAGAATCCGGGCTTCCCTTCGAGCTGGCGTTGATTCGGAATCACTACGTGGGGCGCACGTTCATTCAGCCATCGCAGGCAGGACGTGACGCCAAGGTGAAGGTGAAATACAACGCGGTCCGCGAGGTGCTGAACGGCAAGCGCGTGGTCATGGTCGATGATTCGATCGTTCGCGGAACGACCACACGCGGGTTGGTGGCACTGGTGAGGGCAGCGGGTGCGCGTGAGGTTCACATGCGGGTCAGCTCGCACCCCATCACCGGACCGTGTTACTATGGCATCGATACGCCGTCGCGTGAGGAGCTGATCGCCGCCAATCTCGGAGTCGAGGACATCGCCCGGCACATTGGCGTCGACTCGCTCGGATACCTCTCCCTCGACGGGATGTTGGGCGCGGTCCCGGGTGGACCGGACGGATTCTGCCACGCATGCTTCTCCGGCGACTATCCCACTCCGCCCCCGGCGGACCCGAACAAGCTTCGATTCGGCTGCGGTTGCTGAGGAGACTACCGTGACGCGGCTCGTCTACTTCTTCGGAAACGGGAAGGCCGACGGCACACGCGAGATGAAGCGTGTGCTTGGTGGGAAGGGCGCGAACCTCGCCGAGATGACGAACCTTGGCGTTCCGGTGCCGCCCGGATTCACGATCGCGTGCGAGGCATGCATCGCTTACCTGGGCGCGGGGACGTATCCGTCCTCGCTCCGCGACGAGGTCGCGAAGAGCCTCGCGCAGCTCGAGCAGTGCGCGGGAAAGCGCCTCGGCGATCCGACCAATCCCCTTCTCGTCTCCGTGCGGTCGGGATCGCCGGTGTCGATGCCCGGCATGATGGAGACGATCCTCAATCTCGGGCTGAACGATCTCACTGTGCAGGGGCTCGCGCAGCAGAGTGGCAACGCTCGCTTCGCCTACGATTCGTATCGCCGCTTCCTGCAGATGTACGGAGACGTTGTCCTCGGCGTCTCGAGCCACGACTTCGAGAGCCTGCTTCGCGGGAAGCGACTGCTCGAGGGGGTGAAGACCGATGCCGAGCTCAGCGAGGGGGTGCTTCGCAACCTCGTGGAGGAGTACAAGGCGCTCGTTCGAACGCGAACCGGGGAAGGCTTTCCGATGGACCCGGTGCAGCAGCTGTGGGGCGCCATCGAAGCGGTGTGGAAGTCGTGGACGCTCAAGAAAGCCGTCGATTACCGGCGCGTGAATGACATACCCGAGACACTCGGGACGGCGGTGAACATCGTCGCCATGGTGTTCGGCAACATGGGCGACGATTCGGGCACCGGGGTGGCATTCACGCGCAATCCGTCCACCGGCGAGCGGAAGTTCTACGGCGAGTTTCTCGTCAACGCTCAGGGGGAGGATGTCGTCGCGGGCATCCGCACGCCACTCGACATCGAGGACATGGCGCAGCGGCTTCCCGATGCCTATCGGGAGCTGATGGCAACGCAAGAGCGACTCGAGACGCACTTCCGCGAGATGCAGGACATCGAGTTCACGGTCGAGCGCGGGAAGCTCTACCTCCTCCAGACACGCACGGGAAAGCGTACCGCGGCCGCCGCAGTGCGCATCGCGAACGACATGGTGAGCGAAGGGTTGATCGACAGCCGCGAAGCGGTGCTGCGCGTCGCTCCCCAGCAGCTCGATCAACTCCTGCATCCGACCATCGATCCCGGCGCGCGCGCGGAGCCGCTGTGCACCGGCCTCCCGGCGAGCCCCGGCGCTGCGAGTGGACGCGCGGTGTTCGACCCGGACGTGGCCGAGCAGCGCGCCGCGAGAGGAGAGCGCGTCATCCTCGTGCGAGACGAGACGACGCCGGAGGATTTTCACGGGATGGTTGCCGCGCGCGCCATTCTCACCACGCGCGGCGGGATGACCAGTCACGCTGCGGTGGTGGCGCGTGGCATGGGCAAGTGCGCGATCGTCGGCGCCAAGGACGTTCACGTCGACCTCGAGCAGCGGTGCTTCGCCGTCGACGGAACGACGGTGAACGAGGGAGACTGGATCACCCTGGACGGTGGAAGTGGACGCGTGTTCCAGGGCGACCTGCCGACCGTCCCGAGTGAAGTCGTGCGGGTGATGTCAGGGGCAATGGCGCCGCAGGACTCGGCGACATATGCGCCCTTCGCTCGGCTGCTCGGCTGGGCGGACGATGCGCGAACGCTGCGCGTGCGCGCGAACGCCGATACGCCGCAGGATGCGCGGACCGCCCGCGGGTTCGGCGCCGAGGGCATTGGCCTGTGCCGTACCGAGCACATGTTCTTCGAGGGGGATCGCATTCACTCGATGCGCGAGATGATCGTCGCGCGTGACGAGGGCGGTCGACGGCGAGCGTTGGCGAAGCTGCTTCCGATGCAGCGTGCCGATTTCGAGGGGATCTTCGAGGCGATGGCGGGCCTTCCAGTCACCATCCGCCTGCTCGACCCCCCGCTGCATGAGTTTCTTCCGCATGGCGGCGAGGAGTCGAAGCGCCTGGCGCGCATGCTCGGCATCACGCGCATGGAGCTCACGCGCATCGTCGAGTCCTTGCGCGAGTCGAACCCGATGCTTGGTCACCGGGGATGCCGCCTGGGCGTGAGCTATCCCGAGATCACCGAAATGCAGGCGCGCGCCATCTTCGAAGCCGCAGTACGGACGACGAAGCGCGGCATCGAGGTCTTCCCCGAGATCATGATTCCGCTCGTGGCAACCTCGAAGGAGTTCCTGCATCAGCGCGCTATCATCGACGAGGTGGCGCGCGGAATGTTCGGAGGAATCGGCGCCGAGATTCCCTACCTCGTCGGCACGATGATCGAGCTCCCTCGCGCGGCCCTGACCGCCGATGAGATCGCGGGCGGCCCCCAGGGAGCCGAGTTCTTCTCCTTTGGCACCAACGACCTCACCCAGACGACCATGGGTCTGAGCCGCGACGACGCCGGTCGGTTTTTGCCGACCTATGTCGAGCGCGGGATCCTCGCCGACGACCCGTTCCAGGTGCTGGACGAGCGAGGCGTGGGACGGTTGATCCGGATCGCCGTCGACGATGGTCGCCGCGCACGCGCGAACCTCAAGGTGGGAATCTGTGGCGAGCACGGGGGCGAGCCCCGCTCCATCCGCTTCTGCCACGAGGCCGGGATGAACTACGTGTCGTGCTCCCCGTTCCGGGTTCCCATCGCGCGGCTCGCGGCGGGGCAGGCGGCGTTGGCCAGCGGTTGAGCAGGCGCTGGAACAGCGCTGACAACCGAGCCGGCTGTGCGTTTCTAGCGCCGTTCCAGCGCTTTTCCCAGCGCCCTTCCAGCGCTTTGCAGCTCTACCTCATGCACGTAATACAGCGTCGAGAGCCCGATCTTCCGAAGCACGGGTAACGAGACGTTGTAGACGGGCACCCCGCCGGCCGTCCGTCCCTCGAAGGCGCCGGTGTGTGCGTGGCCGTGAAAGACCACCGTCGCATCATAGCGATCGAGCGGTTCCGCCAGCCGGTCGCAGCCCAGGAAGGGATAGATCACTTCGGGCTCACCCACGATCGTTCCGGCGATGGGCGCGTAATGCAGGACCGCGATGCGCACCGGTGTCGCAAGGCGCCGGAGCCCCATCTCGAGACGCTGCACTTCCTCCAGCGTGGCGTTGACGAAAGCCTTCGTCTCCGCCTCGCCGAACGACGTCAACGCCGCACGCCCGAATCCGCCCATGAAGCCCTTGGTCCCCACGAACCCGACATGCTCGTTGAGGTGAAACGGATCGCCAGAGAGCACGTGGATTCCGCGGTCGCGCAGGATGGCTTCCCCTTCGCTCGCCTGCCCCGACTCGTGATCGTGATTGCCGAGGACGACGGCGATCGGCGTTTTCACATCCGCGAGCTCGCCGACGACGGTCCGGAATTCCGCCGGCAGCCCTCGTCGCGTGAGGTCTCCACACAGAACCAGGACCTCGGCGTCGTCGTTCACTCGCGTGAGCTGATCGCGGAACGCTCCTCGATCTTCCTCCCCGCAGTGAATGTCGCCGACGGCCGCGATGCGCGCGACGCGATCCGACGTGCGGCGCTGCGGAATCTCAGAGATGGCTGACACGGGCATCGTACTCGTCCACAATCGGTGAGCGCTCCATCCACACATCGCTGGCGGCGATCGCACGGACGGCTGGATGAAGCTCGCGACGACGCACGCTCTCCTCGCGCTCGTCGCGAAATTCCCATTCATTGACGTCGATGCTGAAGCTGAACCGGGAGATCAGTGTACCGCGCGTCACGCGCTCCCCCGTTCGCGGGCGGGTGGCTTCCTGCGACGCTCGACCGAGCAGCTCCTCGTGCACCCATCGAGGAATGGCGCCATCGATCTCCGGATACACATACAGGAAGATCTCGAGCTGTGCGAGCAGCAGAGGCCAGTGCTCGGCGACGCGCTCGAGCAGCCGTCCCCAGTTCATCGCGTGCCCAACGCAGGCGATGAGATGGACGATGTCGCCCATATCCTGCCGATGCCGCTCATGGATGAAGAGCCGGTGCCACAGGAGCTCTTCCGCCGGAGCCACGCGCACGGGCGTCGCGGCGAGAATCGCCGGACGGCTGTTGCGATACCAGCCCTCATCGATCAGCGCGAGCCCGTTCCCCATGCCGAAGATCAAATCGACGAACGGCTCTCCATCGATCGCCTTGGCGAGCCAGTGTGGTTGCTCGAGGCGCGTCGTGAAGCCAGCATTCCGAAGCACGCGCGCAGCCTCGATGGTGTGCTCCGGCTGCACGAAGACGTCCAGGTCCTTCGTGTCGCGGTAGATGCCGGTGTGCTCATAGATCGCGTAGGCACCGGCGACGACGTACGGGACGCCGCCCTCGTTGAGCGCGCGGAGCGCTCGCTTGTAGACCTCACGCTCCGCTTCGGGAACCCAGAAGTCCCCGTGCGTGACGGACTTCTTCTCTTCCTTGGTGAGGTTGTCCATCCGCGGGACGCGCGTGGCGCTCCCTCCGTCCTGCGCCATCAGCGCCGCCTTGGAAAGAGATTCCTCGCGATTCAAAGCAAGGGTTGCGCCGTTAGCGAGGGCCTCGACGCCTCAACGGAAGCCTCAGTCATACGCGGCGCCTTCGTGAGGCGTGCCGGCCGAATCCATCGCGTCCGCCACCAGCGCCTCGAGGTCGAGCTCATGCGACGGCGTCACTCGCGCCTTGAGGACGACCTGCATTTCCCTGAGCGCATGCTCGGCCTCGGCCGGATCCGTCGAGGCGACACAGTCCGATGGCACGACGAGCGTGTAGTCCCGCATGTACGCGTCGTTGGCGGTGAAGAGCACGCAGATGTTCGCCTGCACTCCCGTCATGATCAGCGTGCGCGCGCCCAGGTAGTCGAGCAGGATATCGAGCTGTGTCGAGAAGAATCCGGAGTGCTTCGGCTTGAGGACGAAGTAGTCGTCCTTTTGCGGATGCAGAATCTCCGCGAGCGGCTGCCCCGGCACTCCGTCGTGCAGCACGTGGTCGAGCACCTGGTTCAGATCCGACTGCCATCGTCCGAAGTTGTCGTTCGCGTACACCGCGGGAATCCCGAGCTCCTTCGCCCGCCGCTTGAGCTCGGCGATGTTTCGAGCCATTGGCAGGGCGTGCTCCAGCAGCTGCTCCCCGTGGTCGAAGTCGAGCGCGTTGATGACATCGATGAGGATGAGCGCCACCGGCGACTTGTCCGGAGCGTTGCCGTGCAAATCAGGGTTTCGCGTCGCGTTCGTCATCGCTCTACCTCGCGGCTCGCGCGCGGTGACGCGTCGATGGCGAGGACGTCCGCGGCGCGCACGACGGTCCACTCCCCTGACTCTCGAGCCAGAGATACCAGCGGCTCGGCGTTCGAACGCTCGCCCTTGATACGTGCACGTACGACGGTCGTGTCGCGCCCGCGCCTGGCGACCCTGCCCTCGACCTCCTGCAACTCGCCAATGCGCGCTCGGAACTCCGCGGATATTCGTCTCATCTCCGCGCTCGACGTCGCACGCTCGGCATCGCGGCTCAGCTTGTCGCGCGCCGCCCCGGTCTGCCCGAGCGCGAGTGCCCGAATGAATTCCTGCACCACGTTCTCGGGCGGCATCGCAAGGATCTCGTCGTCGCCGAGACCGAAAACCGCCCCCGCCACGAGGCCGAGCGAAAGCGCGACCAGGCCGACCGCCATCGCGAGATCCTTCATCCCCGCCTCTGCATTCGCGTCCTCACCCACTCGGCGTCGTTCCGCTGGGCAGGTTTCGCCCAATCATGGAAGATGACCGCGAGAATCCCCTCCTCTTCGACCCGCGCCCTCTTGATCTCGGCCCATCGCGCGGCGGATATGCCGGCAAGCCGCAAGAGCGAGGCGATCTCCTTTCGATTCATTCGCTCGCGTCGCATGGCATCACGCCGTGGAATGCCGTTCTGGAGCACAACCGGAGGTTCCCCTTCGATGAGATTCCAGAGTCGCAGATCGAGCATGGCCGCGAGAGCGATGAGGATCTGGAGGGTCCCGAGCGTGCCCGCCGCGACGATGAGCTGCGCGAACGGAACGGTCGCGAGCATGGCATCGTCGACGAGATCGCCCATCATGATGGCGAGAACGAACTGCATGCCGGTTGCCTCCGAGAGCAGGCGCTTACCGGACACACGCAGGAGCACCAGCAGAAAGAGATAGGCAGCCACGGCACGGACAGCGATCGCGAGTACCGACATGTTATTCCGCTCGGTCCAGCAGGTCCGGGCTATCCGTGCGGTGCTCCGGCATCGGCTCCTCGTCGCCGCCCGTGTCCGCACGTTTCTGCTCCTCCATCGCCAGACCGACGTCCGCCTTCTGGACCGGCTCCGCCCAGTCCTGTCGAATCACGCTCAAGTGACCGTTGTATTCGATGACGGCGACCTTGACCTCGCGGAGGTCATCCACCCCGTGCAGTCGGAGCTCCGAGAGCACGTCCTTCTCGTTCATTCGCTCGGCGCGCATCCCGGGATAATGGAGCTGACCTTTCTCGAGCACGACCGTGGGTGACCCCTCGAGGAGATGACCGAAGCCGTGATCCCAGTAGGTCAGCCAGGAATTTCCGTAGTGCAACAGGGCGATGATGCCTATCGCGACGAAGCCGTGCGCCATGGACACGCTGCCATAGATGATCTCATCGACGACCTCGCCAAGCATGAGGGCGACGAGGAAGTCGAAGGCGCTGAAGCTTCCGATCGTGCGTTTTCCGGAAAGGCGAATGACGGCGAGCATCACGGCGTAGACCGCAACCGCGCGCGCCGCCGTCAGCGCCAGGTCCCTCGGGTCCATGGATGTCTCCGTCCGGGTGTCGGCTAGCCAACGGGAATGGGTGTACCGCGTCGGTCGGGGGTGCAGGAAGTGTGCGAACCAGCGCAGCACCGGGATCGGCGCGGGCGAAGAGGATTCAAAAAAAAACGACGCCGGGTCGTTAGACCCGGCGTCGCTTGTCTTGATGGAGGCGCGGGGAATTGAACCCCGGTCCGAGAATGGATCCACCACAGCGTCTACGTGCGTAGTCTGCCATTGAATGTCTCCGAACGCTGGCCGGCAGACAGCCCACTTTCGGATAAGTCTCTCTTGATCTCGCTCGACGCCTGGAGACGCGACGTTAAGCCAGCCCAAATTTGCGATACCCGAAAGACGCCTTAGGCGAGCTTCTTACCGGGCAGGTGCATAACTAAAAGTTACGCAGCCAGAGCCATGTTAGAGTTGGCAGTTGTGAATCGTCCCGAGGGATTTACCAGGGCTCGAGGACCTGGGCACGCGGCCACGGCTTCACCGACCCCGTCGAAGCCAGTCGCCCCCGTAGCAACAATTCTAGCGAGTCGGCCGCCCGGAGTCAACGACCGACTGGCTCTCGTGGCAAGCCCGCTAAGCTTTCTAAAGTGTTGTGTTGGCGCCTGTTACTTCGGCTATCTTCACGCAGTTTCTTCCTCCACGCTTGGCCTCGTACAGGGCCCGGTCCGCGGCGGGGAAAAGGGTGTCCCTGCTACCCGTGCTCGCCGGATACGTCGCGACACCGAACGACGCGGTGACGTCGATTTCTCGCGCGCCAAGTCGGACCGGCTGTGAGCTCAGTAGGGTGCGGAGTCGCTCCGCGACTTCCCGCGCCCCGGTGAGATCCGTCTGCGGCAGCAGGATTGCCATCTCTTCGCCTCCGTATCGCGCGCACAAGTCTATGTCGGCCCGGAGGGCGCCGCCCAGCACCCGAGCGGCGTGGCGCAGCACGGCGTCGCCCGCGTCGTGCCCATGCTCGTCGTTCACCCGCTTGAAGTGATCGAGGTCGGCCAGGAGCAGCGACACTGGCCGCTGGAATCGATCGCTCTCGGCCAGGAGGGTCGACAGCCGCTCATCGAAGGTCCGCCGGTTTGCCAGCCCGGTGAGCGCGTCCTTTCGGGCCAGGTCGTGCTGACGGGAAAACTCCTCTGCGGTACGCAGGGAAAGCGATGCCACGCGCGCGAGGAGTCGAACCGTATCGACCTCGCGATCGACGACCTGCCGCGGCGAGTCCCCTTCGATGACGATCGCTCCAAGCACCGAATGATCCCGTCGCAACGGGATGACCGCGAGCGATCCGATTCGACGCCGGGGCTCGGTATCGGAGAACACGGCCGTCCGCAGCGCGGCACGCTGAGCATCCTCGAACACGAACAGCTGATCGTTGCGGCACGCCCGCGCGACGAGCGAATCGGCGCCAAGGGGGTAACCCTCTCTAAGCCCAAAGCTTTCCGAGGCGCTCCGCACTACTCCGGTGCCCGCGGCGGCATCCCAGGCGACGAACGCCGATCGCGATGCACTCGTGACCTGAAGCGACGTCTCACATACCGATCGTGCCAACGTGTCCATCATGACGCTTCCCTGAATACGCTCGGCGGCATCGATGATCGCGCGAACATCGGCGGCGCGACGGGCAGTGAGGTGACGAACCTCGAGGAGGCCGAGGAGAGTTCCGAGATGAGTGCCGTGACGGCGGACCCAGTTCTTCAGCTCCTCGTCCGGCAGCGCCGCACCGGCGGTTACCGTCACGCTCAACGCGCCGAAGAGGCGATCTCCCTCCTCCACCGGAGCGGCGACCACGATCCCGCCATGCTCGAGCTGAGCTGCCAACGCCATTCGCTGAGAGCCGGCCCATTGAACGAGCGGTACGCCCTCACGCTCGGGAAAGAGCGCCGGCTCGTCAGGCGAAACCGTGGACCACGCGGCCGGCTCCATGCGCTCGTTCTCTTCCGAGAGACGCCAGTAAATGACTTCGTCGGCGCAGAGGCTGTCTCGTATGTCCCGTAGGTATCGGCTGGCGATGTGCAGATGGACCATGCCGATGGCTGCGTCTCGCTCCGAAACCGCATCACGTCGAAGGTCGCTCGCGACCGCCGTCGAGCCACGCGGCGTTGGGCGGCGGTGAAGGAATCCCTGCACGCGCCGCATTCGCTGGCGGTCGACCTCGACGTCCCCCGCGATCTTGCGCGCGTACCAGAGAGGCCCCACCGCGATCGCCGTCAACAGCGTGGCGGCGGTGAGGATCGGGACCGCTTGAGGGGGGCGTCCCAGCGCAAGATCGGCGAGCGCTATTGCGGCGACGGAGAGGGCTGCGGCCACGACCCCGGCGCGATACCCTAACGTCGCCGTGACGCTGATGAGGAGCAGGCCCACGATCGCCAGCGCTGGCGAATGAACGCCTCCGCTCCCTGTCACCACGAGAAATGCGGGTGCGGAGAGAAGGGTGACGATGTGGATAACTCGGCCGCGAAGCGCCGCCGGAATGGCGCCGGCCGCAGTTCCACCGGCGATCGTCAGGGCGACGAGGAGGGCGCCGAGGGCCGGCCACCCAAATCGGGCGCCCGCGGCGAGCTCCAACCGTGCGGCGGGATGAACGAAAATCGCGGCGGTCGCGAGCCAGAGCGCGACCGCCGCGACGGAGGTCCAGCGATGTTGTGCGATGCTACGAATGAGTGATGCGCGAAGCGGCATAGGCGGCGCCGAACCCGTTGTCGATGTTGACGACAGTCACTCCGGCGGCGCAACTGTTCAACATCCCGAGCAGCGCGGCGATCCCGCCGAAGCTTGCGCCGTATCCGACGCTCGTGGGGACGGCGATCACCGGGACACGAACGATCCCACCGACGACCGAGGGGAGCGCGCCCTCCATGCCCGCGACAACGATCACCACGGCCGCTCGCGTGAGGACATCGCTGCGCGACAGGAGCCGGTGAATTCCCGCAACGCCGACATCCGTTAGGCGCTCGACACAATTTCCCAGCGCACGCAGCGTGACCGCCGCTTCCTCGGCGACCGGAAGATCGCTGGTGCCGGCGGTGACGACGAGGACCGTTCCCGTCCCTTGAGGAACTTCTTTATCAGGCTGAAGGTAAACGGTTCTTCCCAAATCGTTTAGCTCCACTGCTGGAATCCGCTCAGCGAGCGCGCGACGGACGTTCGCGTCAGCGCGAGTCACGAGAAAGCCGTCGCGCCGCGCCGCGATGCGGTCGGCGATCTCGACGACCTGCTCCGTCGTCTTACCGGCGGCGAGGATGACCTCGGGGAACCCGAGGCGCACGGCCCGGTGGTGATCGATGGTCGCGAAGCCGAGGTCTTCCAGCGGAGAGACGGCGAGAGCGTCGGCAGCTACGTCAGCAGCCAGGTCGCCTGCCGCGACGCGACGCAGCAGGTCGAGCGCGCGATCACGGTTCACGCCGGGACGGGCACTCGCTCGCCGGTCACGCTCTCCGCCGCGTCGAGTTCGGCGAGCTCGCCGCGCCGCATTTGGTCGAGATACGACGCAAAGATCCCCTCGACCTGACCGAGGGAGTCGACCGCGTGTAGCTGGCGCCTGAGGTCGGCGGAATGCGGAACGCCCTTCACATACCAGCCCAGGTGCTTCCGGAACTCGATCGCCGCGCCTCGCGGATCCTGCTCGTACGCTTCCGCCATCCGTGCATGCTCGATCGCGATGGCGAAGCGCTCCGCGACGGGCGGCGCAGGGGGCATGGGTTGGCCCTCCAGCAGCGCGCGCGCCTGGGTGAATACCCAGGGCTGGCCGAACGATCCGCGGGCGATCATGACGCCGGCACACCCGGTGTGCTCACGCATGCGGAGCGCGTCCTCGGCGGTCTTGATGTCGCCGTTGCCGAGGACCGGAATGTCGAGGGCGTCGACAACGGCAGCAATCTCATCCCAGCTCGCGGCGCCGGTGTACATTTGCGTCCGCGTGCGCGGATGCAGCGCGAGCACGCGAGCGCCGGCGTCCTGGCAGCGAAGCGCGATCGCCACCGGGTCTCGCATTTCCTCGCTCCAGCCGCTGCGAATCTTGACCGTCACCGGGAGATGCGTCGCGCCCGACACGGCGCGAATGACTCCCTCGACGAGCGACAGGTCCTTGAGGCAGCCCGAGCCGCCGTTGCGCCTCACGACCTTCTTCACCGGACATCCAAAGTTGATGTCGATGAACTCCGGCGCGAACACGTCCGTGACGAGCGCAGCCGCGTCACCCATGGCGCCGGGATCGGACCCGAAGATCTGCACGCCAATGGGTCGCTCGTCGCTGCCAAAGCGGAGCTTCGCGATTGTGGCTTCGTTCTCCCGACGAATCCCCTCGGCGGAGAGAAACTCCGTCACGACCACGTCAGCGCCAAAGCGGCGGCAGAGTCGGCGGAACGGCGACTCGGACACGCCTGCCATCGGCGCGAGGTAGAGCGGCACCCGGTACGGGAGCGCGAATGGAAACGACATGTCGATGCAAGCTAACGCTGCGGCGAAGTGCATGCAACGACATGATTTGACAGCGCTTACAGACTCCGGTATGTTGCGCGGCACCCCTCGCTCATTCCCCTTCAGCGCCTGGCGCGCCCATTCATGGAACTGCGTGAGTTCTTCTCCGACGATGCGATCAAGCTCGAGCTCGACGGGAGCACGAAAGACGAGATCCTGAAGGAGCTCATCGGCCTGCTCAAGCTCGACGAGAAATCGGAGGGGATGCTGTTCAAGATGCTAAAGCGCCGCGAGAACCTCGGGTCCACCGGAATCGGCCGGGGAATCGCCATCCCACACTGCCGCTCGCTCGTGGTGAGCAAGTTGCGCGTGGCGTTCGGCCGCAAGCGGCAGGGAATCGACTTCAAGGCGATCGACGAGAAGCCGGTGAATTTCTTCTTCCTGATCGTCGCGCCGCCACTCGAGGTCTCCAACCAGTATTTGCCCGTCCTCGGCAAGATCGCTCAGTTCTCGAAGGAGACCGACGTACCCCAGCGCCTGATGTCGATCACGACGCCGGCGGAGTTCATGGCGCTATTGCAGGAGAAGGGAGTGTAGTGGGAGCTAGTGGTCAGGGGTCAGGGATCAGGGATGGAAAGCGCGGCAGCTTCGCTGCCGCGCTCATCTGATGAGGGCCGCACGCGCGAAGCGCGGCGGCCCGTTTCCATCCCTGATCCCTGACCCCTGACCACTAACTCCTTCGAGTGGGGAATAGTCGCGCTGCGCGCGCGCTCACTCCCACTCGATCGTCGCCGGTGGCTTCGAGCTCACGTCGTAGACGACCCGATTGACGCCACGCACCTCGTTAATGATCCGGCTCGAGATGCTTGCGAGCACATCGTGCGGAAACGGGTACCAGTCGGCCGTCATGCCATCTCGGCTCGTCACCGCCCGCAGGGCAACGACGTTCGCATAGGTGCGGAAATCGCCCATCACTCCAACGCTCTTCACCGGGAGCAGCACCGCGAACGCCTGCCAAATGTCATCATACAGCTCCGCCTCACGAATTCCTTCGAGGTAGATCGCGTCGGCTTGGCGGAGCGTGTCGAGCTTTTCGCGGGTGACGTCGGAGAGAACGCGAATGGCCAGGCCCGGACCGGGAAAGGGGTGTCGCCCCACGATCTCTTCCGGAAGCCCGAGCTCGCGCCCCACCTGCCGCACTTCGTCCTTGAACAGCTCGCGTAGCGGCTCCACGAGCTCGAACTTCATCCCCGGCTTGAGCCCACCGACGTTGTGATGCGTCTTGATCGTCGCCGAAGGACCGCCATGTGGCGACACGGACTCGATCACGTCGGGATACAGCGTGCCTTGCACGAGGAAGCGTGCGTCGTGCCCGGCCTGCTCCGCCGCATCCTCGAAGACGTCGATGAACGTGTGACCGATGCGCCGGCGCTTCTCCTCCGGCTCGCTCACACCAGCGAGCGCCGCCAGGAACCGGTCGCTCGCGTCAACGGTGATGAGGTCGATGCCGAGGTGCGCACGGAAGGTTCGTTCGACCTGATCGCGCTCGTGAAGCCGGAGCAAGCCCGTGTCGACGAAGATGCACGTGAGCTGGTCGCCGATGGCGCGATGCACCAGCGCAGCTGCCACGGACGAATCGACGCCCCCTGATAGCCCGCAGATCACGCGCGACGTTCCCACCTGGCGGCGAATCTTGGCTACCTCTTCATCGATGAAGGCGCCGGCCGTCCACGTCGGCTCTGCGCCGCACACCTCGAAAAGAAAGTTGGCGATCACTTCCCCGCCCCGAGGCGTGTGCGCAACCTCCGGATGGAACTGCACGCCGAAGACCGGTCGCGTCCGATGGCGCATGCCCGCGACCTGTACGGTGGAGCTCCGCGCCGTCACCTCATACTCTGACGGCGGCGTCTCCACGTGATCGCCGTGACTCATCCACACCGTCACCCGCTCGCGCTCGTCGAACCCATCGAACAATCCGTTCGGTGCAAGGACCTCGAGCTCCGCACGGCCGTATTCGCGCGGGCCGGGCGCGACCTTTCCGCCTTCGAGATGCGCAATGAGGTGCATCCCATAGCAAATACCGAGGACTGGTGCGATATCGAGAAGAGCGGGATCCGCGCTCGGACCATCATCGTCATATACGGAGCTCGGCCCGCCGCTCAGGATGATGCCGGTCGGGTGCCACTCTCGAATCCACTCGATCGACCGAGTCGGCGGATGAATCTCGGAGTATACCCGAGCTTCACGAACGCGGCGCGCGATCAGCTGAGTGAACTGCGACCCGTAGTCGAGAATGAGGATCCGGCTACCCACGTTGGCCCCACTCAGGCCCGTCGAGCCGAATGACCTCGAGGGACTTGGAGTCGAGATCGAGGATCGCGGCGGTAGGTTGTCCGTAGAGCCATCCGCACGCTTCGCCGGGATTGATGATCATCGTGTCGCCGCGGACGCGCATCTCCTGCTTGTGCGTGCATCCGTGGACGACGATGGCGTGCGCGGCCAGCGAACGTTTCTGCACGTCGCCGATGTCGTGCACCACGAGGATACTCATGTCGCCGAGCTCGACGCTGTGCGGCGATTCGTAAAGCTCGAAGCCCATCCCTTTAGCGGCTTCGGCCTGGAGACCCTGGCGATCCCCGTCATTGCGGCCGAACACGCCGGCGACGGCGACGTTCGCAGCTCGAAGCGGCGCGATCGCAAATGGCGCGCACCAGTCGCCCGCGTGCAACACGAATCCCACACCCGCCTCCGCGAATCGCCGTGCGAACTCGGCGATCGCGGGGACGCGATCGTGCGAGTCGGCGAGCAGTCCCACCCGCATCAGACCCGGCTCCATTGAGGAGTCGACCGCTCGTGGCGAACGAGATCATCGAACGTCTCGCGCTCGCGAATGATGGCGTACCGATCACCGTCGACGAGAACCTCTGGTGGCCGTGGGCGGCTGTTGTAGTTGGACGCCATCACGAACCCGTACGCCCCGGCGGATTGGACCATCAACAAGTCGCCCTCGACCACTGCATCCATCGTGCGGTTCAGTGCAAAGAAATCACCGCTCTCGCAGACGGGCCCGACGACATCATAGGTCTCGGACGAGCCGCTCGGGCGAACCGCCGAGATGTGATGGTATGCCTGATAGTGCGACGGGCGCAGCAGGTCGTTCATTCCGGCATCGGTAATGACGTATTCGCGTCCCCCGCTTCGCTTTCGGTACAGCACGCGCGTGAGGAGGATTCCCGCGTTGCCGACGAGATAACGACCGGGTTCCACGATGAGTGTGAGTCCCGAGGTCACCGACTGCGGGACGATCGCGGCTGCGAACGCCTCCGGATTCGTCGGCGCCTCGTCGTCGTAGGTGACCGCGAGGCCGCCCCCAACGTCGAGGTATTCGAGATCGGCACACCCGAGGGCGCGCAACGCCGAGACCAGCTCGAGGAGGCGTCCGATGCCCTCCTCGTACGGGTCGAGCACGGTCACCTGCGAGCCGATGTGCATGTCGACGCCGCGCAGCGCGATGCCGGGCATGCGCAAGGCGCGGCGCGCCACCTCGAGCGCCTCATCGTACGGAATGCCGAACTTCATCCCGCGCTCGCCGGTGCGCGTGTACGGATGCGGCGTTTCGACGGTGACCTCGGGATTCACGCGCAGCGCCACCGGCGCTTTCTGCCCCATCGCGTGGGCGATGCGGTCGAGCTGCCGAAGCTCCGCTTCCGACTCGACGTTGAAGAGCAGGACGTCAGCGGCCAGCGCGGCCCGCAGCTCCTCCTCCGTCTTCCCCACTCCGCTGAAAACGACATCCGATCCCGAGTATCCGGCGCGCAACGCGCGCGCGAGCTCGCCACCCGAGACGATGTCGACGCCAGCTCCGAGCTCACGCAACAGGGCCAGCACGGCCAATGAGGAGTTCGCCTTCACGCTGTAATGAATGCGATGGCGCGCACCTGAGAGCGCCGAGGCGAGCCGTCGATATTGATCCCGAATGTGCGACGCACTGTACACGTAGGCCGGCGTCCCCACCGCCCGCGCGAGCTCCTCCAGATCGATGTCCTCGCAGCGCGCTGCCGGAGAGCCGCCCGCGGCGGCAACGTGATGCGCGGCGGTCAATACGCCTTCGCCCACAGGGCCTCGGTCGTGGACGGCCGGCCACATCGGAGACAGGTGCGAGGGGGCTCGGCCGACCGGAACTCCTCGTCAGGCATGACCCGAATGGTGGCCTTGGTGTCCTCCTTGACCGTCGTCTCGCACGCGGGATCGCCACACCACCCGGCGTATACGAATCCCCCCTCCCCATCCATTAGCTGACGGAATCGGTCGTAGGTGATCGGCCCGCGATGGCTGTTCTTCTCACGGCGGTCCAGCGCCGCCGCGACCATATCGTCCTGGATTGCCTCGAGCAGCGTTTCGACGTCCTCGCCAACGCTGTCGAGGCTGGCGGTCGCCTTCGCTCGCGTGTCTCGCCGCACGAGAACGCACTGATTCTTGTCGATGTCGCGCGGACCGAGCTCCATCCGGAGCGGCACGCCGCGGAGCTCCCACTCGTAGTACTTGGCGCCGGGCTTCATGTTCTCGCGATCATCGAGATGCACGCGTAGCCGATTCGGCTCGCGACGCTCCCAATCGCGGAGGTTGTCGTAGACGCGCCGCGCCGTCTCGAGCACTCGGCCGCGCTCATCGTCGCTCTTCCAGATCGGAACGATGACGAGCTCCGTGGGGGCGAGCAGCGGCGGAATGCGCAAGCCATTGTCGTCGCCATGGGTCATGACCAGCGCGCCCACGAGCCGCGTCGACACGCCCCAGCTCGTGTTCCAGGCGTGCGCGATCTCTCCACTTTCCGCCTGAAAGGTGAGATTGAACGCCTTGGCGAAGTTCTGTCCCAGGTTGTGCGATGTGCCAGCCTGGAGCGCGCGATTGTCCTGCATCATCGCCTCGCAGGCATACGTGCGCAGCGCGCCGGCGAACTTCTCACTGTCCGTCTTCTGCCCGGTGATCACGGGCATCGCCATCCAGCCTTCCATGAAATCGCTGTAGAGGCCGAGAATCTTCCGCGCCTCCTCCTCGGCCTCATCGTGCGTGACGTGCGCGGTGTGGCCTTCCTGCCAGAGGAACTCGAGCGTTCGCAGGAAGAGGCGCGTCCGCATCTCCCACCGGACGACGTTCGCCCACTGGTTGATCAGGATGGGAAGGTCGCGATAGCTCTGCACCCACTTGGCGAACATCGAGTAGATGATCGTCTCGGACGTTGGCCGCACCACCAGCGGCTCGTCGAGCTCCTTGCCACCGCCGTGCGTCACCACCGCCGTTTCCGGGGCGAAGCCCTGAACGTGCTCCGCTTCCTTGTGGAGGAAGCTCTCGGGGATGAACAGCGGGAAGTAGGCGTTCTGGTGGCCGGTCGCCTTGAACATGTCATCGAGGGCGCGCTGCATGCGCTCCCAAATGCCATAGCCGGACGGACGAATCACCATGCAGCCACGAACGGGCGAGTAGTCGGCAAGCTCCGCGCGGAGCACGACCTCGTTGTACCACGCGCTGAAGTCCTCGGCACGTGTCGTCAGCTTCTTGTCGTCACTCATCAGATCCGAAAGTTCGAGGTCACCGGCCGCCGATCCACTCGTCCAGCCGAACGCGCGCCTCCGTACCGTCGGCAAGACGCCGAACGACGGCCTCACCGCGCTCCAGATCCGCCGGTTGCAGCACCAGCACATCCCGCGCGCCGGCCGCGTCCGCCGCCTTGAGCTGGCGCGAGAGCTGCTGCCCGCCTAACGCGTACTCGACCGCGCGCCCCTGGTCGCGCAGTCGCCGGGCGATGCGCATGGCGTCGTCGAGCAACGCGGCATCCCCGTACGCCACCCACACGTCCACCGAGGGCGTCCATTCCGGCATCCGTCCACGCGCACGGAGGAGCTCCCCGAGCACGACGTCGCCCATGCCGAAGCCTAACGCGGGGAGGTCGGCACCGCCCAGGTGCTTGAGGAGCGAGTCGTACCGCCCGCCCCCACAGATCGCCCGGAGCTCTCGCTTGGCGTCGAACAGCTCGAACACGATGCCCGTGTAGTAGGCGAGGCCGCGGACGATCGACAGGTCGAATTCTACCCAATCGCGCAGTCCCAGCGCGTCGAGGTGCTCGAAGTAGCGCGCCAGGCGCGTGAAGTCCTCGCGCAGCTCCGGCACGTCGCCATACCGTTCGCGAAGCGTGGCGAGATCCGGGTGCTTGAGGACCTCGAACACCCGCGCGATGAACACGTCGTGCAACCCCGCAGCGCGGAGCTTGGTCTCGAGCGCCGCACGCGGCTCCCGGTCCATCTTGTCGACGACGGCGTATACGCCAGGGAGCATGTCGTCGGTGATCCCGGTGAGCACCAGCAACCCGCGCAAGAGCCGCCGATCGGAGACGCGGGCCCGCACGTCCGACGAGGTGAGCCCGAACGCGCGCATGATATCGATCGCGACCGACAACAGCTCCGCGTCCGCGGTGACGTCGGCCTCGCCGATAATGTCGACGTTGAGCTGGAAGTGCTCGCGAAGGCGTCCCCGCTGCTTGCGCTCGTACCGAAAGAGCTGTGGAATCGAAAACCAGCGAACCGGTTTGCGGAGCGCGTTGGCCTTCGCCGCCACCATGCGCGCCAGGGTCGGCGTCATCTCCGGACGCAACGCCACCTCGCGACCGCCCTTGTCGGAGAATGCGTACAGCTGTCCGATGATCTCGTCGCCACTCTTTTTCGTGTACAGCTCCAGCGGCTCCAGCGGAGGTCCGTCGTACTCCGCGAAGGCGTATCGCCGCGCCACCTCGCGCCACGCCCCGATGATGAAGTTCCGCTCGGCGAGCTCCGCGGGGTAGAACTCGCGGAACCCGGGTAGCGCGTCGAGTGACATGCGCGGAATCTACCCGGCCAACGGATTCACCTGCAAGCGCGCCATCGCGTCGCCCACAGTGTGAAATGAGCCCGTGACGAGCATGGTCGCTCCCATTTCCTCCGCGCGCGCGAGCGCGATGTCGAGGCGGTGCTCGGCGATGGCGCTCCACGAGAGCGTGCGCGCGAACGTCAGCGCCTCCCCGACGTCCCACACCCGAGCGTCGGGCGCTGACGGCGGTCGCGTCAGCACGACCGAATCGACGACGCGCGCGAGAGCCTTCATTATGCCGCGCCAATCTTTGTCGCCCAGGACCCCAAGCACGGCCACGAGCGGCCGCGGCGGCGAGAGGGCGACGATCGTCTCCGCGACCACTGCTGCCCCCGATGGATTATGCGCGACGTCGAAGATCCAGCGGCCGATGGCCTGAAATCGTCCTGGCAGCGCCACGCTCGGAATGCTCACCGCGCCCCCGCTTTCGGGCCACGGAACGAGGCCGGCGGCGTCCAACGCGAGCAGAGTCGTCACGGCATTGGCGGCCTGATGAGCGCCGAGCAACGGAGTGCACACGCTGAGGGGGTTGTCGCCTTCGATGACGAACGATGTACCCTCCATCGTCGTTCGGATGCCGGCGATCTCCCCACGATCGCGCGCCACCACGACCGGGTGTGCCTCCCGTGACTTCGCGATGCGAGACAGGTCCGCGGCGATGGCGGCATCGCGCTCGCCGATGACCGCGGGACGTCCCGCCTTGAAGATGCCTCCCTTTTCCCCGGCGATCGCCTCGATCGAGTCGCCGAGCCACTCGGTATGATCGAGGGCGATCGAGGTGACGACGGCCGCCCGCGGATCCACCACGTTGGTGGCATCCAGTCGGCCACCGAGCCCGACTTCGACGATCGCGACGTCGACCGCGGACTTCGCGAAATGCTCCAGAGCGAGGGCCGTGGTGATCTCGAAGAACGTGGCGCCCAGCCGTTCGGATTCGGGCATCCAACGCTCCAGAAAATCGAGCACGTCCTGCTCGCCGATGGGAACGCGGTCGACGAGAATCCGCTCGCGAAAATCGATGAGATGCGGCGACGTGTAACGTCCGACGCGTAAACCGCGCGACCGCAGGATCGCTTCCGCCGTGGCGACGACACTGCCCTTCCCGTTCGTACCGCCCACGTGCACTACCGCGAGCGTTCGATGCGGATTCCCAAGGCGCTCGAGGAGCGCATTCACGCGCTCCAGACCGAGCTTCCAGACGCCGGTCGTGCGCGTGAACAGCGCATCGATCGCGGCGCGGTACGTCGTCAGGGCGACGTCCACCCCGCGGCCGCGGGCTGCCCGCTCATGTGGCGCAGCAGCTGACCGATCGTACGCTTCAGGTCTCGCCGGTGCACCACGGCGTCGAGCATGCCCTTCTCCATCAGGAACTCCGCCGTTTGAAATCCTTCGGGGAGATCCTGGCCGATCGTCTGCTTGATGACGCGTGGACCGGCGAAGCCGACGACCGCGCCCGGCTCGGCGACGATGGCATCGCCGAGCATGGCGAAGCTGGCGCTGACGCCGCCCGTCGTCGGATTGGTGAGGACGGAGATATAGGGTATGCGTCGCTCGGCGAGCTGCGAGAGCACCGCACTCGTCTTCGCCATTTGCATCAGCGAGAGCACGCCTTCCTGCATGCGGGCTCCGCCTGATGCCGAGACGAGCACGACGGGGTGTTTCCGCTCCAGCGAGCGCTGGCCCATGCGCGAGATCTTCTCCCCCACTACCGACCCCATCGAGCCACCCATGAACGCGAAGTCCATCACGCCCAGAAAGAGCGGCATGGCGCCGAGCGTTCCGGTGACGGTCATGATGGCATCAGCCTCGCCGGCGTTCTGTGTCGCGCGGGCGAGGCGCTGCGGGTACTCGGGGAAGGTCAGCGGGTCGACCGAGCGCAGCTCCGGATCGAGCTCCTCGTACTGCCCATCGTCGAGCAGGAGGTTGACGTACTCGGTGGCGCGGATGCGACGGTGGTAGTCGCACTCCGGGCACACGTTGAGATTGCGCTCGAACTTTTCACGAATGTCGGTATGCCCGCACGCCTCGCATTTTTCCCACACGTCCGCGGGTATCTCGAGCCGCTCGCGGCGGGGCTGCCGAGGCTTCTTCTCTTTGCGAAACCAGGCCATGCAGGGAATTTGGGTGTGAGCGGGGTCACAGGCTAGTGGAGGGGTTAGGAGTCAGGAGTCAGGGGTCAGGGGTCAGGGATGGAAAGGCGCGGCGGCTGCTTCGCAGCCAGCCGCGCTCATCTGATGAGGGCCGCCCGCGCGAAGCGCGGCGGCCCCTTTCCATCCCTGACCCCTGACTCCTGACTCCTGACCCCTAGATCGCCAGTTCCCCGAACCTTCCCCCGCGCCCCTCACTCGATATGCGCACGAGAATGCCTATCGAGAGCCACGACGCCAACAGGAATGATCCGCCGTAGCTGAAGAACGGCAGCGGAATCCCGGTGATCGGCATGAGATTCAGCGTCATGCCGATGTTCACGAGGATGTGCACGAGCCAGCTCGACGCGAGCCCGAACGCGACCAGACTGCTGAAGCCGTCGTTCGCGCGCGCCGCGACGCGCACGACGCGTAGCAGCAGGAACAGAAAGAGCGCGAGCGTGACCGTCACGCCAATGAATCCGAGCTCCTCGCCCACGACGGCGTAGATGAAGTCCGTATGCTGCGCGGGGAGAAAGGCGAGCCGCTTCTGTGTACCTTCCGTCCATCCCTTCCCCAACCAGCCACCAGATCCAATCGCCACCTGCGACTGGATGACGTGCCAGCCCGAGGCGCGCGGGTCGATCGATGGATCGAGGAACACGAGTAAACGGTGTCGCTGATACGGCGCGAGGCGCTCCCAGAGGAGCGGAGCGACGACCCCCATCGCGACGTTGGCGAGCATGAGGCCCACGCCCTCGACCAGGTACGGGCGATAGCGCACGACGAGCGCGATGAGCAGGAGGAACCACGCGCCCCAGTACGTCGTGTTGAACGCGAGCAGCAGGCTGACCGCGGGAGATGCGATGAGCACGAGCAGCGGCCAGGGCACGCCCGACCAATAGAGCATCGCGAAGAAAATCCCGATGAACGCGATGCCGGTGCCGAGGTCCGGCTGCGCCATGATCAGCACCCATGGAATGAGTACGATCAGCGCCGGCTTCCACAGCTCGAGAATGGATCGCGGAGGCTCTCGTCGCTCGCCAAGGATGCGAGCGAGCATGAGCACCACGGTGATCTTCGCCAACTCGGCCGGCTGGCCGAGCCTGACGCCGTTGATCGTGAGCCACCCCTTCACGCTCGCCGCCGTCCCGGCGCCGGTGCCGAACATCAGCGTGATGACGAGAAGCCCGATCGTGAACAGGAACGCCGGCCACGTGAGCCACTCGATCAGCCGCACCGATGCGCGACTGACGAGGAACGCCGCGACCAGCGCGACGATCAGCCATTTGATCTGCGAGACCCACGCGCGGCTCGCGACGGTCGGCACGTCGGTCTGACCCGCGGAGTACACCATCGCGATGCCGAACAGCGACAGCGCGAGCGCGACGCCGATCAGCGGCAGATCGGCGGTGATGACGCGCCTCCGCATCATCGCGTGCTCTCGTCCGCTGAAGTCGGCGTGGCGAGTGCTGTCGGGGAACCCGTCACCAGCGTGGGCGCTCCCTTCAGATAGCGCTCGATGACCTTGGACGCGATTCGCGCCGCGTAGTACCCGTGCTCGCCGAACTCGAGCATCACCGAGACGACGATCTTGGGATCGTCAGCGGGCGCGAAGCCGACGAACCACGCATGATCGCGCGTCACATCGTGCGCGTTCTGCGCCGTGCCCGTCTTCCCCGCCAGCACGATGTCCTCGATACGTGCACTGCCGGCCGTGCCCCGCTCCGACACGACGTTCTTCATGGCGTTACGCAGGCCCTGCAGCTCGCGATCACTGAGCTGGATCACCCGCGTCCGCGAGCGCTCGTCATCGTTCCGGACGACTTCCGGCCGTGCCGCCAGGCCGTCGGTGGCGAGCGCGGTATAGAAGCGCGCCATGTTGACGACGGTCTGATCGTTCTCTCCCTGCCCGATCGAGAGATTGAGCGTCACGGCCGAGCTCCACCCGCGCGCGCCGTAGCGCTTGTTGTAGTAGTCCTCACCGTACGGGTAGATCGGGATCACTTCCCCCGGCAGGTCGATTCCGCTCCGCTTGTCGAATCCCAGACGAATGCCACCGGCGATGAGTCTCGTTAGGCCGATCTTGAGCCCGAGCTGGTAGAAGTACGTGTCGCACGAGACTTCCAGCGCACGCGCCAGGGACACGTCGCCGTGCCCCTTCTTTTCCCAGCAGCGGAAGTAGCGATTGCCGAACTGGTAGCCGCCGGTGCACGACTGCGGCATATGCGTGTCGAGCGTGGCGACCTTGTCGTTCAGCGCCAGGACCGCCGTCGCGAGCTTGAACGTCGACGCGGGCGGGTAGCGTCCCTGAATGACCTTGTTGTAGAGAGGCCGACGCGGGTCGGTGTTGAGCTGACGCCAATATTCGGCCGGGATGCCGCCGATGAAGCGGTTCGGATCGAAGGACGGCGCGCTGTGCAGCGCGAGCACGCCACCCGACACGGGGTCCATGGCGATGATGCCGCCCTGGAGTGAGTCGCCGAACAGCGACGCCGCGTAGCGCTGCAGGTCGAGGTCGATGTTCGTGTGGAGCGCCGGCGCCGGCAGCGGGCGGAGGTCCTGACGCGCGCCCGCCTCACGCACGACGCGGCCCCGCGCATCGACCTCGACGAAGCGAACGCCTTCCTGTCCGCGCAGCTGCTTCTCGTATTGTTTCTCGAGGCCGCCCTTCCCGATCTGCTGACCGGCCTTGTAGCTCTCGTACTCCGACTGTGCGAGCTCGTTTTCCGTGATTTCACCGGTGTATCCGACGAACGCCGCGACCGCCTCGCCGTCCGGATAGTAGCGCTTGGGCGCTGACTGAATGATCAGCCCGGGGAACTCGACGCGATGCTCCTCGAGCACCGAGATCACGTCGAACGGCGCGTCGGCGAGGACGACCGTCGGACGCGTCGGCGCGCGTCGGAAGCGGCGCACCGAGGACTCGATCTGCTCGCTCGACAGCGGAATGAGCGCCGAGAGACGCCGGAGAGATGCGCGCAGCGAATCTCCAGCGGGGCTCAACATCGATACCGAGTAGCCCGGCACGTTCTCGGCGATGATCTGCTCGTTGCGGTCGTAGATGATTCCGCGCGGTGCCGGGAGCGGTACCTCTCGCAACCGGTTGGATTCGGACTTCAGTGCGTACTCGGAGTTCCGCAGAACCTGCGTCCGAAAGAACGCCCCCAGGAGCACCAGGAAGAGCAGTACCAGCATCCACGAGGCCCCGCGCGCGCGGCGCGCGAGATCGTTGGGATGGAAGCTCATGCGGGGGACGTCCGCAGGATCGGCCGGAGCAAGGCAAGCACGATGAGCCCGAAGAGCGCGGTTACCGCGGCCGCGAGCGGCGACCACACGAGAAGCTGCATCGCGAGCTCACCGCCGCCGAGGTTGCCGGACGCCACGTGATACATGATGTCGAGTGCCCACTTGCCAAGGAAAATGAAGAACGCGATCAGGGGCAAGTTGTCGGCAAAGAAAACCGCCTTGAGCCACGATGCACCGAAGGCCACGACGCTCATGGCAAGCGCCCCGGCTCCAAGACCGTCGATCGAGATGCTGTCCGCGATGAGGCCGGTGACGAAGCCCACGACCGCGGCCGACCCGGGACGCACGCGAATCGATACGAGGAGCAGCGCGATGACCAGGAAGTCAGGCGATGACCGCCACGCGAGAAGCGGCCGCAGCGTGTAGTGGAGCACGAGCAGCAGCCCGAACGCGATCATGATCCGCAGCACATCAATGCTCTTCATGGCGTCGGGGGCGTGGTATCCCGAGGAGTCGTATCCGGACGCGGTGCAGGCGACACCGGTGGTATCGGTGTCACGGGAATCACCGGTGCCGCCGTGTCCCTTCTCACAGTATCGCGCCGGGCCGTGTCGCGCCGCGCTGGAGCTGTATCGCGGCGTACCGGAGTCGTATCGCGTCGCACGGGTGCGGTGTCGCGCCGGACGGGTGCCTGTCGCCGCACGGTGTCGCGCCGCACGGTGTCCCGACGAGCAGGCGCCGGCGTACGTCTAACTGCAGTATCTACCCGTGTCGCGGCCGGGCGTGCCGCGCGCTGACGCGCAGTGTCGGCCCGCGCCTTGGCGAGCGAATCCGCACGCCGAGCCGAGTCGGCCGCGAGGCTGTCCGGGGAGGCAAGCTCCCACACGCCGTCGACGCCCGAGCCGGCGCGCTGCGGGTGCAGGATCATCACGCTGCTGACGTCCGCCGGAAGCACCGCGGGCCGCAGGAGATACGTGTTCGCCCAGACCTCGGACGTGCGCAGCTCACGCTGGACGACGCCAATGGGAATTCCGCGTGGATAGACGCCGCCGAGTCCGGAGCTCACGATCAGCGTGCCGGGCGTCAGTGACGTCCGCAGCGGGACACCGCGCATTTCGAGGAGATAGCGATCCGGTTCGTCACCCAGGTGCGGCCCGACGATTCCGAATGCGCTGCCATCCGCGGATTGGGCGCTGACCCGGAAGTCGGTGTGCGGCCAGACGATCGCGATGCTCTTCGTCGGATCGACGATTCTGACCATCCCGACGAGTCCCTCCGCGGCCACCACGGGACTGAACTGTCGCACGCCGGCACGCGAGCCCGCCGAGAGGACGACGGTGTACTCTTCGCCCGGACTGCGGCTGAAGAGCGCCTCGGCGGGGACGAAGCCCCAGCGGAGTCGTCGGCCAAGTCCGAGCATGCGCCGGAGCCTCGCATTCTCGCGCTCGAGCTCGGGAGCCGTCATGGCAGCGAGGACGACGGAGTCGCGCTCCGCCCGCGTGCGCTCGCGCGCTTCCCACGCGCGGCGCGTGAGCTCGGCGTTGTATTGCAGGGAGAGCAACGGCGCCACGACACTGCGGCGCATGGCCGCCGCGAAGGGATCGCGCACCGCCTGCGGGAGCGTGAGCGTGACGATCGACAGCGCCACGCACGCGCCTAACAGCAGCGTGTCGCGTCGTCCCGAAACGCGCGATGCCACGGGTCAGCTCAGGTGCTCAGGACCGACCAGTACTTCTCCTCGTCGTCGAGAATGCGTCCGGTCCCGCGCACCACGCAGGTGAGCGGATCCTCATCGACATGAATCGGAAGGCTGGTTTCCTGAGAGAGCAGGAGGTCGAGCCCGCGAATCAGCGCGCCGCCGCCCGTCATGACGATCCCGCGGTCGACGATGTCGCTGGCGAGCTCGGGCGGCGTGATCTCCAGCGCGCGACGCACGGCGTCGACGATCTGCTGGATCGGCTCCTGAATCGCTTCGCGGATCTCGCTCGAGTGCACGCGAACCGTCTTCGGGATGCCGCTGACGAGATCGCGTCCTTTCACTTCCATCTCGCGCTCTTCACCCACCGGCGCCGCGGATCCGATCTGGATCTTGATCTGCTCGGCGGTGGGCTCGCCGATGAGCAGATTGTAGTTCTTGCGCATGAACTGCACGATCGACGTGTCGAGCTCGTCACCCCCGGTGCGGATCGACGTGTCACTGACGATGCCGGAGAGCGCGATGACGGCGATCTCGGTCGTGCCGCCGCCGATGTCGATCACCATGTTCCCGGTCGGGGTCTCGACCGGCAGGCCGACGCCGATCGCCGCCGCCATCGGCTCGGCGACCATGAAGACCTCCTTCGCGCCGGCACCTAACGCGGAGTCGCGGACCGCGCGCTTCTCCACCTCGGTGATCCCCGAGGGGACGCATACGATCACGCGCGGCTTCACCTTGAAGACGTGATTGTCGATGATGAGCTGGAGGAAATAGCGCAGCATCTTCTCCGTCACGTCGAAGTCAGCGATGACGCCGTCCTTCATCGGGCGGACGGCGATCACGCCTTCCGGCGTGCGGCCGAGCATGCGCTTTGCTTCCAAGCCCACGCCCTTGATCTTGCCCGACGCGCGATCGATCGCCACGACCGAGGGCTCGTTGAGCACAATGCCCTCGCCCTTCACGTAGATCAGCGTGTTTGCAGTTCCGAGGTCGACGGCGATCGCGTTGGCGGGAAAGAGCGAGCGCGACTTGAAGAATGGCCAGCGCATTAGTAAGCGGATCCGGCGTTCCGAGCGGAACGGCAGCGATGAGAAGGCAGGCGGTCCTGCACGGTCGGCTGAAAGTCTAGCGGCGCACTACAGCAACGGCAAGGCATTGGCTTGACACAACCTACACCACTTGGATATATCGCGCGCATGCCTCGCTCCCTCCCCGCTCTCGTGGCGGTCGTCGACGTTCAGCTGTGCGACGCTTGTGGACTGTGTTTGCCGCTCTGCCCACCGATGGCGATCGCCATGCGTCGCGATGGGCTTGTCATTGACGATCGAGCGTGCACGGCGTGTCAGAAGTGCATCGCGCCGTGTCCGGTGGGTGCGCTCACCATGGTTCCGCGTCTCGGAGATGTACCCGCGCCGCTCGTGGCATGACGCTCGAGCGGGCGGATGTGGTCGTGGTGGGTGGAGGGCCGGCCGGGCTCATTGCGGCCCGTGAGACGGCCAGCGCCGGGCTCGACGTGGTCCTGGTCGAGCGCGATCGGGCGATCGGCGCGCCGGTGCGATGCGGCGAGGGCGTCGGCAGCCGCGGCCTCAGCGAATTCATCTCTCCCGCGGGAGCGAGCTGGGTGGCCCGCCGCATCACGCGAGTGATTTTCTGGGCGCCCGATGGAACGGAAGTCCGCGTCGCAGAAGGTGATGTGGGTTACATTCTCGACCGCTCGCGCTTCGAGCCGGCGCTCGCGGCTGAGGCAGGAAGCGCCGGCGCGGACATTCGCGTCCGGACCGAGGCGGTCGCCCTTGCGCGCCAGGGAGATGGTTGGCGCGTCTCCCTTCGCGGACCCCACGGGGCGACCGACATCGACGCGCGCATCGTCATCGCCGCGGATGGGGTCGAGGCCCTCGTCGCGCGGTGGGCTGGCCTCGATACACGTGTCCCCGCTCGCGACATGGAGAGCTGCGCGCAGTACGTCGTGTCCAACATCTCGTTCGATCCCGACGCGATCTACCTTCACTTCGGCCACGGTGTCGCGCCCGGGGGCTATGCATGGCTCTTTCCCAAGGACGTCGGCGTGGCGAACGTCGGTCTGGGGATCGTCGCCTTACGAGCGGGCGGCCGCCACGCGCGCGCGTGGCTCGACGACTACATGGCCCGGTACTTTCCTCAGGGAATCACGACGGGGTACACGGTCGGTGGTGTCATCGTCCATCCCACGATCAAGCAGACGGTCACCGATGGTCTGCTCGTCTGTGGCGACGCCGCGCACATGGTGAACCCCCTCAGCGGCGGCGGCATCGTGAACGCGATGAAAGCGGGTCGCCTCGCCGCGCGCGTCGCGGCGCAGGCGCTGGCGACCGGCGATACGTCGGCCGCGCGCCTGCAATGCTACCACGACGAGTGGATGCGCATGCTCGGCGACGACCACCTGCGCTACTACCGCCTCAAGGAAGCGATCAGCAAGTTCGACGACGCCTTTCTCGATGGGCTGGCCCGCACCGTCAACGAGATTCCTCCACAGCGTCGAACGCTCGGGCGGATCTTCGCCAGTGCGCTCGTGCACCATCCCACGCTCGTGCCGGTGGCTGCGCGGTTTTTCGTGTAAGCGCTCGGCCGCACGAGCCCCCGCATTCGGGCATCCAGGTTCACAATTGAGACGCGGATTCTTGGATGCCAGCCCGCTGCCTCGTGCGATCTAGAAAGCTCGCCGCCAGCCGACCACCACCGTCTGCTCGCCTGACGAGCGGCCGGCACTGAGCAGGAGATCTCCGCCGAACGGGCCGAGCGCGTGATCAGGAGCCCCGTTCGCGCGCGCACGCGCACGGCGGCCGATCACGCGGCCAAAGGCATGGCCCACCAACATTCCCGTGAACGTGTCGGAGAGCCAGTGGCGCTGATCGGCCACGCGGCCCAATCCCACGCCGATGGCCACCAGGTACAACACGGGCTCGGCGGGGCCGAGGTCGAAGCGCTCGTTCCAGTACGTCACGCATCCCATGATGTTGCCGGCATGCCCGCCATAGAACGAATGCTCGCGCCATGGGCCCGCACCGAGCTCAATGTCGTACTGATCCCCGTTCGCGGTGAGCGGGCGCTCGCGGGAGATGATCGCGTACGAGCCGTGGTGAACGAGAATGTTCGCCTGCTGCGTGCTGGCGCATCCCATGCCCGCGTCCCGCAGCGCGCGGGAGTCAAAGGCGAAGCCGAGCAGATACAATACACCTGACAGCGGCTGCAACCGCTTCCCGCTGCCGAGATCGATGAGTCCGGTGTTGTGCCCCTCGCGGAACACATCGAGGCCGCGCATGAATGCCGAGCGCGGGTGGCGCGCCATCGCACGCTGCACGTCGTCGTCGACGACCAGCGTCGCGCCCACGAACGCGGCACTCGCGGCAAACGTCATCCACTCCTGCCGATCGGCGTGAAGTGGGGAGGCCCAGACGTGCAGGATGTCGCGAATGCCGTACTCGAAATCGCGACCGACGCTCTGCAGAGTGCGTTGAGCGCCGGCGCTACTCGCAAGGCATGCCGTTGCGCAGGCAGCGGCGAGGAGATGTGCGGTCACCGCACGCACACTGGTTCGCTCCGTGATGGCGATCACGGCGACACGTAAAGCAAGAGGTGCGCCGGGCTATCCCGGAGTTTGACGCACCGGGTTCCTCCCGAATCCTCGCCCGGCGCCGCGCTGAATCAACGCCGTCCCTACGGAGGCACGATTCGCGACCGTCGCGACGGCGCGCTCGACGTGTCGCAACGGTCCCGTTCCCGGGCGTGGAGGGGACCAGACATACACCGGCAGTCGCGGAATGGCCATCGGATCCCCGGTCCACGACGACGCGAGCGTAAAGCCCACGTCGTACCCCGCCTCACGCGCCAGCGCATACTCCCGCGACGCGCACGCGCCGAACGGATAGCTGACGCCCCGCGGTTCGGCGTCGAGGGCTCGGCGGAGATCGCGGCGTGACCCATGTAGCTCCTCGGCCGCTCTCGCATCGCTTATCCAGGTGAGGCGCGGATGTGTGACCGTGTGCGACGCGAACGTGATGCCGCGGGATTGCCAGCGGCGCATGTCTCGCCACGTGAGATGCGGAAAGCGACGGCCGCCGTACGCGACGTCCCATCGGTTCAGTCGGCCGGCGTACGCCGTGATGACGAAGCACGTGGCGGCGAAGCCGTGAGCTTCGAGAACCGGGAACGCATGCTCACGCAACCCGCGATACGCATCGTCGAACGTGATCGCGATTTCGTTGGGTGCAACCGCCCGGTCGCCCCGCGCGCACGAGGCGACTTCGTCGAGCGTCAACGTCCGCCAGCCGTCGGCCGCCAGGCGCTCGATCTGCCGAGCAAACCGGCGCGGCGAGATCCGCGTGACGCCCAGCTCCAGACGTCGATCGACTTTGTGATAGCAGAGGATGCGCGGCACAGACGGCATCATGACGCAGCCCTCCTCCCCACCGATCAGGCGATCGCCTTCTCGACGTCCATGGACTCGAGTCCGAACGCCTCCGCGACCGCGGGATACACCACCTTGCCATCGATCATGTTGAGTCCCTTGCGCAACGCGGGATTGTCGCGTACGGCGGCCTTCCACCCCTTGTTCGCGAGCTGCAGCGCATAGGGGAGCGTCGCGTTGGTGAGTGCCAGGGTCGATGTTCGAGGCACCGCGCCAGGCATGTTCGCCACGCCGTAGTGAATGACGCCGTCGATGACGTAGGTCGGATTCTCATGCGTGGTCGGCTTGATCGTCTCGACGCAGCCACCCTGGTCGACCGCGACATCCACGATGACGCTGCCGGGCTGCATTTTCTTGAGATCCTCCCGCCGCACCAGCGATGGCGCCTTCGCGCCGGGGATCAGCACCGCTCCGACCACCAGATCGGCCGTCTGAATCTGCTCGAGAACCGCGAACCGGTTCGAGTGCAGAAGCGACACGTTGGCTGGCATGACATCCGAGAGATAGCGCAGCCGCTCGAGCGAGATATCGAGAATGACGACGTGCGCACCCATCCCGGCCGCCATCTTCGCCGCGTTGATCCCGACGATACCCCCGCCGAGGATGACCACCCGTGCCGGCAGCACCCCCGGCACGCCGCCTAACAACACACCGCGGCCGCCGTACAGCTTCTCGAGATACTTCGCGCCCTCCTGCACCGCCATGCGGCCGGCCACCTCCGACATTGGCGTCAGGAGCGGCAGCTCTCGTGACGGCAGCTCGACAGTCTCATACGCGATGCACACAGCCCCGCTCTCGAGGTGAGCGCGGGTGAGCGCCTCGTCGGCCGCGAAGTGAAAGTAGGTGAAGATCGTCTGGCCGCGGCGCATGCGCGGCCACTCGGGCTCGATCGGCTCCTTCACCTTCATGATCATGTCCGCGTCGTGCCACACGGCATCCGCATCGGGGGCGATGCGCGCGCCGGTCTTGGCGTACAGCTCATCGCTGAACCCGCTTCCTTCGCCAGCGCCCCGCTCGACGACCACCGAATGCCCCGCCGCGACCAGCGCCTCCGCTCCTGCCGGCACCAGCGCCACACGGTTCTCGTTGGTCTTGATCTCCTTCGGAACGCCGATCTTCATACGTGTCGGATGGAGTAGAAGGGTGAACGCCCTTACTGAATGGCTTTTGGTCCGAGGCTCACCACCGTCTGCGCGCCCGGCGAAAAATAGTCGCGGCACACGGTGCGCACCTGCTCCTCGGTAATCGCATCGATCTCCGCCAGCAGCTGATCCAGCGTCCGGTACGGCTCCCCGTAGAGGTCGACACCCGCGGCACGATACATCCGCGAGGACACACTCTCCAGAGACAGCGTACTCTGTCCCTTGAGCTGGCTCTTCCCCGATTCGACTTCCTCCGGTGTCAACCCGTCGGCAGCGACCCGCGACAGCTCCTCGCGAATCGCCGCGGCCGCGTCAGCGGCCGTCTCCGGCGCCGTCCCGACGTAAACGCCGTGGACGCCCGTGTCGGCGTGGAACGACTGGAACGTGTAGACCGAGTATGCGAGGCCGAGCTCCTCGCGCACGCGCTGAAACAGGCGTGAGCTCATGCCTGCACCGAGTACCGTGCTCACAAGTACGGCCGCGTACCGCAGCGGGTGGCCGTGGGCCATCATCGGCGATCCATAGACGATGTGAGTCTGCGCCGCCTCTTTCGCGACGTGACGGTAGCCTGGCACCGCAGCAACCGGGGTCGGCGCGGAGAGTGGGGTTGCGTCCCCGCGATCCACAGCCGCCCAGCCGGTACGCTCCAGTGCATCCAGCAGGCGGTCGTGCTGCACGTTGCCCGCCGCCGCGACGATGAGCTGCGGCGGGTGATACGCGCGCTCGTGGAGCTCCCGCAGCTCGCGGACGCCGAGCGCCGAGACGGTGTCCCGGGTCCCGAGAATCGAGTAGCCGTACGGATGCTGTCCCCACAGCGCCTCGTTATGCAGCTCGAAGACGAGATCGTCGGGGGTGTCCTCGACCATGCTGATCTCCTCGAGGACCACGCGCCGCTCGAGCTTGAGATCCTCGGCGCGCAGCAGCGGCCGAAAGACGAGGTCGGCGATGACGTCGGCCGCGTGCCCGAGATGCTCGTCCAGGACGCGCGCCTGATAGGAGGTGTGCTCGCGCGCCGTATAGGCGTCGAGCGCTCCGCCCAGCGTCTCCAGCGAGAGCGCGATGTCCTTGGCGCTGCGGGTCGGCGTGCCCTTGAACACCATGTGCTCGAGGAGATGCGACACGCCCATGCGCTCGCGCGGCTCGTGGACCGACGCCGCGCGGACCCAGGCGCCGAATGCGATCGACCGTACTCCCGGCATGTGCTCGGAGAGTACGGTCAACCCGTTAGGCAGGACAGTCCGGTGGAGCGCGCCCTCCGCGTCGAAGGGCTCGCGGCTCACCGCCGCGTACGGCCGCGGGACGAGCGCCGCGGTCCGCGCTCAGCGGGCTCGACGCCGGGACTCCCGTCGCCTTCCTGCTCTCCTTCACCCCCCCGCGCCGCGCGCGGCTCCGCCGCCTCGCGACGATGCTCGTCAGGGCGGCGCGGGCGTTCTCCACCCCGGTCGCCTCGACCACCGCGCCCGCCGCCATTCCCTTCGTCTTCGGTCATGCCTTCCGGCTTGGGGAGCAGCGCCTTCATCGAGAGACGGAGGCGGCCGCGCTCATCGCGATCCAGCAGCTTCACCTTCACACGGTCGCCCTTCTTCACGACGTCTTCCGTCTTCTCCGTGCGGCCGTGCTTGAGCTCCGAGATGTGCACGAGCCCCTCGGTGCCGGGCATGATCTCGACGAAGGCGCCGAACGCCGTCGTGCTCTTCACGGTGCCTTCGTAGATCTCGCCGATCACCGGCTCCGCGGTGAGCGCCTTGATCATCGCCTTGGCGCGCTCGAGCGCCTCGCCGCCAACGGCGGCAATCGTCACGCGGCCAGTATCGTCGACCGTGATCTCGGCACCCGTCTCCTCCTGGATGCCGCGGATCGTCTTGCCCTTCGGTCCGATGAGGTCGCCGATCTTCTCGGGGCTGATCTGGACGGTCACGATGCGCGGAGCGTACGGCGAGAGATCGGCGCGCGGCTCCGGCAGGGCCTTGCTCATCTCGCGAAGGATGTGCAGTCGGCCGTCCTTCGCCTGCGCCAGCGCCTCGCGCATGATCTTGAGATCGAGACCTTCGACCTTGATGTCCATCTGGATCGAGGTGATCCCGTTCTCGGTCCCGGCGACCTTGAAGTCCATGTCGCCGAGGTGATCCTCCGTGCCCAGGATATCGGTGAGGATCGCGTACTTTCCGCCTTCGGTGATCAGCCCCATCGCCACGCCAGCGCAGGCCGCCCGCATCGGGACGCCGGCATCGAACAGCGCCAGGGAGCCGCCGCAGACCGACGCCATGGACGACGAGCCATTCGACTCGAGGATGTCTGACACGATGCGAATCGTGTAGGGGAACTCCTCGTACGGCGGGAGGAGCGCCTGCAGCGCCCGCTCGGCCAGATTGCCGTGACCGATCTCGCGACGGCTGGTCCCGCGCATGGGACGAACCTCGCCGGTGGAGAACGGCGGGAAGTTGTAGTGCAGCATGAAGGACTTGGTCGACTCGTCCGGGTTATCGATCGAGTCGAGCCGCTGGACGTCCTGCTCGGTCCCGAGCGTGGCCGCCACGAGCGCTTGCGTCTGGCCACGGGTAAAGAGCGCGGACCCATGTGCGCGCGGAAGGATCGGCGCCTGAACCGTGATCGGACGCACCTCGGTCGGCTTGCGACCATCGACCCGTTCCCCGCGCTCGATCACCTGCGACCGCAGCTGGTGGTATTCCACCTCGCCGACGAGATCGGCGATGTCCTTCGTGTTGTCCGGAAAGTCCTGCGTCAGCAGCTCGATGACCTGGCGCTTCACCATCTCGACCGCGTCGACGCGGGCATGCTTCTCCGGCGTGTTGATCGCCTCGCCGATCTTGCCCTTGGCGAGATCCTTGACCTTTGCCACCAAATCCTCGGGGTGCGTCACCTTCGTCCACTTCATCTTCTCGACGCGCGTGTTCTTGAGCAGCTCTTCCTGGATGCCGATCAGCTCTCGTATGCCTTTCTGCGCGATCGTGAGCCCCTCGATGACGTCTTCCTCGCTGACCTCGAGCGCGCCGCCCTCGACCATCACGATCGACTCGCGCGATCCGGCGACCACCATGTCGATGTCGCTGAACTCGAGCTGCTGGAAGGTGGGGTTGATCACCCACTTGTCCTGAAGGCGGCCAAGGCGGACGCCGGCAATCGGAGCGAGGAACGGAATGCGCGACGCGTTCAGCGCGAATGACACCGCCATGAGGGCGAGGACGTCCGCGTCGTTCTCCTGGTCGGCGGAGATGACGTAGACGAAGACCTGCACTTCGTTCTTGAATCCTTCGGGGAAGAGCGGGCGGATCGAGCGGTCAATGATGCGCGCCGAGAGGATTTCCTCATCGTGCGGGCGCCCCTCGCGCTTGATGAATCCGCCTGGAATCTTGCCCGCGGCGTATGACTTCTCCTTGTACTCGACCGTCAAAGGGAAGAACGGAAGCGGGCTCAGGTTCTCGCTGACGGTGACGGCGGCGAGGACCATCGTGTCGCCGTATTGCACCATCGCCGACCCCGCGGCCTGCTTGGCCATGCGTCCGGTCTCGATCGTGAGCTTGCGTCCGGCGAAGACGCGTTCGATGCGTTGCATCATGAATGGATCAGGTAGGAGAAAACACAAAACGCGCGGGGGCCATTGATGGCGCCCGCGCGAATGTGAAAGACCGCGAAATTAGTGCCGGAGACCAAGATCCTGAATGAGCTGCCGATAGGTCTCCAGGTCGGTCCGCTTCATGTACTCCAGGAGCCGGCGTCGCTTGCCGACCATCTTCAGCAGGCCTTGCCGGGAATGATGGTCCTTCTGGTGGGTACGGAAGTGGTCCGTGAGGTAGTTGATGCGCTCGGTGAGCAGTGCAACCTGCACCTTGGCGGACCCGGTGTCCGACGCGTGCGCCTTGTATTTCTGGATCGTCGATGCTTTTTCGAAGGGCATTATGTATATTCTCCGACACCATCAGGCGCTCAGCGCCGAATTCGTTGAAGCAGAGTAATTTACCGGTCGCTGACCCCCTTGTAAAGGCACCCCGCCTTGCCTGAGCGCTATATCGGCCGCTACCTCGGCCGTTTCCGCATTGACGCGCTCGTCGGGTCGGGCGGATTCGCCTGGGTGTACAAGGGATACGACCCCGAGCTCGACGTCCCGGTCGCGCTCAAGGTCCTCAAGCCGCAGTTCGCCGGCGACGAGATGTTCGAGACGCGCTTCCGCCGTGAAGCCTCGACGGCGGCCAAGCTCCGGCACCCGAACATCATCAAGATCCTGGCGGTCGGCCGAGAGGGCGAGGCGGTCTATTTCGTCATGGATTACCTGTCGCAGGGGCTGGTCGACCGGCTCCGGGTGATGGGTACGCTGCCCGAGCACATGCTCGTGCGGGTGGGGTTCGACGTCGCCAGCGCGCTTGGATTCGCCCACCGCCAGGGCGTCATCCACCGCGACGTGAAGGTCGACAACATCATGTTCGATGACCACGGCAACGCCGTCGTCACCGACTTCGGCATTGCCCGCGCCGTCACCAAGTACGCCGAGCAGACCGGGACGAACATGGTGGTGGGGACACCCCAGTATTTCTCCCCCGAGCAGGCCCGCGGCCTCCCACTGGACGGTCGCGCCGATCTCTACTCGCTGGGCGTCACGCTCTTCAAGGCGGCCACCGGCGTCCTGCCCTTTCAGGGTGACGACTGGTACGAGATCGCCCGACAGCATGTCGAAGACGAACCCCCGCGGCCGCGGGACCTCAACCCGTCGCTCTCGAAGGGGCTGGAGCGCATCGTTCTCCGCTGCCTGGAGAAGGAGCCTGACGAGCGCTTTGCGAACGGCGAAGCGCTGTGCACGGAGCTTTCGCACCTGCTGCCCGATCGCGGCGAGGTGACGTCGGCCCGTACGCTCATGATTCCGGCAACGGACACGCTGGAGCAGACGACAGGCCGCCATCCGGTGCGGCGCGCCGTACGTCGGCTTCGACGCAGAGGAGTCGTGCTTGCGACCGTCGCCGCGGTCGCGGCCGTCGGCGTTCTTTCAGCGACGTTGCGATCCCGTCGTCCCGACTCGGAAGCGGCGGCCGCGCCGATCACGGTCAACAGCGGCAGATCGCCGGATTCGGTGGCGCCCGTCGTCGTTACGCCGCCGCCGCGTCCCGTCGTCGAGATCGTCGCCCCGGGAGAAGCCACCGTCTCGGTCAATGGCCTCGATGTCGGGCGCGGACGTTGGCGCTCCGACACGCTCAAGCCCGGGGAGTACGTGCTCGCGGCCAGCATCCGCTCCCTCACGCGCTGCGGAAGCGCGCGCGCCGTCGATACGATCTACGTCCGCGAGACGGGCGACACGACCGTGACGCTGCGTCCCCTGCCGTGTGGCTTTCTCGCCGTCTCATCGACGCCGGAAGTTGCGGAATTCGTCGTGATGACCCCCGCGGGGTCGAGCCTGCGCCAGGAGATGCTTCCGTATCTCGACTCGTTGCTCCTTCCCGTCGGTCGCTACAGGCTTCGTGTGCAGGCTCGGTACTGCACCGAGTTCAACGATTCGGTGCGCATCGAATCGGGAAAGACAAACCGGCAGCACATTCGGATGCTCTGCGAAACACCCCAGGAGAAGACGGGCGAGTAGGCAGAGGTAACCTCCGCCGTTTCACGCCTAACGACCCGCCACTCCCAGGCCAAATCCCGCCGCGACTCCGAACAACACCCCCAGCCAGAACGATCGCCGCTTGTGCCAGGGCGGAGCCGGCGGCGGCGGCTGGTCCAGCAGCGCCACGTGCTCCGTGGTCACACGCGTCGTCATGCCGGTCACCAGGCCCATCGCGTTGGCGGAATCGGCGGCGATGACCTGAAAGCGCGCGATCAGGATGTCGCGCTGCCGCGGATCGACGACGATGCCGTACAACCCGGGACGCACCCACGGATGTCTCCCGACCACGAGCGTGAATGTGCTATCGCCCGCGCTCGCGATCTCGAATCGTGCCGACGTCTCCTGCGCGCGGGCCGCGGACGGCACTGCGCCGGCGGCCGCCACGAGGAGAAGCGCGGTGCGCATCCATCGCACTAGCGAATCCATCGGGCGAGATCACCCGCCACGCGACGGAGGTCGTTGAACATCGCCAGCGCGAAGATGAGCGCGATCATCGCCAGCCCAAACCGCATCATGTACTCGCGCGAGCGCAGACTGAACGGAGACCCCTTCACGGCTTGCAACAGATTGATCAGGATCTGACCACCATCGAGAATCGGAATCGGCAACAGATTGAAGATCGCGACGTTGATGCTGAGGAACGCCGTGAGTTGCAGCAGCTGCGCGAATCCGCCCGCTGCCGCCTCCCCCGATGCGCGCGCGATCGCAATCGGACCGCCGAGCTGATCCGTCGAGAGGCGCCGCGTGACCAGGCGATGCAGGACGTCGACGACGGATCCTGCCATGTCCCAGGTTGCTTCCCATCCAGAGGCGATTGCGGCACCCAGGGACACTGGCTCGCGCCGATTCTCCACGCGATTGCCGACACCGATACGTCCGGTGAGCACCTCGCGGCCATTGTCGTCGCGCTGATGCGCGGAGTCGGGAATGACGGTGACGGTCACGCGTTCGCCGGCACGCATGACTTCGACCGGGAGCGCACGACCCGGCGAGCGACGAATTTGCTCGACCGCCGCCGACCATCCGTCCACCGCTTCGCCGCCCACCGCGACAAGGCTGTCGCCCACGCGGATTCCCGCCCGATCCGCGGGGGACCCACCCTCGACTCGATCGATCACCGCTGGAAGCTGGGGCGTCAGCATCGTGACCAGATCGCGACGCGCGACCGCGCTGTCGCCCTCGAGCGGAATGGTGACGACGCCACGCGACGTGCGAACGACCACCGAGTCCTCTTCGGCACGCGCGAATCCTTCGAGAATGTCGCCCCATGTCTGAATCGCGCGGTCGTCGATGGCGACGACCGTGTCGCCACGCTGGAACCGTGACACGTACGGCTGCGCCCAGTCGGCGTCCGTCACCGCTCCGATGACCGTCGTCGGAATGATGGGGCGGCCGTAGTACGCGGCGAGCGCGCTCAGCACGAGGAAGCCGAGCACGATGTTCATCGTGACCCCGGCAACCATGATGAAGAGGCGCGCGAGAAGGCTCTTCGATTCGAAGAGCCGATGCTCCGGCACGGGAATCGGACCGAACGGCGCCAGCGCGTTCGGGTCCCAGTCGGACGGACGCTTTTCCTCCTCGACGACGCGCGCGCCGCTGCCCCCCACGGTCTCGGGAGCCGCCGCCGGGGTTTCCCCGCCACCCTCGAACGCCGCCATGGTCTCGTCTTCTTTCGACGCCATGCGGACGTAGCCGCCTAACGGGATCGCCGCCAGGATGTATTCCGTCTCGCCCCAGCGCCGGCGCCACAGCGACTTCCCGAACCCGATCGAGAAGCGCGGCGCGTAGACGCCCGTCAGCTTGGCGGCGAGAAAATGTCCGAGCTCGTGTACGAAGACGACGACACCGAGCACGAAGACGAACGCCAGGATCACCCGGAATGGATCGAACCAGTCTAGCATGCGAACAGCTCTCTTACGTGACGTCGTGCAGCCGCATCGGCCTCCAGCAACGCGTCGCGAGAGTGCGACGGCGCCGTTCCCACTGCCGCGAGCGCGGACTCGATCGCCCGCGGAATCTCGCCGAACTGTATCCGTCCATCCAGAAACAACGACACCGCCTGCTCGTTGGCCGCGTTGAACACGGCCGGGGCCGCCCCACCCATCCGACCTGCCTGCACACCCATCCCGAGCGCCGGAAAGTCGTCGTGACGCACTCGCTCGAAGGTCAGCGGCGAGAGCTCCACCGGATCGAACGGTGGTACACCGGTGTCGGCGATTCGTCCCGGATGCGTCAGCGCGTAGAGCACCGGCAGCACCATGCTGGGAACTCCGAGCTGTGCCAGAACGCTCCCGTCGACGAACTCCACGAACGAATGCACGACGCTCTGCGGATGCACCACCACCTCGATGCGATCATACGGAAGCCCGAACAGAAAATGTGCCTCGATCACCTCGAGGGCCTTGTTCGCGAGTGTCGCGCTATCAATGGTGATTTTCCGCCCCATTCGCCACGTCGGATGGCGCAGCGCGTCAGCCACCGTCGCACGCTCAAGACGCTCGCGCGACCATCCGCGAAACGGCCCTCCCGAGGCCGTGAGCACGAGGCGGCGCACGTCCGCTCCCCGGCGACCCGTGATGCACTGCAGAATGGCGCTGTGCTCGCTGTCGACCGGAACGATTTCTCCCCCACCCCGCTCGCACGCCTCGGCGACGAGGGCACCAGCCATCACCAGCGTTTCCTTGTTGGCCAGCGCGACGCGCTTCCCTGCCGACAACGCCGCCAGTGTCGCATCGAGACCCGCCGCGCCAACCACGGCGTTCAGTACGATCGACGCGTCCTCGTGCGTCGCCGCCTCGACGAGGCACGACGGTCCATGACGCCATTCACCATGGTCCTCCGCGCCGTTCTGCACGATGCCAACGAACGACGGCCCGAACTCGCGAACCTGCTCCTGCAGCAGCGCCGCATTGGAATGGGCGGTGAGAGCAGCGACATAGAACGCATCCGCATGCCGGCCGAGGACGCGAAGCGCCGTCGTGCCGATCGAACCCGTGGAGCCGAGGACCGCCACGCCTCGCCGGGTCATTGCGGCGCCGGGATCAGCCATACGTTCAGAAGCCAGTATGCCACGGGCAAGGCGAATAGCATTCCATCGATTCGATCCAGAACACCACCGTGACCCGGGATGATGTGCGAGCTGTCCTTCACACCCGCCTCTCGCTTGATGAGCGACTCGGCGAGATCCCCGAGCTGGACAGCGGTGCTGATGGCGATGCCGAACAGTATCGCATGTACCGGACGAAGGCCCAGCTGCGCCTGCGGAACCAGTACGAATCGCACCAGCGCCCAGCTTGCTACCGCGCTCACGACGAGTGCGCCCAGCGCGCCGGCGACGGTCTTTCCCGGACTCACCGAGGGAATGAGCTTGCGCTTACCCATCGTTCTACCGACGACATAGGCGCCGGTGTCGGAAATCCACACGAGGAGTAGCGGCAGCATCAGGACCGCCGTTCCTGCCGCCCGCCCGATCGCGTATGGGTGATATCGCAGGACGTAGGCGAAGGACAGCAAGACTCCGGTGTACAGGATGCCGAACACCGTGAGTGACACGGATTCGAGAGGGCGCCCGGAGACCCCGCGAACGAATATCGAGCCGCTGAACAGGGCGATCACGAGCAGGGTCCCCACGGACGTCGACACGACGGTGTCGACGGGAAGGCCGAGATACCGAGCGTGGATCGCGAGCGGAACCGCCGCGGCGATCGCGATCCCCGCGCGCGCCATGGGACGCGTGCCGAGCTTCTCGGCGATGCGGTAGAACTCCCAGGCGGCGAGCGCGCTCGCGATCGCGAGAATGCTCGCGAGCGCCCAGTCGCCCAGCCAGACGGCGCCAAGCACCACCGGGATCGCAACGATGGCGAACAGCGTGCGCTGTGCGAGATTCGACAGTCCGCGCTCCCGCGGCGACGCGCTGGCGTCCGTCATGATGCGTGGCCGCCCGTCAGGCGGTGACCTTGCCGAAGCGCCGCTCGCGGCTTTGATACTCGAGGATCGCGGCGAAGAGATCGCGGCGCGTGAAGTCCGGCCACAACACGGGAATGATGTGCAGCTCCGTGTATGCCAGCTGCCAGAGCATGAAGTTCGAGATGCGCTGCTCGCCGGACGTCCGAATCAGGAGATCGGGGTCGGGGCTGCCGTTCGTGTAGAGGCGCGCGCGAAACGCATCCTCATCGATGTCCGCCGGATCGAGCGTCCCCTCCACCGCAGCCTCGGCCAGGCGTCTGGCGGCGCGAACGAGCTCGGCCCGCGCGCCGTACGAAATGAAAAGCTGGACCGTGAGCCGGTCGTTATGCGCGGTTGCGTCCATCACGCCATCGACCGCCTGACGCGCCGCGGGCGAGAGCCGGTCGAGATCGCCGATGACGCGCACGCGCACGCCATTCGCGATGAGCTCGGCTTTCTCTCGCTCGACGTACTCCTCGAGCAGCGACATGAGTGCGGTGACTTCGGTGGGCGGTCGCTGCCAGTTCTCCTGCGAGAAGGCGAACAGCGAGAGCACCTCGAGCCCCGCCTGAATCGAGCCTTCGACTGCCTCGCGCACCGATTTCATGCCGTTACGGTGCCCTAGCGCCCGCGGCAAGTGACGCTCGCGCGCCCATCGCCCGTTGCCATCCATAATGATGGCCACGTGACGAGGAACAGTGCCGTTCAGACGAATTCGCGCGAGGAGCTCATCGGAGGTCATTCCTTGCTCACACCTCCATGATCTCAGCCTCTTTGGATTTCAGCAGCTCGTCGATCTTGTGGATGAAATCGTCGTGCAGCTTCTGCAGATCCTTCTCGGCGTGTTTCTTGTCGTCCTCGGGGACCTTGTCGAGCTTCTTGACGGCGTCGCGACCGTGCGTGCGCGCGTGGCGGACCGCGATGCGCCCCTCTTCCGCGAGCTTGTGCACGACCTTCACCAGGTCGCGACGGCGCTCTTCGTTGAGCGCGGGCAGGGGTACCCGAATCACGTTGCCGGCGGTCGCGGGATTCAGCCCCAGGTCCGAATCGCGAATCGCCTTTTCGACCGCATGCGTGAGCCCCTTGTCCCATGGCGTCACGGTGAGCAGCCTCGGCTCAGGCGCAGCGACCGCCGCGACCTGATTCAGCGACATGTGCTGGCCGTACGCTTCGACGCGTATCGTGTCGAGGAGGTTCGGCGAGGCCTTCCCGCTCCGGATCGATCCGAATTCCCGGCGAGAGCTCTCGAGCGCCTTCTCCATCGCGGTGCGCGTGTCCTTCAGAATCTGAGGTATGGTGCTCATTGGACGAGAGTGCCGACGCGCTCGCCCGAGACCGCGCTCGCGACGGCGCCGTTCTTGTGGATGTTGAGCACGATGAGCGGAAGCTTGTTCTCCGCACAGAGCGTGATCGCGGTCTGATCCATCACGCGGAGCTCCTGCAGCATGACATCCCGATAGCTGATGGTTTCGTAGAAGCGTGCCGCGGGGTCCGTTTTGGGATCGGCCGAGTACACGCCATCCACGCTCGTCGCCTTGATGATGACCTCGGCCTTCATTTGGATGGCGCGCAGAACCGCCGCGGTATCGGTCGAAAAGTACGGGTTGCCCGTACCCGCCGCAAAGATGACCGTGCGTCCCTTCTCGAAGTGGCGCAGCGCCCGGCGCCTGATGTACGGCTCCGCGACTTCCTCCATGCGGATGGCCGTCATCACGCGCGTCACCACACCCTTGCGTTCGAGCACATCCTGCAGCGCGAGCGCATTGATGACGGTCCCGAGCATTCCCATGTAGTCGGAGCCGACGCGATCCATGCCCATCTTGGCGAGCTGCGAGCCCCGCACAATGTTGCCGCCGCCGACCACCAGGCCGACGGCGACACCCATGTCGGAGACACGCTTTACCTCGTCGGCGAGTCGTCCGACCGTTCCGAAATCGAAGCCGAATCCCTTGTCGCCGGCCAACGCCTCACCGGACAGCTTGAGGAGAATCCGGCGATAGCGCAGCTCCGTCACGCGAGAGTCACTCCTCGCCCATTTGGAATCGAACGAAGCGCCGCACCTGGACGTTCTCGCCGAGCCGCGAGGAGGCTTCCTTGACCAGGTCGCCGATCGTCTTCTTGTCCTCGCGAATCCACGGCTGCGAGAGCAGCGCCACCTGCTTGTAGTACGACTCCAGCTTGCCCTCGACGATCTTCGGAACGAGGTGGTCGGGCTTGCCGCTCGCACGCACCTGCTCTTCGGCGATCCGACGCTCACGGTCGACGGCATCGGGCGGAACGCCATCCTTGTCGACGGCGAGCGGCGCGGCGCTGGCGATGTGCATCGCGATCTCACGCGCGAGCGTCTTGAAGTCGTCCGTGCGGGCGACGAAGTCCGTTTCGCAGTTGAGCTCGACGAGCACACCGATCTTCCCTGGCGGATGGATGTAGCTGGTGATCACGCCCTCGGACGTCGTCCGTCCGGCGCGCTTTTCCGCCTTGGCGATTCCCTTCTTGCGGAGATATTCGACGGCCTTGTCCATATCACCGGCCGTCTCCTCGAGCGCCTTCTTGCACTCCATCATCCCCGCGCCCGTACGGCGGCGGAGCTCCTGAACGTCCTTCGCGGTAAATGTCACGGTCGCCATCGTTATGTCTCCCTGGTACGTCAACGCCGCCGGCGAGTCACACCGGCGGCGCTGTAGTCTACTCCCAACGCGCGGGTGACACTACCCCGCCGCGCACGTCACTGTTCGGTGTTGTCTCCGCCGTCTGCCGGGGCCTCGCCCTCCGCCGCATCACCGCCGGTCTTGAGCCGCGCGGCGATCGCCTCTGGCTTCGCGCGACGACGACGCGGGCGCCGACGACGGCGCTTGTCGGCATCGTCGGCCGGCTCCACACCGCGATCGGAGCTGTACGTCGTCTGCTCGCCTTCATCTTCGTCGGAGCGCACCGGTGCAGCGAGGCGCGCTTCAGCGATCGAGTCCGCGATCGCCCTCGTGATCAGCTCGACGGACCGAATGGCATCGTCGTTGCCGGCGATCGGCACGGTGATGAGATCGGGATCGGCATTCGTGTCGACGATGCCGACGATCGGAATCCCGAGCTTGTTCGCCTCATTGACGGCGATCTTCTCCTTCTTCGAGTCGATGACGAAGAGGAGACCGGGCAGGCGCGACATGTTCCGGATGCCGGCGAGGTTCTTCTCCAGCTTCTCGCGCTCACGCGACAGGAGGAGCTGCTCCTTCTTCGTGTAGTTCTCGAACTCGCCGCCCTCCTCGCCGCCCTTCTGCAGCTCCTTCATGCGACGGATCTGCTTCTTCACGGTCTGGAAGTTCGTGAGCAGGCCGCCGAGCCAGCGCTCGGTGACGTGCATCGCGTTGCAGCGATCGGCCTGCTCCTGCACGATCGCCTTGAGCTGGCGCTTGGTGCAGACGAAGAGGACGTTGTCACCCCGCATCACGACGTCGCGCACGAGCTTCTGAGCGAGCTCGAGCTGACGCAGCGTCTTCTGCAGGTCGATGATGTAGATGCCGTTGCGCTCGGCGAAGATGAACCGGCGCATCTTGGGGTTCCATCGGCGCGTTTGATGGCCGAAGTGAACGCCCGCCTCGAGGAGCTGCTCCAACGATGGTTGCATGCGAATCGATGTCCGTCTCGGGTTAGTCCGCCGCTTCCGTCATCATCGCTTGCGACCGGTTGCCCGGCACCCGCTGCGACTCGGGGAGCGTGTGAAGTTGCAAAAGCGCTGGAGGCGCTGAAAGCGCTGGAACACCATCTAGCGCCTTCAGCGCATTCAGCGCCTCCAGCGCCTTCGTTACACTATCTCTTCGAGAACTGGAACCGCTTTCTCGCCTTGGGCCGTCCCGGCTTCTTGCGCTCGACCGCTCTCGCATCGCGCGTGAGCAGGCCGAGGTCGCGAAGCTTGCGACGGTATCCCTCATCGAGCCTTACGAGTGCGCGAGCGACGGCGAGACGCAGCGCGCCCGCCTGACCGCTCACGCCGCCGCCATCGATGCGAGCGCGCACGTCGAAGCGCCCCAACGTATCGGTGGCCGTGAACGGCTGCTGAATCGACGAGACGAGCGTCGGACGCGGAAAATAGTCACCGAGCGTGCGTCCATTGACGTCCCACTTCCCCGACCCCGGCTTCAGATACACCCGGCAGACGCTTTCCTTGCGGCGGCCGATGGCGTGATTGTTCGTCGCTTCCGCCATTACTTCGTCTCGCTCTGCTTGAGGGTGATCACGGTCGGCTGCTGCGCGGTGTGCGGATGCTGCTCCCCGGCGTACACCTTGAGCTTGAGCCGGAGCTTTTGCCGCCCGAGTGTCGACTTGGGCAGCATGCCGAACACGGCCTTCTCGATCACGCGCTCCGGATGCTTCTCGATCATGGTCGCGTAGGGCGTGAAGCGCTCGTGTCCCATGTAGCCCGTGTGCCGGAAATATTCCTTCTGCTCGGCCTTTCGGCCTGTCACGCGCACCTTCGACGCGTTGATCACGATGACGTGATCACCGGTGTCCATGTGCGGCGTGAACGTGGGCTTGTGCTTCCCGCGGATGATCTTGGCGACTTCGGACGCGAGGCGGCCGAGCACCATGCCATCTGCATCGATCAGAAACCAGCGGCGCTCGATATCCTTCGGCGTTGCGCTGAACGTTTTCATGGAATTCGGATTTGGAACCAAGGCAGAAACGCGGTCCGCGAGCCGGCGGCTCGCGGACCAGCTCAAGTCAGGCGTTATTTTTGACAGACTTGTAAGCTAGGCAAGCACTTACGACGTGTCAACGGTCGCTAGGGACCGCCCCGCCCGAGTCGCACGTCGAGTCGTGTGATCGGTGACACGATCGGCTCCACTTTGTGCTCCGTGCCCCGACGCGTCTCACGCGTTGCGCGAACGGTCAACGGAATCTCGCTTGGAACGCCGCACAGGTGGTAGTAGCCCGTGGCGTCACTCTCGACCTCGAATGATTCGATCCGTACCCCGACAGTCGGTCCGCGGGCGATGGGAGCTCGCCAGGACGCTGTGACCGTGGCATTCGGGATGACGGCGGCCGATGAGCCCTCCCGAACGTACCCGTACAGCAGTGTCGGCGCTTGCCCGGCACCCTCGCCCTCCTGTGCCGGGCAGACGGAGCGAGCGATCTGCTCGTCCGTCGGCATGGTGAGGTGATACTCTGTCGCGCCCGTGACCTCCAGCTCGACCACGGGCCCCACCACGCCCAGCGTGTCGAACCGCGGATGGGTGAACGAAAGGCGGTATCTCCCCGGTGTCACGTCGAGCATCGCGAATAACCCAGCGCGATCGGTAACGGACGAGTGACCCGTCCCCGAAAGAAAAGCACGCGCCCCCGCTACAGGAGCGCCATCGGCGGTGCGCACGGCCCCCTGTACCGCATACGCGACGGTCGGCGGCGGCGGTCTGCGAGGCCGTTCCTTGTCGAGGCTGACGATGCGCCCACCTTCCTCGTGCGTTCCAATGAGCTCGGTGACCCGCTCAGGCGGCAGCTCGCCAGCGACAGGCACACCCGAGCCATACACCGACGCTGGGGGAGGCTGTCCGACGAGAGGCAGACGAAGCAACCAGCGGTCGACGACCCACGCTCCGCGCGGAAGCCGCCGGAACTCGACCCAGCCCTCCGCGTGATCAGAGGGCACATTCGGCGGGAGGTTCACGTAGACGAAGTCGAGCCGTCGAAGCTCCCCCGTCGCCGCATCGAGCCAGAGCGTCCCCTTGATATCCGGGACGAAGCGTCGAGGAACGGGCTCGATATCGAGTCCGACGCGCCCACGCTCCGTCCGTTCGTCGCGCACGCGGAAGCAGTGGGTTCGAAGGAATTCCTCCGCGATGAGCGTTCTTGCCTCGGGCGCGTAGAACGTCACCGTATCACCGTCGCTGACGACGAAACCTTCCTTCTCGAGAAAGCTCGCCGCAATCGCCACGAACGGTGCGGTCGACGCCCCCGTTTGCGTCCATTTCCGCTCTTTGGTGACCAGCTTTCGGCGATAGTCATAGTCGCGCTCGTATCGCTCGACCGTGACGTAGGGGTACCACCCGGTCTCTCCCGCCGCCGCTGAGGCAAGCACACCGCGAACGGCCGACCAAACGCGCGCCGTGAGCGTGTCTGCTTCCGGCAGCACGCGGCAGCGCGGACGATCGGTGACGACGATGCGATCGAGGCTGATCGATACGGCCGCCGCACGGAGTGCCTTGGTCTCCGTCTCGCCTTCGTCGAGGGTGAATCGATCGGTCGTGAGCGGTCGGTAGCCGAGCCGCTCGAAGCGTATGCGGTAGGCTCCCGGCGACGGTGCCCGCACGCCGAACTCGCCCAGCGAGTCCGTGAGCACGGCGCGAATGGGCGTCCCGCTGGCGTCGAGGAGGGTAATGACGCCGGATTCGATCGCGCGACCCGACTCGGCTTCGCGGGCCGTGCCGCGCACGAGCTGTCCCTGCGCCTCTGGCGCAAGGAGGACGACGACCGTGAAGAGGATAGTGAAGCGGCGGGTCATGAGCGCTCCTGCGGATCCTTCCCAACAATACGCGCCTTACGAAAGCTCCACCAGAATGGCACCCTTCTCGACCGCCGCGCCGGCCTGCACTCGCACGGCGCTCACGGTCCCGGCGCTCTGGGCCCGCAGCTCGTTCTCCATCTTCATGGCCTCCATGACGACGACCGGCGCGCCCGGCTGGACGGCATCGCCGACTTGCACATTGACGCGGACGATCATGCCAGGCATGGGCGCGATCAGGGGCGCCGGCCCGGCCGCGCGGGCGCCCTCGTTCGACAGGTCGCGGATCGCGCGCGTTCGCTCGTCGAGCGCTTCGACTTCGTAGCGATGCCCATCGATCCAGAGCGCGTACTCCCCGCGACGGGCTCCGCGCTGCATAACGATGCGATGGACCGCGGTTCCCATCGTCAGCACCTTGACCGGCGTGCCGTCGACGTCCGCCAGACGCGCATCCACCACCAGCTCGCCGATCCGCAGACCATCGTCACCCGCCGCGACCTCCATGCGGTCCCCATTCACGGTGACGACGTACTTCACGCCGCCTCCGGAACGAGCTCGCAAATCGTTTCGACGTGCGCCGTCTGGGGGAACATGTCGAAGCTCTCGAGCGAGGCGATGCGATAGCGCGGCAGGCGTCCGACGTCGCGCGCGAGCGTGGCTGGATCGCAGCTGACATAGACGATTGCCGACGGCGCCGGCTGCACCGCCTCCAGAAGATCCGTCACGCGCTTGTCGACCCCGGCACGCGGTGGATTGAGAATCACTACGTCGGTGGGAAGCGCGTCTCCGAGGAGCTGCTCGACTCGCCCGGCCAGCGCGCATGATCCCGACGGCAGCCGCTCGGCGCTCCACGCGACCGCGTCGCGATCGAGCTCGATCGCGGTCACACGCACGCCCTGGCCTGCGAGCTCGCGTGCGGTATGCCCCAACCCCGCATAGGCGTCGACAGCCCTGGCTGGACCGTGTGCCATTGCCAGCGCGATGACCCGCCGTCTCAACGGGATCGCGACCGCCGGGTTGACTTGCGCGAAAGACGCGCCAGGTGCGCTCGCCGCCTCACGAGCGTGTACGCGGCGACGCCCCTGGGCCTCCGGGATCCACCAGAGTGCGCCAAGCCGTGGAACAGCGGTGAAGAACGCCTGACTCGCCGGCCATTCGTGTCCGCCTTCGATGGTCAGCGATGCCGAGTCCTCGTCGTCGAGACGGAGGGCCCCCCGCAGCGCTTGCGCGCGCGGAAGGTGATCCGCCGCCGCGAGGACGTCCCGCCACACATCCAGCACGTCCTGATGCGTGATCGGGCAATCCTCCAACCGGAAGATGTTGCGTGCGTCGTCGAAGGGATGCAGACCGGCAACCCATTCCGCGCCACGACGCTGCATGGCGAGTGTGAGCTTCCGGCGGTACCGCCACGGCGTGGGGCTGGGATGGACAACGGGAAGCTCGACATCGCGCCGTCCGATCCGCTGCATCGCGTCGCGAACGATTCGCGATTTTGCCTGGAGCTGCGCCGCGTAGCTGAGGTGCTGCAGTTGGCACCCACCGCAGCGATCGGTCACGAAGTGCATACAGGAAGGCTGCACTCTGTGGGACGACGGTACTCGGAGCTCACGAAACTCCGCGCGCGCAAAGCGCCCCCTGTCAGGCAGGTCCACGACACCGACATCGCCCGGCGCAGAACGCGGAACGAACACGACCCGCCCGTCGGCGCGCCCAACGCCGTCGCCGCCTGTGGCGATCGAGTCGATCGTCACCTCCGCCCGCATGATCACCGGCTCCGAAGGCCGTCTCGTCGTCCCGCGCGAAGCCAGGCGTCCTCGTGAGGCAGACCGGGCTGGGCGGCTGTCTCCGAGGACAACCTGGCCCCGGTGGCGACGGCCGGTGTCGACCGATCGCGCTCGGCGAGCAAGACCGCGGCAATGGCGGCAATGACCTTGCCACCGGCCGGTGGGTTGGGTCGCGTGAGCGACTCGATGCGCCGCTCGAGCCACTGAATCTCGATGTCTCCGCGCCGGAACTCGGCGTCCTCCATGACTCGGAGGTGAAAGTCCCTCGACGTGGCCACGCCATCGATCGTGAGCTCGAGCAGCGCGCGGTGCATGCGCGCGATGGCCGCGTCGCGCGTGGGGGCCCATACGATGAGCTTGGCCAGCATCGGGTCGTAGTGCAGCCCGATCTCGCTGCCAACACCTATCCCGCCGTCCCAGCGCACCCCGGGGCCGCCGGGGATGCGGAGATAGCCGATGCGACCGGTCGACGGCAGAAACCCGTTGGCCGGATCCTCACTCGTTATGCGGCATTCAATGGCCCATCCCGTGGGGACGATGTCTTCCTGACGAAAGGGCAAGCGTTCTCCCGCCGCGATCCGCAGCTGCCATTGCACGAGATCGAGCCCGGTCACGAGCTCGGTGACCGGATGCTCGACCTGCAGTCGGGTGTTCATCTCGAGAAAATAGAACTGACCCTCGCGATCGAGGAGAAACTCGCACGTGCCGGCGTTGACGTAGCCGGCGGCGCGCGCGGCCGTCACCGCGGTCTCGCCCATGCGACGTCGCAGCTCCGGTGCGACTGCCACACTCGGTGCCTCTTCGATCATTTTCTGATGACGCCGCTGAATCGAGCACTCGCGCTCGCCCAGCGAGAGGACGGTTCCGTGCTGATCGGCGAGCACCTGAATCTCCACGTGGCGAGGTCCGGTGATGTATTTCTCCATGTACACGGCGTCATCGCCAAAGGCGTTGCGCGCCTCACGACGCGCCGCCTCCAGCGCGGAAGCGAGATCGGCTTCACGAGCCACGACACGCATCCCCTTTCCACCACCGCCGGCCGATGCCTTCACCAGCACGGGATACCCGAGCGAGCTCGCGACCTTGCTTGCCTCCGCTTCATCGCGCACCGCGTCCGTCGTCCCTGGGACGACCGGCACCCCAGCGGCCGTCGCCAGCTGGCGCGCAGACGTCTTGCTTCCCATCGCGGCGATCGCCTCCGCGGGAGGCCCCACGAAAACGAGTCCCGCGTCGCGCACTGCGCGCGAGAACCACTCGCGCTCCGACAGGAATCCATAGCCGGGGTGAATCGCTTCCGCGCCCGTTTGTCGAGCGGCCTCGATGATGCGGTCGCCGCGGAGGTAGCTCTCCGCCGAAGGCGCGGGGCCGATATGCACCGCCTCATCGGCCTCGCGTACATGGGGCGCTCTCGCATCCGCGTCGCTATAGACGGCGACGCTAGCGACCCCGAGCTCGCGACACGCGCGAATCACCCGAAGCGCGATCTCGCCCCGGTTGGCGATGAGGACTTTGTTAAACACGGAATGAGCGAGCGGCCGAATGAGATCCAGGAGGCACGGCCACGGACAACTGAACTGCCGAATGACAAGACTCGAGACGAATGACACGAATACAGCAACATTGATACAGCTCCGTCGTTCCGGTGCACATCCGTCTCATTCGTGTCATTCGGCAGGTCAGCAGTCCGTGACCCTTGAGGCCCGAAGTCAGAATAGCCACTGAATCCGCTTCCTCACTCCTCGTTCCTCATCTGGCGTCCGCCGCCTTGAGTATCGTGTCGAGATCCGCACGCTCGAACTGGGTCGAGCCGACGAAGATGAAGCGGATCGCCCGGGTCAGCCCGTCAATCAGAAACGACGCCGGGCGCGCCATGTTGATTGCGTCGATTCCAATGGGGTGCCACACGCCATAGCGCTTGATGACAGCACGATCCTCGTCGCACAGAACGGGAAAGGGCAGCTGTTGAGAGCTCTTCGACATGCTCTTCGCGATGCCGGCACAGCGCTGTCCGAGAATCATGGCGACTCCGATCCTGCGCTCCCGGAGCTCGTCGTACCCGGCTCGCAGCTCACCGAGCTGCCCGCGGCAGTTGGGTCACCACATTCCACGGTGAAACACGACCAGCAGCCGGCGGCGATCACGCAGAAGATCGCCGAGCGACCGGAGCTCACCGGTGGCGGCGTCGCGGAGCTGAAAGTCAGGAGCGGCGTCGCCGAGATGCAGCGTCGTACTCGGACGCGACATCAGAGCGGGAGATTGCCGTGCTTCTTCGGCGGATTCTGATCGCGCTTCGCGCGCAGCGTGTCGAGCGCATCGATCAGACGCGGGCGCGTCTCCCGCGGATCGATGATGTCGTCGACGAATCCCCGGCCGGCCGCAATGTAAGGGTGCGCGAACTTCGTGCGGTACTCCTCCATGCGACGCTCGGTCTCGCCCTCGGGATTGCTGCTGGCGGCAATCTCCTTCCGGTTCAGAATCTCCACCGCGCCCTTGGGTCCCATGACGGCGATCTCGGCCGTTGGCCACGCGACGTTGTAGTCGCCGCGGATGTGCTTCGAGGACATGACATCGTACGCTCCGCCGTACGCCTTCCGCGTGATCACGGTGAGCTTGGGAACGGTCGCCTCGCAGTACGCGTACAGCAGCTTCGCGCCATGCTTGATGATCCCGCCATGCTCCTGCGTGACACCGGGGAGGAATCCCGGCACGTCCTCGAAGGTGACCAGCGGAATGTTGAACGCATCGCAGAAGCGAATGAAGCGCGCCCCTTTGAGCGAGGCGCTGATGTCGAGGACGCCGGCGAGGACCGCGGGCTGGTTCGCGACGATGCCCACGCTGTAGCCGCCGAGGTGCGCGAAGCCGCAGAGAATGTTCTGCGCGTAGTCACGGTGCACCTCGTAGAACTCGCCGTCATCGACCACGCGCTGAATGACCTCGTGCATGTCATACGGCTTGTTCGCATGATCGGGAACGACGTCGAGCAGTGTCTCATCCCGCCGGTCGCGCGGATCGGTGCCGCGCCCCCGGGGGGGATCGCCGAGGTTGTTGGAGGGAATGAAGCGAAACAGGTCTCGAATGGCGGCGAGACAGGCAAGCTCGGAGTCGTGGACGAAGTGCGCGACGCCGGATACGCTCGCGTGCGTATCGGCGCCTCCGAGCTGCTCCATCGAGACGTCTTCATGCGTCACCGTCTTCACGACGTTCGGCCCGGTGACGAACATGTACGACGTTCCCCGCACCATGTAGATGAAGTCCGTAATGGCGGGAGAGTATACCGCACCGCCAGCGCATGGCCCGAGGACGGCCGAGATTTGCGGAATGACTCCGGAGAATAGCGTGTTGCGAAGGAAGATGTCGGCGTAACCCCCGAGTGAGACGACGCCCTCCTGAATGCGTGCGCCACCCGAGTCGTTGAGCCCGATGATTGGAGCCCCGTTCCGCGCCGCAAGGTCCATCACCTTGCAGATCTTTTCCGCGTGCGTTTCGGAAAGCGACCCGCCGAACACGGTGAAGTCCTGCGAGAAGATGTAGACGAGACGCCCGTCGATGCGCCCATGTCCGGTCACGACTCCGTCGCCGTAAACCGGGCCTCCGTTGCCGTCGTCGCTGTCCGACCGCGAGACCGCGAACCGGTCGAGCTCGGTAAAGCTGCCTTCGTCGAGGAGCACATCGAGCCGCTCACGTGCGGACAGCTTTCCCTTCGCGTGCTGCGTCTTCAAGCGCTCGGCGCCTCCGCCCAGCTCGGCGGCGGCACGGCGGCGCTCGAGCAGTTCCAGCTTCTCTCGCATCGTCATTGGGTCGAAAGCTACGCGTCGCGAGGACTGGCCTCAACCAAAGCAATGGACGCGCGTCGCCGGCGGAGTCGCATCCACCAAGGCAAAACCCCGGCGTCGGCCGGGGTTTGTCCATTAGCGGCTGGAGGCCATACTGGGCATCAGGGACGCGGCGGTTGGGCGTTCAACTCTCCGCGGGTGAGCGGCATGCACTCCTGCGTTCCGTACTGCTCACCGGTGGTGCTTCCCGGGTATGGGCCGTGCTGGAAAAGATCGACGCCGTAAAACTCTTTGTATCGCCGCAGGTCGCCCAGACGGTGGAAGTCGAGGTAGAGGTCGCGTGCCCGCTGATCGCGCAGATTATCGAAGAAATTGGTCGCGTCGGTAACCACGGTGCCGGTGGGAGCTATCAATCGGCGTGTCTCGAGCCATGCGATGGTCTCGGCGGTCGGACCTGTAACCTCGGCCCAGATGTAGCGGGCCTCGAGCGCGGATGCGATGCGCGTGTGCGCAGCACGATCGAATTCTCCGCCCTGTCGCGTGCCCGTATACGTGCTCAGTGCAAGCGGGGCATTCGGGACGAAACGACGGGTCCCATCGACGACGCCCTGCGTCGTGTCGGGGCGTGGAATGCGAGGGTCTCCCGCCATGGCAAGGAAGGGCGTGCCGTCGAGCGACACCCAGACTTCGGCGGTGAGGAAGTTCCACATCCGGTTCGTCTCCCGCGGGCTGTTGATCGAGTGATAGGAGAGGAATCGGAAGTTGGTGTCCGAGGCGAGCACGGCGTTGGCGTAACCCAGCGCGCGTGGCCCGTCATTCAGATTGAGCGCGGCGCGGGCGGCACCGACGCGCGCGAAGTTGAGCAGAGAGTCCGCGCTTCGCTGTGCCGCCGAGTTCGGCGCCGCGGCGGCACGAGCCGCGGCAGCGATCGCGAGCGCCGAGTCGAATTTCTGAACGGCGCGCTCGAAGATCTCC
>DATFFP010000092.1:0-22098 GCA_035249985.1 Gemmatimonadaceae bacterium
CTTCAAGACCGCGTCGCGCGCGATCCCCGCAACGCGCTTCTCGTCGAAGCTCACCGCGGCGGCCTCCAGCGCCCGCAACGCCGTGCGCAGCTCGCGGCCGAGCCGCTCGCGCGAGGCGGGGTCATTCGACGTGCGTGCATCGGCCACCAGTCGGCGCAGGTGCTCGGCCTGACTCACCACCTCCATCCGGAAACGCTCCGGCGGAGTCGTCGGCGGGTTGGGCGATGTCGAGACGAGGTGAGGACCGGTGTCGCCGTGGAAGAGGGCAGCGATCGGCACGATGTGATCGGCCTGTGGAGCATCCTCGGCCAGCGCGGATGCCGCCGCGGCGAATTGACGCACCTCGGGCGAGTTCGTGTCGGGTCTGCGACCGCCGCCCAGCTCAGTGGAAATGCGACGCAACAGCATCGCCGCCGCCGTGAGCAGGGCGAGCTGCTTGACGGTCGGCGTCGCCAGCGTCCCAATCTCGAGTGGCTTCGCCGCGCGCTCGATGGCGTCGACGACCTCGGGGAGTGGCGGCACGTCGCGAACCGATGCCACGCCGCGCAAAGTCCGCACGTGACGGAGCGCGGCATCGAGGGCCTCGCGGTCGCCCGGGCGCCGAACCACCTGCTCGAGCGCATCGGCGATGTCGCCGGTCTCCGCCACGAGGAACGCGCTGCCGCCGGCCGAGCTCGGCGTCGGCGTGCGCCGAGGCGCATCGGGCGCGAGCCGGGCGAGCTCGGCGGTGCGCGACTGCGCCCGGCGCTCATCCGCCGTGCTCCAGTTGCGTACCGAGCGGAGCAGTAACTTCAAGTCGTCGATCGCGGCCACGAGCGATGCATGGAGGGATTGGCTCCATGTCACTTCGCCATCGCGAAGCGCCCGGGTGACTCGCTCGATGCCGCCCGCGACCTCGGCGATCCCGTTTTGGCGCGCCATGGTCGAGCTGCCGCGCAGCGTCCGTGCGTGGCGAAGGAGAAGCTCGAGATCCGGCGCGCGTGTCGCCGCACCGGTAATGGCTCCGTCGAGCCTATCGATGGAATCGTTCGCTTCGAGAATGAAGAAGTCGAGCAGGCCAACCGGCGACGTCATGCGTCCGAATTCCTCTGTCGTGAAAGCTCAAAAAGAAGGTTGTCGAGGTCGTCGAGGCGGTCGACGGAAACGACGCTGGAGCCGCAAACACCTCGATCAGATCGACGACTTCGACGGCCGTTCAACAACTTACTTCCTCGCGGCGCGCATCGCCTCTCGCATTTCCTGCACCGCCTTCTCGATACCGACGAACACCGCGCGGCTCACGATCGAGTGCCCGATGTTCAGCTCCTCGATCTCCGGCACCGCGGCCACCGGTGCCACGTTGCGCACCGTCAAGCCATGTCCCGCGTGCACGGCAAGCCCCGCGTCCGATGCCAACCGGGCAGCGTTTCGCAATGCATCGATCGTTCGCGCCTCATGAGGAGCGTGGGCGTACTGCCCCGTGTGCAGCTCGACCGCATCGGCTCCGAGATCGCGCGATCGTGAAACCGCCTCGCTGTCGGGGGCGATGAACAGACTGCTACGGATGCCCGCGCGTTTCAGGCGGCTGATCCCATCGCCGAGCGCCTGCGGATCACGGGCGACGTCGAGTCCTCCCTCGGTCGTGATCTCTTCGCGCCGCTCGGGAACGAAGGTCACCTGGAAGGGTTGCAACGACAGGGCGATGCCGAGCATCTCGTCCGTGAGCGCCATCTCGAGGTTGAGTACCGTACGGACTGTGGCGGCGAGGCGGCGTACGTCGTCATCCTGAATGTGTCGCCGATCCTCGCGCAGATGTGCGGTGATGCCGTCCGCGCCAGCGCGCTCGCAGAGCTCGGCCGCCATCACGGGATCAGGCTCGTCGGTGCGTCGCGCCTGTCGCAGCGTCGCGACGTGATCGACGTTGATGTACAGCCGTTGGTGGGTTGCTCGCATGTCAGCTCCCCAGTAGGTTCTCGCTCACAAGTACGCCGGAGACACCCTGTGAAGCGTTCGATCATCGCGTTCGTCCTGGCACTCGCCGCGTGCGGCGGCCCCAACACCACCGGGCCACTCACCGGCGCGCCCGCGCCTCGTACCGCGATCGAGCAGTTCCTCGCGGCGGTCCGCGCACAGGATCTTCAGGCCATGTCGGTCATCTGGGGGTCCGAGAAGGGTCCAGCGCGCGATCTCATCGAGCGACGGGAGCTCGAGAAGCGCGAGCTCATCATGCAGTGCATGCTCGCCCACGAGCGGTTCCGCATTCTCAACGAGGGACCCGGCCAGGCCGGCAAGCGCGTCTTTCGCGTGGAGCTGACGCGCGGGCCGATCACCCGGGCGACCAATTTCACGGCGACTCAAGGACCCTCCGAGCGCTGGTACGTCGAGAGCGCTGACCTCGAGCCGGTGAAGGATCTCTGTCGCAACATGCCGACGGGGTAACGCGCTGGAACCCTCGATGGTTCACCGAGCGTTAATCCTCGGTGAGCTCGACGAGTACTCCGCTCGTCGACGCGGGGTGAAGAAACGCGATCCGCTTTCCCTCGGCGCCAATCCGCGGCGCATCGTCGATGAGGCGAATGCCCGCCGCCCGGCAACGCCCGAGGGTCCCATCCAGGTCGTCGACCACGAAGCAGATGTGATGGATCCCGGGGCCGCGGCGCTCGATGAAGCGCCCCACCGGCGAGTCCGGGGAGTTGGCCTCGAGCAGCTCCACCAACGCGTCACCGGTCGCCAAGCCGACGATGGTCGCCCCATCCGAGTCATCGAGGGGCACCTCGGGCAGGCCCAGGACGTCGCGGTAGAACGGCAGGGAATCGCCGAGTGCGCGCACGGCAATGCCGATGTGCGCGATGCGGACGCCGCGGCGGTGATTATCTTTCATGAGGGACTCGCGCTCCGGTGCGGGAACGACGAAACAAATCTGGCCAGCGGGGGGACCGTGTGGAACCCCGCTTTCTTTGGGAGGAAGGGATGTCGAACTCAGTAGCGGTGACGGACGCGACGTTCGTGGCCGAGATCGAGCACTACAAGGGGCTCGCGGTCGTGGATTTCTGGGCGACCTGGTGCGGCCCGTGCCGCATGATTGCGCCGATCCTCGATCAGCTTGCGTCGGAATACAACGGAAAAGCCAAGGTGGCGAAGGTCGACGTCGACACGAATCAGCAGACCGCGATGCGCTTCAACGTGCGGTCGATCCCGAGCATTCTTTTCTTCAAGGACGGGAAGCACGTCGATACCGTCGTCGGCGCCGTACCCAAGTCGCATCTCGAGCGGAAGTTCGCCGAGCACGCATAGCGCGCCGGGCTCGGTCGCGACAATCTTCCGCCTGGATGGCCTCGCGCCGTCCAGGCGGTTGTCGTTTTCTCACTCCCACGAACCCCACGCTGGTGACGGACGCGCAGGCGGGGCGGCTGCACGTGGTGAGCACGCCCATTGGCAATCTCGGTGACATCACGCTGCGCGCGATCGAGACGCTGCGCGGCGTGACGGCTATTCTTGCCGAAGACACGCGCCATTCGCGGCACCTGCTCATCCGCCACGGCATCACGACGCCCGTGGAAGCCTACCACGAGCATAACGAAGCGCGTCAGGCACCGCGCATCGTCGCGCGTCTTCTCGAGGGTCAGTCGTTCGCGCTCATCAGCGATGCCGGCACGCCGGTGTTGTCCGACCCCGGCGCCCGCCTGGTGCGCGCGGCGATCGAGGCGGGCATCGGGGTCAGTCCGGTGCCGGGCCCCTCAGCGCTCCTGGCCGCACTGGCCGCCTCGGGTGTCGATGCCGACCGCTTCACCTTCTTCGGATTTCTCCCACGAAAGGGCCGGGAACGTGTGGAGGCGCTCGACGCCCTCGTGGCGCTCCCGCACACGGCGGTGCTCTATGAGGCGGCTAACCGGGTTGGCGACACACTGCGTGACATCGCGGCGCAGGGTGGCGGCGGTCGCCACGTCGTCGTGGCACGGGAGATGACCAAACAGTTCGAGGAGTTCCGTCGCGGAACGGTTGACGAGCTCGCCGAGTACTATGGGGAGAGCACGCCCAAGGGCGAAGTCGTCATCGTGCTGGGTGGGGTCGCCCCGGCCCCCCTCGACGAGGGTGCGCTCCGCGAGCACGCTCAGCGCCTTCGTGCCGGGGGCGCATCCACTCGCGATATCGTTCGTCTACTGGTTGAAGACCATCACGCTCCACGCAACCTGGCCTACCGGATCGCTCACGAATGACTCTCGCCCGCCCGCTCGCCGTCCTGGCTCTCGCGACGATCACCTACGGCGCGGCGCCCACGCGACTCACGATCGCGCGTGTGCAGTACGACGGCGGCGGCGACTGGTACGCGAATCCGTCCAGCGTCCCCAATCTCCTGAAGGCCATTGCCGAGCGCACGACGCTCCCGGTGGAGCAGCGCGAGGCGCGAGTGACGCTGCTGGATGACCGGCTGTGGGATTACCCGTTCCTCCACATCACCGGGCATGGGAACATCAAGCTGAGCGATCGCGAGGTGGAGCGTCTTCGCGAGTATCTCACGCGCGGGGGCTTCCTGCACGTGAGCGACAACTACGGGCTCGACTCCAGCTTCCGGCGCGAGATCGCGCGCGTCTTTCCCGAGCGTCCGCTCGTCGACGTCCCGTTGAAGCATCCGATCTACAATCTCGTGTACGAATTCCCGAAAGGTTTACCAAAGATTCACGAGCATGACGGGAAGCCTCCACGAGGGCTCGGTATCTTTCTCGGCGATCGTCTGGCCGTGTTCTACGACTACGAATCGGATCTGGGCGATGGCTGGGAAGATCCCGATGTGCACAAGGATCCTCCCGAGCTGCACGAAGCCGCGCTGCGGATGGGGGTGAACCTCTTCGTGTACGCGATCACCAGCAGGCCGGTCTCGTGACCGTCGGCCAGATCATCGCCCGCGAGCGTTCCCGCTTGCGCGTTGCGCTTGTCGCGCGCGGCGTCGCGATCGCGCTTGCAATCGGATTCGTCCTCCTCGCCGCGAGCACCGTCGCCCTGGGCGGCGCGCGGTGGATCACGCGACCCTCGGCGCCGCTCGGCGCATGGGTTTTCGTCGCCGTGGTGCTGGCCCTGCTCATCGCGTGGTCGTGGCGTGAAGGCCGTCGCCGCGCGTCGGCATCGGCGATCGCGGCGGCGATCGAGCGCGAGCGCACCATGCGAGCGGGCTCGCTGCGCGGCGCGCTCGAGGTCGACTCGTCGGGTCCGCTCGGACAGCTGGCGGCGAAGCGGCTGGCCTCGGAGCTCGGTCGCGTGCGACGTCCGCTGGCGCCTGCGATGCAGGGACGTGCAACGAAGTGGAGCATTCTCTCGGCGCTGATTGCGGTGGCCTCGCTGGCGACCGTGGCCGTCGCGCGCGACGTCGCGCCTGACGGCTGGCGCGCAATGCGTCACCCGGTGCAGGCGTGGAGCGGCGATCTTCTGCCTCCGCTCGTGATCCTCGATCCGCCCACGTACGTGCTGCGCGGTGAGGATGTCCGCCTCAACGTCGCGGCGCCGGAGCGGCGTACCGTGCAGCTTCACACGCGGGCGACCGGTCGCCCGTGGAACGAGCAGAGCCTGCCGGTGGAGCGAGGCACCGCAACGGTCGTGCTCGGGCCCGTCGACGCCGATCTCAAGCTCATCGCGACCGATGGCCGGGCGACGAGCGACACGGTCGTCATTCAAGTCACCGATCGTCCCTTTGTCGGGGACGTCGCGATCAACGCGACGTATCCCGCCTATCTGCGTCGGGCGCCCGAAGTCCTGGCGGTTGGTGAGCCGTTGCGCATTCCGCGCGGCACGTCGCTCCAGGTGCGTGGGCGCGCGTCGACGGCGCTGCGAAGCGTATCACTCGCCCGTGAGGGAGACACCATCCACCTCACACCCGAGGGGCACGCCTTCGCGGGGAGATTCTCGGCCCAGGAGAGTGGGCGGTGGACCTGGCGTGCGGCGGGTGCACAGGGTCCGATCGCCGACGTGCCGGCCGCGCTGGAGCTGACCGTGCTTGCCGACTCGAGTCCGCGCGTCGACATCCTTGCGCCACGCACCGACACGATCGTTGCCGCGGGGGACCGCATCGAGCTCCGGGCCGAGGCGAGCGACGACCATGGCATTGGATCGATCGTGCTGCGCACCTGGCGTCGGCAGGGATCGGGACAAACGCTGCCCGAGGTGACGCAAGCGCTCACGGCACCCTCCGAGCCGCGCTGGTTAGGCACCGTTCCCCTCGATCTCGCGCCGCGTGGCCTCGAGCCGGGCGATGAGCTGCACGTCGTCCTGGTCGCGACCGACGATTCACCATGGCGCCAACGCGCCGAAAGTCGCGAGCTGATCTTACGCGTCCCGACGATGGCCGAGCGTCGTGAGATGGCGCGTGCGCTGGCCGACTCGACGGCGTCGCGGGCCGCGGCGGCCGCCAAGTCGCAGCGCCAGCTCGAGCGTCGCACCGAGGACGCCGCTCGCGCCCGAGGGCGTCGCGATCAACGACCGGCCAGCGCTCGGGATCGGGACAAGTCGCAGCAGCGAGGCATGGAGTACGAGGCCGCGGAGCAAGCGGAGGCACTGGCGAAGGAACAGCGCGAGCTCGCGCAGCAGGTCGAGAAGCTCCGTGAGGATGCGCGGGCGCTGGAGAAGCAGCTGCGCGAAGCCGGCGCGCTCGACACGTCGCTCACCCGGCAGCTGCGGGAAGCGCAGGAGCTGCTGAAGGACGCGCTCACGCCGGAGCTCGCCGCGCAGCTCGAGGAGCTGTCGCGCGCGGCACAGAAGCTTTCGCCCGATGACACGCGTCGTGCGCTGGAGAATCTCAAGGAGCAACAGGAGCGTCTTCGGAAGCAACTCGAGCGGAGCGCGGAAATGCTGAAACGCGCGGCCCTCGAGGGCTCGATGCAGACGCTGCGTGATGAGGCGCGCGAGCTGGCGCAGGAGCAGCGAGCGACCGCCGACTCAATGGCACGCGGCAAGGAGTCGAGTCAGCGTGGGAAGCAGCTCAGCGACCGCTCCAGGAAGCTCGCCGAGGCGGTGGAGAAGCTGGCAGGCAAGCTCGAGCAGGAGCGCGCGGAAGCCGGGCCCCCGAAGCTCGAGCAGGCAGCACAGGAAGCGCGTAAGTCCGCTGAGGCGATGCGTGATGCCGCCCGACAGCAGGCGGGTGCGCAGGGGCAGCAATCGCAGCAGCGCCAGGACGGCGCGCAGAAGGGTGCAGCGGGCGCGCGCGAAGCGGCGGAGCACATGGACCAGGCCGCGCAGCAGCTTTCCCAGGCGCGTGAGGGACAGATTCAGGAATGGAAGAACGAGCTCACGGGCGAGCTCGATCGCGCGATTCAGGAAATGATTCAGATGGCGCGAGAGCAGGATGCGCTCGCGCAGAAGGCGCGCGAAGGAGCTGAGCAGGGGTCGCTACGCGCCGAGCAGGGTGCGCTACAGCAGGGCGTGGAGCGCGTCGGCGAGAAGATCGAAAAAGCCGGACAGAAATCGACGCACGTCTCTCCTCAGGCGCAGGGCGCCCTGGCGGAAGCGCGTCGTCGCGTGCAGCAGGCGACCGAGCAAACGGCCGAATCGCAGCGCGGCGGCAGCGATGCGGCACCCGCGATGCAGGAGGCCGCGCAAGCGCTGAATCGTGCGGCCGCGGCGCTGGTGAAGGATCGCGAACAGGTGGGCCAGTCGGAGAGCGCGTCGGGCTTTGCCGAGATGCTCGAGCGTATGCGCGAGATGGCGAAGCAGCAGGGGTCGCTCAATGCGCAAGCGCAGGGGCTGCTCCCCATGCCCGGACAGAAGATGAACGCGCAAGGTCAGGCGCAGGCGCGCGGCATCGCGGAGCAGCAACGCAATCTGGCCGATCGGCTCGACGATGCGGGCAAGAGCAGCAGCTCTGGCCGTGCGTCCGAGCTCGCGCGCGAAATGCGGCAGATCGCTGAGGCGCTGGACGCGGGGCGCGTCGATCCGACCCTCGTGGAGCGGCAGCAACGCCTCTTCCGCCGGCTGCTCGATGCGGGTCTCACCCTCGAAAAGGAAGAGCGCGACGATCGCGGAGATCGCGAGTCGCGCTCGGCGACGGGCACCGAGGGAACATTCACGCCGCCCGCCGATGTGCGCTCGCGTCCGACGGCGCGATATCGCGAGCCCACCTGGAGCGAGCTGCGCGGCCTCACGGCGGAGGAACGGCGCGCCGTGCTCGAATACTTCAAGCGGATCAATGCGGAATCGGAGCGTCCATAGCCTCACGCTCGCGTGCTCGCTGTTGCTCCTCGCGGTTGCGCATGCCGGCGCGCAGCAGGTCAGCAGCGCGGAGCAGCGCGGCCTGCTGCTCGAGCAGGATGAGAAGTATCGGGAGGCCGCTGCCGCCTACCGAGAGGCGCTGAGCCAGACGCCGGGCTCGGTGATGGCGTTTCTCGGGCTCGAGCGCGTGTACGCGCAGCTTGGAATGCCCGACTCGCTGCTTCCGGTGCTCGAGCGCGCGATCGCGGCGGCGCCTCGCGAGCCGGCGTTGCGCGCGGCGCAGATTCGCACGCTGCGCTCGCTCGGTCTGACCGATCGTTTGCATCAGGCCTTCGAGCGGTGGACGCGCGACATGCCGGGCGACGCCGGGCCGTATCGCGAGTACGCGCGCCTCCTGCTGCAGGATGGCCAGCTGCGCACGGCCGACTCGGTGCTTCAGCGTGCGAGAACACGTCTTGGAACCGGTCGAGGGCTCGAGCTCGAGCAGGCCCAACTCCGCGCCGCCATGGGTGAGTGGGCGCTGAGCGCGACCTCGTGGTATGAAGCGCTGGAGCGCGCGCCCTATCTCGAGCAGGCAGCCATTCTCTCGCTCGTCGCCACGCCGCAGGAGATGCGCCCCGCGGTGCGGCGCGATCTGCTCGCGGCAGGGCGCAATGTCGCAGCGCGCCGCGTCCTCGCCGCGCTCGAGCTGCACTGGGGATCGCCGCAAGATGCCTGGATGGTGCTCCGCGATCTGCCGCGCGACACGGCGACGTTCTCCGCGTGGAGCGAGTTCGCTCGTCGCGCGGAGGAGGCGGAAGCCTGGACGGTCGTGCGTGCTGCGCTCGAGGCCCTGCTCCGTGAGCGTCCGACGGCGGATCTCGCCCTGCGCGCGGCTCGCGCGGCGCTCCACGCCGAGGATGCCGCCGCCGCGCTTGCACTCGTCAGGCAGGCCGAGCGCGGTCTCGATTCGGCGGAAGCGGCGGTGGTCACCCTGCCCATGCGCCTGGAAGCGCTGGCGGCGTTGGGGCGCGCCCAGGAAGCGCAGCAGACGCTCGATGCATTCGCGAGGCATGCCAGCCCCGAGCTCCAGCGACGCCATCGCGCGATCGTGGCGTGGGCCTGGGTGCGCGCCGGCGATGTTGCCCGCGCGCGCGCGCTGCTCGGCGACGACGCCACGGCCGAGGCGAGCGAAGTGAGCGGATGGCTGGCGCTCTATTCCGGCGATCTCGCCGGAGCGCGGCGAACGTTGCGCGTACGCGGGCGAGCGACACCGGAGCTGGTCACCGCGATGGCGCTCCTCGCGCGCACGAGAGCGGACACGTCGGCAGCGACGGGCAACGCATTCCTGATGCTCGCGCGCGGCGACACGCTACGAGCCGCGACCGCCTTCGAGGAAGCGGCCGTCTCGCTCGAGGACGCGCGAACGCTTCTGCTTTCGGTGGCCGCGCGGCTGCATGCGGCGACGCGCGACGACGCTCGCGCGATCCTGTTGTGGAGCGAGCTCGCAACGAAGGACGCCGAGGCGCCGGAGGCGCCCGAAGCCAACCTCGAGTGGGCGCGCGCGCTTCGGCGGGCTGGCAGGCATGCAGACGCCGTCGGGCGTCTGGAGCACCTCATCCTGACCTATCCGAACAGCGCGCTCGTGCCGCAAGCACGCCGCGAGCTGGATCTCGCCCGCGGCGCGATTCCCCGGGCGTCGTGAGGTTATCTTTCGGCATGATCACTCCGCGTGTGCGGCTGCTTGCTGCTGCCTGGATTCTGTTCCTTGCACTCGTGCCCGCGCGTGCGGCTGCGCAATTCCTGCTCGTCCCGATGGACGACGAGCAGCGCAACCACCTCAAGGCCTACGGGCTCACGTACAACGCGATCAAGGAGGGACTCCGCGCCGAGTGGTTCCTCAACTACCGCGGTGGATCGTTCCTGCTCCCCGACGCGGCCGATGTGCGCCGGCGGGCAGGTCTCGATGGGGTGACGGTCGAGCCGATCTCCGCATCGCGTCTCGGTGCGATCCGCGCCGAGATCGCTGGCGGCAACATGGATGCGATCCCGTTGGAGAAGGCCCCACGGGTCGCCATCTACACACCGCCGGACGCACCGCCGTGGGACGATGCGGTGACCCTCGCCCTTCGCTACGCCGGCATCGAGTACGCGACGGTGTTCGATGAGGAAGTGGTGCACGGCGACCTCGCGAAGTACGACTGGCTGCATCTGCATCACGAGGATTTCACCGGGCAGTTCTCCAAGTTTCACATTGCCTATCGAGGCGCGCCCTGGTTCATCCAGCAGGTGCAGACGGCGCAGGCGTTGGCGCAGCGACTAGGCTTTCCCAACCCGCCGGCGCTCAAGAAGGCGGTCGCCGAGCGCATGCGGCAATACGTGGAGAACGGAGGATTTCTGTTCGCGATGTGCGGCGCCACCGAAACGCTCGAGCTCGCCGTGGCTGGCTCCGACGTCGACATCGCCGGCAATTTCGCGGACGGCACCCCGATCGATGGAAACGCCGACGCCAAAATGCGCTGGGCGCGCTCGTTCGCGTTCGCGAACGCGCATCTGGAGCAGTCACCGTTCGTGAATGCGCAGAGCGACATCGACGGCCATCAGGTGAACGTTCCCGGCCGCCGACAGCCGCTCGGAACGTTCACGCTCTTCAGCTTCAGCGCGAAGTTCGATCCGGTGGAGACGATCCTCGTGCAGAACCACCGCACGGTGATACCCGACTTTTACGGAGTGACGACGAGCTTCATGCGGCGCGTGCTGAAGCCCGGCGTCAGCGTGCTCGCCGAGGAGGAGGGCGCCCCGTGGACGAAGTATCTCCACGGCCATTACGGCAAGGGTAGCTGGACCTACCTCGGCGGTCACGATCCGGAGGATCCACAGCACGGCATTGGCAACCCCCCGACCGATCTTTCACTCCATCCGAATTCGCCGGGCTATCGCCTGATCCTCAACAATGTGCTGTTCCCGGCGGCGAAGAAGAAGCCGCTCAAGACCTGAGGTGATCGAGGTCGTCGAGGTGGTCGAGGTGACCTCGTGAGCCGGAGACCATCACGTCTCGGCAGCGCCTCGACGGTGGCTGAGCCCGCTTCTTCGTTCGTCGTTCCTCGTTCCCCCTCCCGTATCGGAAAGTCCGCCGGCGCAGCCATGCGTGCGGCCATTACGATCGCCGGGGGGCGCGAGGTGTGCTTCGTCGCCCAGCTCGACGATGACGGCTGCGTGTGCGCGGCACGCGTAGTGTCGCGCGGGGACGTGCGGAGCGTCATCGCGCTGCCGGGCGTTGCGCAGCGCGGCGAGATGCTGCTCCACAACCATCCGACCGGCGAGCTCGAGCCTTCGGATGCCGACCTCGAAGTGGCCGCGCGTATGCACGACGGCGGCGTCGGCTTCGGCATCATCGACAACGAGGCGCGGTCGCTGTACGTCGTGGTGGAGGTCCCACGGGCAACGGATGCGACGCGGCTCGATCCCGACGCGGTGACGGGCGCGCTCGGCCCCGGGGGACCGATCGCGCAGCGGCTCACGCAGTACGAGGACCGTCCGACGCAGCGCGACATGGCGGCCGCGGTCACCGCGCTGTACAACGACGGCGGCATTGGATTGCTCGAGGCCGGCACCGGCGTCGGCAAGTCGTTAGGGTACCTCCTTCCGGCGCTGCGCTGGGCCGCCGCCAACAAGGAGCGCACGGTCGTCTCGACCAACACGATCAATCTCCAGGAGCAGCTGGTGGGCAAAGACCTGCCGTTCCTCGAGAGCGCGCTGGATGATCAGCCCGTGCGCTACGTGCTCCTCAAGGGATGGCGGAACTATCTCTGTCTCTGGCGCCTCGAGAACGCCAACGCCGCCGGCGGGCTGTTCGACGCGCCGCTGGCGCGCGAGCTCGAGGAGGTGCGGGCGTGGGCGGAGCGCACGACCGATGGATCGCTGGCCGACCTGGCGACACCACCGCGACCCGAAGTCTGGGATGAGGTCGCGGCGGAGCCCGACCTCTGCGGCCGCCTCAAGTGCGAGCACTTCGAGAAGTGCTTCCTCTTTCGCGCCCGCCGCGCGGCGGCGCAGGCGGACGTCATCGTCGTCAACCATCATCTGCTCATGTCGGACCTCGCGGTCCGGCGCGCGCAGCAGAATTGGAGCGACGCCGCCGTCCTCCCCGCGTATCGGCGCCTCGTCATCGACGAAGCACATCATGTGGAGGATGCGGCACAGTCCCACCTCGGGACGACCGTGACGCGCCGAGGGCTGGTGCGGCTCCTGAATCGGCTGGATCGAAGAGGGAAGGGTCTGCTGACGGCGCTCACGATGCGGCTGTCCTCGCAGCGCGACCTGCTCAGCACCGCCAGCCTCGATCTCGTCAACGCGCGGCTGGCGCCGGCCGTCTACGGAGCGCGAGAGAAAGGCGGTCGGGTGTTCGACATCCTCGAGGTGATGCTCAAGCAGCATGGGCAGCCGGTCATGCGTCTCACCGAGGATTTCGCGACCCATCCGGTGTGGGCAGCCGGCCTCCGAGCGGCGCTCGCCGACGCGTTGGGGGAGATCGCGCTGCTTGAGGACGGGCTCCGCCTCGTGCGTGAACGGCTGGAAGCCGACTCTGCCCGGCGCGACGCGGTTGCCTCGTTGCTGGCGGAAATGCGCGGGGTGACGCGCCGGCTCGAGGCGTTAGGCGACGGCTTGCGTCGCACGCTCGATCCTCCGAAGGAGGCGGAGCCGTCGGTCCGCTGGCTGGAGCTCAAGGGCCGCGAGGCCAACGTCGCCGCCACGGTCGTCCCGCTCGATCTCGCTCCCATTTTGCGCGAGGACCTGTTCCGCCGCGTCGATACCGCCGTGTTGACGAGCGCGACCCTCGCGGATGACAACGGGTTCCGGTTCCTCGCGACGCGCCTCGGGCTCGACGATCCCGCGCTCGCGCCGATGACGGGAATCTACGACTCGCCATTTCAGTATCCTCGTCAGGCGATTCTCGCGATTCCCACGGACGTTCCCGCGCCGAATGCGGATGCGCCCGCGCACCTGCAGGCAGTCGTTCGGATCGCCCTCGACGTCGCCGAGGCGAGCGACGGCGGGATCTTCGTGCTGTTCACCAGTCATCGCGATGTGCGTCTGGCCGCCAGCGAGGTGCGCGCGCGCGGCATCGAGCGGCGATGGCCGTTGCTCGTCCACGGCGATGACGGACGCGATGCGCTCCTGCGACGCTTCCGCGAATCGGGGCGCGCCGTGCTGCTTGGCACGGCCTCGTTCTGGGAAGGCATCGACGTCCCCGGCCGCGCGCTGCGCGGCCTTGTCCTCGCGAAGCTCCCCTTTCGCGTTCCGACCGAGCCGCTCACGGCGGCACACTGCGAGGAGATCGAAAAGCGCGGTGGTGACGCGTTTCGCGACTACATGCTCCCGAACGCGGCGCTTCGCCTGAAGCAGGGCTTCGGCCGACTCATTCGGACAGCGACCGATCAGGGCGCGGTGGTGGTCTGCGATCCTCGGATCGTGACGAAGTCCTACGGGCGAGGGTTGCTGGCGGGACTGCCGCCGGCGCGGCGGGTCATTGGCGACTGGACAAGCATCCTTGTCGAGCTTCGGGCCTTCTACGAGGGATGAACGGCAAAGATGACAGAATTCAGAATACGGAATACAGACAGACAATGCCGCGAAGAGGTCGAGCTGATGCATGCCCCGCTGAATTCTGGATTCTGTATTCTGAATTCCGTCATTTGTGCCTCGCCCTAGATGTCCCCCTCCAAAATCGTCTGCGTCGGCCGCAATTACGTCGAGCACGCCAAGGAGCTGGGCAACGAAGTTCCCCAGGCGCCGCTCATCTTCCTGAAGCCCCCGTCGAGCGTCATCGCGAGCGGGGGCGCGATCGTCCTGCCCCGCGCGTCGACGCAGGTGGAGTACGAAGGGGAGATTGGCGTGGTCATCGGTACGCGTGCCTATCGAGTCGACGAGGATCGTGCGGCTACGTGCGTGCGGGGCATCGTCGCCGTCAACGATGTCACGGCGCGCGATCTTCAGAAGGCGGATGGTCAATGGACGCGTGCCAAAGGGTTCGATACGTTTTGTCCGCTGGGCGCTGAGGGCGACGCGCCGAACACGCTCAACGAGCTCGAGGTGGTCACTCGCGTCAACGGCACCGAACGGCAGCGTGCGAGCGCCACCGAGATGGTCTTCAGCATTCCTCGCCTGATCGCATACATTTCGAGCGTCATGACCCTGTTTCCGGGCGACGTGATCGCGACGGGAACGCCGGCGGGCGTCGGTGCGCTTGTCCCCGGAGACGTGGTCGAAGTCGAGATCACCGGCACGAGTCGCGTCACCAATCCTGTTCGCGCGGAAGACTAGTGCCGACCCCCGCTGCTCGCGTTCGCTTACTGCCCGAGTATCCGCTTGCGGCGATCCCGCAGCGCAAGCGCGACTTGCTCGCGCGCGGGGTCGATGTCATCGATCTCGGCGCGGGCGACGCCGATCTCGCGCCTCCGCCAGCCGTCGTCGAGGCGCTGGATCGCGCGGCGCGTGATCCGCGCATGAGCCGCTACGGCTTCGGCCTCGGACTGCCCGCCTTTCGCGAGGCGATCGCGGCCTGGATGGCTCGCCGGTTTGGTCTCTCCTTCGATCCCCTCGAGGAGGTCGTCCCCTTGATCGGGTCGAAGGAAGGCATTGCGCACACGGCATTTGGCTTCGCCAACCCCGGGGACGTCTGCGTCATTCCCGAGCCAGGGTATCTCGCCTACCTCGGCGGCAGCATGCTCGCCGACGCCACCCCACACATCGTCGCACTGCGTCAGCCGGACGGGTTCCTGCTGGAGCTCGATCAGCTGCCGCGGGAGATCCTGGCGAAGACGCGGATGGTGTACGTCAACTATCCAAACAACCCCACCGCCGCGACCGCGCCCCGCGACTACCTCGAGCGCCTCGTGCGCCGGTGCAGGGAACTCGACGCCCTGCTGGTGTATGACAACGCCTACTCCGAGCTCGCGTATGAGGGATACCGCCCCGCGAGCATCTTCGAGGTGGAGGGCGCGCGAGACATCGCGATCGAGTTCCACTCGCTGTCGAAGACGTACAACATGACTGGTTGGCGCTGCGGGTGGGCTGTGGCGCGCCCGGAGCTTGCCGGGGTCCTGGCAAAGGTGAAGTCGTTCGTCGATACGGGAGCGTTCATGGCCGTCCAGGCCGCGGGAATTGCGGCACTCGAGAGTTGGAGCGAGTTTCTTCCTCGGAACCTCGAGATCTTCCGCGCCCGGCGCGATGCGGCTGTATCGGCGTTCCGTGCCAACGGGTTTGCGTGTGAGGTCCCGCGCGCGACCATGTATCTGTGGGTTACACTTCCGGACGGCATTGCAAGTGCGGCCTTCGCGGAGCGTCTCATGAGCGACGAGGGTGTGATCGTGCTTCCGGGAGCGGCCTTTGGTGCCGGAGGAGAGGGATTCTTCCGCGTCTCCTTCATCGTCCCGCCTGAGCGCCTGACAGAGGCCGCGGCGCGCGCGGGGCGCGTCCTGATGTCGTTCGGGGCGCCGATCGCGTGAAGCGTCGTGTCGACGGCTCGGTCGCGGTCTCGATCGCGCTCCACATCGCCTTCGGTGCGTTTCTGCTGTGGGTGTTCTCCATTCCGTATCCCTTGCGCGAGATGCTCGAGCGCACCCGCCCGCGGGTTGCGCCGGAGCAAATCAGCTTCATCTCGATTCCTAATCGCGGCGAGACGACTCCAGGACGTGACGGAGGGGACGGGCTTCCCGAGCGGCCGAACAGCCCGCCGAGACGGGTGGAGCCCCTCGTGGCGCCGCCCGAGACACCTTCAACGGTCCCGCCTGCGCCGGCCGCGCCGGTGGAAGAGGTTGGGGGCAGCGGGCCCCTCGTCGGCCGCGGAGGCCCGGTCCGCGGGATCGTCCCCTCGTACTCCGACCCCCGGGTCTGGACTGACCCCAACGCGGTCGTGCTGGCGTTGCCCCGCAGTCTTTCAGAGCAGCTCGACAGCATGCTCGTGAGCGGCACCCAGCGCGTGCGCGACTCGATCGCGCTCGCCAGTGGCCAGCGCAAGCCCGGTGACTGGAGCTGGACGAAGGACGGCAAGAAGTACGGCTGGGACGCCGAGGGCATTCACCTCGGCGGCATCACCATTCCCAACCAGATTCTCGGCCTCGGCGCCGTGGGGCTCGTGCAAGGCGGCCTTCTCGACGGCGTGGCGTCGAATCCTCAGGTCGGGGATCGCGCGCGCGCGATTCGGGCGATGACGCAGGACATCAACTACAACGCGCCCCGCGCCATGAATGCCGAGGAGTTCCGCACGGCGGTGAAGCGCATTCGGGAGCGGAAGGAGCGCGAGCGGCGTGAGGCGCGCGAGGCCAGCGAGAAGAAGGCGAAGGAACAAAAAAGCGCGGCGCCGTAGCGCCGCGCCCTCGTCAGGCGGGGACGCCGCCGTTACTGCCCTCGTCCACGACCTGCATTTCGTTGAATGGGCGGAAGACGCCGGCCGCCACGCCCAGCACCGCGAAGTCGCTCCCCTTGGGAACGACGATCTCCTTCTCCGCGGGGTTCGCCGGTTCCAGGACGATCTTTCCGTCACGACGCCGCAGCGTCTTGATCGTCGCCTCCTCGCCGATGCGCGCCGCGACGATGTCGCCGTCCTTCGCGTCCTTTTCCTGAATGAGGACGTAATCGCCGTCGAGGATGCCCCGGCCGATCATGCTGTCGCCTTCCACCTTCAGGAAGAAGACCTCCGGTCCGGGCAGGAAGCGCCGGTCCAGTGTGATGAACCCCTTTCGGTTCTCGGCGAGAAGTGCCGGCTCCCCCGCAGCGATCTTGCCGTAATACGGCACGGGCTGCGTGCGCCGCTTGGCCTCATGTCCAAGAAGCTTGACGCCACGGGAGCGTGACGGATCGCGCTCGATGTATCCCTTGTCCGCCAGCGATTGGAGCAGCTCGGAAACGGTCTTCGTGGACTTGATCTGGAATTGCTTTCCGATCTCGCGCACGCTCGGCTGATACGTATTGTCGCACAGAAAATCGAGCAGATAGTGGTACACCCGCTGCTCAATCGGGGTTAGCGGGTCGGGCATTGACGGCCTCGGCGAAGAGGGGAGAAGCGGCGAGAGAGCGTCTCCCGGAGACGTTCAACGGGGAACCTATAATGTCCCGTATGCCTCGGTCAACACTGCGGCGCGTTTGTAACAGGTTTATCACGCAGCCTTCGGGCCCTGGTCGAGCCATCGCAACGCGTTGTCGAGGCGCCGCAACGCCAACTTCCGCCCCATTGCGACCAGTACCTCGAAGATGCCTGGACTCACACTCATTCCCGTGAGCGCCACGCGAAGCGGCTGAAAGATTTTCCCCGCCGCGACCTGGCGCTGCTCCGCGAGCTCGCGCAGCGCCTGCTCCATCACGTCGGGCGTCCACGGTTCCAGGGTGGCCAGTCTCTCACGAGTGATGCGGAGGAGATCCGCCGAGGCTGCCGGATCCTTCCAGTACTGCCGCGCCGCCTGCTCCTCGTAGGGAATGTCGGCCTCGAAGTACGGGGGGGCCTGCTTCACGATGTCGCCGACCGCGCGCGCACGAACTTTCAACAGGTCGATGAGCGCGAGATACCAGTCGCGTCGGGCGGCGAGCTGCTCGGGCGTGGCGAGCCTTGCCTCGAGCATGAGTGGCGTGACGAGCGGCTCGAGCGCTGCCGCGGGGGTGCGGGTGAGATGCTGTCCGTTCATCCACTCCAGCTTCTTCGGATCGAAGATCGCCGCCTTCTTCTGGAGTCCGTCGGTCGAGAACAGCTCGACCATCTCCTCGAGTGACATGACCTCGCGGTCGCCGCCCGGCGACCACCCGAGCAGCGCGAGAAAGTTCACCATTGCGCTCGGCAAGATGCCCCGATGGCGATAGTCGCCTACGGCGGTTGCGCCATGGCGCTTGCTGAGCTTCTTCCCGTCGAGCCCGTGAATCATCGGCACGTGCGCGAACTCGGGCACGTCGGCGCCCAGGGCGCGGTAGAGCAGGATCTGCTTCGGCGTGTTCGAGATGTGATCGTCCCCGCGCATAACGAGCGTAATCCGCATGGCGATGTCATCGGACACGACCGCCATGTTGTAGATCGGCGTCGCATCGGAACGCAGGATGACGAAGTCTTCGATGTCCTTGTTGGGGAAGGCGATGACGCCGTGGACGGCGTCATCCCATGCGGTCTCCCCGTCGGGAACGCGGAACCGCACCGCATGAGGGACGCCGGCCGCGACGCGCCGAGCCACCTCGTCGGCCGGGAGCCGATCGCAGCGCCGGTCGTACGTGAAGCTTTCCTTGCGCGCGTCGGCGGCCTTGCGACGCTCGTCCAGCTCGGCCGCGGTGCAGAAGCATCGGTAAGCAGCGTTGCGCGCCAACAGGCGCCCGACGTCCTGCTGATGTCGCTCCAGGTTGGCGCCCTGGTGCACGACCTCTTCGTCCCAGTCGAGCCCAAGCCACTCCAGCCCCTCGAAGATCGCGCGGGTGCTTTCGTCGGTGCTGCGTGCCTTGTCGGTATCCTCGATGCGCAGCAGAAACTGGCCCCCGTGCTTGCGTACGTAGAGCCAGTTGAAGAGCGCGGTGCGCGCGCCGCCGACGTGCAAATAGCCCGTGGGGGAGGGCGCGAATCGCAATCGAGGGGTCGGCATGTCGGAGGGATCAGGGGTCAGGAGTCGGGGATCAGCGGGTGTCGGGGCGTTAGGTGTCAGGGTTGCGCGCGGTTCCCCTCACACCTTCACCCTGACACCCCCTGATCCCTGACTCCTGACCCCTGATTCCTACGGAGAGGGAGGGATTCGAACCCTCGATAGGGCTTTTCAACCCTATAACGGTTTAGCAAACCGCCGCCTTCAGCCTCTCGGCCACCTCTCCAGGTCCGCCGCGGCGGAACACGAAATCTAACGGCGATCGAGATGCGCAGTCAACGCGATGACATCATCGTGTACGTATTCAGCGTACGGGTCTCCCCGGCTTGACCCGTCAGGCCGTGCGTGTCAGAATCATCCAGCCCGAACGCCCTCCGCCGTCCCCCATCCCGCGACACTCGCGGCTCACGCCCCACGAGCCCTGGAACCGCCGCGCCATCACGGCGCGTTGCACGTTCATCCCCGCTCGCCTCACGCTCCCGCCCACGGAGGCAGGTCGCATGTCTGCACACCTCGTTTCGCCGAAGTCCGCAATGACCATCATACGTCGTTGCATCACGGCCTCGTTTGCCCTCCTCCTGGCCGTCTCGGCGCCGGCAGCCGCCCAATCCATGGGAACGGTCACCGGGCGCGTCACCGATGCCTCGTCAGGCAACCCCGTCGCCGATGCGCAGGTGCGCGTCGTCGGATCCACGACGGGCGTCATGACCCGCACCGACGGCACCTATCGTCTCGTCGTGGCGCCCGGACGTTACGAGCTCCGCGTATCGCGCATTGGATATGCTGCCGCGCGCGATTCGGTCATCGTGGATGCTGCCGTGACGGTGACGAAGGATTTCCGTCTCGACCAGACGGGACTCTCGCTCGATCAGATCGTCGTCGTGGGCTCGCGTCGCCCGGATCGCACTGCCGTCGAGGCCCCGGTTCCGATCGATGTGCTGTCCGCCGAGGACTTGCAGAACACCGGCTTGACGGAGACGAGCCAGGTCATCCAAATGCTCGCCCCGTCGTTCAATTTCCCGCGTCCGTCCGTGAACGACGGGACAGATCACGTGCGGCCGGCCACCCTGCGAGGGCTCGGTCCCGATCAGGTGCTCGTGCTCGTGAACGGCAAGCGGCGTCACACGACGGCCCTCGTGCACGTCAACGGATCGGTGGGCCGCGGATCGACGAGCGTCGACCTCAACGCGATTCCGGTGAGCGCCATCGAGCGCATCGAGATTCTTCGCGACGGCGCGGCTGCGCAGTACGGCTCGGACGCCATTGCGGGTGTGATCAACGTGGTGCTGCGCTCCGACGCGCATCGCTCCATATCGGCGAGTCTGGGGCAGACGAGCGAAGGCGACGGTCGCGTCACGCAAGTGCAAGCGAACTATGGCGTCGGGTTTGCCAACAACGGCGTCTTTCACATCAGCGGCGAGTTCCGCGATCGCGATAGCACCAACCGTGCGCGGCCGGATGTCACACCGCAGTGCACCGGGCCCGGATGGACTGCCCCGGTGCCGGGGTGTGTGGAAGGACCGAAGCTGAGCTGGCAGGGAGATGCCGAAACGCGCGACTGGGGCCTCTTCGCGAATACCTCGCTTCCGATTGGAAGCGGCATGGAATTCTACGGCTTCGGTGGCTACAGCAAGCGTGAAGGAATTGCTGCCGGTTTCTACCGTCGGGCATTCGACGACCGCACCGTCCGGGCCGTTTACCCCAACGGCTTCCTGCCGCTCATCAGCAGCGATATCGCTGATGCTTCTCTGTCCGCAGGCGTTCGTGGCGTGGCATCAGGGTGGAGCTGGGACATCGGTGGTGTCTACGGACAGAACGGGTTCGAATTCGGTGTGCATAACAGCATCAACACGTCGATGGGCGTGAATAGCCCTCGCGATTTCTACGCGGGGGCGTTGCGCTTCAACCAGATGACTTTCAACGGCGACATCACGCGCCAGTTCGGAACGGGGATCGGCCTTCTCAACGTCGCCGCGGGAGCGGAGTTCCGACGTGACAACTTCAAGCTCGAGCGGGGCGATGAGAATTCCTACCGCGTCGGCCCGTTCGACATTCTCGACGGTCCCAACGCGGGGCGACCAGCGGCTCCTTTCGCGCAGGTCTTTCCCGGATTCCGGCCGGAAGATGAGACCGACGCGTCGCGCAACAACGTCGCAGGATACATCGACGTCGAGCTTTCGCCGACCGATCAGCTGCTCATCAGTCTTGCCGGGCGTGCCGAGCGCTACAGCGATTTCGGAAGCACGACGGATGTGAAGGCGGCGCTCCGCTACGAGCTTCTGCGCGGACTGGCCGTTCGCGGTGCGATGCAAACCGGCTTTCGAGCCCCATCCCTCGGTCAGTCCTATTTCTCGGCGGTGTCGACCAACTTCATCATCGTGAGCGGCGTGAGCACGCCGTTCGAGATCCGTACCTTCGCCGTCGGGAGTCTCGGCGGTCGGCTGCTGGGCGCAGTGCCGCTCCAGCCTGAGGAGTCGGAGGGGGTCAGTGCGGGCATCACCTTCAATCCTGTTCGGTTCTTCTCCCTCACGGCCGACTGGTATCGGGTCAACATCGACGATCGCATCGTGCTCTCGGGCAACTTCATCGACTCGACGGTGGCCAATCTCCTGGAGGACAACGGCATCGTGGGCGTGAGCGGCGCACGCTACTTCACGAACGCCATCAACACGCGCACGACGGGGCTGGACATCGTGGCCAGCCTCGCGGTGGATTTGAATACAAAAGGGTTGGCGCGGCTCACCGCAGGGTTCAATGAGAACCGAACCAAGGTTCTTCAGGTCGATCCGACCCCACCACAGCTCGCGGCGGTCGCCTCCTCCCTGTTCGACCGTACTGAGCGCTCGCGACTGGAGGAGGGACAGCCTCGCAACCGAATCTCGATAACGTCGACATACGACCTCAACCGGTTCGGCCTCATGCTTCACACGAGCCGCTACGGCAAGTTCGTGAGCCGGCCCAGCCAGACGAACCCGGCGAACGACCAGGTCTTCCAGCCCAAGTGGATCACCGACCTGTCAATGTCGTACAAGCTCACGAGCCAGTTTTCACTCGCCTTGAGCGGGTCGAACATCTTCGATGTCTATCCGGACACGAACATTACGCCTAACCAGACTCGCGGCATCTACCTGTACAATGGCCTCACGCCCTTCGGGTTCAACGGCGCGTTCTGGTCGGTGCGGGCCACGTACGAGTACTCGCGCATTCCGTTCCTCAGCCGGAAGGGGCCGAGGAAGTCGGACGACGAATAGCAGGGCTCGCAAGAGAGCTGACGGCATAACCACAGAGGCACGGAGGCACAGAGGCACAGAGGACGGCGACCTGCAAGACACTTGCA
>DATFFP010000093.1:0-10368 GCA_035249985.1 Gemmatimonadaceae bacterium
TCGTGGGGTCGGTATTCGATCCCTGAGGACCCGGAGGTCCCGTGAGCGCCATCCAGTCGTTAGGTATCCCCGAGCTCGCCGGCATCGCGACGTATGCCGGCGCTTCGCGCATCGGATTCCCGGTCGAGGAGAACGTCCGGCGCCTCGTGCGCTATCACTGGGCCGAGCGACGCATGATGCTGATCGCGGTGTCGCATCTGCCGGCGACGCCCGAGTGGGAGGTGAAGTGTGGGCTCGCCCTCCACCAGTGGCTCGCCGTCGGCCACGCGACTGCGTTCCGGACGCGAATCACCGAGATGCGCAATCCCGCGCCGCGGATGGACACGTCTCCTGACCCCGCGCTGGATGCGTTTCTCGAGGAGCTCCTTCGCGCGCGCGACACGGTCGAGCTGCTCGCAGGTCTCTATGGCGTCGCCCACCCCGCGATGGCCGCGGCCTACCGCACGCATATCGACCGGACCAATCCCCTGGTCGATCATCCCACGGTGCGAGTGCTGAAGCAGGCGCTGTCCGACGAGGGGGAGATGATCGCGTGGGGCGCACATGCGCTCGACGCGTGTGCCCGCGACGCCGAGTCGCGGTCGCGTGCCGAGGCGTGGATGAACCACCTGCGCACCTTTCTCGATGCCGCCGGAGGCATCGCTGGCGACGACGCTGCGTCTGCCGCGGGTTCGTTGCCCGCGCCGCGCAGTCGAGAGGCGTTCGCTCCCGACATGCATCCGCGGCGCGACAGCCGGTTCGCGGGACAATACAACTTCAACTTCCCGCCGCATCTCGTCTACAACATGCCCGACGTGCCCGCCGATGAGCGCAACCTGGCTCTCCTCTGCAAGCGCACGCTGGAGATGGACGTGCCGGAGATGATGGCATCCTTCATCGTCGAGCGCGCCGACCAGCCGTGGGAGTTTTACGTCGACTATTCGCGCCAGCTCTGGGACGAAGCGCGCCACGCCATGATGGGCACTGCCGCGTTCGAGGCGCGCGGCATTGACTGGTCGCGCATTCCGCTCAACGTCAGCTTTGCGCTGCGGCTCAACCTGCACGCGACGCCGCTCGAGCGGCAGACGATGCTCTACGGCATCGAGCAGAGTCTCATGCCGGCCGACACCGGCAAACGATTCGAGAAGGAAACGGCGGAAGCGTCAGGCGACGCGCTGTCGGCGCACTTCCACGACTACGACTGGGCGGACGAGGTGCTTCACGCGCAGATCGGACGCCGGTGGGTGCGACGCGAGGGAATCGAGCCGTCGGACGCGATCGAGCGCACCAAGGAGATCCACGAGCGTACGTGGGCCGAGCTCGATCGCTACCGCGACCGCGCCCCACAAGCGCTCTGGTGGAGCGACTTCGTTCGCGCAGTGCTCGGCCACGACTCGGCGGTGCGCGAACGCGAGCTGGGCGATGTGAAAGTCATCTCGGAGTGAGCGACGCATGAGCCTTCCCGACACGAATACCCTGCTGCTCTTCATGATGGCGGCGCTGGCGCTCAACGTCACGCCCGGCCCGGACATGCTATATGTGGTCGCGCGGAGCGTTGGGGAGGGACGAGCGGCAGGCGTCATCTCGTCGCTCGGCATCGCCGCCGGGAGCATTGTTCACACTTTGGCGGTTGCGCTCGGCCTCGCCGGGTTGCTGCGTGCCGTGCCGATCGCGTTCGAGATCGTGAAGTGGGTGGGCGCCGCGTACCTCATCTGGTTAGGCGTTCGTGCCCTCCGCAGCCGCGCCGGCCCGGCGGATGAGGTCGCGGTGACGCCAGCCTCGAAGCGCGCGGTGTTCGGGCAGGGAATGTTGACGAACCTGCTCAATCCGAAGGTGGCGCTCTTCTTTCTGGCGTTCCTTCCGCAGTTCGTCGATCCCGAGCGCGGCCCGGTCGCGCTCCAGATCATCTCGTTAGGGCTGCTGTTCAACACGTCGGGAACGCTCGTCAACGTTCTGGTCGCGGTATTGGCGAGCCGCGCCGGTGCCTGGTCGCGGCGGCAGTTCGGGGAGTCAGCTCTCTTGCGACGCATGACTGGGGTTCTGTTTATCGGTCTGGGAGTTCGCCTCGCGCTTCTCGAGCGGCGCTAACGCTCTCCACGAGCCGAACTGCATTACCACAGAGGCACAGAGGACACAGAGGAACGGCGAACTGCTGGTTGAGCAGTTCGCCGTTCCTCTGTGTCCTCTGTGCCTCTGTGGTGATGCAGTTACGCGAGCTCGTCCAACCGCATCTCGAGCTCGTCCGCCATTCCGGGGTGCCCGAAGCGCTTGGCGGCCGCGATGCCCTTGTACAGCATCGCGCGCGCCTCCTCATTCCGCCCGAGCCGCTCGTACGCCTCGGCGAGCCGGCCGTAGGCGTTTCCCTCATCGTCGTGGCCGGCGAGATAGAGCTCGTAGTGCGCTCGCGCCTCCTCCCAGAATCCCTCCTTCATCGCCTCGTTGGCGAGGCCGAAGTGCGCGAGCGGGTTGGAGGGATTCTTCGCCACCATGGCGCGGAACGTCTCGATTTTGGAGGGCATGGGCGGAGAGAGGTCGGTTTATCGGCGGAGCCATCCGCCGAGCACGCGCCCGACGGTCTCGGGCGCTTCCTCCGGCGCGAAATGCCTCACGTCGGGAAGCACATCCAATGTCGCATGCGGAATCGCCGCCTGCAGGCGCCGGCCAAGCTCGGTGGGGAGGAAAGGGTCGTGCGCGCCCCAGATGATGGCGGTGGGTGCGACCACGCTGCCTAACCGCGGAGCAAGCGCGGCGGTCTCGCGCGCGTCGAGCGCGAGCAGATGCTCGACGAAGGCGTCCCGTCCATCCGGCGTCGCGAACGGACGCAAGTACTTCTCGACCGACATGTGGCCGCGCTCGTGCTCGGTGTACCCGCGCTGAAGATCACGCTGCACGACGGAAAGAATCCAGGTCGCCGGCAGATACCGCGTGAGCGGCAATGACGCCTTGGCCAGCTTGACGTCGCGGGTGGGCCACTCGTCGAATGCGACCGAGTCGATGAGGGCGAGCCGCGTCACGCGCGTGGGATGCCTCACCGCGAGATATTGCGCGATGCCACCGCCGACATCGTGGCCCACGATGGCCGCGCGCTCGATCCGGAGTGCGTCGAGCACCTGAAGCACTCGCTCCGCGTGCCCGCGAATGCTGACGTCGCGGCTGCGCGGAAAATCACTCCGTCCGAAGCCGAGCAGATCGACGACGACCACGCGGTGCCCGGGCGGCACGTGGGGAACGACGTCCTGCCAGAGATGCGATGAAGTGGGAAACCCGTGCAGGAAGAGGACTGGATCCCCGTCGCCGCGCGATCCCGCGGCGTAGTAGTAGAGCCGCGCGCCGGCGAGATCGAGAAACTCTCCTCTCACGAGGGGAAGACCATTGTCGGAGTGCGGATTGCTGATTGCGGATTGCGTTCAGCGCTGCCGCTGCTCGAAGGTCTTACTCGCAATCCGCAATCCGCAATCGGCAATCTCACCGTCCAGCCATCACCGAGGGTCGCCACTCGACGATCTTCCCGGCCACGGCCGACGCCGCCACCGTGAACGGTGAGGCGAGGTAGAGCTGGCCAGGGCCCGACCGCCCGGGGAAGTTGCGGTTGATCGCGGAGATGGTGACTTCGTCGCGGGTGCGTGAGACCCCCGGTCCGGCGTTGATGCACGCGCCGCACGACGGCTCCACGAAGATGGCGCCGACATCCGCGAACACCTCGTCATAGCCGCGTTCCTGGCAATACTCGAAGACCTCGCGCGAGCCACACTGGATGTAGGTGCGCACCTTCACCTTCTCGCCGCGCTCGAGCGCCTCCTGGAAGACGCGGGCGTACATGTCCATGTCTTCCTTCTTGCCCGCGGTGCATGAGCCGGCGTACGCGATGTCCACCGCGACGTCCCGGCCGAGCTCCTCGATGTACATCCCATTCCCGGGATCGCCGGGAAGCGCGATCATCGGCTTCAGCGACGATGCGTCGATCTCGATGATCTTGACGTAGTCCGCGCCGACGTCCGAGTACAACCCTTCGATCAGCTTCCGCGCCTCGTCGTGCTTCATTTCTCGCTGTTCGACCAGGTACTCGATCGTCTTCTCGTCAGGCGCGATGATCCCGGTGAACGCGCCCACTTCGGCCGCCATGTTCGTCATGGTCGCACGCTCGTCGACGGAGAGCGATTCGACGGCGTCACCGGCGTACTCGATGATCTGACCGATCGCGTGGCCATCCTTGATATAGGGATGACGCAGGATCTCGAGCATGAAGTCCTTCGCGGTGACGTTCTCGGGCTTCTCCCCGCGGACGATCACCTTGAACGAGCGTGGCACTTCCACCCGCACGTCCTTGGTGATCCACGAGTTGAAAATCGCCGTCGTGCCGACGCCGAACGCGACGCAGCCCACCGCGCCCGCGTGCGGCGTGTGCGAGTCGCTGCCGATGATGATGTGGCCGGGCAGTGCGTGCGCCTCGAGAATCTTCGAGTGGCAGATGGCCTCCGAGCCCGCCGCTGACAGCGCGCCATGCAGGTTCAGCCGCTGGTCGAGCTGCCCGTACAGCTTGATCCCCTTCGCTGCCGCGAATTCCCGCTGCGTCTTCTCGAGCTGGTTCGCGACATCGAGCAAGCCCATCTCCACGTGCTCCGGGCGCATCACCTGATCGAGAAACGTCAGGTGATCCCGGAACAGGAAGACCGACGACGGATCGTTCACCGGTTCGTCCTTTCCCACGAGCTCGTCGAAGAAGATCGCCGCCATCGGCGTGACGTACTCGTGCGAGAAGCGAATGTCGGTCCGAACGAAGCCCTGGTCGCCGGCCTGCACCGCCGGGACGCCCATCTTTCCCTTCGCGGCGTCCACCACCCAATGCCGCGCAAATATTTTCTCGGCGATCGTCATCGGACGCGGCGTCGTCGTCACGGTCGGCACGGTCGCCTTCCCCTGCAACCGCGCGACGTTGTAGTTGAACAGCCCGCCGTACTCGATGATCCCCCGCGAGATGTCGCCTTCGCCGCGCGTGAACTCGTCGAGCGGAATCTCCTCGCCCCGGCGCACCCGCTCGATCAACGAGAGGTCCGTCGATGTGAAGACGCCAAGGTTCTGGCAGTTCTCGCGATAGATCCGCTCGATGTTCTCCGCGATCACCAGCCGGATTCCCGCCATCATCTCGGCGTACGGCGACTGCTCGCGCGATGAGCCCTTTCCGCGCCGCTTCCCCGACACCGAGCACACGAATCCGCCCGCCTTGACCGACCCGCGCGTGATCGGAAACTCCTCGCCGGCCTTGAGGCCGAGATAGGGGAAGTCGCCGAGGGTCTCGTCGAAGTAGTAGCAGATGTACGCCGGCGTGATCTCGTCGGTGGAAATGTTGTCGCGCAGCTTGGGATGGAGGGGCGAGCCTGCCGGGGCGGCCGGATCGAAGGGCAGGTCGTCGCCGGCGAGCTGCTTCCTGAGGAGAGTGGGGTCCTCAGTAAGGAAAAGGACGCGACCGCGGAAGTGAACGCGGTTGGGGGCCTTGGAGACGGGACGAGAGAGCAGACTCTGGATCATCAATGAGCAAGATGACCGAGGCAGCGGGGACGGGGCAACTCCTTACCAGGAGCTGGGAGTCAGGGGTCAGGGCTCAGGGAAGGAAAGGCGCGTCGCCGCTGCGCGGCAGACGCGCTCATCAGATGAGCGAACGGCCGCGCACCGCGCGGCCGTCCGCCTTTCCACCCCTGACCCCTGATCCCTGATTCCTAGCTCCTGCTTCCACGGTTCCGACGACCCTTCTCCGCTCGATCTCCGCGCTTCTCCATCCGCTCCTTCATCTGGGCGGCGTTGGAGTCGAAGGTCTTCTGCTGTTCCGCCGTGAGCACTCCGCGCAGCTCGGTGCGCTGCTGCTGCATCAGCGCCTGCATCTGATCGCGAGCCGGCTTGGTGCGCTCGAAGGCTGCACGCGCCGCCACCGTGTCACCACGCTGACGCGCTTCCTGCGCCGTCTTGAGATCGGGCTTGAGCGATTCCCGAATGGTCTGGAACTGCGCCCGGTACTTCTCGTTGACCGTCTTCATCTGGTCGCGCTGTGCCTGCGTCAGCTCGATGCCGCGGAAGAGTCCGCGCATTCCGGCCTGGCGCATCTTGCCACGATCCCCGCGCGCACGGTCGCCGCGGCGGAGCTCGCCCTGACGGCGCGCCGAATCAGTCTGCGCCGGTGCCTGAGCAGTCGCCTCGCTCGCCGCGAACAGCGCAATGGCGGCTCCGAGAACGACAATGTGCTTTCGAATCATACGTCACTCCTCCATCGGTGAGTGGGCCCATATCCTCCGAGGCCCCGTTGCGATGGTAGACGTCGACCCCGCCCGGACGTTAAGAGCCGTTTCGGGCCGTTCCGGTGAGAAGCAGGGGCTTGGCGGCCCGGCTCCGGTGGCCGCTCCTCTCCTAGCGCGCGGCCAGAAAAGTGCTATCCTTACCGCCCGAGTTCCACCGCGTTGTCTGACAACGACTTGATTGACCGAGCGCCGCCCCGTGACCGATCCGATCACGCCTGGCCTGCCAGAGCCGCCCGCCGCTCCTCCCCCGTCCCAGACGCCGCTGCCGCCATCGCTGCTCCCAATTGGAGCTGCAGTCGACTTTCCTTTAGGCTGGCTGCTCGATCACGCGAGCGCACCGATACAGTATCGCGCCACCATCGACGTAGCTCGGCTACCTGCGCAGGATATTCGTCGGATTGGGACGCTTCCGTATACCTACGTTCCGGCGCTGTCACTCGCCCTCGGCCAACAGCTCGACGGCACCTGGGGGGGCTCGATGCTCGAGATCCCCTCTGCCCGCGCCCACGGGTTCGAGGGAGTCGGCACCATCACAGCCACGCGAAGGCTCCTCGAATACGGGTGGGAGAAGGAATCTCCCCCGCTCATGCGTGCGCGCCGGATCCTGTTCCGACTGTTGGCCGAGGATGAGGATCCGGCGTTTTTGTTCGAGCTGGCGCCGGGGAAGGGGCGGGCCGACCCACTCGTGACCCACATCGGCCGCACAACTCTCCGCGAGGCCGCCGCCTCGGCCCTCGCGCAGGCGGGGTATGAGTCCGATCCGAGGCTTCGCGGGGCCGCGCGGCGAATCGTCGACCGCCTCTACCTGTACCTCAAGTCACCGCTGGCCCAGAAGCCATGGGTGCGCGCCGGCAACCAGCAGGTTCTCGCCCCTGAGGCGATGCCGCCGTCCTTCCACGCCCTCGTCATGCTGGCCTTCATGCCGCTCTTCCGCAGCGAGCACTACGACGTCATGGAGCGCCTCTTCCAGTATCTCTCCCAGCCGATGCCCCGCCAGACGCCGGCCCGGCTGTTCGGCGACAAGATCGTCCCGCAGCCACATCTTTTGATGGGTGATCCGCTCCCGCACCGAAACGCCGCCGATGCCGACGTCCCATGGGCGCTCACCTGGCTCGAGATCGCGAGCCGCATGGGCTATTTCCGGCGGCACGAGGGGTGGGCCAAGCTCTACGACCGCTTCCTCGACGATCGCGATGAGCACGGCGTCTGGCACCCCCACAAGGGATTGGCCATGCCACGCTCGGCCAACCCGCTGGTCTGGCCCTCCTTTCCGCTCGAATCGCTGCACGCCGGCGAAGAGCGATGGAGCGACGTCACGTTCCGGCTTGGGGTCATTGGACGTTTTGCCGGGCGCCAAATCAATCTCGTTTGAACGAGGGGTCAGGAGTCAGGAGTCAGGGATCAGGGGGTGTCAGGGAAGAGGTGTGAGGAGCGCAGCGCCGTTCATCTCCTGCAACCTATTCCCGGACACCCCCTGGCTCCTGACCCCTGACTCCTGACCCCTCGTTAGGCCTCCCCACGTCAGCGATTTCGTCGCAACTGTATTGGTTTGGTGAACTCGCGTTGCTGACACCAACCCGGCGCGTCTCTCGTAGTGTCGAATAGACGGAAAGCAGATGATGTCGTGATTCATTTCCGTCTTCACTAACAGAGAGGTGCTCCGTGAAAGCGCTGTTCCAGGCTGGGGACGTGTCGTCCAGCTCGTGTCGCGCGTGCCGCAAGATCGTGCGCACTCGCTATGAAGTCCGCACCGTGCACATGCCCGGTACGCGGCTCCGTGTCCCGAACGTCCTGGTCGACGTATGCACGGAGTGTGACACCATGGTCTCGATTCCGCGCCAGTCGATCCCGCAGTTGCGCGAAACGGGAGCGTGGAAGTAGAAGAGCAGAGGCGCTAAAGGCGCTAAAGGCGCTAGAAGCGCAGAGGGCGCTGAACGGTAATCGTTCAGCGCCCTCATGGTTTTTTCAGCGCCTTCAGCGCCTTTAGCGCCTTTAGCGCCTATGCCGTTAGGCCTGCACCTTCTCGCGATCCACGAGCAGCTTCGCCTGGTAACGCTGCGCTTCCGAGATCCGCTCCACTTCCACCGACATCGTATCGACCGCCTGCTCGATCCGATTCATCTGCGCCGCCATCTCCGCGTTCACCGGGCTCGGGAGGCCGCGCCGATCGATCCACCGGCCGATCGCGCGCGCGATGGGCAACCCCACGATGCAAATCACTGCCGCGACGACGAAGATGGTGATGACCTCCATCACGTGCGGCGGAATGTCGTTCTGGCGAGGCGGGGGCACCATGATGACCGGCCCGCCCCCTGGCCCCTGGCCGATGCCGATCCCTTGCCCCTCTCCGATGTGGATCTGTTGCTGAATCTGTTCGCGGATTTGCCGCTGGACATCACGCTGAACCTCACGGGCGCGCACCGCCTCCGTCCGTGCCTGGGCGGCGGCCGCCTGCGCCTCCGCGATCGCTTCGGCCCGGACCTCGGCCGCCGACTGCTGCTGCATCGATATGACGTATTGGAATTGCACGTCGTCCTCCACACGGACGCGGGTCTGGTAGCACTACCGAGCCCTCGCCTCACAGGTTTCGCCCGCGATCGACATTAGGACCGCCGGGCCCGTGGCGCTAGACCATTGATCTACTTACATTTGATGCACGGGACGACCCAAGCGTTGCCCGTGGAGCCGATTCCAGCCGCTCGGGACATTGGCTCGCTGAAGAGCCGCACATTTCGCTGCCCTTCCGAAAATTTCCACCTCCGGTACGCGCCAGACGGGCGCGGCTGAAGGCGCGCCGGTCCCGGGGCACGCACCCCGGAGTCGAGCGGACCCGGCGCAGTAGGTGACATGCAAACGACAATTGAAACGCTCCCCGCCTTCGAGCTGCTCGGCCTCGCGCCAGAGCTGATCGATGCCATTCGCGACGCGGGGTACCGGGAGCCCACGCCAATTCAGGCGCAGGCGATCCCCCTCGCCCTCAAGGGGCGCGACCTGATCGGGCTCGCCCAGACAGGCACCGGCAAGACCGCCGCATTCACGCTCCCCATCGTCCAACGCCTCCTGGGCGGCCCGCGGCGACTTAGAGCCCTCATTCTCACCCCAACACGTGAGCTCGCCGCGCAGGTGCGCGAGAGCTTCGAGAAATATGGGCGCCACAGCGGCCTTCGGGTCGCCGAGATTTTCGGTGGTGTCGCTCTCGGCCCCCAGGAAACGGCGCTGCGCCGCGGGGTCGACGTCGTCGTCGCCACGCCAGGCAGACTGATCGACCATCTCGAGCGGCAGAATCTGGTGTTCGACGACCTCGAGGTGCTGGTTCTCGACGAGGCGGACCGAATGCTGGACATGGGCTTCGCGCCCCAGATCAATCAGATCGTGCGCGAAGTTCCCCCGTACCGTCAGACGCTGCTCTTCAGTGCGACGATGCCGCCCGAAGTCGAGGCGCTTGCCCGCAAGTATCTGCGGAAGCCGCTCGTCGTTCAGGTCGGGCTTCGCACGCAGGCCGTCGACACGGTGGCGCACGCCGTCTATCCCGTACCACGGGAGCGGAAGAGCGCCCTTCTCGCCGAGCTGCTGAAGCGGCCGGAGATGGACTCGGTGCTCGTGTTCACGCGGACGAAACATGGCGCCGACCGCCTGGTGCGTCATCTCGAGCGCGCGGGAATCGAGTCCTCGGCGATGCATGCCGACAAGACTCAGTCGCAGCGCATGCAAGCGCTCGAGGGCTTCCGAGAAGGAAAGATCCGCGTTCTCGTCGCCACCGACATCGCGCAGCGGGGTCTCGACATCGCCGGGATCTCACACGTCATCAACTACGACGTGCCGCAGCGGCCCGAAGACTACGTGCACCGCATCGGCCGCACCGGCCGCGCCGCGGCGACCGGCGACGCATTCACCTTCATGTCGCCAGACGAGATCGGGATGGTCCGAACGATCGAGCGCGTGCTCGGTACGCCGATTCCGAGAATCTCGGTGCCGGGGTACGATTTCGGGACTGTTGCGGCCGACTGATCGGCGCAGGGTTAAGGGCTGACCACAGAGGCACAGAGGCACAGAGAAAACGCGAGCTCAAGCTTGAGCTCGCGTTTTCTCTGTGCCTCTGTGC
>DATFFP010000094.1:0-8927 GCA_035249985.1 Gemmatimonadaceae bacterium
CGCACTGCAAAGGCCTTTGCAGTGCGGGTTTCCTCTGTGCCTCCGTGCCTCTGTGGTTATGCCGTTTGGGCCCCGCGCACCTCAGAGTGATCTCCCATCGTGACCTCACCCCGCACGCCCTCGAGAAGTACATCATCGCCAATGAGGGAATCGTGCAGCACCGAACGGAGAATCTTCGTTCGCTCACCGACGAGCGTGTCCCTCAACTCCGAATCCTCGACCACCGAGCCGGCACCTAACGCCACGTTGGGTCCAATCGTCGAGCGTCGAAGCGTGACTCCCTCCTCGACGTAGACCGGATCGACGATCGTGCAGCCGTCGTTCTTCGCCGGACGACGCGCGCGGCCCTTCTCCAGCATGGCGCGGTTCGTCTCGAGCAGCGTGTCGATCTTGCCGGCATCATACCAGCCTTCGACGTCGATCACGCGGATCTTCGCGCCCTTGTCGATCATGTACTGGAACGCATCGGTCAGGTAATACTCGCCCTTGTTCTTGGGCTGCTTCAGCACCCAGTCGATGCCCTCGTACAAAAGCTTCCAGTTCCTGATGTAGTAGAGGCCGATGTTGGCGCGCTTCGAGATCGGCGTCGTCGGCTTCTCGACGATCTTCGTCATGTTGCCCTGCTGGTCGGTGACGACGACGCCGAAGCGCTGGTAGTCCTCGACCTCCTTCACCCAGATGATGCCGTCGGCGTCGGTCGACTTGATGACCGAGAGGTCGGCATCGAAGATCGTATCGACGAAGATGATCAGCACCGGCTGATCGACGTGCTCGCGCGCGAGCGCTACGGCGCCGGCGGTGCCGTCCTGCACCTTCTGCTCGATGAAGACGGCGGGGAAATCGAACTCCGCACGCACGTACTCCTCGACCTTCTCCTTGAGATGCCCGGTGATGTAAACGATCTGCTCGACGTTGCCGAGCTTCTCGAGGTCCTCGAGGATATAGGCCATCACCGGCTTGCCGGCGACCTTGAGCATCGGCTTCGGGGTGATGTGCGTGTGCGGCCGAAGGCGCGTCCCCTTCCCCGCCAGCGGAATGATCACCTTCATGGCGCCGACGTCCCCTCGCGTCCGTAGCGATCCTGGAGCCTGACGACATCATCGAGCTCCGGCGTCGACGCCTCGAGGATGTCGCAATCGGTGATAGCTTCCATGTAGTGCACCGTGCCCGGTGTGATGCGAAACGCGTCACCCTCGTGCAGGCGAACATCCTCGAGCTCCTCGCCGAGCTTTACCCAGTATTTCATGTCGCCCTTGAGCAGGTAGACGGTTTCGTCCTTGTGATTGTGGTACTGCACTGAGAGCGCATGCCCGGCATTGATGTGGAGCACCTTCCCGACGTAGCGGTCGGTGTGGGCCCAGATGATCTCATGCCCCCAGGGCTTCGGGACGCGTCTGACTTCTGCTCGGCCGCTCAATGGCTCCTCGGCGGTTCACAGGCGTACACACGGCAAAGATGACAGAATTCAGATGACAGAATTCAGAATACAGTCGAACCTCTGCATTCTGAATTCTGTATTCTGAATTCTGTCATCTTTGCCGTTCAGAGAAATGAATATCGCCGCCCCCCCAACGGCTGCGCAATCGGAACGAAATATGCTTTCCCCGCGGTCATGCTTCTGTCTCCCCGCTATCTCCCGCGCCTCGCCGCGACGGTCGGCCTGTTCACGCGCTACGGCCTCAAGGATTTCGCCCAACGACAGGGGATCGAAGGGCTGGCGGCCGAGGAAGCCGAGGAGCATCCCTCGGGCAACGGGGACGGCGTCGTCGAGCGCGCGCGCGCGTTCCGCAAGCGACTCGTCGAGCTCGGGCCCGCCTACATCAAGCTCGGGCAGGTCCTGTCGACGCGACCCGACCTGCTTCCCGAGCCGTACATCCGGGAGCTGGAGCACCTCCAGGACGACGTCGATCCCCTGGCCTTCGACGTCGTCGAGGAGACCATCGAGCAGGAGCTCGGCGCACGCATCAGCAAGCTGTTCGGTGAGTTCAATCCCGAACCGCTAGGCAGCGCGAGCCTCGGACAGGTGCACGAGGCGACGCTCCGGGACGGACGCGCGGTGGTCGTGAAAGCGCAGCGCCCCGGCATCCGCGAGACTCTGGCTGGGGACATCGAGTTCTTCCGGGAGTTCGCGCGCTTCCTCGCCGATCATACGCGTGCCGGACAGCGCATCGACCTCGTGGGGATCATCCAGCAGCTCGAGATGGCGCTGCTCGATGAGCTCGATTACCGTGTCGAGGCCCGCAACGCGGCCGCCTTCCGGCGCGAGCTCGCGGGGTATCCCCGGCTGCTCATTCCGCGCGTGATCGAAGCGTACACGTCGGAGAAAGTGCTCACGATGGAGCGCATTCGTGGCATCAAGATCGACGACATTCCGAAGGTGTCGCGCGTCGAGCACGACTTCGGTGTGCTCGCCGAGGAGTTCGCCAAGGGCTACCTGAAGCAGATCACGATCGATGGCCACTTCCACGCCGACCCGCATCCGGGCAACGTGTTCGTGGTGATGCCGGGCACGCACAACCCGTGGACGCCGGCGGAGGTGGTGGCGGGCAATCGGCGTGCGCAAATGCGCCCCGCCGTGACCCCACTCTCGAAGATGGAGCTGGAGGCCCGCGAGGAGGCGGTGGACGAGGCGCCCGCACTCCCGTCGCCTGACGAGCCGAAGCTCGCGATGATCGACTTCGGCATGACCGCCCGCCTGTCGACGACGATGCGCGATCAGATCGTGCGGCTGCTGCTCGACATCGCCGAGAACAAGGGAGACGATGCGGCCGAGACGCTCATCGAGCTCGGGCACGTCAGCGAGCGGTTCGATCGCCAGGAGTTCGTGCGCGCCGTCGCGTCACTGATAGGGCGCAACTACGATCTCGACATCGGGGAGATCGAAGCGGGCACTCTCCTGTACGAGATGCTGAACATTTCCTTCGCGCACGGCCTCATGCTGCCCGCGGAGCTGACGCTCCTCGCCAAGGCGCTGTTCAACCTCGACGCCGTGACGCGCTCGCTCGACCCGACCTTCTCGCCGATCGCGACGATTCGGGAGTTCTCCTCCCGCATCGCGAACGAGCGCGCGAAGCGGGAAATGTCGCTCAGCCGAGTGTTCCAGGTCGCCACGCAGACGTCGGACCTCATCAGCGCGCTCCCGCACCGTCTCGACCTTCTGACGCAGAAGCTCGCCGCCAACGAGTTCGCCATCAAGCTGGAGTCGCCGCAGGTTCATCTCCTGCTGCGCGGGATGCAGAAGATCGCCAACCGCGTGTTCTCGGGGCTGGTGCTGGGTGGGGTGGTCGTCGCGAGCGCGATGCTGTTGCCGCACCGTCGGACGCTCGGGACGGTGGGATTCATCATCGCTGCCCTGATTGGGCTGTACATGGTCGTCGCCATCCTCGTGCAGGATCGGGCGGAGCGACGATAGGACTGCGTACTGCGTACTGCGTACTGCGTACTGCGTAGAGATCGTTACCACCGTGACATAATGATGGGGAAGATGCGCTGGTTGGGCGCAATGATGCGTGGTGAGCGCGCACAACACGTCATCAACGCTGCCGGCCATTGGTGCGGCCGATCCACTCCACCGTATGGCGGTGTACCGAATCGCGGTCGCGTTGTCGGCGACGGTGTGGAACGACGCGGTGAGCCTCTACAAATGCCCGATCACGCGCAAGGTCGCGGGCCAGCTCTACGCCGCGACCGGCTCTATTCGCGCAAATCTGTCAGAGGGCTATAGTCGAGCGTCGGGCGCTGATCGCGCTCGCCTCTTCGAGTATGCGCTGGGCTCGGCACGCGAGTGTCGGGACTGGTATGACCTTGCTCGGCCGGTCCTGGGCGACCAGCTCGTAGGCCCTCGCGACGCCACGCTCGTTCAAATTGTCCGCGTCCTACTCGCAATTATCCCGCGTGAGCGACGCCGCCGGATAACCCGAACAGAGCGATGATGGCAAAGTACGCAGCACGCAGCACGCAGCACGCAGTACGCAGTCGCCTTAAGCTCCCTGCATCATCCTCTGCCTCAGCCTCGCCAGCTTCCGCCGTACCGACCCATCCATCACCGTGTCCCCGATGCGGATGATCGTGCCGCCGAGGATGCTCTCGTCGACGGTGAAATGCGGGACGACTGTTTTGCCGAGGACCTTCGACAACCGGTCGACGACCGTCTTTTCCAGCTTCGCGTTGGGCTCGCGGGACACCGTGACCCGCGCGTGCACGCGGCCCTCGATCTCATCCACCAGCGCGTGGTACTGAACGGCGATCTCGGGGATGATCGCGTGACGGCGGTGCCGAACCACCGCCTGTAGAAAGCGCACGAAGAGGCGCGGCATCCGGTCCTGGAATGCCTTGCCAATGACGTCGTTCTTTTGCTCGACGGAGACGCGCGGCGACTCCAGAAAGAGGCGCAGGCGCTCGTCGCGCGTGATCGCATCGGCGACGTCGGAGATCATCGCTCCCCAGCCGGTCAGATCTTTCGCCTTGCTGGCCAGGGAGAGCAGCGCTTCCGCGTAGCTGCGGGCGATCGTCGAGTCGCGCATCAGCGCTCCGACTTCTGGAGGCTGCCGAGGAACTGCTCGACGATCTTGCGGTTGGTCTCGTCGTCGAGGTTGCGCTCGATGACCTTGCTTGCACCCTTGATCGCGAGATCCACTGCCTCACGACGCAGCTCGGCGATCGCGCGGTCACGCTCGGCGCCGATTTCCTGGCGGGCGCGGTCGAGGATCTCCTGCTGCTGGTGGCGCGCTTCCTCGATCATCTCGGTGCGGATCTTCTCGCCCGCCTTCGCCCCCTCGGCGATGAGGCGCTGCGCGTCGGCGCGCGCGGCATCGATCTGGCGGCGGTGCTCCTCGAGGAGCTTCGTGGCTTCCTCGCGGTCGCGCTTTGCGGCGGCGATCGCATCCTCGAGCGCTTTCTCGCGCGCCTCGACGGCGGCGAAGATCGCCGGGAAGGCGTACTTCCGGAGGAGGAGCCAGAGCGCGACGAAGATGAGCAGCGTCCAGAACATCAACCCGGCGTGCGGGTCGAGGAGTCCGCGCGGCCGTTCCTGCGCCACTTCCTGCGCGGCGGCGGGAAGCGCGGCGAACGCCAGTGTCAGGATCGAGAGCAACCGCAGCATGACAGTACCCATGAGAAGTAGGAGAGCGTCAACGCGGCCCGGGCCGCGCCGACGCCTGTGCCTTACGAGCCGAAAACGAACTTGCCCTGAATCAGGAATGCGACGACGATCGCGAAGAGCGTCGCGCCCTCGATGAGCGCGGCGAGAATCAGCGCGGCCGTCTGGATGCGACCGGCCATCTCGGGCTGGCGCGCCATACCCTCGGTGGCCGAGCCGCCGATGCGGCCGATACCGATACCGGCGCCGATGACGGCGAGACCTGCTCCAACGGCGGCGCCGAACATCGCCCACGCGCCGCTGTACTCGACCGAGTACGTCGCGGCGGCCTGCAACATTGCGAAGACTTGCATGTCGTGCTCCGGAAAACTCGTTATGTGTCAGCGCTCCGCGCCGATCCTGCCAGCGCTGCCCGTCAGCGAGACCCGGGTCTCAACGGGCTTCCGCGGTCATTCGGCCGCGTACGCATCGCGAGGGGTGGAGCGTGTGTCCTCGCGGTGTTCGTTCAGGTTTTGGTGCGCCAGTTCAGGTTTTGGTGCGCCAGGGGTATGGAACCGCAGAAGGCCGCAGACGCTTCGCCGCGCACTGGAGAATCCCACGCCAGATGAAGTTCCCAAAGCTCTTTTGTTACAGCTACCGCGGTATCAGATCAGCGCGCGGAGCCATCTGCGGCCCTCTGCGGTTCCATACCCCTGGCGCACGAAACTCAATGTGCGCCTTCCCGAATCTGACCAATGAAGACACTGGTCAGAACAGCAAAAATGAACGCCTGCAAGAATGCCACGAACAGCTCGAGCATCATGATCGCGAGCGCCATCACGAACGGGCCACCCGCGACCCACCAGCTGCCGAAGGTGAAGATGAGGCCCACGAGCGCCAGCACGACCACGTGGCCCGCGGTCATGTTCGCGAAGAGACGAATCGCCAGCGCGAAGGGCTTCGTGAACTTTCCGATGATCTCGACCGGGGTCATGATCAGCGTCATCGGCAGCTTCATGCCCAGCGGCATGTCGTGCGGCCAGTAGACGATCGTGTTGATGTAGCCCCTGCCTAACGTCCGAATGCCCGCCCACTCGACCATCAGGAACGAGAGGATGGCCAGCGTCGCCGTCACCGAGATGTTGCCCGTCGCCGTCGAGCCGTAGGGGACGAGCCCCAACAGGTTGGCGAAGAGGATGAAGTAGAAGAGCGTCAGGATGAACGGGACATACCGCTCGCCGTGGTGGCCGACGTTCGGCATGATCACCTCGTTCCGCATGTAGAGCGACACGGCCTCGATCGCGTTCGGAAATCCCTTCGGTGCCCGACCCGCTTCCTGATACCGACGTGCACCCCGACCGGCAAACCACAGCGCAACGAAGGTGAGGATCGCGGCGAGCCAGAGCATGACGACGTGCTTGGTCGGCGAGAGGTCGAGCGCGAAGCTCCCGATGTGGATCGGCTCCCACTCGGGCAGGTGGCACTCGCGTGCCTGCCAGATCTTCCACGACGCCGGGCACTCCATGTGGTGCGAGTCGCTGATGTGCGGCGTGATGATGTCGACGTTGTGCGATGCCTCGGACTCACCGGCGTGCTGCGCCTCGGGCGCGTGGCCCTGAATCTCCTCGGCCACCGTGGCCGAGACGAGCGAGTCGACGTCTGGCCGTGCGGGAGCGTCATGCTCCTGCGCGAGCAATGGCGAAGCGCTCAGCAGGAGCGCGGCGGCGAGGGAAAGCGCGAATCTCATCGAGCGAGCAGGAGAGGTTCTACGAGCGTCGAGAGGAAGAAGAACATCGCCAGGCTGACGAGCGCCGCCGTCGCCGGAAGCCCCAGCGGGTGCACGAAGACGAGGGCGTAGACCGAGAGCGTGACGAGGCGCATGAGGGCGCCAAGTCCCCAGCCGACGATGACCTGATCGCGCCTGACGACGGTGGCGACGCCGAAGGCCAGCATCTGGACGACGAAGGCGATCCCGGCGCTGAGCCAGATCGCCCGCTCTTCGGCCGGCGTCGACCAGACGATGGTCATGACCGCGGCGGTGGTGGCAGTGAGGGCGGCGGCGATGGCCGCGAAGGCGAGCACGCGTTTCATTGGCGTTTGCGGGCTTCGTCTTCCCGCTTCTGGTCAGCCATGAGTCGTCGATAGATGCTGTAGAAGCTGGCGCCGGCGCCGAGGAAGACGCCGGCGATGAGGAGCCACGGGGTGGTGCCGAACCGTTCGTCGAGCCACTTGCCGAGAAACAGGAAGAGGAGGATCGCGACGACGAACTGCATCCCGAGCCCGGCCACGGCGGCTCCAGAGGTGCCGCCGTGAGGCGGCGAGCGCCTGGGATCGTGGTGCTCGCGCTCCTCGTTCATGGCGGGAAAGCTAGTGCTTGTGAAATTTTTCGCAAGCTCATTAGAATCCAAAACCGAACAGACACCGCAGATTTGTGACCTCTCACCAAGTTTCAGTGATATTTACACTTACGCGTTACCTGCGGGTTGAACTATCGTCATGCTGTTGATAAGTTAGCCGGCTCCTCCGCCACCGACGCGACCGGTGGCCGACCCCGGCTCCTCTCAGTCCCCGTCCGTTGACAATGCGTTCCCGCCTCCTCGTCCTGCTGCTCTGCGCCGGCGCCCTCGTCCTGGCCTGCGGCCCTCGCGCGCACTCGAACGAAGCCTCGACTACGGCGTCACACGCAACGGACAACAGCGGGAAGGTGCTCGCGACATCGCTCAACGTCTCGGTCGAGCGCGGCGTTCAATTCGCGTTCCACGTCACGAACAACACCGAGAAAGGCATCGAGCTGCGCTTCCCGAGCTCACAGACGCACGACTTCGTCGTGCTCGACTCGATCGGCCGCGAGGTGTGGCGCTGGGCCGGCGACCGCATGTTCACGTCCGCGATGCAGACGAGAATGCTCGGCGCCCGGGAGACGATGAAGGTCGAAGAGGATTGGGATCCGGCCGGCAAGAAGGGAAAGTTCACCGTCGTCGCGAAGCTGACGAGCCGGAATCACCCGCTGGAGGAGAAGGCCGAGTTCGCGCTGCCGTAACACGCGTAAGGCAAGTGCAAGAAATGAAGGCCGCCCGGTGAGAGGCGGCCTTTGTCGTCTTCCGCCTGCGTGACTCTGGCGCTAACGTGGTCGCCGTCGTGGAGCGCACACCTCCGCCGGGACGGACGACATGACGACCCCCTCCGCCGTTGCGCCGGGCACTGCTGCATTCAATCCCGACGTATCCCAACGTTCGACGACTTCGCGTGCCTTCGAGCGAATAGCGTCGGTCGACGTCCTGCGTGGACTGGCCGTCGTCCTCATGGCGATCGATCACGTGCGCGTGTATGCGGGCGTGCCAGCCGGCGGGCCGACGCCGGGCGTCTTCTTCACGCGCTGGATCACGCACTTCGTCGCGCCGGTGTTCGTGTTTCTCGCCGGTACCGCGGCGTTTCTCTATGCGCAGAAGGTGGGCGACAGGAGGGCGGTCGCGAAGTTCCTGCTCGTCCGCGGGCTCCTGCTCATCGCGCTCGAGCTCACCGTCATTCGGTTCTTCTGGACGTTCAACTTCGACTTCGCGAACTACATCCTGCTCGGTGTCATCTGGGTGATCGGATGGAGCATGATCGCGCTCGCGGCGCTCGTGTTCCTGCCGACGGCGGTCGTCGGCGCATTCGGCCTCGTTATGATCTTCGGGCACAACCTGGCCGACATTTTCATTCGTCCGAACCTCGAGGCGTTGCAAGGAAGCCTTCCCTGGGCGATCGGCTACTTCGCGTTCGAGATCGGCGACACCGGTCCATTCGCCGTTCTCTACTCGCTCGTGCCCTGGATTGGCGTGATGGCGGCGGGGTACGCGTTTGGTGCGCT
>DATFFP010000095.1:0-27406 GCA_035249985.1 Gemmatimonadaceae bacterium
GAGGTCCAGCCCACGCTCCCGCGCCAAACGGCGCGCCAACGGAGACGTGCGCGCGCGGTCTTCACCATTGCCGCCGTCGCGCGGCTGCTCGGTCGCCGGCGCCGGACCCGGCGGCGCCTGGCCCTTGGGTGCGGCGGTGCCCATTCGAAACGCGGGGACCTTCTGCTGCGGTGGCGCAGACGCCTCGCCCTGCGCCTGCTCGGTCCCGGAGGGCACGGACGACGCTCCCGCAGTCTCCTGCGTCTTCGCAACGACTTCCTCAGCGGGCTTCGCGTCCTTGGCCGGCGCGGTATCCCCGCCCGCTCCGGCGATCAGCGCGTCGATGTTCTCGTCAGGCGCGGCGATCACGGCCACGAGCTGACCAACGGGCGCGGTCGCGCCCTCGCCGAGAAGTCGCTTGCGCAACACTCCCTCGCCGCGCGCGACCAGCTCCATGACCGCCTTGTCCGTTTCGACCTCGGCGAGGGTTTCGCCCGACGCGATCTTGTCGCCCTCGTTCTTCAGCCACTTCACCAGGCGGCCCTCCTCCATGGTGGGGGAGAGCGCCTCCATTACGACCTTGGTTGCCATGGACGAGTCTCTGTGTGGGACGGAGAATGAGGAACGAGGAACGAGGAAGTCGAACCCGCTTCCTCGTCCGCCTTTCTCAGTTCTCCAAGTAGAGGACCTTCTTCGCCGCGGCGACCGCCTTCTTCGCATCCGGCTTCGCCGCGCGCTCCAGATTCTTGGCGTATGGCATCGGGACGTCTTCCTGATGCACGCGGAGGACCGGGGCGTCGAGATCGTCGAAGCACTCGCGCTGAACGAAGTCGGCCACGTGCGCGCCGAAGCCGGCAACCGACCATCCCTCCTCGAGCACCACGGCACGATTGGTCTTGCTCACCGAGCTGGCGATCGCGTCGACGTCCATCGGGCTCAGCGTGCGGAGATCGATGATCTCGGCGGCAATGTTCTCCTTCGCGAGCTGCTCGGCAGCCTGCTGGGCGACGAGCACCATCTTCCCCCACGTAAGGAAGGAGACGTCGGATCCCTCACGCTTCACCTCGGCCTGGCCCAGCGGGACGACTACTTCCTCGTTCTCGGGCACTTCACCCTTCGTGTTGTAGAGCATCTCCCCCTCGAGCACGATCACGGGGTTGTCATCACGAATGGCGCTCTTCAGCAACCCCTTCGCGTCGTACGGGGTGCCCGGCGCGACGACCTTGAGCCCGGGAATGTGCGCGAGCCATGACTCCCACGCCTGTGAGTGCTGCGCGGAGAGCTGAAGCGCGGCGCCGTTAGGCCCGCGAAACACCATCGACATCGGGTACTGCCCGCCCGACATGGATAGCATCTTCGCCGCGGAGTTGACGACCTGGTCGAGCGCCAGCAGGGCGAAGTTCCAGGTCATGAACTCGATGATCGGGCGCAGGCCGACCATCGCCGCGCCGACGCCCACCCCGGCGAATCCCAGCTCCGTGATCGGCGTGTCCACGACGCGCATTTCGCCGAACTCCTGGAGCATTCCCTTCGAGACCTTGTACGCGCCCTGGTAGACGCCCACTTCCTCGCCCATGAGGAAGACGCGGTCGTCCCGCTGCATCTCCTCGCGGAGGGCCTGATTCAGCGCGTCACGATAGGTGATGATCGCCATGGTCGTCGGATCAGGAGGTCGTGTCGACGAGGACATCCTCGTAGAGCGCCTCGAGCGGAGGCTCGGGGCTCGCGTCGGCGAAGTCCCACGCGTCCTGCACCACCGCCTTGAGCTCTTCGTCGAGCTTCGACGTATCGGCGTCGGTCCACCCGTCCTCCTGTTCCATCGTCATGCGGAGCACGACGATGGGATCCCGCTTCATGTGCTCCTCGAGCTCCTCCTTGCTGCGATAGGTCCCGCTCACGGCATCGGACATCGAGTGACCCATGAATCGGTATGTCCGCACCTCGAGCAACGTCGGGATCGATTCGCTCCGTGCGCGCTGCAGCGCTCGCATCGTGGCGGCGCGCACCGCTAACACGTCCTGCCCGTCGACGACCTCGCTCGGCATGTCGTACGAGCACGCGCGCTCGGCGATGTCATTGATCGCGGACGCGCGCTCGAGCGCGGTGCCCATTCCGTACCGGTTATTCTCGATGAGGTAGATCACGGGCAGCTTCCAGAGCGCCGCCATGTTCAGCGCCTCATGGAACGCGCCATTGTTGACCGCCGCCTCGCCGAAGAAGCACACGCACACCTGATCGCCGCCGCGATACTTGATGGCGAAGCCGACGCCGGTGGCGATCGGGAGATGACCGCCAACGATGCCGTGTCCGCCGAGGAAGTTCACGTTGCGGTCGAAGAGGTGCATCGAACCGCCTTTGCCCTTCGAGCACCCGTCGACGCGGCCGAACAGCTCCGCCATGACCGCGCGGGGGCTGATTCCCTTGGCGAGCGCCTGGCCATGCTCGCGGTAGCTCGCGATGACATAGTCGTCGTCGCGCAGCGACGAAATCGCGCCGACGCCCACTCCCTCCTGACCGATGTAGAGGTGGCAGAAGCCGCCGATCTTGCCGATCGCGTACGCCTCGGCGCAGCGCTCTTCGAAGCGTCGAATGAGCAGCATTTCTCGAAGCAGGTCACGCCGCAGGGCCGCATCGCCGCGTGCGGCGGCGTCGATGGAACCGCTCGCACCATTCTGCTCGCTGCTCTTCTTCTGTGGCATGTCGGTCGTCGTGGAATTCGATGCGCTGGCGTCGCCTGCGCTTCGTGCCGGCGAACGGCGGCGTGAACGGCTCACGTCTCTCATGGGATCACCAGATTCGCGGCCTGCACCTGCTCCCAGGCGTGGTAGCTGGATCGAACGAGGGGGCCCGACTCCACGTGCCTGAAGCCCATCGCCAACCCTTCCTGACGAAGGAGCGCGAACTCTTCCGGGGTCACGTAGCGGTCGAGCGGAATGTGGTCAGCGGACGGGCGGAGGTACTGTCCAAGGGTGAGGATGTCGACGTCGACCTCGCGGAGGTCGCGCATCGTCACGAGCACCTCTTCGATCGTCTCGCCCATGCCGAGGATGATTCCCGTTTTGGTCGGGATGTCGGGCGCGTATGACTTCACATAGCGGAAGATCCCCATCACACGCTCGTAGCGGCCGCCGGGTCGGCAGCGCTTGTACAGGCGCGGGACCGTTTCCGTGTTGTGGTTGTAGATCTCGGGCCTCGCGTCCAGCACCGTTCGGATGCTGGCTTCATTCCCCTGGAAGTCGGGCACCAGCACTTCGACGGAGCACCCCGGAACCTGCTCATGAATCTGCCGGATGGTCTCCGCGAAGATGTACGCGCCGAAGTCCGGAAGATCGTCGCGATCGACCGATGTAATGACGGCGTGCCGGAGCCGCATCTCGGCGATCGCCTGCGCGACACGCCCCGGCTCCTCGATGTCGTACCTTGGCGGCCGTCCGTGCGCGACCGCGCAGTAGGCGCAGTTGCGAGTGCACACGTCGCCGAGGACCATGAACGTCGCGGTGCCGTGCTCCCAGCACTCGCCGACGTTGGGGCAGTGCGCTTCCTCGCACACGGTGTGGAGGTCGAGCTCCCGCATGAGGTGCTTGAGGCGGGAGTAGTTCGGTCCGCCAGGCGCCCGCACCTTGAGCCACGAGGGCTTCCGCTCGGGGAGTGGGGCTGCTCGGCGGCGGCCCAGAATCTGGTAGAGCGTGTCCGCCAATGTCGTCCGGGGTTTGAGGTGTCCGGAAGTGGAAACGCAGGGTCGCCGTGGCCAGTTTCCCGCGTTCGCGCCGACGCACCGGTAAGCTATCCCGTTGCGGCTGGCTTCGGTAGCAGTTGCTAACCTCTGCGCGACCATATCGGCGGTTAGCCCACCGGGGCCATCCATTTCCGACGCCGCTGAGCGGCCGTGGAACCGCACTCGTCGTGCCGCTCGGGGGCCCGCACCCGAGGACCCCCGCGCCTAACGATCGATGTTGAAGGAACGGCCGGGGGCGTAGGGCGTCGCGTCGATCGACGTCCGTCCCCGGGCGACCAACTCGGCTATGATCTGCGCCGTGAGCGGTGCGAGCAGCACGCCGTTCTTCGAGTGACCGCAGGCGTAGAAAAGCCGCCCGCAGTCGGGATCTGCCCCGATGATGGGAAGGAGATCCGGGGTCATCGGGCGAAGGCCGGCCCAGTGCGCGAGTACGCGCCGGTGGGCAAAGGATCGCGACAGCTCGATCGCCAGTCCCTGAAGCAGATCTGCCCCCTCGGCCGTGGTGCCGGCGTCGAATCCAACCTGCTCCATGGTGCTCCCGACGAGAGACCGGTTACCTCGCTGGACCACGTAGCCATTAGAACCCATGACCACGTGCCGCATTCGGGGCCCGTCGAACGCCAGCATCTGCCCTCGGACAGGAGTTACCGGCAGCGGACGGGGAAGTCCTCGAATCGATCCAGCCCAGGCGCCGGCCGCGACGACCACGCAGTCTGCTTCGACGTGTCCTCCGCCCTCGAGCTCGGCGACGAGTGGGCGCCGCGTAGCGTCGATCCCGATGACGCGGCCGTCGAGAAGGGACATGCGTGGGTCTCTATGTGCGTCTGCCGTGAGCGCCGCGAGCAGTGCGGGCGCGTCGACAGCCCCATCCACAGGGTGAAACGCGCCGCCAACGCCGGGAACGACCAGTGGCTCGAGCTGACGGAGATCTGTAACGTCGATCCACTCCGACCCCGACCGCAGGCTGGCGCGGAGAAGCGAGGCTTCCGTCTCACCACGGGCGATCTCGAGTATTCCCGATAAAGCGAGCGGGACGTGCAGCCCGGTGCGCTCCGCAAGCGCCTCGAGGAATTCGGGGTAGAGATCGCGAGCCATGATGGCGAGGGCTCGCGCCGCCTCGGTGGCTTTGCCCACACTGGGCGCCAGGATTCCGGCCGAGGCAGGCGAGGCTGCTCCCTGGTCGGCCGATGTCACGACCGCAACGCGGAGGCCCTCCCGTGCAATGGCGGACGCGCAGGCGAGCCCGATGAGCCCCCCGCCTGCGACGACGACATCGTGATGAAACACGGCGCGCGCCTCGCGCGTAGTACTCACAGCAACCGCCTGGAGCTTACACAGATGCTTCGTACCATATTCACGATTGGCGCGCTGGCCGTGCTGGGGCTTTTTCTCCTCAGCTTCGTGTTCGGCATTCTCAAGGGACTCATCGGTCTCGCGCTCTTTCTTCTCGGCCTCGCGATTCGGATCGCGATCGTCGGTTTGATCGTCTACCTCGTCATCCGGATTGTGAGCCCCGAAACGGCTCGAAGGCTGCGCGAGCGCTGGAGCGGTCCGACGGCCTAGTCGGCTGGCGGTTCCTGGGAGAATAGATGCGGGCGGAGGATCCTAAACGGATCTTTCGCCCGCATCGTGCGCGTTATACCGGAGTATGCCGGAGCCACCCCTACCGGGAACAGCCACATGGATCAAGCGATCACGCACGTGCTCGGCCTCATGGATGTGGTCGACAACCTCTACGCGAAGGCTCTGCATGGTCTTGATCCCGCAGAGCTGACGCAGACACCCTGCGACAACTCGAATCCGATGTTATGGATGGCCGGCCACCTCGCGCAGAGCCGCGTGCGGCTCGCGCGCCTGCTTGGTGTAGAGCAGGAGGTTCCATGGCCGTCGCTGTTCACCCGAGGCGCGCCGGCTCCAGCGAGCGAGGAGTATCCCGCCCTGGAGGAGATTCGTGGCGCCTGGGAGGCGGCGGGAAAAGCGCTGCGCTCACGGCTTCGGGCCATGAGCGACGGTGAGCTCCACGGGTCGCTGCAGGTGAAAATTCCCTCCACGGATGGGACGCTCCGCGGAGCGATCGTATTCGCTCTCTTTCACGAAGGCTATCACGTCGGCCAGATGGGGTACGTTCGGCGGACGTTAGGCAGAGAGGGAATCGCGCAGATCTAGAACGATTTCCCTTGCGGCTGCCCGCTCGCCGCTGATCCCCGCTCGAGCAGGTCGATCACCGACCAGGCCAACAACGGGACCATGATCTCGTGGTGCCCCGTCACTTCGTAGCCGGCACCTCCCTCGAGCGTCGGTCGCTGCACGACGTTCACCCGTGGCCGATAATGGCGGAGCATGTCGAAGTCGCACGTCGTGAAATGCGTCGGCCGTCCGCTCTCGAGATTGCGGGCAATGGTCAGCGCCTTGAGAAACACCTCCGGCAGGATCACTGCGCTGCCGAGATTGAGCACGACGCCACCGTCGTGTAGTGAAGGGAGGGAGGCCGCGAGACGCCGAAAGTCGCGATGGCTGGTATCACCGACCGCAGCGCCGTCCGCCGCGGGGTGCTGATGGATGATCTCCGCGCCAATCGCTGCGTGAACCGTCGTCGGGATGCCGAGCGCATGCGCGCCGATCATCAGGGAGAGCTCGGCGTGCGCGAGATCGGAGCGTGACGCAAGTGCGCGAGCGAGCGCCTCTCCCATCCCCCATCCCGAGCGATGCCCTCGCGTGATCGCCTCGTTCATCTCACGGCCCGTCTCTTCGGCCATTCCGAAGGTGCCGTCGCGCAGCCCTGCGGCGACATCCTCGGACGTCCCTCCCCAGCGCGCGACTTCATAGTCGTGTATCGCCGCGGATCCGTTCATGGCGAGGTGGGTGATCACCCGCTGCCGCATCAGCTCGAGCAGCACGGGCGCGAGTCCCGTCTTCACCACGTGACCGCCCACCATCGCGACTACCGCGCGGCGCCGAGCCGCGTGCGCCAGCGCGTCCACGATGTGGCGGAAGTCGCGCGCCGCCAGCACATCGGGGAGTGAACGCAAGAACGCGCCGAAAGAGCGATCCGCGCCAGGCGGCGCAGCGAACTCTTCGGCGCGTACCTTGTTCGGGCGGTGCGCGATGGGAACGGTGCGGACCCGTGAGAGGTCCGCCTCTGGCGTCACTTCGCCGCGGTCGCCGTCCCTGCGGTGTACGATTTCAGGTACAGGTTGAGGGTGCCGAACGACAGATTCGACTTCATCTGCAGCATGATACGGCGGTCGTCATCCGACAACCAGATCTCCGCCTGCCCGTTCTCCGAGAAGATGCCTTTCGACTTGATGATCGGCTGAATGACGATGGCATCGAACCGTCCCGCTGGGACCTTCACCGACTCCTTTCGCAGGACGCGCACGCGTACGGGATTACGATCCGGCTTGAAGTAGCGCGGGAAATCGTACGTCTGCCCCACCGAGAGGGGGACGGTGCGAATGAAGTACAGGAACGATCCGTCGTCGAGCGGATCGCGCGCCGTCGGCCTTTCCTCGCTTTCATTCTCCGTGTACACGAGCCGGTCGGGATAGATCTCGAAGCGCCGCTCGCGATCACGTTTGCCTTCCTGCAGGTCCTGCACGTGCCGCAGCGAGGCGAACGTCTCCACGTCGATCCAGCTCTCGAGCCGATCGTTCACCTTGTAGAAGAACGTTCCGCCCTTCACGGTGAACGCCGTGTGCCAGGCTTCGCGTCCACGGATGGTCTCGATGCCGAGGACCTCCATCTTGCCGTTGCCCACCTTGAGCACGCCGAACTTCACGTCGTACTCCAGGCGTTCGCCGATGGAGAAGGGAACCGGAATCTGTCGTGCAGGCTCGGCGGACGTCGTGAGGGCAACGACGATCGCGAGCACGTCAGCCAGCAGAGTTGTTGTCATGTCGATGTCGGTGCGGCTCGGCGAGCCCCTGCGGCCCGTCCGAAACGGTAAAGATCCATTGCGCCGGCAAGAGGCCGAACCCGGGTCGCTCGCGGACGGAGATCATAACGCGGCTCGAGCGACACGACCTCGATCCGTCGCGCGAATCGCGCCGCCTTGGCCAGTAGCTCCACGTTCGCAGCCCACCCGTTAGCCTTGAGGAGGCGGGCCTCGCCGTTCTCCTTGAGCAGATCACGGACCACGGCGATCCGCATCAATCGGTAGGAACCAAGCGGATCCTTGACTCCCGGCACCCGCACGAAGGGACGAAGCAGCCATTGCCCAACGCGACGGAGGCGCCGCACAGGCACCGGCGCGCCGGCGGGCGTCGCGGCCTGCTCGGCGACGACGAGATCGGCGCCACCTTCATGCCGCTTGATCAGCTCCGGGAGGTGCTCGGGCTGATCGGTGAAATCTGCCTGCATGAGGATGGCCGCATCGCGACGCGGATACCGCGTGCGCTGCGCCACCGTCCGCAGGAGCGTCTCGATTGCCGCTGCGTACCCGCGCCGCTCCTCGTGTCGGAGCACCGTGAGGGGCAGCACCTCACGATACGGCTCGAGGGTCTCACCCGTACCGTCAGTGCTTCCGTCGTTGAGCACGAGGATCTCGTACTCACGCGGATAACTCTCGAAGACCTTTCGGATGCGCCACAGGAGCAAGCCAACCGTGGGCGCCTCGTCGTAGGCCGGAATGCAGACGTAGAGCATGTGATAGGATGATACCTGTCGAGCGGCGTTGCGTTCCTCTACATCGGTGGAACCGTGTCAACAAACCTGACGCCCTTCGAACCAGTTGGCAAACGTTCCGCGCTTGCCCGTCCCGTGCCTGACGGTTAGCCTCCGACCTGTTCCCCGACCGAACTTTCTCCGGAGACCCCATGCGCCGCCTTGCGACGCTGCTCGTTGTCATGCTGGGAGCCTGCTCCCAGACGCCGGTCAGTGATCCGGCGCCCGCACCTGCACCGGCGCCATCGACACCGACCGCGGCCCGTCCGACCGTCGTTCCCCCCATTGACGTGTCCGCGCTCCGCGCGGACCTCACCCTGTTCGCATCCGATGCGTTTCAGGGACGACTGGCAGGGACGCCCGCGGCGCGGCGCGCCGCCGAGTTCATCGCCGAGCGCCTAACGGCTGCCGGGTTGGAGCCGGCCGGCGACAGCGGGTTCTTCCAACGCGTGCCTCTGTCACGTCAGGTCTTCGCGCCGACGACGAAGTTCCTGGTGACGTCGCGTGGCCGGGCAACGGAGCTCAAGCTGGGCGAGGATGTCGCGCCGATCCTCCGCGTCGGGGAGTACCATACGCAGTTGTCGACTGAAGGCGAGCTCGTGTTCGCGGGCTACGCGCTCAGCGCACCACAGCTTGGTCGGAATGACCTCGGCGGGCTGAATCTCGCCGGAAAGGTCGTGGTTTTCCTCGGGGGCGCCCCTCCCAACGCGGACTCCGCGACACGCGCGCGGCTGGAATCGCCGGAGCAGCTCGGTCAGCGGCTGGGTGCCATTCTCAACGGCGGTGCCGCCGGCGTCGTCATCATGGCGGTGGGGAAGCTCCAAGATGATTTCGACGCGGTCGCGAGCGAAGTCGCGAGCGGCGCCCTCGAGCTGGGAGCTGGCGCGCAGGAGCCCACCCGCGTCGTGCCCATGGTGATGTTCGCGCGGCCACGTTCGGGCTCCCCGTTGCTGCCGTCGGGTTGGCCGACCGATGACAAGCCGCAGGCACTCGGGCGGCATCTCACGGCGAAGATCACGCTCGGTCGCGCCCAGACGGAGAGCTACAACGTCGTCGCGCTGCTGCGCGGACGTGATGCGGCCCTGTCGCAGAGCTACGTCGCGCTCGGTGCGCATCTCGACCACATTGGCGTGCAACCCGCGGCGGGTCGCGATTCCATCGCGAACGGCGCGGACGATGATGGATCGGGCTCAATGGCGCTCGTCGCGATCGCGCGCGCACTCGCGGCGTCACCGGAGCGGCCGCGCCGATCGATGCTCTTCGTCTGGCACACGGGCGAAGAGGCGGGGATGCTCGGCTCGGAATGGTTCGTGACGCACCCCACCGTGCCGATCGATTCCGTCGTCGCCCAACTCAACGCCGACATGATCGGGCGCAACGCGCCCGATTCGCTGATGCTCGTGGGGCCACGCGCTGCGCCGAACGGACAGAGCCGCGTGCTGGGCGCGCTCGTCGATTCAGTCAACACGGCGCTCGCCCGCCCGTTCACGATCAATCGCGAGTGGGATTCGCCGGACCATCCCGAGCAGATCTATCTGCGGAGCGACCATTACAGCTACGCGAAGCGGGGGATTCCGATCGTGTTCTACACGACGGGACTGCACGAGGACTATCACAAGGTGACCGATGAGGTGTCGAAGATCGATTTCGACAAGCTGTCGCGAGTGTCGGACCTGATCATGCGCTCGGCGCTCGCCGTCGCGAATCGCACCGAGCGACCGCGCCCTGGTCGTTGAGCGCAGTCGCCGTCGAATACGAGACGCGCGGGGCCCTGCGGCTCCGCGCGTCTTTCGTTAGCAGCCTCGAGACGAGACTGCCAACGCGGTGTTTTTACGCCGGGTGCGGGCGATCGTCACACGAAGAGGACCCTGCGGTGCGCACGGACTGGCACGTTCGGTGTACTACAGCGGAACACGAACGACTCCGTTTCGGGTGGGGGAATCATGATTCTCGCGAATGTTCGCGAATCTCTCACGCGTGATGATGCGCAGCTGGCCGTGCATCTCCTCGCGCGCGCCGGCGTCGGTCGCCCCGACGATGCCGAAGCAATGCTGCGCGAAGAGGGCATCGATGCGGTGCTCGACGATCCCCGACTCCTCGGCGCACTCGTGCAGCAGCCGCTCGGGGGTCGCGCGTCTCTTCCGCTCTTCTGCTATGTCGTTGTACGGCATGCCCTGCGCGGCGTAGGCGAGGACGATCGCACGCTGGCCGACTACGTCGCCGCGATCGTCGTGCACTTCGGTCTCAAGGATCGCGCATCACGCGTGGGTACGAGTGACGATGAGCAATACGACACGCTGGCGGCGCTGCTCGAGGACGCCGAGCGGTCTGATCCGGGGCGCGCATTCCTCGTCCGTGCGCATCTCGGGAATTACGCGCTGTGGGTGAGCGGCCTCTTCCCGGACTACATCGAGCATCGCAAATGGCGGCGCGGAGGACCCGATCTCGATTATTACGCGGAGATGGGCCGGCGCGGGTTTCGGCTGGCCGCGGACCACCGCCTGGCCCATCAGTACGGCCTGTCGCAGCTGTACCTCGTCGCGGCGGAGCGGTTCGAGCGCCTTCGCGTGGCGCTCAACCAGGTGAGCGACACGCTGTTGTTTCCCGACGTGAACACCCCCGATCGACTCATGCGGCAGGTTCGGGACGAGGCGCGCTGGCGGCTGAGTTAGGCACGGCACGGCGCGCTCCCCGAAACGCTTGCGCGCGGACGCTCCCCGAGTATCCTACACGGGCGGACCATTCGACCCCGAGGGGCGCCATGCCAAGCTACGATTATCGATGCCGGAAGTGCGGCCAGCAGTTCACGACACGCGAGAAGATCGCCGAGCACAATGCGGGAGCGGCGACATGCCCACAATGCAAGTCGCAGGAAGTGGAGCGTGTCATGTCGAGCTTCTACGCGAAGACCCCTCGCAAGTCGTGACGCCGCGCCCCCATTCGCTCGCGCGGCGATGTTCGAGCGCCTGAAAGAGACGCTGCGCGACGCCCTGAGCCGCGCGTCCTCTCCGCAAGGGCGCGCGGCTCTTGCACAAATGCGCGATGCGCTCGTGCAGGCGAAGGTCGGGCTGGCCGATCTGCGTCAGGGCGTCGATCGCACGCGCGCGCGGCTCGAAGCCGAGCGTGCGGAGCTCGACACCGTGCGCCGGCGCGGGAAGCTCGCCGCCGACATCGACGACCGCGAGACCGTGCGCATCGCGGAGCAGTACGAGCGGAAGCACGGCGAGCGGGTCGCCGTGCTGGAGAAGAAGCTCCTGGCGCAGCAGGAAGAGCTTGCGCTCGCCGAGCACGAGATCGATGACATGACGTCGCAGCTGCGCGCCGCCTACGCCGGTGTCGTGCCCCCTGACGTCGCTTCGCCCCCGCCGATGCCGGATCCGCTGGAGGAAGCCCGCGCCGAGGGTGACGCGCTCCGTCGCGACATCGACCGCGCGGCGCGAGATGCGACCGCACAGCGTCAGCTCGACGAGCTCAAACGCCGGATGGGGAAGTAGCGCGTGCCGGTCGCTCGTTCGTGGGGGGTAGCGATCATCGCTGTCATGGCCGGCAGCGCTGGCGCCCAGACGACGCGATGCCAGGGTGAGATCATTTCCGACGTCTCCATCGTCACCCACGGCCCGTACGAGGCGCTAGGAACGCGGTGGTGGGAGGCCCCGCTCCGCTTCGCCACCGACCTGCATACGACGACGCAGCCGAGCGTCGTCCGACGGTTTCTCATCGTCAAGGAAGGCAGGCCGTGCATCGAGCTGGAGCGGGCGGAGTCGGAGCGTATTCTGCGCGCTCAGCCGTTTCTCGCCGATGCGAGCATCGCGGTCATCCCCGATACGGCGGGGACGGTCGCCCTGCTCGTCGAGACCCGTGACGAGCTCACGCCCGTCCTCGGAGTCTCCACGTCCGGCGCGCGCATCACGGCGCTCAAGCTCGGTGAGGGGAATCTGCTCGGAAGCGGTACCTACATCGCCGGACAGTGGAGAGACGGGACGTCGCGCGACACCTATGCCATCCAGGGCGTCGATCACCAGTTCCTGGGGCGTCACTACGTGCTCGCGGCGGCGTACGCGCGCCGTGATCACGACATGGCCGATTGGACCGCCGACCTCTCGCATCCGTTCTTCACCGACCAGCAGCGCTTCGCGTGGCGCGCGTCGACGGGTGGCATTCGTGAGCTCTTCGAGTTCCGGCGCGCGGATGCCGAGCGAGTCCCCTTCGCGTTCGAGCGGAAATTCATCGACCTCGGCGCGGTCGTGCGCGTTGGACTGCCGGGTCGGTTGAGCCTGTTCGGTGTCTCGTTTTCGCAGGAGGAAGACACCCCCTTTCTGCCACCGACGGCGATTCCCGGGTTCGACTATGACTCCCTCCTCGCGCGCCACGCCGGGCGACGCAACGCCCGAGTCAACGCGCTCTGGGGGCTTCGCAATGTGCGATTCCTGCGTGTCGAGCGTTTCGAGGGGCTCACGGCAACCGAGGACATCAGGCTCGGCTTCCAGCTCGGCACACTGATTGGCCGCAGCTTGTCGATTCTCAACACCACTGACGACGACTATCTGCTCGCGGCCGATCTCTACGGAGCCGTTGGAGGCGAGAGCGGGATCGTCATGCTCATTGCGCGTGGGGAAGGGCGACAGAACTACGACATCAATCGATGGGACGGGGTGCTCGGAAGCGCGCGCATCGCCGGAATTCGGCGAATCTCGACGCGTCACACGGTGACGGCATCGCTCGACTGGTCGGGGGGATGGCGCCAACGCATTCCCTTTCAGCTGAACCTTGGCTCGGCCCCGGGGGGCGTGCGCGGATACCGGCGATCAGAGGAAGCGGGGGCGCGACGCGCGGTTGCACGCGTCGAAGACCGCTGGTACGTGGGTCAGCTCCTGCGACAGGCGGATGTCGGCGTCGCTCTCTTCGCCGACGCGGGGCGTGTGTGGAAGGGCGACGCCCCGTACGGCGTGGATACGCCCGTCCGGTACTCCCTGGGCGTGAGCCTCCTCGCGGCCATTCCGCCACGTTCGAAGCGCACATGGCGCGTGGACATCGCGGTGCCGATGCAGGGGGATCCGAACTCGAGGTGGGAGGCCCGACTCACGCACTCGGTGGCTGGGCGAGATTGGCGCGAGCCGGGCGATGCGAGCAGAAGCCGGGAACGGTCCGTTCCGGCCAGCGTGTTCAACTGGCCGTGATGCCTAACGCCACACGAACAGCTTGCCGATCACCTTGGCGAGCCCCGAGGCGACGAGGCCGAGGGGGCCGAGCACGATCCGCCGGTTCAGCGTGATCGTGAGCTCGGACAGCGCGACGGAGCTCTGCAGCGTTTTCAGCTGCGCCTCGAGACTGTCGAGCTCCGCCTGGACGCGGGCGAGCTCTCCCTGTGCGGCAACGGCGTCGGCAACGGACGTCGCGCGATCCAGCAGCTCACGCAGCTTGTCGCGCGCGGCGCGAAAGCTCGCGACACGCGCCTCGAGGTCTATCGACTGGGCGGTGACGTCATCCTGGGACAGGCTGCGGCCGGTGACCTTGCCTACACGACCGAGCGAGTCGAGCGCTTCGTTGAGGCGCGAGGAAGGAACGCGGAGCCTCAGATAGGCCGACTTCTCCTCTCTGGTCGTTGCGTTCTCGACGTAGCCTTCGAACACCTGCGCCAGGCGCGTCGCCTGTTCGATCGCCGGCGCGACCTCTTCGACCTCGATCTCGATCGACGCGCGCGTAATGATGATCCGCCCCTGCTGCTGCGTCCGCCCCAGGGGCGCGCTCATTTTTGCAGCGGTGGCCTCGACTGGCTGGATTCCACGCGGTGACGGCGTACACGCCGCCGCCGCGCACACCGCGCCCATCCCAGCTGCAGCGCACCACCACCTCATAGTTGCGTATTCCTCGTCGTCGCCATCATGCGGCGAATTGGAATGATCAGGAGGGCGAGAAGGGCTGCGGCCGCCATGAGGAATGCGGTCGTGATCGTGAACAGCCTCGGCATCTGCTCGAGCCTCTCAGGATCGATGTGCCCGCCCGCCAGACCGGCGATGAGGTTGCCGACCGCGGTTGCGAGGAACCAGATGCCCATCATCTGGCCGACGTATTTTCTCGGCGAGAGCTTGGTCATGGACGAGAGACCCACCGGGCTCAGAAACAGCTCGCCAAGCGTCTGGAAGAAGTAGCTGCCTACGAGCCACCAGGCGGAGACGCGCGTGCCCGGGCCGCCTTCGAGGATGATGTTCGCCGCCCCGATCATCATCCAGAAGCCGATGCCGGCGAGCAACAGCCCCATGGCGAACTTCGCGGGGCTGGAGAGGTCGATCCCTCGCCGTCCAAGTGTCATCCAGAGCGCAGCAAACACCGGGGAGAGGAGGATGATGAACCCCGAGTTCACGGACTGGAACCAGGTCGCCGGGACCTCGAACCCGCCGATCTGGCGATCGGTGAAGTCTCTCGCGAAGAGGTTGAGCGACGTGGGTGCCTGTTCGAACGCGGCCCAGAAGACCGCCGCGAAGAGGAAGAGAACGAAGATCACCACCACGCGCTTTTTCTCGTCGCTCGTGAGGCCCCCGGCAGCAAAGATGTACGCGAAGTAGAGCACCGCGGTGCCGACGAGCACGTAGGTCATCGACTCCGCGATCGCCGAGGCACTCACTGTGACGATCCCGGTAGCCACCAGCACGATCGCGAGAGCGAGTGCTCCGAATCCGATCGCGACCGTGAGCTTGACGTTGCGCTCTTGCCTGGCCTGTCGCCCCGCGTCGGGGTCGCGCGTCGGCTCCAATCCGATGCTTCCGAGCGTCTTGGGGGCTCGCAACGTGTACACGACGAGGCCGAGCAGCATTCCGACACCGGCTGCGCCGAACCCCCAGTGCCAGCCCACCTTCTCGCCTAACACACCGGTGACGATCTGGCCAACGGTCGCGCCGATGTTGATTCCCATGTAGAAGATCGCGAACCCGGCGTCCCGCCGTGCTCCGCCTTCCGGGTACAGGTCACCGACGATCGCCGAGATGTTCGGCTTGAGCAGCCCGGTGCCGATGACGATGAGGATGAGGCCGAGGAAGAACGGAAGCTTCGATCCGGCGAGCGCGGACAGGGCGATGCTGATGTGGCCGGCCGAGATGAAGACGGCGCCAAACTGAATGGCGCGCCGTAAGCCGAGGAGTCGATCGGCCACCCACCCGCCGGGGAGCGACGCGAGATACACGCTCGCGGCGTAGATGCCGACAATCGCCGAGGCCTCCGCTCGGTCGAAGCCGAACCCACCGCTCGCGAGCGCCGCCGTCATGAAGAGCACGAGCAGCGGACGCAGGCCGTAATACGAGAAGCGCTCCCACATCTCGGTGAAGAAGAGTGTGGCCAGGCCTCGCGGGTGTCCGAAGAACCGGCGATCGAGCGACGGCGGCTGGTCGAGCGTAGTCGCGCCGGCGTTGACGGGAGACGTCACGAGAATTCCTCGCTGGCTCGGGTGAAAGTCAGCTGCGCGTGGCGAGTGCCAGCGGAACGTAGCGCTCGGGCGGCGTCGTCGCGCCGGCGGCCTGTTGTTCTTCCCATGTGATCCGCGTCGGGAGCTGCTTGATGCATGCGACGAGGTGCCCCTCCGCCTTCATCTCGAGGGGCGGAATGATTCGCGTGCATGCGGCGTCCTTCGCCGGATGATGGCACCGCGGATGGAACGGACATCCCGGAGGTGGATCGGCCGGAGATGGGACGTCACCGGTGAGCACGATGCGCTGCTTTCGCTTGCTCGGATCAGGGATGGGAACCGCTGACAACAGCGCCTGTGTGTACGGCATGAGCGGCTCGGCGTACAAGTCATCGGCCGCGGCGAGCTCGACGATGTGGCCGAGGTACATCACGGCCACGCGCGTCGCCACATGCTCCACCACCGACAGATCGTGCGCAATGAACAGGTAGGTGAGCCCGCGATCGCGCTGCAGATCCTGGAGCAGATTGATGACCTGCGCCTGCACGGAGACGTCGAGCGCGGAGACGGGCTCATCGCACACGATGAACCGCGGCTCCACCGCGAGCGCGCGAGCGATGCCGACGCGTTGGCGCTGGCCCCCCGAGAACTCGTGCGGGTATCGATTCGCGTACTCGCCGCGCAGGCCGACCTCCTCGAGGAGCTGCGTCACCCGCGCTTGGGCGGCGGCTCCCTCGGCGAGCTGATGGATGATCAGCCCCTCGCGCACGATTGCGCCCACCGTCATCCGGGGGTTGAGCGACGAAAAGGGATCCTGAAAGACGATCTGCATCCGCCGGCGCAGTGCGCGCAGCCGGGACGCATCGAGCGCCAGGACATCCACGCCATCGAAGGTCACCTGTCCCGCCGTGGGCTCGATGAGACGAAGAATGGCCCGGCCGGCCGTCGTCTTCCCGCACCCCGATTCACCCACGAGGCCGAGCGTCTCGCCCTCCTTCACGTCGAACGAGATCCCGTCCACCGCCCGTACCGCGCCGACGGTCCGTCCGAAGACGCCGCGCGTGATCGGAAAGTGCTTGACCAGATCGCGTACGGAGAGGAGCGACCGGCTCACGCGCCGCCTCCGGCCGCCCTGAGGTCGGTGACCTGTTGGCGACGGTCAGGCTCCTCGGCGAGGAAGCAGCGCGACCAGTGGGCCGCTCCCACGTCGAACAGCGGCGGATGCTCTCGCTCCGGACGGTCCCACGCATAACGACAGCGGTCGTGAAAGCGACACCCGGGCGGCCAACGTGTTGGGGCGGGAACGGTCCCTGGTATCACCGCAAGGCGCGAGCGCGCGGCGCCCAGCGTCGGCATCGCCGCGAGCAGCCCTTCCGTGTAGGGGTGATGCGGGCGAGCGAACAACTCGCCCACCGACGCCTGCTCGACGATCTCCCCGGCGTACATCACGAGGACGCGCTGCGCCATCTCGGCGATCACTCCGAGATCGTGCGTGATCAGGATGATCGACATCGCGAACCGCTCCTGAAGCTGCTGCAGCAGCTCGAGGATCTGCGCCTGGATGGTGACGTCGAGGGCGGTGGTGGGCTCATCGGCGATGAGCAGTGCCGGGTTCATGACCAGCGCCATCGCGATCATCACGCGTTGTCGCATACCGCCGGAGAGCTGATGGGGATATTCCTTGGCGCGCTGTGCCGGCGCGGGAATGCCGGTCAGTTGAAGCATCTCCACTGCGCGATCCCACGCGTCGCGGCGCGTCGCGTTCGCGTGAACGCGCGCGACCTCCGCGATCTGCTCTCCGACGGTGAAGACCGGATTGAGCGAGGTCATCGGCTCCTGAAAGATCATGGCGATCCGGTTGCCGCGGATTTTTCGCATCTCCGCCTCCGGTAGCCCGAGCACGTTGCGTCCTTCGAACTCGACGGCGCTGCCGGGCTCGATCGTTCCGGGCGGGCGAATCAGGCGCATGATGGAGAGCGATGTGACGGACTTGCCGCACCCGGACTCCCCGACGATTCCAATCGTCTCGCGCGGCATCACGTCGAACGAGACTCCGTCCACCGCGCGCGCGACACCGGCGTCGGTGCGGAAGTACGTTCGAAGGTCTCGGACGGTCAGCAAGGCCTGCGGCCCGGTTCCCGGGGTCGTCATGCGGGCTGAATCTCCCTCGGGTCGAGCGCGTCCCGCAAGGCGTCGCCGATGACGTTGAACGCCATGACCGTCAGCACGATCGCCAGACCAGGGAACAGCGACATCCACCACATGCCGGCGACGTTGCTCGAGCCGTCAGCGACGATGTTGCCCCAGCTCGCGGTCGGCGCCTGCACCCCGACACCCAAAAACGACAGGCCCGCCTCGAGAATGATGACGTTGCCGATGCCAAGCGTGGCGGCGACCACGACGGTCGACGTGACGCCGGGAAGAATGTGCCGCCACAGAATTCGGCGATGACGGGCGCCCAGGGCACGCGCGGCGACGACCATCTCTTCGGTCTTGAGCTGAAGTACCTGAGCGCGTACCAGCCGGCTGGTCGAGAACCAGCCGGTGAGCCCCAGGATGAGCACCAGCGCGCCGAGGGAAACGCGTCCCCACAAGGCGAAGATGGCCAGGAGAACGAGAATTCTTGGAATCGAGAGCATCGCGTCGATGACGCGCATCATCACCGCGTCGACGCGGCCGCCGAGATAGCCGGCGATCGCGCCGTACGCCGTGCCGACGGTGATCGAGAGCAGGACGGCGAGTAGCGCCACCGACAGCGAGATCCGCGCGCCATGTACGAGACGGCTCAGCACGTCGCGGCTATAGATATCGGTGCCGAACGGGTGCACCGGGCTCGGCGGACGTGAGGCGAGCGCGATGATGTCGAGCTGAACATTCGGATCGAACGGCGCGAGCCAGCGGGCGAAAATCGCGACCATGGCGACGAAGATGAGGAAGCGCAGTGCCAACATGCCGCCCGCATTGCGCTGCAGCCGACTGAGCGCGGTGCCCCAGGGCCCCCCTCCGGCTCCCATGCGCGCCCACATCCGCCCAACGGCCGCGACGACCGCCGCCGCGAGCGCGATCGCCACCAGCCACATGACGACCGTCATGTGTGCATGGGAGCGTGCAGGCGAAGGCGCGGGTCGGCGACCGCGTAGAGCAGATCCGCCAGCAGGCTGCCTAACGTCACGAGAACACTTCCCATGACGACGATGGCCATCACCAGCGAGTGGTCCCGGGCGGCGATGGCGTTGACCGCCAGGCGGCCAATGCCGGGCCACGCGAAGACCTGCTCGATGAACACGGCCCCCCCGACGAGCATCGGCAGCGCCAGGCCAAGGAGCGTGATTACCGGCAGAAGGGCGTTCCTCAGCACGTGGCGCCAGAGCACCGCCCGCTCCGGCAGTCCCTTGGCGCGCGCCGTCCGCACGAAGTCCTGCGTGGCGACATCGAGAAACGCAGCGCGCTGATAGCGCGCGATGATCGCGGCGAGCAGGAGCACCAGGGTCGTCGCCGGCAGGACGAGATGGCGGAGCCGATCGATCGCCTTTCCGAAAGGGGAGAGGTAGTCGTACACGACCGCGGTCGTCATCCCCGACGTGGGGAACACCGGTATCCAGTACGCGAATACCAGCATTGCCATGATCGCGAGCCAGAAGTCGGGCATCGAATAGAACACCAGCGTTCCCGCGCCGAGGGCGCGATCGGCGATCGATCCACGCCGTCCGGCGCGGATGACCCCGGCAGCCACGCCGAGCGCGAATGCCCCGATCAGGGCAACGCTCATGAGCAGGAGCGTGTTAGGCAGCGCGGCACGGATGGCCTCAGCGACGGGGCGACCTTGCGAGAACGACCACCCGAGGTCGCCCTGCGCGAGATTCCGCAGGTAGAGCACGTATTGCTCGTGGATTGGCCGATCGAGGCCCCACCGCGCGCGCAAAAGCTCCCGCACCTCCGGCGGCACGCGGGGGTTTTCTATCAGGCCGATCAACGGATCGCCGGGCGCCAGCTGCACCAGCAGAAACGCCGTCGTCGCCGCGATCGCGACGATGACGGCGGCCTGGAGCAGCCGGCGGGCGACCAGGGCCCGCATCGGCTACGGCGTAGCGGCGCGCAGCCCGATGTTATCGCGCGGGATGCGCTCGTTACGAGGGATGTGCCAGTCGTGAATACGAGTCCACCACGCATCGGGTCGCATTGCCGCCACCTTGATGCGGCTGTGGTGGCCCGCCGCGTTCACCGGCTCGTAGAGCCAGATCGCAGGAGCATCGGCGATGATCGTCTCGTACGCGCGCCTGTAGTGCTCCTGGGCGCGGCGCGCATCCATCGAGGTCGTCGCGCTGTCGATCGCGGCGTCGAACGTCGGGTTCTCATACGATCCGAAGTTGACGCCATCCTTCACTGACGGTATCCCCCAGGTCTGAATGATGCTCGACGGCGTGGGGTCCGTGCGCCACGCCTGCATGGCGGCATCCCACCGCTTGCGAACGAGGAGCTCCTGGAACGCGCGGATCTCCATGTGGTCGAGCTCCACGCGTGCTCCCACCTCGCGCAGCATCGATTGCAGCACCACCGACAAACGGATACGGGTCTGGCTCGACGTGGGGGCCGCCAGCGAGAAGCGCAGCTGGCGACCGCCTTTCTCGCGAATGCCGTCGCCATTGGCGTCCCGCCATCCCAGCGAATCCAGCAGCCGCTTCGCACCCTCCAGGTCATAGCCTGGCGTTTTCAAGGTGGTGTCGCCGTACAGGTGCGCCCTCGGCAGCGGACCCACCGAGACGAAGCCGAGATCGCCGAGCACGTTCTTCACGGCCTTCTCGCGATCGACCGCCATCGATAGCGCGCGCCGTACGCCGACGTCGCCGAAAATGGGATGCGGCCGGGCATTGTTGCGTGGGTCGCGGAGGTTGAGCCACATGAAGCCGTAGTCGAGCGAGCCGTACCGCGTTATGGTCAGCTCGGGATGCTTCTTGATCTGCTCGACGTTCTCCGGGCGCAGATACTCCAGATAGTCCGCCTCTCCGCTGAAGAGGCGCGCCGCGGAGGTGTTGAAGTCGGGCGCGATCGTCCAGAGAATGCGATCGAGATGCGGCCGGCCGCGATAATGGTCGGTGTTCGCGACCACCTCGACGAGCGTGCCCGGCTCCCACCGCGCGAACTTGAAGCGACCGCTGCCGACGGGTGACCGGACGACGGGTGACGTGGTGTACTCCGACCGCTTCACCTTGCCGAGCCAGTGCTCGGGGTGGATGCGCACCTGAAACGCCGCGTCGAGGAACTGCTCGGGATACCGCTGCCGATACCACACGACGGCGGTGAGTGAGTCGCGGACCGTGACGGAGTCGATGCGCGCGAGCAGCGGCGCCACCGAGGAGCCGACCTCAGGATCCTTGTGGATATCGAAGCTGAACGCGACATCGCGCGCCGTCACCGGCTCGCCGTCGTGCCACCGGGCATCGGGATGCAGCTTGAACGCGATCGAAAGCGAGTCCGGCGCCCAGGTCCAGCTCTCCGCCAGCTCTGGATCGAACCCGCCATCCCCTCGCGTGTTCATCGAATCGCCCGGCTCGGCCAGCCGCTCGAAGATGATGTCGGCCACCTGATTGCCTGCCACGCTGGTGGTGGTGATCGGCAGCAGCGCGTCGGGCTCTGCGGCAACGGTCATGATCAGGGTGCCGCCGGCGTCGGCGTCGCTGCGGTCGCTGGCGCGGCACGCCACGATGGCGGACAGGGCGAGCACGAGAACGGGGCGCAAATGCATGGTCGTCGGGGTGGTGGAAGCGCGGCAACAATGCGTACCGCCGCGATGGTGCGTCAAGGCGAGAAGCGAAAGAGCAACGAGGTCAGCGGCGCCACGTCCAGTCGGCGAGAGCGTATCGAGTGCGAACGAGCGAACGAACATCATCGAGCAGTGGCTCGTCGAGCTCCAACATGCGCGGCGAGCGTCCATCGTGCAGGGCGACCGATGTCGCGAGAGCGTCGGCGAACTCCTGTACCGTCACCAGCCGGCCCGTCAGCGCTCGCAACGTCGCGGGCGCGGGCGACGGCTCCCGATGGCCGAGCATCTCCGTGAGGAGCTGCTGATCGTCCTCCAGGAGAATCGACCCATGTTGCAGGAAAGCCCCTCCATCCCGCACCTGCGCGCTGCCCACGAGCTTCCGTCCATCCGCGACCAGCTCACCTGTCACCGGTACGTCGAAGCACGGCGCCATGCTTGGAGCAGGTGCCCGAGTCGATGCCTGCTCCTCTCGTGCGTCGACCCCCAGCGTGCGGAGTGCCTCCAGGAGCAGACGATTGATCGTCCGATACGATTCCGACAGTGATCCGTAGGCGGAGAGGGGAGAGGCGACGGCGTACGTGATCTCATGATGATGCAGGATCGCGCGCCCGCCGGTGAGGCGCCGCACGAAATCGATGCCCCTGGCACGGGCGACGTCGAGATCGTAGCAGCCGCGGCCGGGCTGGTTACGACCCAGGGAGACCGTCGGCGTCGCCCAGGCGTATACCCGGAATGCCGTTTCGCCGGTCTGACCGGCTCGACGGAGCAGCGCTTCGTCGATCGCCATGTTCGTCGCGCCGTCGGCCGCTGGAGACACGAGCAACCAGGCTGTGTCTTTCGGCCGCGAGCCGTCGTCCCGGGCTGAGCCCGGGAAAGCCGTCGTGGATTCCATTGAAGTGATGGCAAGGTAAATTCAGGCACATGCCAACCGCCACGACTCCCCTCCTGGTGCCGGATTCCTTCTCTTCACGGCATATCGGGCCTTCGGACGACGAAGCGAAGGAAATGCTCGGGACGCTGGGTTACGCGTCGCTCGATGAGCTCATCGACGCGACCGTACCTGCCGCGATTCGCATGCGTGGCGAGCTCGCGCTTCCTCCCGCCCAGTCCGAATTCGAAGCGCTGGCGGGTTTACGGGCGCTGGCTCGCAAAAACCGGCTGACGCGGTCCTTTCTCGGTCTCGGATTCTACGAGACGATCACGCCGCCGCCCATTCAGCGAAACATTCTCGAGAATCCCGGCTGGTACACGGCGTACACACCGTACCAGGCGGAAATCGCGCAGGGACGCCTCGAGGCGCTGCTGAACTTCCAGACCGTGGTCATCGACCTCACGGGACTGGAGATCGCGAACGCGTCGTTGCTCGATGAGTCCACCGCCGCGGCTGAAGCGATGACCCTGGCGTATGCGGTCCGCGGTACCGCTGGCAAGAACACGTTCTTCGTCTCGGAGCTCTGCCATCCGCAAACGATCGACGTCGTGCGCACACGCGCGCACGTACGTGGCATCGATGTGGTCGTGGGCGATCATCGCTCCGCCAAGCTTGGCAGCGATGTCTTCGGCGTGCTGGTGCAGTACCCAGCGACGGATGGCGCCATCCACGACTACCGCGATCTCGTCGAACGCGCCCATGGGTCGGAGGCGCTCGTCGTCGTCGCGGCGGACCTGCTCGCGCTGACCCTCCTGACGCCGCCGGGGGAGTGGGGCGCTGACATCGCCGTCGGCAACACGCAGCGCTTCGGCGTGCCGCTCGGGTACGGCGGACCGCACGCGGCGTACCTGTCGACGCGCGATGAGTTCAAGCGCCAGCTGCCGGGCCGCATCATCGGCGTCTCGCGCGATGCCGAGGGACGCCCGGCATTGCGGATGGCGCTGCAGACGCGTGAGCAGCATATCCGGCGTGAGAAGGCAACCAGCAACGTGTGCACGGCGCAGGTGCTGCTGGCGGTGATCGCGGGGATGTACGCCGTCTATCACGGACCGGAAGGGCTGCGGCGCATTGCGCGGAACGTACATCGCCTGGCGGCGGTGTTCGCGGCGGGCGTTCAGCGGCTCGGCTTCCGGGCGGCGGCGGCGCCGTTCTTCGATACGGTTCGCGTGGAGTGCGGCGCGGGAGCGCCACGAAGCGCGGATGCCATCGCTACGCTCGCGGCCTCCCGCGACATGAACGTCCGAGTGCTCCCCGACGCGGTCACCGTGGCGTTTGGCGAAACACATACGCTCGATGATGTGCGCGACCTCCTGGCCGTGTTCAACGGCGGTCGCGACGCCGGCGTCGAGGTCGGATCGCTGGCCGGCAAGGCGGACGAGAAGTTCGACGTCCCGCACGCGCGCGCGACTCCGTATCTGCTGCACCCCGTCTTCAACACCCATCACTCCGAGACGGAGCTGGTGCGCTACATGCGCAAGCTCGAGTCGCGCGATCTCTCCCTCGTGCATTCGATGATCCCGCTTGGATCGTGCACGATGAAGCTGAACGCGGCCGCCGAGATGTATCCGGTCACGTGGCCGGAGCTCGGCGGGCTGCATCCCTTCGTGCCGCGCGCGCAGGCCGAAGGGTATGGGGAGATGTTCGCGCAGCTCGAGCGCGATCTCGCCGAGATCACCGGCTTTGCGGCGACCTCGTTACAGCCGAACGCGGGGTCGCAGGGCGAGTACGCGGGCTTGCTCGTGATACACGCGTATCACGAGTCGCGCGGGGACACGCATCGGGACGTCTGTCTCATTCCGCAGTCGGCGCACGGCACCAATCCGGCGAGCGCTGTGATGGCGGGCATGCGCGTGGTCGTGGTGAAGACCGATGACGATGGAAACATCGACGTGGGGGACCTCGAGGCGAAGGCGACGGAGCACGCGCCGCGACTGGCGGCGCTCATGGTGACGTATCCGTCGACGCACGGCGTGTTCGAAGAATCGATTCGGCGCGTCTGTGAGATCGTCCATGCGCATGGCGGACAGGTGTATCTCGACGGCGCCAACATGAACGCGATGGTTGGCGTGGCGCGCCCGGGCGACATCGGCGCCGATGTCTGTCATCTCAACCTGCACAAGACGTTTTGCATCCCGCACGGCGGCGGTGGGCCCGGGATGGGACCCATCTGCGTCGCGAAGCATCTCGCGCCGTTCCTTCCCGGCCACCCGGTGGTCGCAGTGGGTGGGGCGAAGGCAACTGGCGCGGTCAGCGAAGCGCCGTGGGGAAGCGCGAGCATCCTCCCGATCTCCTACCTGTACATCCGCATGATGGGAGCGCAGGGCCTCGCGAAGGCGACCAAGGTGGCGATCCTCAACGCGAACTACATCGCCAAGCGTCTCGAGGGTCACTACCCCGTGCTTTACAAGGGACGAAACGGCACCGTCGCCCACGAGTGCATCCTCGACACGCGGCCGCTCAAGCAGTCCGCCGGGGTCGATGTGGAGGACATCGCGAAGCGGCTCATGGATTATGGCTTCCACGCTCCCACGGTGTCGTTTCCGGTGGCCGGGACGCTGATGGTCGAGCCGACCGAGAGCGAGTCGAAGGAGGAGCTGGATCGGTTCTGCGACGCGCTGATCGCCATTCGCGAGGAGATTCGCGAGATCGAGCTCGGCATCATGGACCGTCAGAACAACGCGCTGAAGAATGCGCCGCACACGATGCACCGCGTGGTCGCGACCGACTGGGACCGACCGTACTCGCGTGAGCGCGCGGCGTTCCCGGCTCCATGGACGCGCGACTTCAAGTTCTGGCCGTCAGTCGCGCGCGTGGAGAGTGCCTACGGAGACCGCAATCTCGTGTGCTCGTGCCCGCCGACGGACGCGTATGCGGAGGTCGTCGCGGGCGAGTGAGGCGTGAGGAGTGAGGAGTGGAATTTGATGGGTAGCTTTACTGCATCAGACTCCCTCACTCCCCACTCATTGTCCGATGTGCGTCCCGTACGCCTCGGCATTCATGAGCTGCTTCCGTTCCCCCTCGTTTTTCAGTCGGAGACGGATCATCCATCCGTCGCCGTAGGGGTCGGTGTTCACGAGCGCCGGTTCCTTGTCGAGCCGGGTGTTGACGGCGACGACTTCGCCGCTCAGGGGCGAGAAGAGCTCGGAGACCGCTTTGACCGCCTCGATCGTGCCGAACACATCCATGCGGCCAAATGAGGTGCCGACCGTTGGCAGCTCCACGTAGACGACGTCGCCAAGCTCGCCCTGCGCGTAGTCGGTAATGCCGATCTGCACGATGCCCGGATCGTCGGTGGCCTTCACGTACTCGTGCTCCTCGGTGTAGAGGAGATCCTTCGGCAGATCAGCCACGCCCTACGCTCCGGGGGAGGGAAACGGCGCCAAGCTAGAGGGCTCCTGCTGCAGAGTCAAGGAACGGGTTCAACGGCAGAGACGTCAGATGTCAGAATCCAGAATTCAGAATTCAGAAACGACCACGGGGAGCCACCAATGGCTTCCCGTAGTTTTCTCTGAATTCTGAATTCTGTATTCTGACATCTGACGTCTCTGCCGTTCGTTCATGACGCAGCAGGCACCGCATCCCTCTGGAGCGCTTCCCATACCTCGCGCGCGCGAAACTCCAGCTCCTGCCGCGTGCCGGTATTGTCGATGAGATAGTCCGCGCGCGCCCGCTTCAGCTCGGCGGGCATCTGCGAGGCGATCATCTTCATCGCTTCCGTGGTCTCGAGTCCGCGATCTCGCACGAGGCGGTCCATGCGCACCGGACGGGGGGCATCGACGAGGACGATGCGGTCGAACTGCTCGGCGAGACGCCGCTCGAACAGGAGCGGGATGTCGCAGACCACGATGCGGTCGCCTCGGCGGCGCGCATCGTCGACGAGCTGGTCGCGAAGGCGCTGCACTTCCGGGTGTACAATGGCGTTGAGCGCCTCGAGCTGCTCGCTGTCCGAGAACACGCGCTGGCGGAGCTCGCGACGGTCGATGAGGCCATCAGGCGCGGTCACCCCTTCGCCCCATCGCTCGACGATCGCGTGGTAGGCGGGCATGCCAACGTCCACCGCCTGCCGCGCGAGAACGTCGGCGTCGATCAGTGTTGCGCCCCACTGCCCAAACAGCTGGGCCACCGTCGATTTTCCGCTGGCGATGTTGCCGGTGAGCCCGACCAGAAGCATTCGCGTCTCCACGGCGTTCAGGGATCGTGCGCGCAAGGTAGGAATAACTGGACGGAGCCGTCAACGGTGCGTGTCACAGAAGGGCCACCTGGTCCTCGTCGACGCGCGGAACCTGATGACAATGGCGGCAACGCGCCTCGTACGACTCGCGCCCACCGACCATGATGGTCGGGGAATCGTAACCGGCTGGGCGCCCGTCGATGATGCGCTGGTTGCGACTCGCCGGCCCGCCGCAGATCACGCAGATCGCATGCAGCTTGTCGACCAGCTCCGCATCCGCCATGAGCTGCGGCATCGCGCCGAAGGGCTCTCCGCGGAAATCGGTATCCGTTCCGGCGATGATGACGCGCAAGCCGCGCGTGGCGAAGGAGCGCACGAGCGGAACGATCCCCGCGTCGAGAAACTGCGCCTCGTCGATCGCGATCACATCGGCGAGCGTGTTCAGCTGCTGTGCGATCTGAATCGATGAATCGATGGGGATCGCCTCCACGGAGCGACCGTCGTGACTCGACACGGCGTACAATCCCTGGTACCGCTCATCGAGATGCGACTTGAAGACCTGCACCTTCTTCCGTGCGATCATCGCGCGACGCACGCGGCGGATGAGCTCCTCGCTCTTGCCGCTGAACATCACGCCCGCGATGACCTCGATCCAACCGCCGCGCGCGCCGTAGAGCATTCGGGCGAGCTATTCGCCCTCGGTGGTCGGGGGCCGCCGGCGCTCCACGTCGCCGCGCACGCGACGGGGGCCGCGATCAGGGCGTTCGCCG
>DATFFP010000096.1:0-32211 GCA_035249985.1 Gemmatimonadaceae bacterium
GCTGAATGGCGACGGCGTGCGCGCGCATGAAGTAGGACACGACCTCATCGCGCGCCGACCGAACCTTGGAGTTGCGGACGGTCTCGGTGAACTTGGGGAGGGCGATCACGGTGAGAATGCCGATGATGCTCATCACGGTGATGAGCTCGAGGACCGTGAACGCGAAGCGTGTAGTGCGCATGAAGGCTCCTGGGTGGCGCCCTGCCCTATGGGCGCGACGCGTGCCATACGCTAAGTCGTTATTTGGCAGAGCCTTGTGTTTGTTCGGGCGACCGGCTGACTATGCAAAGAGGTTCAGCTTTGCAACTGTTTGCAGAGACGGGACACACACTGCGTACTGCGTGCTGCGTACTGCGTGCTGCGAAGGGCGGCGAGAGTTCGCGAGCGGGGGGTGGTTGCAGTGTACGCAGTACGCAGTACGCAGTACGCAGTACGCACCCCTTACTCCAACCCGTACTCCCGAATCTTGTACAGCAGCGCGCGGTGCGAGAGCTCCAGCAACCGCGCCGCACGCGTTCGGTTGCCCCGCGTATGCTCCAGCGCGCGACGGATCAACGCCTTCTCGAGCTCGGTCGTCTGGTGCTTCACCGAGAGCGTCCCGTCCGTCACGGCCGCGTGGCGGCCGCTCGAGCGCACCGGCGATGGGAGATCCGCTGCCTCGATCGTCTTCCCTCCCGTCATCACCAGCGCGCGCTCGATCGCGTGCTCGAGCTCGCGCACATTTCCCGGCCACGAATGCTCGGCGAGAATCCGCATCGCGCTCGGCGAAATGCCCTGCGCCTCGAGACCCATGCGCGCGGCGTGTCGCCCAAGAAAGAAGAGCGCGAGCTCCGGCACGTCGTCGGGGCGCTCGCGCAGGGGCGGCAGCGCGATCGCCACGACGTTGATTCGATAAAAGAGGTCGGCACGGAAGCGGCCGCTCGCGACATCCGCTTGCAGATCGCGATTCGTCGCCGCAATGACTCTCACATCGACGGCCTTCGATGCGTTCGCGCCCACGCGGCGTACTTCGCCTTCCTGCAGCGCGCGCAACAGCTTCACCTGCAACGCTGCCGGCAGCTCACCGATCTCATCGAGAAAGAGCGTGCCCTCGTGTGCTTCCTCGAAGAGCCCCGCCTTGTCCCGCGTCGCCCCGGTGAAGGCACCCTTCTCATGCCCGAACAGCTCGCTCTCGAGCAGAGCCTCGGGGATCGCGCCGCAGTTCACGGCGACGAACGGCGCGCCCGCTCGCGGGCTCTCGCGATGAATGAGACGCGCGACGATCTCCTTCCCCGTTCCGCTCTCCCCGGTGAGCAGTACCGTCGCCGGATGACGCGCGACTTTGCGCGCGACGTCGAGGGCCGTCCGCATGACCTCGCTGCGGCCGATGATCGCGTCGCTCGACTGACGCAGCGTCGACAGCTCACCCTCGAGCCGCTTCACCTCTGCGCGCAGTCGCTCCCGCTCGACCGCCTTCCGTACCACCAGCACGATCTCCTCGGCGCGAAATGGCTTCTGGATCCAGTCATAGGCGCCGCGCTGCATGGCGGCGATGGCGGTCTCGGAATCTCCATACGCGCTCATCATCACGACCAGGCCTGAGCCACCATTCCCGACGTGACGCTCGAGGAAGGTCATCCCATCCATCGTCGGCATCCGCACATCGCAGAGAATGAGATCCGCCGGAGCCACCGCGAGCCTGGCGAGCGCATCCGCCCCGTCAGTCGCGGTCGTCACCTCGTGTCCTTCGTCGTGCAGGATCGCCGAGATCGTGTGCCGCAGTGCGGGCTCATCGTCGATGATGAGGATACGCATGCCGCTCATCGGGCGAGCGCTCCCTCACGAACGCGCGGCATGAGACTCACCGGCGCCGACACCACAACGCCGAGCGGAAACATCATGACGAACGCGGCTCCCCCTTCCCGCGCGGGACGCACCCAGACGACACCGCCGAGGTTGTCGACGATCCGAGCGACGATGGCGAGGCCGAGGCCGGTGCCTTTCCCCGGAGGCTTGGTCGTGAAGAATGGATCGAAGATGCGCTCCATGTCATCGGGGTCGACGCCTGGACCGGAATCCGCGACTGTCACGGTAAGAATGCGCGAGGGCTCACCGACCCGGTGCAGCCATGCTCGCACGCGCGGATTTCGCTCACGCTCGGCCATCACGCTGGGCGAATCACCCTTCCGCACGGCAGCATCATCGCGAAGCGAGGCCAGTGAGTCCCCGCGCGCTGCGATCGTCACCGCGCCGCGTCCCTCCATGGCGTCGACCGCGTTGAGCAGGAGATTGACGAGCGCCTGCTCGAGCTCGTGGCGATCGCCCGAGAGCGCGGGAACGCCCGCCGGAATCTCCGTATGGACCTGGACGTCCTTGAGGGCGCCCTGATCACGGAGCATCGTCACCACGCGCTCGACGCACTCCTCGATGTCGATCGACTCGGGCGTCGCGCGACGCGGCCGCGCATAGTCCAGCAAGCCACGCACGATGCGGTCGATGCGGGTCGTCTCCCGCTCGATGGCATCGAGCTCATCGTCGAGCCCTCTGTCGCGGAGCCGGCGCCGAGCAAGGTGCGTGTAGCCATTGATCGCCCCAAGGGGATTGCCGATCTCGTGAGCGATACCCGCGGCCAACCGGCCGACGCTCGCCATTTTCTCGGCGCGCACGACGAGCGTCTGCTCCTCGAGCAGGCGTGTCGTCATGCGGTTGAGGCTCGTCGCCAGCCGTGCGAGCTCCACCGAGTTCATCTCCGGAGCGCGTCGCGCGAGGTCACCTTCCGCGATCGCCTCCGCGGCGGCGACGATCTCGTCGACCGGCCGGATGACGAGTCGTCGCACCAGGTAGCCGCCGAACACGACGAAGATCATGACGTCGGCGATGATCAGCATCGTCAGCCACAACGCGGCGTTCCGGCTGTCGGCGATCCCAGTGAACACGAGCAGGCTCGCGACGGCGAGCATGAGCGCGGCGGTCGCGAGAACCGCGAGGTTCCCGAGCAGCTCCCAGCGGAGCGACGGAAGCGGCCGCGCCGTCATGGTCAGACTTCGACGCCGAATCGCGAGAGCTTGCGGTAGAGCGTGGAGGGGTCGATGCCCAACACCTCTGCCGCCCGGCTCTTGTTGCCTCCCTCGCTCTGCAGGACCCACATGATGTACGCCCGCTCGATGACGTCCAGGGTAGGGTTGGTCGGACCTCGCTCGTTGACGAGCGGTTCCGATCGGCGCTCGGTGATCCGCTCGGGCAGCGTCGACGGATCGATGATCTCCCCCGTCGTCAGGATGGCGGCGCGCTCGAGCGAGTTCTCGAGCTCACGGACGTTGCCGGGCCACGCGTACTCCCGCATGATCTCGAGCGCCTCTTCGCTGAGCCGCTTGAGCGGCTCTCCACGTACTTTCGCGGTGCGCTCGAGGAAGGACGTCGCGAGGAGCGGAATGTCCTCCTTGCGGTGCCGCAGCGGCGGAAGGTGCAGCGCAAACACGTTCAGGCGATAGAAGAGATCGCTGCGGAATCCCCCCCGCTTCATCTCCTCCTCCAGCTCCCGGTTCGTTGCGGCGAGCACCCGCGCGTCCGTCGGTATGGCTTCCGTCGCACCGACAGGGATGATCTCACGCTCCTGCAGTGCGCGCAGCAGCTTCACTTGCGTCGACGGCGTCGTCTCGCCGATTTCGTCGAGGAAGAACGTTCCGCCAGCGGCGGCGGTGAAGAGACCTGCCTTGTCTTTCACGGCACCGGTGAATGAGCCCTTCACGTGACCGAAGAGCTCGCTCTCGAGCAGGGACTCGGGCAGCGCACCGCAGTTGATCGAGAGGAAGGGCGCGTTCGCCCGTCCCGAAAGCTCGTGAATGTATCGCGCAACCACTTCCTTCCCGGTTCCCGACTCGCCCTGAATGAGCACCGTCGACTCGGATGGTGCGACCGTCTCAGCGAGCCGCAGCACGTCGAGCCACGCCTTGCTCCGTCCGATCGGACGCGAGGACGTGTCGAACCCGCGGCGCTTGATCTCCTGCTTGAGCGACTTGTTCTCGACGCGAAGCTGCCGATGCTCGGCGGCGCGGCGCAGAATCGCCACGATGTCGTCGTTGGCGAACGGCTTCTGCACGTAGTAGTACGCGCCCGCGTTCACCGCCTGGATCGCCGACCGGAGGTCGGCTTGCGCGGTCATGAGGATCACCGGGAGATCCGGGTCGCGCTGGCGTGCCGCGCTCAGGACCTCCAGACCGCCGACGTTAGGCATCCGCACATCGGTGATGACGATGTCGGGCTTCACGTCCTGCAGACGCTCGATGCCCTGCTTGCCACCGAGCGCGACGTGCGTCTCGAAGCCTTCGTTCTTCAACAGAATCCGCAGCGTGTCGAGGATCGCGGATTCATCATCCACGATCAGCACGCTGGGGCGTGGATCGGAGGCGGGGGCGATCACGGGGACTCCTCGGGTTTGGGCTGGCGGCGCGGCAGGAGCACGGTGAAGCGGGTTCCTGAGCTACCGCTATCGACGAAGACGAGGCCGCGGTGTGCCTCGATCGCGCGGTGCACGATCGGCAAACCGAGGCCGGTACCGCCGGGCTTCGTCGTCACGAACGGGTCGAACATCTTGCCGCGGACTTCCGCGGGAATGCCGGGACCATCGTCGGTGATGCGAACGGAAGCGGCGCCACGCTCGAACGAGACGCCGACCGGAAGCTGCTCGGGAGGCACTGATGCCACCTCCACCCAGACGTGGCCGTCGTTGCGCGCCGCCTGCACGGCATTGAGCGCGATGTTGAAGACCGCGCGGTGGAGCAGGTCCTCATCACCTTCGACGGGAATGCCGTGCGTGGGGGTCGCGCACGAGACGCGAACGCGCTTGTGCCCATCGGGGTGCGTCGCGGCGAGCTTCACGGCGCCCTTCACCAGGTCGCCCAAATCCACTTCCGCGATGCGGGTCACGCGTGTGCGCGCGAAGTCGAGGAACTCCGAGAGCAGCCGCGAAAGCCGGTCCGATTCGCGAATGATCAGCGCGGCAAGCGTTCGCGCATCCTCGGTCGTCTGCGGAGCGCGCGAGAGCTGCTCGACAGCGCTTCGAATCGAGGCCAGCGGGTTCTTGATCTCGTGCGCGAGCGATGCGCTGAGCTCCGCCACGCCCTCGAGACGCTCGGCCCGCAGGCGCAGCTCCTCCAGACGCTTGGAGTCCGTGATGTCCTGGAAGATCGCCGTCGCCGAGATGCCTTCGGGCGTGCCGTCGGCATCGATCGTGGTGGTGTTCAGCCCGATGGGAAACGGGCCGCCCTCGCCTGCAATGGTCGCTTCCCATCGGGAGATGCGGATGCGATCGCGAATCGTGCGCTCGAGCGCCTGGACGAGAACGGGCGCCTTGTCGCCGAACAGCTCGCGGATAGGCGTTCCGATCGCCTGCATGGGCTCGAAGCCGAGCATGCGGCCGGCAGCCGGGTTGGCGAACGCGAGGGCGCCGTTGTGCTCGACGGTAAGAATCCCGCTGCGAATCGTGCGCAGCACGTCATCCGCCTGCAGGCGCACCCGCTCGAGCTGGGCCTCGAGTTGCAGTGCGTGCCCGGCACCGGCCTCGCGCATGCGAGCGGCCAGAACGCCGGTCCCGAGGGCGGCGAGCGCGAAGATCGCCAGCTGGAGCCAGACGCTTGCTCCGATGTCGTGCCCATGGCTCCAGACCACGTCGCCGATGTACAAAACGTTGCCGAATGCGGCCACGAGGAGCCCACTTCCGATGGGCAGCACCAGGGACGCGTAGGCAATGACGAGGATGTAGAGGGCCGCAAAGGGCGAGCTCGCTCCGCCCGTGATATGCACGGTGGCGGTAACGAGGATCAGGTCGAACAGAGTTTGCAGATAGAAGAAAGCGCGCCCGGTCCGCTCCGGGCGTGTCATCTCGAACCATGCGGAGCCGACCGTGAAGATCATGGCCCCGACGAGCATGAGCGCGGCGAGGCGGGTGTTCGTCGGGTTGGCGATTTCCCACGCGAAAAGCGCCGCGGAGAAGATCGCGGCAGACAGCGACAGCCGGCCGATGTAGGCCCAGCGAACGATTCGGCGGGAGTCGAGCATGGGGGAAAGATCGAGGATTGCGGATTGCTGATTGCTGATTGCGAACCGGAGGGGGAATTAGCACGCGATAGCGGTCCGCAGCCCGCAATCAGCAATCCGCAATCCGCTCCGTTTTGCGTTTCGCGACGCTGCCGAGGTGCCCGGACCGTCGCATTTTGCTATATCTTCGACGAACTACCGCACCAAGGGGTTACGTGGAGCCCTCAGTCGATCATCTGACGCTTGGCGAGGTTGCGCTGCGGCTACTGGCCGTGATCGTCCTCGTGCTCGCCAACGCCTTCATGGTCGCGGCCGAGTTCGCGCTGGTGGGCGCGCGAAAAAGCCGCATCGACGCACTGGCCGCGCGCGGGAACACCACGGCGCGCATCGTTCAGCATACGATCTCCCACCTCGACAAGTACATCTCGGCGACGCAACTGGGTATCACGTTGGCTTCGCTGGGCTTGGGCTGGATCGGCGAAGCGACGCTCGCGGCGCTCATCGACCAGGCGCTGGCGGCGTTCGGGTACGAGGCACCGGGCCTCGCCGTGCACAGCGTGGCCGCGATCAGCACGGCGTTCTTCATCATCACGTTCCTGCACATCGTGCTCGGCGAGCTGATGCCGAAGTCGCTCGCGCTCCTTCACCCCGAAGTGGTGAGCATGTGGGTGGTGCGGCCACTACGGTGGTTCGCGCAGGCCATGACCCCATTCATCTGGGTGCTCAACGGAACCGCGAACGGGCTGCTCAGGTCGCTGGGGCTTCGCCCGGTCGAGGAGTCGGCGCGGGTGCATTCCCCTGAAGAGCTCCGCATGCTCGTCATGCAGACGAGCGCCCACGGTCTCCTCGATGAAGCGGACCGCGCGATGCTGGCAGGCGTCTTCGATTTTCATTTCAAGAAGGCCCGCGACGTCATGCGCCCGCGCACGGAGATCATGGCGATTCCGGCCGACGCGACGGAAGCGGAGGTATGGGACACCGTGCGCCGCGAGCGCTACTCGCGCTATCCCGTGTACGGGGAGTCGCTCGATGACGTCGTCGGCATCTTCCTCGCCAAGGATCTGTGGCTTCACGACCGCTCGAAGGCCTTCAACCTGCGGGACCTCCTCCGCGAGCCGTTGTTCGTCCCCGACAGCCGGCCGGCCGAGCGCGTGCTCGATGACCTGCGACGGACGCGCGCGCACATGGCCATCGTTCTCGACGAGTACGGCGGAACCGCCGGGATCCTGACGATGGAGGATCTCGTCGAGGAAGTCGTCGGCGACATCGCGGACGAATACGACCTCGCGACGCGCACGTCGCTGATGAGCGACGGCGTGCTCGAGCTGGCCGGCTCGCTCTCGCTCATCGACGTCCGGTCCGATCACAACATCCCGATCCCCGAGGGAAGCTGGTCGACGCTCGGCGGCTACGTATTCTCGCGCCTTGGACGTCTTCCGCGCGTCGGTGACCGGGTCAAGTTCCCGGGCGGAGAGCTCGAGGTCGTCGCCATGGATGGGCGCCGCGTCGCGGCGGTGCGGGTGCACCGGACGCCCGCGGGAGCCGGCACGGCCGCGTGAACGACGCCGACGGCGATGCGATCCGCATCACACAAACCGTCGCCATCCCCCGTTCCGAGCTCGTCGTGCGGGCCACCCGGTCAGGCGGGCCTGGCGGTCAACACGTCAACACGTCATCGACGCGGATCGAGATCACGTGGGACGTGACACGCACACGGGCACTCACCGATGACGAGCGGACCCGCGTGATGGCCCGGTTAGGCTCGCGAGTGAGCGACGAAGGCACTGTCCGCGTAGTGGCGAGCGACTCGCGAAGCCAGCGACAGAACCGCGAGCGCGCCGAGACACGTTTGAGCGATCTGATTCGGCGGGCGCTGGCGGTGCCGAAGGCGCGGAAACGCACCCGCGTCCCGCGGGGCGCCGTGGAGGCGCGGCTGGAGGACAAGCGGCGGCTCCGCGAGCGTAAGCGTCAGCGTCGCTGGAAGGGCGATGAGTGAGTCGACGGGAAAAACAGACCCTTCGACGCCTGCGTGGCCCGCTCGTTGCCTTTTGAGCAGTACCTATGCAGCAGGCGTCTATGCAGCAGTCTCCGCTCGAGAAGCGCTCGTCCCGGCCCGCCCCGATGCCCACACGGGCGGGCCGACGCGTTCCCACGATCGTGCTCGCCGATGACAGCATCTTTCAACGGATGATGACGCGCGCGCTCCTCGAGGCCGAGGGCTACCAGGTGCTCGAGGCCGGGGATGGGCGCGAAGTGATCGAGCTCGTGAAGCTGTCACATCCCGATCTCATCGTGATGGACATCGCCATGCCATCGATGGACGGCGTCACGGCGGCTCGACGGATCCGCTCGCAGTCGGGGACGATGGCGCGCGTGCCGATCGTGTTCCTGACGGCGCTCGCCGCGTCAGGCGATCGCGACACGGCGCTCGCGGCCGGCGGCAATGACTATCTCGTCAAGCCGATCAACGACCGCGAGCTCCTGGCTGTCGTCAGGCGTTATGCAAAGGGTCCCCAGGGGCCGGACTCCTAGCCTTTCACGCGCTCCACCTTCGACGTCACCGTCGTCGTCATCGGGATCGTCATGTTGTTCACGGGCAGGGAGACGGTGCTCTTCGATGTCTGCGTCAGCGCCGAGCCCAGATAGACGCCCTTCGACGTGATGTAATCGGTGCGCTCGCCGGTGCCGGTGCCCTCGATCACGAGCGCCATGCCCTGCTGCTCCCCGGCGCCCGACACCGTGAAGGTGAGATGTCGCTGAATGCGCCACGACTTGTCGCCGGCGTACGTCGTGTCGCCCGCCATCTTCGAGGTGACGATGATGGTCGTGTTGACATCGAGGCCGCCGCGGTGGCCCTTGACCGTTAGGGTATCGACCCAGCTCTCCCCGACGTTCTTGTCCGCGGGCGTGACCACGGGCAGGAACATCTCGAACTCGGCCATGTCCGGCATGCCCTCCGCGGCCGCCTTGCCCGGGTCGAACGAATACATTCGGCCAGTGACGGACGCGAACCCGGCGGCCTTCGTCCCGCTCACCCGGGAGAGGTCGGGCGCGGGGATGCCGCCGCTCGTCGCAACGCGGGCCGAGTCCCACGTGTACGTGATCGCGAGTGTGTCCTTCGCCTTGCGCCCGATGGCGAGGGTGAGCAGGTGGTTCGTGCTGAGCTCGCCCTCGGTCGTCTGACCGCTGACTTCCTGGACGATCTTGGTCGTCGATTGCACGCGATACTGCGAGGCGCCGGGTGCGTAGGCGAACGACGCGGACTGAGCCTGCGCGGACGGCGCGGTCACGAGCGCGATCGTCCCCACCGCGAGGGCAGCGATACGAATGAACATTGGAAGCGGGCGTGAGGGTTAGGCGGGAGCGTACGACTGGCGTGTGAAGTCTAATGCCCCGCACGACGTTTTGCGCTGGCGCGAGCCCGACCGCGCTCATATCGTTCGCGCCGCGATGACACCCGCTCGCTTGCCCCGCGCCGCGCGCGTCCCCGACGACATGCGCCGCGACTTTGGGCGCCGCCTCCGCACCTGGTTTCGCGCCCATGGGCGCGATCTCCCATGGCGCCGCACGCGTGATCCCTATCGCGTGCTGATCTCGGAGCTCATGCTCCAGCAAACGCAGGTCGCCCGCGTCCTCGAGCGGTACGGCGGGTTTCTTCGCGAGTTTCCCACGCTCGATGCCGTCGCCCGATCGCGTCGGTCGCGCGTGATGGAGGCATGGTCGGGACTTGGCTACTACGCGCGCGCCCGCAATCTGCATGCACTGGCGCGGACGGTCACGACGGGCCCTGGAGCGCTGCCCTCCGACCCCGCGGAGCTGCGACGACTTCCCGGGATTGGCGCATACACCGCGGGAGCGGTGGCCTCGTTCGCCTACGAGCGACGCGCGCCGCTGGTGGACACCAACGTTGCGCGCGTGCTTCGCCGCGTCTTCGCGCCTCGCGTCGACCCACGGACGACGCGCGGCCAGCGGACCCTGTGGGCGATCGCCGAGGCCGTGCTGCCGCGCACCGGGCGCGCGACGTGGACGCACAATCAGGCGATCATGGAGCTCGGGGCCCTCGTGTGCACGGCACGTGTGGCGCGCTGCCATGCGTGTCCGGTACGCACGATGTGCCGCTCGGCCCGGCACCTTCCGAGCGATCGCATCGCATGAACGGTCGCGGGCTCTCGCTCACACTACCGGCGTGGGTCGACGACGTCGTCGACTGGTCGCAGCCGTATCCCACCGACGACGCGCGGATGCGGCTGGCGATCTCGCTGGCGGCCGAGAACATCGCGCGCGGCACGGGCGGCCCGTTCGGCGCGGCGATCGTGGAGGAGGAGACGGGCCGTCTCGTTTCGGTCGGCATGAACCGGGTGGTGCCCGAGAACAACTCGATCCTGCACGCCGAGGTGCTCGCGTTCATGATGGCGCAGCACCGCGTGGGGAGCTACACGTTAGGCGCTCCCGGCCTGCCCGCCCACACGCTCATCTCCTCGTGCGACCCCTGCGCCATGTGTCTGGGGGCGACGTTGTGGAGCGGGGTGCGACGTCTGGTGTGCGGCGCGACCCGCGACGACGCGATGACGGCGCGCTTCGACGAGGGGCCCGTGTTCCCGGAGTCGTACCGCTATCTGGAGCAGCGCGGGATCACGATCGTGCACGGGGTGCTGCGCGAGGAGGCGCGGGCGGTGCTGGAGCGGTACGCCGCCGGGGGAGAGATCTACAACGGGTAGGGCGACGGCAAAGACGTCAGGTGTCAGACTTCAGATTTCAGAATTCAGAGGGTCGGGCTGGCATCCAGGTTCATCGGGCGACGCGGATTTCGCCGAAACGGCGCGGATCACGCGGAACGTCCTTGGTGCCGGCCAACTCTCCTCGCGCGGGGAAAAGCAGCTGCTTTTACTCCTGTCGAGGAGGGATCATGGCGCACGGAGCAATTAGCGTGATGCGCGCCGTTTCCGCGAAATCCGCGTCGCCTCATGAACCTGGATGCCCGTGCATTGCGCGTGCATTTGCGCCTTCAGCCGACGAGCCGCGTCAACGTGTCACGGTCCATTCGGTGCCCGCCGTCGAATTCGAGAACCGTCACGCGAGCGCCCGCCTTCGCGAGAGACTCCCGCTGCGCATTGAGCTGTTGGGCGTCGAGCATGTCGTCTCGCGCTCCGCGCACCAGCACCAGGTCTGTTGACACGAGGCGCTCACGTGCCTCGCCAGCGGGGTCGATTTCGGGCGGAAGAAGCCCCGCCCACAAGACCAACCGATCGATTCTCGCCGAGCCGTGCACGAGCCAGCGCGCGACGGTCGCGGTTCCCTGCGAGAACCCGAGCGCGGTGACACGAACGCTCGGTATGCGTGGCTCGCCCGCGATCTCGCGGTGCAGGTCGTCCAGATACGCCACGTAGTCGTCGATCTCGGCGAGGCGGTCCTCGCGCGTCATCCACGTCGCACCCACGCGCGCGCTCGCGCCGGCGCGCCCGCCCTCACGATTCAGATAGTATCGGTTGAGTGCCTCCGGCGCGACGATCAGACGGCCGGGCCCGGAGACGACTCGGAACTCCTCGATGAACGCGCGGGCGAGCTGCGCGAAGCCGTGACACACGACCCAGATGTCGCTCGCGGGCAACGCCTCATCCCCCAGCGTGCAGTATCGGGCGGTGCGTTTCACCGTCAGGTGGTGCTCTCCCACAGGGAGCTCGGCGTCGCTCATGGCTCAGCCAAAGAGCAGGAAGACATCGTAGAGCGCGTGCGTCCAGGCGGTGATCCCGAAGCCGCGAGTGACGAACAATGCGCTGAAGAAGATGCCCGCGATGAGGCGAAAGGTGAATGATCCCGCTTCGAGGCGATCCCCGAACGGCCCGATGTAGTGGAAGGCCGAAAAAATCAGCGCGCCGACGCCGACCGCGACCGCGCCGGCCGTGAGCGGTCGCCAGCCCAGCACGCGAGCACCTAACGCCGCGATCGCTCCGACCAGCAGGACGCGAAAGAGCAGCTCCTCGTACAGTCCGGCCCCCAACGAGACCATGAGCTGCGTCATGACGTCGAGCTCCTGCATCGGCGTTTGCACGAGTGCCGCGAACGGCGCGAGCACGCGACTGGTGATCGTCGACACGACGATCCCGAACGCCAGCGCCAGCAGGATCGACTCCGCGGTCATCGCGGCAAAAATGCGCGGCGACAGCCTGGAGCCGTGCGCGCGCAGGTCGCGGATCACCAGCCAGAGCGCCACGCCAATGAGCAGCACGCCGAACACGAGCGGGCCGTGCTGGCCCAGCAGTGCCATGAACGCGCTTTTGAGGAGGACGTCGGCGCCGTTCCGGATGGCTTGCTCTTCCCCGTGACCGAGGATGGCGGCCAGCGCCTCGTACGCCACGAGGAGGGGGAGCGCGAACAGAAGGCTGTAACGGTGGGCGCGACTCTGCCGCCAGTACGTGCGCGGCCACGATGACGCAGTGGAGCTCATGCGGGCATTACGCACCGCACGAGCGAATGGTTCCGGAAGGGTGGCGGGGGCGCGGGACGGCGCGCCCTCCGCCCGTGCGGATCAGCGCCCGGACTTCCCGCGCTTCCCCGCGCGTTTCTTCCCTTTCGCCTGGGACTTTGCCCGGTTCGACGGTTTGCGATTCTGCCCGGGGATCAACTCGCGATCCTCCGCTTCGCTCGCCGCGAACTCGTGCTTCTCCCGCTCGAGCACACCTTCGTCTTCCGTGCGCCACTTGCGATCCGTGGCTGGCGGCTCCTTCTGCCAGAACTGACTAGGCTTGCTCCCGCCCATCGAGTTTCCTCCGGAGAATGTCCCGCCGATGCCATGTACACGAAGCGTGCCCGCGCGGGCGAAACACCCGGACGCGCTACCTCGCGGCGTCGCGTCACGATAAGATCCCGTCATGCGATTCGTACGCAGCTGTGCGCTCATCGTCGCCGCCTTGGTCATCGGGTGGCCAGCGGTGATTTTCGCGCACACCGTTCTCCGCAGGTCGGAGCCGGCCAACGGCGCCGATCTTCGCGTCGCTCCGCGCGTGATCCGGCTCACGTTCAGCGAGCCGCCCCAACTGGCGTTCACCCAGGTCGAGCTCATCGGGCCCGACTCGCAGCGCGTCGCCCTGTCGGAGCTCCGCGTCGCCACTCCTGACTCGACCGCCGTCGTCGTCGCCGACGTGGTTGGCCCGCTTACCGCGGGGCGGTATCGAATCCGGTGGCAGATCACCAGCGCCGACGGTCACCCTGTTCGCGGCACCGTCACGTTCCGAATCGCGGTCGATGCCGCCGGGCTTGCAGTGTCGCCCATGGATTCAGCGGCGAGTGCTGCGTTACCGCCAGTGGCTCTCGACACCACGCGGCCACCCAATTCGATCGCCGACGCCGATACCGCGTTCGGTGTCGACTCGTGGCCCTATGCCGTCATTCGCCTTCTGACCTTTGCCGCGATCCTCGTTGTGGTCGGCGCGGTGATGTTCTCACTGATCGTCGTCCCGGCGACTCACCACCGGGTGCCCGACCTCGGCGCCGATTTCGTGGTGGATGCGCGCCATCGCGCCGCGCGCGCCGGGCTTATGGCCAGTGGACTTCTGGGGGTGCTCGTCGTCGCACGCCTCATCGCGCAGTCGTATGCCGTGCGCGGCGCACTCCCCAATGGGGAGTTTCTTTCCGCCGTGTCGGGAACTCCATGGGGCTGGGGCCTGATGCTCGCCGCGGTGTCCGTGGCTGCCCTCATTGTCGCGCTCGCTCGGTCGGCGCGAGCCGTGTGGCCGCTTGCGGCGATCGGCATTCTCGGGCTCGCGCTCGCGACGGCGTTGTCGGGGCACGCCGTCGCGTCGAGAGCGTGGACGATTCCCGCCGTGATCAGCGACACGGTGCACGTGCTTTCCGCGGGCGGATGGCTCGGCGCCCTGCTGTTCGTCGTCATCGCCGGCGTGCCGGCCACCGCGCGCCTCGAGCCGTTAGGCCGAGGCCTCGCCGTGCGCGGGATGGTCGACGCGTTCTCTCCCATGGCGCTGACCCTTGCGGGCGCGCTCGCCGTGACGGGAGTGATCGCCGCCGTCATTCGAATCGGGTCGTGGAGCGCCATCACCGGATCGGAGTACGGGCGCGTGTTCCTCTGGAAGCTTGGCGGGGTCGTCCTGGTTCTGCTCGCGGGCGCGTACAACTGGCGGCGGTTGCGCCCGACGATGACTGCAGACCGGGTCGGCACGTTGCGTCGCACCGCGACCGCCGAGCTCACCCTCGGATTCGTCGTGCTCATCCTGACGGCGTGGCTCGTCGCCACGCCTCCTCCTACCGAGTGAAGACACCGTGAGACCGTCAGCAGCCGAGTCGCCCGAATGCCCCGCGTGTGGAACGAGGACGGTGTGGTGGGACGTCGGCCACGACACGCTGCTCGGGAAATGCCCGAGCTGTGGGCACATCGTCCGCGACCTTCGCTACTCGAGTCGCCCCGTGCGGGGACACGCGTGGGGCGGAAGCGCGGCATTCGACAAGGTCCGGATCGCGCTCACGATGCAGCGCATGAGCTCGCTCGTGCCGAAGGGGAAGGCAGCCCGCATTCTCGAGTTGGGATTCGGACGCGGGCTCATGCTGCGCCAGTTCCTCGATGCCGGCCATGAGGTGCACGGCATCGAGGCCGGAATGCTCGACGTCGACATCGATCCGCTCGTCCGCGAGCGTGGCCTGCTTCATCTGGGACGGGCAGAGGACATCGACCTGCCGCGGGACCACTTCGACCTCGTGTACGGTGTGCACGTGATCGAGCACCTGAGCGATCCACAGCGCGTCTTCGACAAGCTGGCGACGTCGCTCGCTCCCGGCGGCCGCTTCTACTTCGTCACGCCGAACGCCGAGTCGATGGGGCTGGAGATTTTCCGCGATGCGTGGTGGAATCTGGAGGATCCGACGCACCTGAACTTCTTCTCCGGACGCTCGCTGACCCGGATGCTGGAGAAGGCCGGATTCCACGATGTCCGCGTGGAGATTCCGATTCTCGACTCGCTCACCATCGAGGCGAACAGCGCCGTGAAGAGCCTGTTCCCGGTCAGCCGCCGCCACGGCATCATGAGCAACCCGCTCGTGAAGGCGCTCGATCTCGCGCTGATCGCGCCAACGCTCGCCGCCCGCGCCGTCGCGCCGCGACTGTCACCGAGCCTCGACGTGCGGGGAACGAAGCGCGGTTAGGCGCGCAGGCGGAGCGAGTTCGTTACGACGCTCACCGAGCTGAACGCCATGGCCGCGCTGGCGAAGATCGGGTTCAGCAGCAGCCCGAAGGCGGGATAGAGCACGCCGGCGGCGATCGGGATTCCGATCACGTTGTACACGAATGCCCAGAACAGATTCTGTCGCATCGTGCGCATCGTACGCCGCGACAGGTCGATGGCGTCGACCACGGCCCGGGGATCTCCGCGCATGAGCGCGACGTCGGCCGCCTCGAGCGCTATGTCGGTGCCCGTCCCAATGGCGATGCCGACATCGGCGCTCGCGAGCGCCGGCGCGTCGTTGATACCGTCGCCCACCATCGCGACGACGTGCCCACTCGCCCGCAAACGCTCGACCTCGGCCACCTTCCCTTCGGGGGATACTCCAGCGACGACGTGATCGATGCCCGCCTCGCGGGCGATCGCCTGCGCTGTTCGCTCATGATCGCCGGTGATGAGCACCACTTCGAGTCCGCGATGCCGCAGGGCGCGCACGGTTTCGACCGCCGACGGCCTCAGTGGATCGGCGATCGCGATGAGGCCGGCCAACCTGCCGTCCACGGCCATCAGCACTGGCGTCTTGCCCGCCTCGGCGACACGTGCCAGCTCCGCGCCAAGCGGGGCGACGTCGATGCGAAGCTCGCGCATGAACGCCTCGTTACCGATGGCGACCGATCGTCTATCTGTCGTTGCCTGCACACCGCGCCCTGGTCGGGCATCGAACGCTTCCGGGCGCTCCACCACGATTCCGCGCTCCGTCGCGTGCCTGACGACGGCCTCCGCCAGCGGATGCTCGCTCACCGATTCCACCGCCGCCGCGAGGCGCAGCATTTCGTCGACATCGTGGTCGCCGGACAGCGGAATGATGTCGGTCACCGTCGGCCTTCCCTCCGTGACCGTACCCGTCTTGTCGAGCGCCACGAGCGTCACTTCGCCGGCGCGCTGCAACGCTTCTCCTCCCTTGATGAGCACGCCCATCTGCGCGCCGCGCCCCGTGGCGACCATCACCGCCGTCGGAACCGCGAGTCCCATCGCGCATGGGCACGCGATGATCAGCACCGAGACCGATGCGGCGAGCGCGTGCGCCAGCGACGCTTCGCCACCCACGAGCATCCAGATGGCGAATGTCACCACGGAGATCGCGAGCACCGTCGGCACGAAGATGGCGCTGATCCGGTCGGCGAGCGCCTGCACGGGCGCGCGCGAGGCCTGCGCCTCGCGCATCATGCGGACGATGCGCGCCAGCACACTGTCGGCGCCCAGCGTCGTTGCGCGGTAGCGAAAGGCGCCACTGCGGTTGATCGTGCCTCCGGTCACACGGTCGCCCGCGCGCTTCGACACGGTCATCCATTCGCCGGTGATCATCGACTCGTCGATGGCGCTCTCGCCCGCGATGATCTCTCCGTCGACCGGGATGCGCTCGCCTGGCCGCACGAGGACGACATCGCCGCGTCGCACCTGATCGACCGGCACATCGACATCGATGGCTCCGCGCTCGAGCCGCGCCGTCGTCGGCTGCAGGCTGGCGAGGGCGCGCAGCGCCGACGTCGTGTTGCGCTTCGCACGCGCTTCTAAAGTGTTGCCCGTGAGGATGAGGGCGATGATGATGATCACCGCCTCGTAGTACACGTCCGGCACGAGCCCATGGCGCAGGAACAGCCCCGGGGCAACGGTCGCGGTCGCAGAGTACAGGAACGCGGCGCCGGTGCCGATCGCGATCAAGGTGTTCATGTCCGGCGAGCGCCGCCGGATTGCCTTCCATCCTCGCACGTAGAAGTGGCGGCCAGCCCACGCCATCACGACGACCGTCACCCCGAGCAATACCCACGCGAGCGCGCCACCATGACCCGCGCCGAGCATCATCGGCATCGACACGAGCATTGCGGCGACCCCGATGATCCCGCTGACGATCGCCTTTCGGCGCAATGTCTCGTACTCGCGCGCCTGGTCGCGGTCGCGCGCCTCCTGCTCGGCGAACGCGTCGCGGGACGAGGACGGAAGTGCCGCGTCGTATCCGGTCCGCTGAATCGCGCCGACGAGCGCGGCCGAAGTCGTCACAGCGGGATCGAACGTCACGGCCGCACTCTCGGTCATGAGGTTGACCGAGGCATCGAGGACACCCGGCTCCTTCGAGAGCGCACGCTGCACGCTTGCCTGACATGCCGCGCAGGTCATCCCGCCGACGGGAATGGTGACGCGGACTGTCGCTGCTGAGGGCGTCTCGAGCGTGGCGGCCATGGTCTCGCTCAGCGCTTACGCAACGACGCTCGGCTCGTAGCCAGCGTCGCGCACCGCCTCGAGGATGTCGTCGACCGAGCGGCGCTCAGGATCGTATCGAAGCTCCGCGCCGCCAATGCGCACGGCCTCGACATCGAGCCCTTCCATTGCGCCCAGCGCTTTCGAGACGCGTGCGACACAGTGGCCGCAGGACATCCCGTCGATAGTGAGGTGGAGAGTCTCCATGTCCGAAGGCTAGCATACCCCCCACCCCTATTGCAAGGCCGGAAGATCGAGAGGCGGAGAAGCGCTGGGGAAGCGCTGGAGAAGCGCTGGAGAACCGCTGAGCGCCCTGAGCCTGTCAGCGCTGTTCCCGCGCCCCCAGCGCATTCCCAGCGCCTTACTGATGTCCTCGCCCTTAGACTCTCCAATGCTCCAGGAGACTCAGACCGCGCGAGATGTCCGTGGAGTTGGACCCGTAGCCGAGCGAGATCCTGAGCGCGCCAACGGGTGTGCCGAGGCATTCGGCCAACCATGCGTGCGAGAACGCGCGCTGACGGTCGCGCGCGACGCGCAGACAATCGGCCAGAGCCTCGGAGTCGATTCCCAGCGCGCGCTCGGCCGCACCGGGATTGCAGAAGCAGCCGCCGCGGACGGACACGCGCATCTCCCGCGCACGCTCTTCCACCTGCCAGTAGGGAACGACACTGCCGTTCGCGTCCAGCACGTTGAAGGCGATCGTCGCGCCATGGTCGTCGCCATTCGCTCCGTAGAGCGCAGCGAGCGGCGCCCCGTTACGGTGGCGTAGCGAGGCGAGGCCGTCCCTAAGGTCGCGCGCGAGCGCCGAGACGCGGCGCGAGATGCGGGACATGCCGAGGCTGGTCATGAACTCGAGCGCGGCGGGCACGGCCGCGACGCCAAGGAAATTGACCGTTCCATCTTCGAATGCTTCCGAATCGCGCTTGAGGACGTGGACATCGTCCCATGCCGAGACGGCGTCGACCGTTCCGCCTGAAAACGATGGCCTCCGGAGCTTCGCGAGCGCCTCACGTCGCGCGACGAGCGCGCCGATGCCAGACGGGTAGCCCACGATCTTGTACACCGAGAGCGCGACGAAATCTGCCCGCGCCTCGCGCAGCGACAGCGGCGACGTCGGCAGAAAGGCCGCGGCATCGAGAAGGACGTCGAAGCCCAGATCGTGCGCCCGACGCACGAGCTCGAGCGGATGGCGCACCCCCGAGAAGTTGGACTGCGCCGGAAACGCCACCAGCGAAGGCGCGGTCACGCGTTCGGTGCCGAGCGCTGTGGTGCCACCCTGCAGCCGCAGCTGGTCATCCAGCGGCAGGACGCGTACGGTCGCCCCGGCGGTGCGAGCCCACGTGCGAATCCCGTTGACCGAGTTGTGGTTGTCGGCGGCCAGCACCAGCTGAGATCCGCGCCCAAAGGGGTACGCCTCACCCACGAGCCGAAGCGCTCCCGACGCGTTCGCGCAGAAGCAGACGTCGTATTCGTCAGATGACGCATCGAGGAAACGCAGTACGGCGGTGCGCGCCGCTTCGATCAGCGATGTGCTGGCGCGCGACGCCAGGCTGTCGGAATGTGGGTTGCCCAGAACCGTCTCGTGCAGGGATTGCGCATGTCGCCGCACGAGTGACTCGGGGTGCAAGGCACTGCCCGTCCAGTCGAGATAGGTCTGTCGAGCGCGATCGACGCGCGCGAGCTCCCGAGCGCGCAACAGCGCGAAGAAGCGGGCGTCGTCGTGCGCTTCGCCGATTGGCTCGACCGCTCTGTGCGCCTCGGTCAGCATCCACGCCGCCGTATGCGCCCGAGTGCTTCGCGCAGGCTGTCACCGGGCGTGGACGCAGGCTCGCCGACGCGCGGAACCCCGCCAAACCAGCGACTCATGTCAGCGATCTCGCGCGAGACCGCGGCATCCTCGGGAGAGGGGTTGGGCGGAAGCACCGGCGCGGCGATCGTGCCCACCCATCCCGCGAGTCCGCCGCGCAGGACGTAGATGTTCTGCACGCCGGATTTGCGCAGCGCATCCTCTGCGTGCCACGAGGCGTTTCCGCTGTCGGCATAGACGACGACGTTCGCGTCGCGCTCCCAGCGCGCGCGCGCGAGATCGTCCGCACTCATGCGTTCGGCGCCCGGGATGGCGAATGAGTCGAAGGCGTCAGCGTTGCGCACATCGATTACCCGCAAGTTCGGTCGCCCCTCGCGAATCCATCGGGCGAGCTCGAGTGCCGTGACCTCGGCGGCCCCACCTCTGGCCGGACGTGCGGCAGCGTCGCCGCGTATCGCCGCAGCTCCCGCGAGCACCAGTGCGACGCCAGCGAGTCCGAGATGAATGATGCGCGGACGTGGCGTGATCATGCGGAGGCCACGCGTCGCGATTCGAGCCACTCCGCCCCGCGGAAGGCCAGCAGGGCGACGATGACGAGAATGAGGAGCGTCGCGCCATGCGAGGCGCCGATGAGCTGCGGGAGTGTGAAGGTGCCTCGCGGTGTCGAGCTCGCGAACCGTTCGACGATGGGATACATGGCGCCATAGGCGAGGATCCCCAGCAGCAGTCCGCCCACCACGGCGACGCCATCGCCCCGTCCGGTCGCCGCCGAGACACAGGCGGTACCCGGACAGAGTCCAGCGATCACGAAGCCGGCGCCGAACACCGCTCCGCCGACGAGCTGCGGGAGGAGATACGTCTCGGGAACGTAGACGCGAGCGAGATCGAGAGCGCCGAGCCGCGAGAGCCAGAAGACGCCCAGCGAGGCGGTGACGATCGCGGTGAACATCACCTTGAGCACGGTGAAATCCGTGAGCTGGAACTGCGCGGAGAGCTTCCGCGCACTCCCCAGTCCAGCGCGCTCGAGGAAAAACCCGAAGGCGACGCCGAGCGCCAGCGCGATGATGAGTCCGGCCCGGGGACTCAGCGCGCCCGTCTCGTACAGTGGCGCGATCATCGCCACTCCCGCCTGACGAGTGGCGCGACGAGGTAGGCAGCCGCGAACGCCGTGGCGATGAAGATCCAGCTTCCGACGCTCAGCAGCGATCCACCGGTGAGCGCCTGCCCGCTCGTACACCCCTTGGCGAGTCGCGCGCCGATGCCCATGATGACGCCGCCGCTGAGCGCAAACGCCACTCTCCGGCTCACGCCGACGCCTCGGCCGCGCTCCGTCTCGCGCCGAAGCCGCCCGGCCAGTGCCGCCGAGGCCAGGCCGCCTAACGTGATTCCGATCACCTCGACCACGAACCAGTCGCCGAGCAGCGCGGCAAATCCGGGAGCCGCATATCCGCGCCATGCGGCCGACGCCGGCGCGTTCGAGGCGGCGGTTGTGACGGTGCCAGCGACGCTCGTCAGCGCCCCGGATACGCCCACACCGTGACCCATGACGACGTAGGCGGCGATCAGCACGAGACCGATCCCCACACCGGCGAGATATGGGCTTCCGTACGCCGCCCCGCCCGCGCTCGATCTCACTCGCTGCCCTTCCTCGAGCTTTCCACGGGCAGCTCGGTGCGGCGCGACCAGTCATCGAACGACCCGTCGTAGAGCCGCACCTGATAGCCGAGGGCGCGTGCCGCGAACAGCACCGCCGTCGCCTGCTGTCCGATATGGCAGTACGCGACGACGGTGTCGCCGTCCTTCACCCCCGCCCTCCGGAATTGATCGCGCAGCGCCTCGAGACTCGTCAGGCGCACGCTGTCGTCAACGAGCGACGTGAACGGAATGTTTACAGCGCCGGGGATGTGCCCGGGGCGGTGATCGCCGTGCTTCGGGCCGTCGTAGTACACGGGCGCGCGCGCGTCGATCAACGCGATGCCCTTCCCGGGCGCGTTCGCTCGCACCCACGCGGCGTCGACGATGATCGACCGCGGCGTACGGGACGACAGCTTCCCCGGTGTCACCGGTGGAGACTCGGTCGTCAGTGGAAGCCCGCGACGCTTCCAGGCATCGATGCCGCCGTCGAGTAGCGAAGTGCGGTCACCGAGGCCAAACCAGTCGAGCGTGAAGACGACGCGCGTCGCGGGAGATACCCATTCGTCCGCGTAGTACACGACGATACGGGAATCATCGGAGATCCCGATGCGCTCCAGGTTGGCGCGCAGCTCCTCCGGCGGCAGCATCTCGAGGGTATTCTCGCCTGCGGTTTCTCCGCGGCGCGCAACGTCCTCGAAGGAGATGTAGCGCGCACCGGGAATGTGCTCGCGCTCGTATCCGCGACGCTCGCCCACATGCAGGAGGACAACGCCGCGATCATCGCGGTGACTGGCCAACCACTCGGCGGATACCACCATCGATGGGGGCCAGGCAGACGAGTCTGCCGCGACCGATGTAGTGACCGCGACGACAACGGCAAAGGACAGGAGCACCGGGACCTCCGGGAGAGAAAGGGATGCGAGCTGCGAGCTGCGAGCTGCGAGCTGCGACCTGCGTACTGCGTACTGCGTACTGCGTACTGCGAGTTTACCTCCCCGCGTCTTCGAGAGGTTGGCCGTTCGGTGCGACAGTTGTGACAGATGTGTTAGCGCGAAGAGGCCCGAGCAGGATCAGGCGACGAACCGGTACCCCACCTTCCACACGGTGACGATGTGTCGCGGATTCGTCGCGTCCGCCTCGAGCTTCCGCCGGAGCTCGGCGACATGCGAGTCGACCGTTCGCGAAAGGACGAACGCCCCATAGCCCCACACTTCGCGCAGCAGCTCGGCGCGCGAGACGACCGCACCGTCACGCTCGATGAGCGCCATGAGCAGGTCGTACGCCTTTGGGGTCAGAGTCACGCGCTCGCCGGCGCGTGTCACACAGCGGGACGCCGGGTCTATCGTGACGGTTCCGAAGTCGATTCGCGGGCGTTCGGGAGCGGTGCGCGCGCCGGACCGGCGGAGGAGCGAAGAAACGCGCTCGAGCAGCTCCAGCAACCCGAAGGGCTTCGTGACGTATTGATCGGCGTCGAGCCGAAAGCCCCGCACCTTGTCGGCTTCCTCTCCCTTCGCCGTGAGAATCATCACCGGGCCGTCGTAGTCGTTCCCGCGCAGCCGGCGGAGCACCTCATACCCATCGATGCCGGGGAGCATGAGATCGAGGATCACGAGATGCGGTTCCCAGTCGCTCGCAGTCGTCAGCGCCACGCGTCCGTCGCCGGCGATCTTCGCCTCGTGTCCTTCCAGCTCGAGATTGTGCGCGAGCGCCTCGGCCAGGTCCTCGCTGTCCTCGACGATAAGGATGCGCGCCATTCAGCTCGTGGCTGGTGACGGCTCGCGCGAGATGCCTTCGGGCACACCCGGGTTGACGCCGACAGCGGGCAGCTCGACGACGATCCGCGCGCCCCGCTGAGAATCAGTCACCGATATCGCGCCCCCATGGGCGGCAACGATCTCCCGCACGATCGTCAGCCCAATGCCACTGCCGCCCGCGCCGCTCGACGCGGCAGCGCGTCCCCGACGAAACGGTTGAAAGACTTCCTCGCGCTCGGACGAAGGGATCCCGGGCCCTTCGTCAAGCACCTCGATGCGCGCGGTGCGAGCGTCCCCCTCCACGGCGACTCGCACGGTCTGTTCGGGCGGCCCGTACTTCACCGCGTTGTCGAGCAGGTTGATGAGGATCTGCCGCAGCGTACCGGGAACCATGACCACCTGCGGCTGGCCGCGGACGTCGACGGCGATCGTGGCGCGCCGGGCCGCGGCGAGAAGCGCGAACTCGTTCGTCACATCCTGCACCTCACTCGCGACGTCGACCGGCTCCCGGAGTGCGTCGTCGGGTGCTGGCGTTCCGCGCCGTGAGAAGCGCAGCACGTTCTCCACCAGGTGCGCGAGACGACGAGTCTCCCGGTCGATCTGTTCGAGCGAGCGCTCCCGCTGCGCGTCGGTGCGAAAGCGACCAAGGCGCAGCGTCTCGAGATAGAGGCGAATTTGCGCCAGCGGCGTGCGTAACTCGTGCGACACGCCGGACACGAAGCGCGCGCGCTGGGTGGACAGCTCCTCCTCACGACGCAGCTGCATGACGGCCACGACGCCGAGCGCGGCCGAAAGTCCGAGTAAGGCGAGCAGGAACGGAAGCCGCGACTTTGGCAAGCCACCGATGATGATCTCGCCGGCGAGGGCTGGCCGAATCTGCGCACGCACTTGGAGCGCGCCGAACGACAAGGGAAGTGCGCTCGTGGCGTCGAAGCGCCACGCCACCCCAGGACTCGACTCGTACAGCGGGTGGCCTCGCGCATCGGTAACGGCGATCGTCACGACGTCGCGATTGCGGCGATCGCGGGTGAAGCTCTCCGGTAGCACCCCATCGCGGTCGAGAATACCGCCGAGCAGCGACGCAAACGTCGATTCCGTGTACGTCGCACCGTAGACGACCGTGTCTCCGGTCGTCATCGGCATGAGCGTATAGGCGAGCAGGCGCGGCTGCCCACGCCACTCGCCGGCCACGACGTTGTAGCGCCAGTCCGACCGCACGCCCGCGCGGATCTGTGCCGTGAGGGTATCGGTGACCCAGCGTCGCTCCTGCCGGTCATTCGCGAGCGTCGCTGGTATCCCTACCTGCTCGCGCGGTGGCTGGACGAGCCAGCCATGCTCCGGGTGCGTATTGACGTTGAGCGCCAGCCCAAGGGTGTCGGCACCTAACGTGAAGCCGAAGAATGCGGCGGGAATGGGCCCGAGGCGCGGCTTGTGGCAGGAGCAGCCGTCGTCCCAGGGCAGGTAGTGCGGCACCTCCGACGCGTCGGGTATCCGGGGCGACGTGTGCATGTTGTCGCCATGGTTCACGGCCCCTAACGCCTCCCGGATGGCGGCGCTCATCGCCTCACGAAGGTGCTGCTGATAGCTCCACGACGCGAAGGCCGCGTAGTCCCGCAGGGCATGCTCGGCCAGCGCGCGCTGGGAGCGAACGGTGCGGTGGGCCTCCATCGCGGCAATGGCGGTGGCGCCGAGGCTGCCGAACAGGAGAACGAGAGGCCAGCTCGGGCGGCGAGAGAGGGAGGCGCGCATTAGTAAGATGATAGGGCGCCTGGCGACCCCGAAACAACGCTGCGGTTGTGAGAGAAGTATGGAACTTCTGGAATCAGGGGTCGGGACTCAGGGATCAGGGGGTGTCAGGGGATGGGTTACAGGAGAGAACAGCGTTGGGCTTCTAGCCCCTACACCCTGACACCCCCTGATCCCTGACCCCTGACTCCCGACCCCTCTCGGTGCAGTCGCCGCCCGTTCGCGACCGATTGCTCAACCAGTGCATCCACGTCCGCGATTTCGGTGCGGAAGTTCACAATGCACGCGCGGATGGCGAAGCGTCCATCAATCACCGCGTTCGACGGGAAGACCCGCCCGCCGAGCTGCAGCTCCGCCATCAGGCGCTCGTTGAGCGCGTTCAGGTACGGCTCGGCGCCCGGGTCACCGCGAAGCTCGCGTGGGACGTAGCGGAAGCACGCGATCGAGAGCCGAGGGACTGGCCCTACGGTCTCGAGCTCCTCGTGCGCCGCCGCGCGCTCGAACAGATGGCGCGCCAACGCGACATCGTGCGCGATGCGCCGCTGGTAGGCACTCCATCCATGGGCGAGCAGCGACACCCAGATCTTGAGCGCGTGGAAACCGCGCGAGAAGTTGGGAGTGTGAGCGTAAAAGTCGAGACCGCGACGGGTGAGCTCCTTGTCCTCGTGGACGTACGACGGATTCACGCCGAACGCTTGGGCGAGCTGACGCTGATCGCGCACGAGGACCGCGCCGCCAGAGTGTGGAGTGTAGAGCCACTTGTGCGGATCGAGCGCGACCGAGTCGGCGCGGTCGATGCCGGCGAACAGCGGACGGAGCTCGTCGGTGAGCGCGGCGATTCCGCCATAGGCGCCGTCGATGTGCAGCCACAGCCCTTCGCGCTCACAGAGATCGGCGATCTCATTCAGCGGATCGATCGCGCCCGTCCCTACCGTGCCGGCCGTGGCAATGACGGCGAGCGGTTTCTTTCCGGCTTCGCGGTCACGCGCGATGGCATCGCGCAAGCGATCGACGCGAATGCGCAACTCCTCGTCGACGGGAATGAGACGCAGCGCGTCGGCTCCGAGCCCGAGCATATCGCACGCGCGTGCGTTGACCGTGTGGACCTCGGCCGATGCGTATACGGTGAGCGGGGGACCGGCAGCGATTCCCAGCCTGCGAACGTCCCATCCGGCACGCAGGTCTCGCGCGACCGCCAGCCCGAACAGTGAGGCCATTGCGCCGCCGGTCGTGATGAAGCCGCCCGCCGTCTCCGGAAGGCCGAGTCGCGCGGCGAACCAACGCATGAGGTGCAGCTCGATCTCGGTCGCGCCCGGCGACAGCCGCCATCCGCCGACGTTTTGATTGATCGCGGCGGCGACGAGGTCAGCGGCCGCACCGGGGACGGTGCCGGCGCCAGAGACGTACGCCATGAAGCCGGGATGACCGGTGAGCGTCGCGTTCTCGAAGACCAGCGTCCGCAAATATGCCACGAGCTCCGCGAGCGGAAGGGGCTCGTCAGGCACGTCCCGAGCGACGGCCGCGCGGACTTCGTCCGCGGAGCTCGGGTGCGTGACCGGGAGGTCGCGAAGGCGCGCGAGATACTCCGTCCAGAGCTCGACCACCTCGGCCCCGAGCGCGCCTGCGCGCTCCGCCGGCCAGTCGAGATCGTCTACCGGAGCGAGGACATCGCGTGACGTCATTTTCGAGGTGGTCGAGGGTGACGGGGTCATCGAGGGCGTCGAGGGTTAGGTCGTCGAGGTAGCGAACGAGTTAAGAAGATTCCAAGATCCCCGCTGGGGTAGGTCGTCACCTCGACACCCTTCACGACCTCGACACCCTTGACAACCTAGTCCCACGCATTGACTTCGGGCTCAAAACCCACTATGTTCAGGCTCAGTGGACGATCGCGCGAATTGGGCGCGGCGTCGAGGAAAAGACGGGGCCTCGCTCTCGCGAAGCCCCGTTCGTTGTTTCCCGGCTGGATTAACCATCCAGCAGACGGGAAAAGCCGATCGTGGCGGCCTTGACCACGAAACAACACGAGTCGGTACGTACGGTACTTCTTCCGGACCCCGACCCCAGTACACCAGAGGAGTATCGTATGCGTTCGACCGGAACAGTGAAGTGGTTCAATGACGCGAAGGGCTTCGGCTTTATCACGCCGGAGGGCGGCCAGAAGGACTGCTTCGTCCATCACTCGGCTATCCAGGGCAGCGGCTTCAAGTCGCTCGCCGAGGGCGAGAAGGTGGAGTTCGACATCGTGCAGGGCCAGAAGGGACCAGCGGCGGAGAACGTCGTCAAGCTGGGTCGTTGATTCTGTTGCACCGCACGTGAGATGAAGCCGTTGGGTCGGCTCGGCGCTCGCCGGGCAGGCCCAACGGTTTTTTCATGGGTAGGACTGACACCAACTGGAGGAGACATGGTTGAAGTTCAGCTCGCCGAGGGCGACCGCATCGAATGGGCGCTCAAGGCATTCAAGCGGAAGGTGATGCGGTCCGGGATCCTCAAGGATCTCCGCAGCCGCCGTCACTATGTGAAGCCGAGCGAGGCCCGCCAGCTCAAGTCGGCGGCCGCGAGACGGCGTGAACGCTCGAGGTCCAAGCGATGATCAAGGCCTCCGCCCGGCCGAAGTACGACACGGCCATCCTCGGCGCGGAGTACGAGAGCGACACAGCGAGGTTCCTCGCCGATCGTCTCCGCGCGCGACTCAATGAGTCGCGTTGCGTCTGGATGCGCGATCCGTCGATGGCGGACGCGGAAGGCACGACCACGAGCGACGTCTGCGCCAGTGCGCGCACCGTCGTCGTTCTCCACGACCGGCTCTGGGGACGCACGCCGCCGACGAGCGAGGATCGCACCGCACTCGAGGCGCGCATCGCGCGCGGAGCGGCGTCAACGATCTTTTTCGTTCCGCTCGATGAGGCGCCCGTGCCCTCCTGGGCGCGCAAGGCAAAGGTCACCGATCTCGGGAAAAAGGGACTCGACGAAAGCATGGAAATGCTCCTCGAGTCGATCAGCGCGCAGGGCGGTCGTCTTCGCGACAACGTGTCCGAGGACGTGAGCGCGCTTGCCGCAAACTATGAGCGTCTCGTCCGCGATCGCGACACGTATCTCGGCTCGCACCGCTCCGGACCTGCATGCGCCCGTGAGCTCGAGCGTCTGGCTGATGATGTCATCCAGCGCGTGGAGTCGATGGAGCGCGACGAAGCGGCGGGCGAGATCGAGGTGAGGCGGGGGGCTGGCCGCTGCATCATCCAGCTCGGCCCGGTCGCTCTCACGATGTCGTGGATTCGCTCGCGCACCGACGCGGTGATCGAGGGGCGACTCATGATCATGGAGTGGGACGGCATCGTGCGTCGCGGCACGGACCAGGTACCCGAGCGCGCCCCTGTGCGGCATGCGTACCAGCCGGCAACGCTCATTCGCGAGGATGTGTTCGTCGCGGACGCGGCGACGGAACAGACCTGGCGCTGGCGCCGCGACGGTCGTCCGCTGGGGACCTACACGTCGCGAGATCTGGCGACGCGCTGTATGGCGTCGTTGACGGCGCGGCTCGAAGAGGTCGCGGTGGCTAGTTAGGAGCTGGTGGTCAGGGGTCAGGGATCAGGGGTGGAAAGGCAAACGGCCGCGCATTCGCGCGGCCGTTTGCTCATCTGATGAGGGCCGCACGCGCGAAGCGCGGCGGCCCCTTTTCCACCCCTGATCCCTGACCCCTGACCACCAGCTCCTGCCCTATCGCATCAGCAGCGCCATCACGATCCCGGCCAGCGCGACGATAGCGGCGGCGATGACCACCGGCGAGGGGAATCGACGATCGGTGGCGGAGCCCACGTTCACCAACGCGATGTCATCCGCACCCAGTGCCTGCGCAAATTCGCGCGCCGTCGCGGTCCGCTCGACTGGATTGGGAGCAAGGGCACGGAGGATCGCCGCATCCACGCGCGGCGGAATGCCGCGGCGGAGCGAGCTTGGCGGAGCTGCTGCGCGTGTGAACTTGCGCGAATTGTCGATACCGCCATCCTCGCTCGCGTGCGGGAGCTGGCCAGTGAGCATCTCGTACAGCACGAGGGCCAGGGAGTACACGTCGGTGCGACCGTCGAGCTCCCGGCTGCCGACACACTGCTCCGGACTCATGTAGCGAGGCGTACCTGGCCCCACCGTACCAACTGTCGTGACCGGACCGGCAGTCAGGGCGCCGATCGTCTTGGCAAAGCCGAAGTCGGCGACCAGGGCATGATCCTCGGCGAGCAGGATATTTTCGGGCTTCACGTCGCGATGGATGACACCACGGCGATGCGCATACTCGAGCGCGTCGGCAATGTCGCGCGTGATCGCCAGGGCTTCGTCCACCGGAAGTGGACCAGCGCGATCGAGGCGTTTGCGGAGGGATTCGCCAGCGACATACGAGCTGACGTAGTACAGGCGTCCCGCCGCATAGCCCGAATCGTAGAGGGGGACGATGTTCTTGTGGTGGAGCTGCGCCAGCAGCTTCGTCTCGCGCACGAAGCGGACGTCTGCGTGGCGCACCGCCGCGTCGGGGCGGAGTACCTTCACGACGACGCGACGTCCGAGACGCTGATCCTCAGCCACGTACACGCTCGCCATACGACCGGTGCCCACCTCGCGCTCGATCCGATACCGCGTGGCGAGCGCGGCGCTGAACTCGCTAGGCAGACCGTTCATGGGCGGGCTCCGTGGCGGGGTGACGGTTCTATATAACGTGCGCGTCGTAAGGCGAACAAGATTGTAGCACCAGCGCATCAGAAGGTGATGGGCGCGCTCACCAGTCTTGAGGCGCGGGCGGTCGCCGCCTATCTCGCGGAGGAATCGCCGCTAGGTTGTCGAGGATAGGCGCTGGCCTGCTACTCCTCCACCAGCGCTTTCGCGCGCCCACGCGCCGCGAGGGCGCGTGGTAGCTCGAATTCGGCGGCGAGCAACTCGTAGGAACGCATCCGCTCCACGTGCCCATGGACCATGGTGCTCACCATGATCTCATCGGCATCGGTCTCGGCGGCGAACGTGGCGATGCGCTCACGAACCTGATGGGCCGTGCCGACGATCTGGAGTCGGCGATGGCTCGCCACCACCGCACTCTCTTGCGCCGTGTACGGATACGCGAGCGCTTCCTCGGGACTGGGGAGTGGACCGTACTCCCCACGCTGCAAGCGCACCCACGCGAGGCCCATGGATGATGACAGATATTCGGCTTCGTCCTCGGTACGAGCGGCGATCGCCGCAACGCCGAGGATGACGTGGGCGCGAGGGAGCGCGCGCGACGGCGTGAAGCTCTCTCGATAGGCGCGAATGGCGGGTCCCGGCGGCGTCGGGCTGAAATGGCTGGCGAACGCGTAGCCCATACCTAACGAAGCCGCGAGGCGCGCGCTGGCCCCGCTCGAGCCCAGCAACCAAATCGGTGGTAGCTCGACGTCGGCGGGAACCACCCGGACGTTGCGGAAGGGATGTCCCGCCGGAAAATCACCGCGCGAGAGCGCCACGAGCTCCGCCAACTGCGTCCCGAACTGTTCCGGATCGAAGGGTCGCATCGCCCTCGCCGTCGCCGGATCAGAGCCGGGCGCGCGTCCGATGCCAAGATCGATGCGCCCTGGGTGCAGCGCCTCGAGTGTGTGAAAATTCTCGGCGACCTTCAGCGGCACGTGATTCGGCAGCATGATGCCACCCGAGCCGACGCGAATGCGCTCAGTACGCGATGCCACGTGCTCGATGAGGATCTCGGGCGACGAGCTCGCGATGCTCGGCATCCCATGATGCTCGGCGAGCCAATACCGCGTGTATCCCGCCCGATCGGCGAGTCGCGCGAGATCGACGGTGTTGCGAAGGGCGTGCGACGCCGTAGAGCCCGAGCCGACGGGAGCGAGATCGAGGACGGAGAGGGGGATGGCCATCGTGGACGAACGATAGCCAGCGAGCGCGCGTTCCGGCGACTAGGAGCTAGGAGTCAGGAGGCAGGGATCAGGGATGGAAAGGGGCCGCCGCGCTGCGCGCGAGCGGCCCTCATCAGATGAGCAAACGGCCGCGCGAAAGCGCGGCCGTTTGCCTTTCCACCCCTGACTCCTGACTCCTGACTCCTGCCCTTACTGTACTGCGTTGATCATGTCGAAGATCGGCAGGTACATGGCGACGACCATGCCGCCGACGACCACGCCCAGGAACACGATCATCACCGGCTCGAGCAGGCTCAACAGCGCGCTGACGGCGGCGTCCACTTCCTCGTCGTAGAAGTCGGCGATCTTCGAGAGCATCTCGTCGAGACCACCGGTCTGCTCGCCGACGGCGATCATCGAGATGACCATCGGGGGAAACACCTCCGATTTCGCGAGCGGCGCCGCGATCGTGTCACCACCGGCGATCGACGAGCGCGACTGCATGATCGCGTCGTGGATGACACGGTTACCCGCCGTCTTCGCCGTGATCTCGAGCCCATCGAGAATCGACACGCCTGACGAGATCAGCGTGCCGAGCGTGCGGGTGAAGCGTGACACGGCCGACTTGCGGATGACGTCGCCGAGCACGGGCAGCCGGAGCATCAATCGGTCGATGGCCAGCTTGCCGCTCGACGTCGCGTAGTAGCGCTTCAGCATGAAGCCGGTTCCGAGCGCGGTGGCGAGGACCGCCCACCAGTAGCCCGTAAGGAATCGGGACATCCCGATCACGACCCGGGTCGGCAGCGGCAGCGTGAGATTCACCGACGCGAACATCTGCTCGAAGGTCGGAATGACGAACACGAGCAGCACGGTGATCGCGATCACCGCGACGCTGATGATGACGCCGGGATAGATCATCGCGCCCTTCACCTTGCGGACGAGGGCGTCGTTCTTTTCCATGAAGACGGCCAGTCGACCGAGAATCGTGTCGAGAATACCGCCTGCCTCACCGGCCGCGACCATGTTCACGTAGAGCTCGCTGAACGCCTTCGGGTGCTTGCCGAGCGCGTCGGCCACGGTGTGACCCGACTCGACGTCGTACACCACCTGGCGCGTCACTTCCTTGAGGGTCTTGTTCTCGCTCTGCTTCGACAGAATGTCGAGGGCCTGAACGAGTGGCAGACCGGCGTTGATCATCGTCGCGAACTGGCGCGTGAAGATGACGATGTCGCGGGTCTTGATCTTCCCCCCGCCGCCCTTCTTTCTACCGCGCTCCTCATCGACCTTGACGACGATGAGCTTTTGACGACGGAGCTGCGCGACGACGTCCTCGCGCGTGTTCGCATCCATCGTCGACGACTTGAGGTCGCCACTCAGGGTGCGGGCGGTGTATGCAAACGTGGGCATCGAGCCTCCTCTCTAGTCGTGCGTGCTGCGGCTATCGCCGGGCAGGGGACGCGGTTTTCGCGTTCGGCAGTCCGGGCTTCTGACCGCCCTTGCCGTCCACGGGATTCTCATCGCCGAGGGCGGGTTGCCCGATCATGCGCAGGAACTCGTTCGGGTCACCCGAGACACGGAGGCACTCGTCCGCCGTGACCTCTCTCGACATGTAGAGCTGGTACAGCGCGTCGTTCAGCGTCTGCATGCCGAACTTCTTGCCTGACTGCATCGACGAGTAGATCTGGTGGATCTTGTCCTCGCGGATGAGTGCGCGAATGGCGGCGGTGACGACGAGGATCTCGGCCGCCATCACGCGGCCGCGGCCCTTGGCCCGCGGGAGCAGTGTCTGCGTCACGATGCCCTCGAGCACGAACGCGAGCTGTGCCCGCACCTGCGACTGCTGGTGCGAGGGGAACACGTCGATGATGCGGTTGATCGCCTCGGCCGCCGAGTTGGTGTGCAACGTGGCGAAGACGAGGTGACCGGTTTCGGCGATCGTGAGCGCCGCCTGGATCGTCTCCAGGTCG
>DATFFP010000097.1:0-8000 GCA_035249985.1 Gemmatimonadaceae bacterium
TCGTGATGCTCGAGAATATGGCAGTGGTACATCCACTCCCCTGGCCGGTCGTCCGCAACCCACGCGATCCGAACCCGGGCTTTGGGAGGCACGTTGATCGTGTCCTCCCACGATCGGAAGGCCGGCGGCTCGCCGTTCACCTCGAGCACCTGAAAGAAGAAGCCGTGCAGGTGAAATGGATGGTCCATCAACGTGTCGTTGATGACGTCCCACACCTGCAGCTCGCCGACCTTCACTGGCTTGTCGCGATGGTGCGGCTCCTTGTTGACGACGAAGCTCACCCCGTGACGCAGGCTGGGCTTGACTCCCAGGTGCACTTCGCGCGTCGGTGAAACTGGCCCCGATACCAGTGGCTCGATACGCCGCAGGGTCGACGGAATCACGGCCTGCGACGGTGCCGCCGGTCCGACACGCACCGTGGCGAACAACTCGTTCTTCGCGCGAGCAATCGTCATCCGGTTGTACTTCAGCGCCTCGACGGCGATCGTCTCGCCCTCGGTGAACGGCCCCACCGCAATGTCCACGCGGTCGGCCGGCGTGAGAAGCACCTCGCTCACGGTTACCGGCGCTTCGATCAGTCCGCCGTCGGTGCCGAGGATGGTGAAGGGCCGCCCGCCGATCGAGAGGCGCACGTAGCGCGCGCTCGAAGCATTGATGATCCGCCAGCGCTCGATCTGCCCCGCCGCCATGGTGAGCTCCGGCTCCGCCTTACCATTGACCAGCCGCGTACCGCCCTGACGACCATCGTGCCGCTCGATCAGGCCACCGAGGGCCTTGATCTGTCCCTTGCGGTCGAGCTTCACATCGTCGAGCACCAGCACCCGCTCGGCGTCGAGCACCGGCTCGTTAGGACCACGCACGATCAGCGCCCCGTAGAGACCGCGTTCGAGCTGCACTGTCTCGTTCATGTGCGGGTGATACCAGAACGTGCCGGCGTCAGGGAGCGTGAAGCGATAGATGAACGTCTCGCCCGGGGCGATCGGATGCTGGACCATGTCGGTACCATCCATGGCCGCCGGCACACGGAGCCCATGCCAGTGGATGACGGTGGGCTCGTGAAGGCGGTTGGTGAGGCGCACCTCCAGGACATCGCCGACGCGGGCCTCGATGACGGGACCGGGGATCTGGCCGTTGAAGCCCCACCCCTTCGTGCGAACGCCGGGGGCGAGCTCCCAGTCGATCTCTCGAGCTTCGAGCTCGACCTCGACGACCGACCGATCCGCGTGTGGAACGGCCGCCTCGTAGGCTTGCTTGTAAGGGGCAAGCGTGTCGCCCGTGGGTCCATGCGCCATGGGCCCGTGGCCGTGTGCGTGCCCTGCCTTTCCGTGGTCGTGATGATGTGATCCGTCCGACATGGTAGTGTCCGCGCAAGAGTTTGGTTGGATAGAACACCGACGTTCATCGAGCCGGGCCGGCGGGCGCGTACGAGTCGCGGGGGGCCATCGGCAGGACACGCGAATATGCGGTTGGGTCGCCTCGCCGTAAAGCTGGCGAGCTCGCCAGTCTCTTGACCGCGAAGCGAAAGCGCGCGGTCCCGTTTCTCGCGCGAGTCGGCCGATCCCTGAGACGCGCGTCGCGCGCGAAATTCCCGCCGCGGGCGCTAGTGGCTTGGCGGATTCCCGTGAGGGTTGACCCTGTAGTCGCTACTCAGCCTAGAATTACACAATGGCACATCGACCAGTCGGCGCTGGCCGCCTGTCCTTATGCGCGCTCCTGTTAACGCTGTCCCTCGGCGGCTCAGCAGCGGCGCAGGCGACCAGCACAATGGGCGTCGACAGCACCATAGCGGTGACGGTCATCGTCCGTCGAGATACCGTGCCCGTCGAAAATGTGGCGGTGAGGAGCGGGTCTATTCGACGGACGACGGACGCCGGCGGCGTGGCAGTGCTTCATCTGCCTCTGGGCCATAGGCAGATCATCGCGGCCAAGATTGGCTTCAGGCCGGAAACGCTGCTCGTCTCGTTGCGCGCCGGTGTCGATACGATGGTAACGATCTCGCTTCTCGAGCAGCCCACGGAGCTTTCCGGCGTGATCGTCTCGGCCACACGAAGTGGCCGGAGAATCGAAGATGAGCCTCTGCGTGTGGAGGCGCTCGCCGAGGAGGAGGTGGAGGAGAAGCTCCTCATGACTCCGGGCGACATCACGATGATGCTCAACGAATCGGCGGGGTTGCGAGTGCAGACGACCTCGCCGTCTCTCGGTGGCGCAGCGGTTCGCGTGCAGGGGCTTCGTGGCCGGTATACGCAGATTCTGGCCGATGGGCTGCCGCTCTACGGAGGACAGACTGGAGGGCTCGGCTTACTGCAGATCCCGCCCATGGACCTCGGCGGTGTGGAGATCATCAAGGGTGTCGCCTCGGCGCTGTACGGGGGGGCGGCGCTGGGCGGCGTCATTAATCTCATTTCCCGCCGGCCCGAAGACGAACCCGTTCGGAAGCTGCTCCTCAATCAGACGACACTGCGCGGCACCGATGTCGTGGGTTTCGCCTCGCAGCAGCTTACGAGCCGCTGGGGATACACGCTTCTCACAGGCGGGCATCGGCAGTCGCAAATCGACCGGGATGCCGATGGCTGGGCCGACCTCCCGGGGTACGAGCGAGCCGTCGTTAGGCCGCGCGTATTCTGGTCCAGCTCGCCGGGGCGCTCCCTCATGCTCACCGCGGGTACGACGCTCGAGCGGCGCGAAGGCGGTACCATCGGTAACGCGACGGTGCCCACCGGCATCGCGTATCCGGAGAATTTGCGAACGAACCGATACGACGGAGGGCTCGTCGCCGGGTTCCTCGTCGGGAGCAGCGCGATCCTGTCGATTCGCGGAGCCGCGGCGATGCAGCGCCATCGACACACGTTCGGGGACGTTCGGGAACGCGACCGACACCTCACGTGGCTGGGGGAGACGTCGGTGACGATTCCGAGCGGTGCATCGCTCTGGGTAATTGGCGCGGCGTTGCAACAGGAGCGGTACGAGGCCGACGACGTCACGGGCTTCGACTATCGCTTTACCACGCCGTCAATATTCGCGCAGAACACGGTGACGCTGACGTCGTCGCTGTCATTTACGGCAAGCGCCCGTTTGGACCACCACAGCGAATACGGGACGCAGCTCGCGCCGCGTGTCTCCGCCCTGGCGCGACTCGGGCCCACGTGGACGCTGCGGGTGTCTGGTGGCGGCGGGTACTTCGCACCGTCCCCATTCACTGAGGAGACAGAAGTGATCGGGCTCGCGCAGCTCGAGCCGGTGAGCGCCATCCGCGAGGAGCGCGCACGGAGCGGCTCCATCGACCTTGGTGGACTGATGCGGGCCGTCGAAGTGAACGTGACGATTTTCGGCTCGGTCGTGGATGACCCGGTCGGTCTCCGCGCTGCGGCCGGGGGTTCGGAGCGTGTGGAGCTCGTGAACGTGGACGGTCCTACACGGACTGCCGGCGCCGAGCTGCTTCTGCGCTGGAATCCTGAGCCATTTCATGTGACTGCCTCTCACACGTTCGTCCGCTCGACGGAGCGAGATCCCGAGACCGGGATTCGCAGAGAAGCACCGCTCACGCCGCGGCACCAGTCCGGAATCGTCACGATGTGGGAGCGGGAAGATGAAGCACGAATCGGAGTCGAAGTCTACTACACCGGTCCCCAGACGCTCGACGACAATCCATATCGCAGCGAGAGCAAACCCTACGTCCACCTTGGTGTTCTGGCGGAGCGTCGCTTCGGCTTGGTTCGCGTGTTCGTGAATGCCGAGAACCTGCTCGGGTATCGACAGACGCGATATGACCCGCTCGTCCTCCAGACCCGCGGGGTAGGTGGGCGATGGACGACCGATGTTTGGGGGCCGCTCGAGGGCCGCGTCGCCAACATCGGGATTCGGCTCGATGCGAAGTAGGCAGAGACGAAAGATGTTGGTGTTGTGGACGCTGGAAAGGAGGACGATGGACCGTTCCGCGCGGAGGTCACAGGAAGACGGGGAACACGATGACACCATTCACTGGTTCATTAATGACATAGGATCCGGTGCGCCCGGGGCACCGTACATGCAGGGATGCCCGGAGCCGCTGTAGGCATCTTTGACCCGCTTGGCCGTGGCTCTTCGTCGTTTCGTTGCGCTCGTTCTTTCTGCTTCTCTGGTCCACCTGAGCTCGGCTCGGGCGGACGCGGTGTGCGTCGAACACGGGGCCGCCCCGGGCGCGACGTCCGCTGCGCACCATGAAGCCGCGGCGTCCAGCGATCATCACGCGCATTCGGCGCAGGCGATCGAAGATGACGCGTGCGACACGCCGGCGTTGCCTGAATGCTGTCGGGCGCTTGCGACGTGCTCCGTTACTCTCGGCGGCCAAAGCAGTTTACGCGGGGATGACGCGCACTTGTTGCACGTGTGCGTGATGGCTACGCTGGAGAGAGCCCCCCTGTCGCGCGTCGCGACCCCAGATCCGCCGCCTCCAAAGCTCTAAGCCCCACAACTTCCTGGTTCGTGATCCGCTGCGTGCCACTCGGCGCGGCGGCTCGTTGACGCGTCACGCTGGCCGGACATGGCGAGCGACGTCGTCGGGGCTTTCATGTGGAGACGTAGATGTTCCTGCAAAGAATCCAGATCGCGCTTCACCGTTCACTAACCGGCGCGGTGATCATCGTGGGCATTGCGTTGCTCGCGCCGACGGCCGGGGCACAGCAGCCCGACACCGCCCAACGCATGCCCGGTATGGACATGCCAGCCGACACGCAGCGGATGTCCATGCCTATGGTCGGGCCGTTAGGTATCTCCATGGATCGCAGCGGTTCCGGGACGACGTGGATTCCCGACGCCGTGGTCCTGCCGTCACGCCATCTCATGGCGGGAAACTGGATGGTCATGGTCCACGGATTCCTGTTCGGGCAATACGATCGCCAGGGTGGCCCGCGAGGCGCGAGCCAGTGGGGAAGCCTCAACTGGGCCATGGTCATGGCCAGTCGCGAGCTGGGTGGAGGCCAGCTGCACTTTCGGTTCATGCCGAGTCTCGACCCATGGACCGTGGGGCGGTGCGGATACCCGGTGTTGCTCCAATCGGGGGAAACGTGTCATGGCGCGCCGCTCGTCGACCGTCAGCATCCGCATGACTTCTTCATGGAGCTGAGCGCCGTGTACGAGCGGGAGTTGACCTCGGACATTGCATTCCTGCTGTACGCCGCACCGGCAGGCGAGCCCGCGCTTGGTCCGGTGGCGTTCATGCACCGCCCATCGGCGATGGATGAGCCGCAGGCGCCGCTAGGGCACCACTGGCAGGACGCCACGCATATCTCGTTTGGCGTGCTCACGACCGGGATCTATACGCGCACAGTTCGCGTCGAGGTCTCCGCGTTCAATGGGCATGAGCCGGACGAGCGACGGTGGAACTTCGACCCCATCCGGCTCAATTCCTATTCCGGCCGCCTAACGTTCAACCCGACCGTGAACTGGAGCTTCTCGGCCGGGTACGGCCACCTCGACAATCCCGAGCGCTCGGAGCCAGCCGAGGATGTGCGTCGCCTCGTCGCCTCGGCGATGCACGGTCGCCCGTTAGGTTCCGGGGGGCAGTGGGCCACGACGCTCATCTTTGGGCGAAACGAAGGCGGCGGGCACGGCGCCTCCAACAGCCTTTTGATAGAGACGGAGGCTATGGTCGACTGGAGGAACACGATCTTCGGCCGCGCCGAGTACGTGCAGAAGACCGGTCACGACTTGCAGGTACCAGGCATCGAGGATGACGAGCGCATGAGCGTTACCGCGCTGTCGCTCGGCTACATCCGGGAGCTCGCCCGAGGTCGCGGGTTGACGCTCGGCATTGGCGCGCGCGGCAGCGTGAACCTTCTCCCGCAGGTGCTCGAGAACGCGTACGGGTCGAGAGCGCCGGTAGGGGGAATGGTGTTTCTGCGCGTAAGGCCCTACCACGAGCGTATGCAGGTGCCCGCGAGTGCGCAGCCGTCCGGCGGTCATGTTCATGACTGAGCCCAGGTGCTCGATACGAGCGGGACGGCATGCGCTGCACGCCACGACGAACCCAGGTGATCACGTGGTCATTCTACGAAGAGACGGCGCCAAGCTCGGGGTATTCACGCGATCGGGGGCCGGACGGCTCATCCGCGCGATCCATCGGTCATCGCGGAGAAACTCGCCATGAAGTCCAGGGATGATCACAGCTCGCACGGTGCTCATCAGCATCATGCGTCCACGTCTGGGCATAGCCATGGCGACCATCATGCGCATGCGACTCCGCACGAGGCCGCGCCGAGCCCTGCCGTAGTGCCGCCGTCGCATCACCCGGCGCCCAACCAGCATGTAGCCACTACACGCCCGACGCACGAGGCACACGGGAGCCAGGGTGCGCACGCTGGCCATGACAAGCACGCGGGGCACAGCGTCGCGATGTTTCGCGACAAGTTCTGGGTCTCCTTGCTGCTGACGCTCCCAACGTTGGTTTGGGGACACATGCTCCAGAGTGCGCTGGGTTACACGGCGCCCCACTTCCCCGGCTCCATGTGGATTCCGCCGCTGTTCGGAACGGCAGTGTTCCTCTACGGCGGATTGGTATTCATCCAGGGCGCGATCCGCGAGCTCGAGGACCGCCTGCCCGGCATGATGACGCTGATTGCGCTCGCTATCACCGTCGCGTTCCTGTTCAGCGCCGTCGTGACCCTGGGCTATCCCGGGATGCCGCTGTGGGAAGAGCTGGCGACACTGGTCACGATCATGTTGCTCGGCCACTGGGTGGAGATGCGCTCGATCATGCAGGCTCAGGGCGCGCTCAACGAGCTGGCGAAGCTCCTCCCGAGCACGGCGACTCGCGTCATCGGAGACCGCACCGAGGAAGTGCCTATCGAGCAGCTGCGCGATGGCGATCTCGTCCTCGTGCGACCGGGAGCCAGCGTCCCGGCCGACGGGATCGTGAGGCAGGGGAAAAGCGCGCTGAACGAAGCGATGGTCACTGGTGAGTCGCGTCCTATCGAAAAGAAAGAAGGCGACAACGTCATCGCCGGAACCGTGAACGACGCGGGCTCGCTGCGGATAGAGGTTACTGGCACGGGCGATCACACCGCTCTCGCCGGCATCATGCGTCTCGTCGAACAGGCGCAGACGTCTCGCTCTCGTGCGCAGGCGCTGGCCGATCGCGCCGCGTTCATTCTCACCTTCGTGGCTCTTGGCGCGGCAGCGATTACGCTGGTCGCGTGGCTCGCGTTGCGCGCGGAGCCCGCCTTCGCCATTGAACGCGTCGTCACCGTCCTGGTGATCGCCTGCCCGCATGCGCTCGGACTCGCGATCCCGCTGGTCATCGCGATCTCGACGACGCTGGGGGCGCGAAACGGTCTGCTCGTCCGCAATCGGCGCGGGCTCGAGGAAGCGCGCCGTGTCAATGCGGTGATCTTCGACAAGACCGGAACGCTCACGTTAGGGGAGCACCGGGTGGTCGACGTCGTGACGGTGGATGGTCTGTCTCCCGACGACGCACTTCGCGTTGCGGCCGCGCTGGAGCACGACTCCGAGCATCCAGTCGCTCGGGCGATCGTCAGGAGTGCCGAGGAGCGAGGTCTCCGCGTTCCGGCTTCGGCGGAGTTCGAATACCTCCCCGGACGCGGCGTGCGCGGTACGATTGAAGGGCGACGGCTTGCCGCTGGCGGACCCAATCTCCTCACCGAGCTGGGGGTGCAGCCGGACGCTGCGCTTCGCGGTGCAGCTGAGCGAGCGGCCGCGCGGGGGCAGGGGGCCATCTATCTTGTCGAGAACAAGCGCGCCATCGCGGTGTTCGCCGTCGCCGATGCGATACGACCAGAGTCGATCGAGGCCGTGCGTCGCTTGCATGAGGCGCACGTGGAGGTGTTCATGCTCACGGGCGACGCTCGCGCGGTCGCTGACGCGGTGGCCAAGGAGCTCGGGATCGATCACGTGTTCGCCGAGGTGCTTCCCGACCAGAAGGTGGAGAAGGTCAAGGAGCTACAGGCGCAGGGGAAGAAGGTCGCCATGGTTGGAGACGGCGTGAACGACGCGCCTGCGCTTCTCAC
>DATFFP010000098.1:0-18947 GCA_035249985.1 Gemmatimonadaceae bacterium
CCCAAGGCGGCTCGCGCAAGCGCGGCTCGCGGGCGCAGGGACGGCTCGGCGACGAAGAGGCGGGAGACGGGCTCTAGGAGCTAGTGGTCAGGGGTCAGGGATCAGGGGTGGAAAGGCGGGGCAGCTTCGCTGCCCCGCCCATCTGATGAGGGGCCGCACGCGCGAAGCGCGGCGGCCCCTTTCCATCCCTGACCCCTGACTCCTGACTCCTGACCCCTACGTCAGCTCCCGCACATGCACTCCCCGCCGGTCCAGCTCCTCGACATACCGCGCCGCAGGAACGCACTCGTCAGGCGTCCAGACACCGGGCGGCGCGATCTCGCCACGCACCTGCATCTGCCCGGTGATCGAGAGTGAGAACCCCGTCGTGCGCATCATGGCGCTGATGCCGCGCGCCTCATCGTAGTAGTCGAGCAGCTCCCATCCAGCGCGCTTCGCCTTGCCGTCTTTCGTACCTTCGACGATCACACGCAGCGCGACCAGGTCACGTCCCGTCGGCTTGGTGAGACGCGGACCGACCACGTTCACGAACAGATCGCGCGGGACGACCTTCACCCCCTTCACGTCGACCGGGTTCAGATCGAGCAGACCCAGATCCCGGATCGCCTCCATGATGTGCGCGTGCCCGGGATAGCGGAGCGTCTTGTACTCCATCGTGGGGATCTTCCCCTCGTACCGGAACGCCATCGTCGAGAGCCCTCCCGCGGTGTGGAACGCCTCGAGCTCGCCGACCGGCTGCGGGAACGACACCTTCTCACGCTCGGACAGTGCCTTCACCTGCGTGCGCTTTCCGTCGCGCACCATCCACGAGAGCGTCGTGTAGTAGTCGAGCACTCCCTCGAGTGAATACACGATCTGGTAGTTGAGCGGTGGCTCCGGGTGCTGGGGCAGCCCACCCACGTAGATCTTCACCGACTTCACCTTGTCGAGCTTCTCGATCCCGTACTGGGCGAGGACGTTTACCATTCCCGGCGCCAGGCCGCAATCGGGGACGATCGTGCACTCGTTCTCGCGTGCCCGTGCTTCGAGACGCTTCTGCTGAAACACGATCTCGGTATTGCCGCCGAGATCGCAGAAGTGCGTGCCCGTTTCAGCGGCGAGACGGGCGAGGTCGAGATTGAAGTAGTACGGGATGGCACTCATGGCGGCATCGCTCTCGCGCATCAGCGCGCGGACCGCCTCGTGATCCCGCACATCGAGATGCGTGGGGATGAGGCGGCTCCCGGAGTACGGAGCAAGGAATTCGGCGAGATGATCGATGCGGATATCGGCGAGACGGACCTCCGTGACCTCGGGATTCTGTAGGAGATCATAGGCGCAGGCTGAGCCTTGAAGCCCCGCGCCGAGAACGAGCATTCGCATGTGCTGGAATCTCCGGAGATGCAGAACGGAACGAGAGTTCGAAAGCTAACCAGACACTGCGGGAGACGTCAGCGCTGGATTGTCGTCTCGCAGTGGTGCAGCCGCGCTGGCCTTGCGCGCGTCCCGGTACGACGCATAATGGCCGGAGCGGCGTCGCGAGGAGGATGTCTTGCGCCGCGGTCTCGAGTCCGAGGCACATGGTCGAGCACGAAGAGCGGTACCGCACGCTCGTCGAGCTGTCGCCCGACGCGATCGCCGTGCACCGCAATGGCCGCCTCATCTTCAGCAATGCCGCGGGCCTGCGCATGCTCGGCGCGACATCGCTCGACCAGGTCGTAGGTCACCCGCTCGTGCAGTTCGTCGCCGCGAAGCATCACGACATCGTGCGAGCGCGTGTGCGCGAAGCGACCGAGCAGCGCACTCCACAGCCAGCGGTCGACATCGAGATCGTCAAGCTCGACGGCGCCACCATCGAGGTGCAGGTCGCCACGGTTCCCGTAATGTTCGAGGGAGCTCCCGCCCTGATCACGTTCGCGCACGACGTCACCGAGTACTATGGGGCACGGCGCGATCTCGAGCACACCATCTCGCTTCAGCAGGCAACGTTGGAATCGACGACCGACGGGTTGCTCGTCGTCGACACGGAAGGCCGGATGGTGAGCTACAACCGGAAGTTCACCGACATGTGGCGTATACCGGCCACGGTGCTGGAGAGCGGCGACGACCGCACGGCGATCGCATACGTCCTCGACCAGCTTCGTGATCCGGCGCAGTTTCTGTCCAAGGTGCAGGAGCTGTACGCGCAGCGTGACGCGAAGAGCTTCGACGTCCTCGAGTTCAAGGACGGCCGCACGTTCGAGCGGTACTCGCAGCCGCAGCGCATCGGCGGCCGCACGGTGGGACGCGTGTGGAGCTTTCGCGACGTCACCGATCGCCAGCGGCTGGCTCAGCGGATTGCACGCCTGGAAAAGATGGAAGCCGTGGCGCGGTTCGCGAGCGGCGTCGCGCACGACTTCAACAACCTGTTGACGATCGTGCGCTCGTACGCTGACCTGCTCATGTACCAGCTCGGGCCTGACGAGTCGCCGATGGCGGACCTTCAGCAGATCAAGCGTGCCACCGATCGTGCGGCCTCACTCGCCCGGCAGCTGCTTCTCTTCTCCCGGCGGTCCCCTCAGGCTCCCCGACGGTTGCGCGTCGCAGCCTTTCTCCTCGAGGTGCGACCGATGCTGGAGCGGCTGCTGCGGCCCGGGGTTACGCTTGCGCTCGACCCCGGACCCGAGACGCTCGAGGTCGTGGCCGACGCGGAACAGCTCGAGCGAGTAATGATCAACCTGATCGTGAACGCCAACGACGCGATCGCGGGGGCCGGAGTCATCACCGTTCACGTGGAGACGAGCCAGCTCGATCAGCACGCCGCGGCGGTGGCGGACGTGCAGTCAGGGCGGTTCGCGGTGATCGCCGTGAACGATACCGGCTCGGGGATGACGCCCGACACGCTGGCCCACGTGTTCGAGCCCTTTTTCACTACCAAGCCACCCGGTCAGGGCACTGGACTTGGGCTGGCGACGGTGTTCGGGATCATTCGACAGGCTGGGGGCCAGATCGACGTGGAGAGCGTGCCGCAGCGCGGGACGACCTTCCGAATTCTCTTGCCGGCGGTCGAGCCGCCGACACGACCGGCCTCGGGTGAGCACGAACCTCGCGGATAGGCAGGGCATGACATCGACTCAGGCAGACCCGACGGACTGGCGCAGGCACCTGCTCGAGTCCGGCGACCAGATCCGGGATCTTCTGCATCGCGTCAAACGTGTTGCGGTCATCGGCATCAAGACCGAAGCGCAATCGTTCCAGCCGGCGTACTACGTCCCCGAGTACGTGCAGAGCGCAGGCTACGAGATCATTCCCGTGCCCGTGTACTATCCCGACGTCATCACGATTCTCGGCGAGCCGGTGTATCGGCGCGTGGCGGACATTCCGGGTGACGTCGACCTCGTGAATATATTTCGCCGCTCACACGATGTCCCCCCACACGTCGATGACATCCTCGCGAAGAAGCCCAAGGCGGTGTGGATGCAGTCAGGCATCCGGAATGACGAAGTCGCCGAGCGACTCGCGCGCGCGGGAATCGACGTCGTGCAGGACCGGTGCTTGATGGTCGAGGTGCGGAGACTCTAGGCGCTGGGCAAGCGCTGGAAAAGCGCTGGGGGCGCTGGAGAAGCGCTGGCGCCGTTCCAGCGCTTTCCCAGCGCCTCCGCCTTAGTGCGCTACCACCTGCCCCCTCCGCCAATCCAGCGTCCACGGCCCGTCCGACAGGAGCCGTCGCGCTTCCTCGCCGGCGAGCGGGATCATTGACTGTTCCCACACGAGCCAGAGTCCCGATCCGAAGAGCAGCGTCTGCACGCGCTCGCCGGGCATGTCGCGCTCGACGCGTCCGCTTTTGCGGAGGAGGATGCGCCGCGCCGCGCCGTCGACGGTTGGCGCAAGCGGCAGAATCACGTCCAGTCCGATGACTGCGTCCGTCGGCGACGGTTGCGGCGCGAAGCTGGTGATCACCTGCCGCATGGTGAGGTCGCCGAGCGCGACCGCGAGCGTCACGCCGGCCGCGTTGCGCACGTCGTTGTCGAACTTCGACGCGAAGACCTTCGTTTCCTTGCTTCGCATCCACGCCGTGTCGAGCACGAGACCGTGCGCGCGCGCATCGAGCGTCGCCCGCACCGTGGCCTGACCGATGCGCACGACCACGGTCCCGAGCGCGCCTGTGTCGGCCGGAGTCCAGTGGATCGAAACGGAGTCCGGCCCTTCCAGAATGGGGGGGTGGTCGCGTAGCCACTCCGCTCGCGAGCGCTCAGCGTTGTGGAGCGGGGTGTTGGGCAGCCCCGCGAGCGCTCGAAAATCGCCGAGCTGCGCGTATACGGGCGCGAGATAGCTTGCGACTTTTTTGGGATCCGCGCCGAAGTAGCGAGCCTCTTCCATCAGCACGGCGCCGATGCGCAGGGCACCGCGTGCGGCGAGATATCGTCCGAGGGCGAGGCGCGCCTCGGGATCGCGCGGAGCGCGGCGCACCGCGTAGTAGTACAGCGTCTCCGCGGCGAACATCCGCCCGACGCGCAGCAGATTGTCCGCGCGCGAGAGAACACCCTGGGCCTGGAGGGGTGCGGCAGCGAGAAGCGGAATGGCTAAGAGAAGTCTACGGCGCACGTTAGCAAGACGCCTCCGCTCAGCGCGCCGTCACGTAGACGGCGAGGTATTCCTTGGCTTCGTACTCCTTGGCGGTAGGGTTCGGGACGAGCGCGGCGATGAAGCGGCCGCTTCGCGTCGCGGCAAGGACCATCCCCGGCCCAATCAAGCGCCCTCGTGCCCGAATCCAGCCCCCACGGCTCTCGACGCCACCATCCTCAATGGGGATGGCTTTCCGGGTCGTATCCAGCTGCACGGAGATGTCGATGGTCGGCCCTTCGACCCAGCTGACCTCGGCGAGCTGATGGGGCGGAGGCACCTCCCCGCTGGGCTCCCCCGTTCGCGGGTCGAGCGCGATCCACTCGGTGGCCTGGGCGAAGTCCTGCGCGGAGTTCGGAGCCCGGCCGGCGATGAGGCGGGATCCATCGCGGGTCCATCGCACCCGCCAACCGGAGCCGATGGGAAATACCCGGTCGGCCCCTGTCTCGAGCTCGACGATGCCGGGCCGCGCGAAGCCAAAGGCGACCCCCATCCCGCTCGCGTGGAAGCGCCCGGCCTGAACATCCTCGAGAGACATGCCGATCCGGTTGGCGAATGCCTCCCACTGCGCTGTTGGCAGCGTGTCTTCGCGATTGCCGCGGAGAAAGTGCGCACGACCAAAGGCCACGCGCCGCCAATCGGGTGACGGAGCGGCATCCCAGACGCTGTCCCGGCGAACGTAGCGGAGAGGCCGCTCCGTCCCCACGAAGAATCCGTTAGGCACTGGCTCCGCCTCGACGGCAGCCGGGTCGTCCATCACGATGATCGCGTTGCGGTCCGGTGACAGCGCCCAGCGCGCCATCGAGAACATGCCCTGCGTTTGGGCATTCACGCGAACGAGCGTCGCCACCCGTGGCACGACCGGTGCGGCGCTGTCGCGAACGACCACCACGGCGTCCCTGCCCCGCGCGGCGCGAATCGAATGTGCTGCCGCCTCGGACAGCGACGCATCCGTTGCCGGAAGTGCGAGCACGCGATACCAGGTGCGTCCGTTGACGTCGGCGGCGCGCACGTACGCATCCCACCCCGCGCGGTCGAGCGAGTCACGCTTCGCAATCGCGGTCGCCGTATCGGGATACGAGGCGAGCTGAAGCACGCTGACCGCCCCTGTCGCCGTCGTGGACGGGGTTTCCACCGTGTCCGCGGCGCCCGTGTCGTCGTTGGTGCGCGACGCATCGCGATCCCCACAGGCGACGAGGACCCCCAGCGCCCCCAGCGCCTTCAGCGCCTTCAGCGCCTTGCCGTTAGGCATACACGCCTTCCAGTGCGCTCTCAGCACTCGGCATCCGCTCCTTGCGGCTCTCCAGCGCCTCCTCCTGTGCGCTCTCGACTTCGGCTTCGACCTCCGCTTCGATCTCCCCGAGCCGCGCGCGCGACACGCCTTCGTCGGCGAGATACTCCTCATACAGCGCGACTGGATCGCGCCGTCCCCATTGCGCGAAGAGCTCGGCGTCGAACGTGTCGCGCGCCTCGGCTTCATCGTGCGTCGCGTGCCCGCCCATACGAAACGTCTCGGCGACCAGGAGCGCCGGTCCGTCGCCACGACGGCAGCGTTCGACGGCGAGTGCCCCGATCGCGTACGCGTCGAGCACGTTATTGCCGTCGAACTCACCGCCCCACATCCCGTACGCGCGCGGCCAATCCGCGAAGCGCGATGTGGTCGCGGGCAGGTGGTGCTGCTCCAATCGTGTGCCCAGCGCGACCTGGTTGTTCTGAACGATGAAGATCGCCGGCACACGGCGAACGGCGGCGAAATTGAGTCCTTCGTGCGCCACCCCCGCCTTGGTGCTGCCGTCGCCGATCCACGTCATCGCGACCTGGCCAGTGCCACGCATCGCGAAGGAGAGCGCGATGCCGGTGACGATCGGTACCATGTCACCGACGTGACTGATCGGAGCAATGACACCGTGCTCGAACGATCCGTAATGTCCGTCGCGCCCGCGCGTCGGCCCGTCGGCAGTCCCCATGTACGCGCGAAAGATGTCGGCGACGGGCATGCCCATCTCCGAACAGGCGCCTGAGTTGCGGATCATGGGAGCGACGATGTCCGACTGCGAGCTGCGAACTGCGAGCTGCGACCTGCGACCTGCGACCTGCGAGCGAGAAGCCTCGGGAAGCTCTGCAGTCCGCAGCTCGCAGTTCGCAGCTCGCAGCCCTTGCAGTGCATGCACTGGCCCCACCGTCGTCGCCTCCTCACCGGTGCCGAGCCACGCCTTCGAGATCACGCCCTGTCGCACCCAGCGCTTGAGCGCGATGTCGGTGAGACGCGTGCGCACCAGGCCCCGGTAGAGATCGAGGCGCTGGTCCTCGGTGAGGCGATCGATGATCGCCGCACGATCGGGATCGGCAGCCAGGCGCTGACGGAACTCCTCGACGTCACCATCGTCGCGCTTCCACGCGACGTATTCCGGGGGATCGAACGCGGGATAGCGCTTCATCAGCGCGCGGCAGGCTCCATCTTCCAGAAGGCGATGCCGCCAGCCTGCTGCCCAACCGGCACATCGGCGACGCGCGTGAGCGTCCGCAGATCGTAGACGTCCACCTTGCCCGGCGCTGCGCCGACAGCCTCGTTGCTCACGAACGCGTACCGCGAGTCCGGGGAGACCGCGATGCCGTGCGTCACGGTCGTCGAGCTTTTCGTGTTGAGCACGCTCTGCCCGCTCGCGAGATCGAAAATCTGCACACCGGCACCCTGCTTCAGCGTCGCGATGAGCAGCCGTCCGTCGGGGGTGACGGCCAGGTTGTACGGACCCCGGCCGGTCGGGAATCTCCGCGTGATCTCCCACCGCGCGCCATCGATCTCGAGGATCTCATCGGCCTTGTTGCAGGCCACGTATACCTTCGAGCCATCCGCCGACGGCTGCGCCCACGTGGGCGAGCAGCTTGCCGGCGCCATCGCGCCGTGGCTGGCGTGCGACGCGGCGACGTCAAGCGAGATCGGCCCTTCCTTCCCTTTCGCCACGCTGAACCGCCGCGAGACCGCGAACGTGCGCGTGTCCACTTCCACGAGCTGGTCATCCATCATGCACGTCGAATACTGCCGTAAACCGCCTGGATCGACGCGACTGCCATGCGGCATGGTGCACGTTTCCGTGCGCGCGACCTCGGTGTGCGTCGGCGTGTACACGACCGACACCGAGGACGGCACCATCTCGCCGTGCAGGTTGAAGTTCACGATGAAGGCGTACAGCCCGTCGGGCGTGAGGTCGATCGAGGCGGGAAAGAACCCGAGAAAGATTCCGGGACCGGCGAGCGTGTCGGAGCCGGTGGCATAGCGCCAGTATTTGCCGTCGGGTGAGCCGTGTCCCGTCGTCAGGTGCAGGTACTTCCCGTCCCGCGAGATCTGAAGCCCGTGGGGCCCCTCGAGCTCCGAGGCCGATTCTCCGACCGGGAATGTCTTCTCGACGACCGCCCCGTCTGGTCCCCAGCGGATGCGGTGGATCAGATCGGCCGATTCGGCGCCGACGTAGACCCAGTAGTTGGCCGTTGGTGCTGTCGCCGCCGCACTCGGTGCGGCTGGAGCTGGCTCGACGCTCGGCGCGGGGGCCGAGGCGCACGCCAGGACGCCCATCAAAAGCCATACAGGCAGCGAATGGGTAATCGCCTTGCGGTGCGTGGGTGGCAGAACCATCATGAAAACCTGACTCGAAAACATGAAAGTAGAGAGCTCGGCCTTCACCGCCACGGTGAAGCGCTCGCCATCGGTGTCGCGCAATCGTGCGCTATGAAGGACACGTGACGCGGCCGAAGACCGGTCGCCCTGCGAGAGGGAGTATCGTTCCATGAACGTAACGCGCATTCCGCGATTCGTCAGCATCACCGCGCTGGGCCTCGTGGCGCTGTCGGTGCCCTTTGCACAGGCTCAACAGCCCGCTCCGGCGCAGGCGGCGCCCGCTCAGGCGCCTACGCCGCGGGTCGCACGCATCGTCGCCGAGCCCGCCAACCCGGCGCTCGTCGCCGGCCAGCCTATCCCCTTCAAGCTCACCGCCTACGACTCGGCGGGCAACGTCATTGAGAACCCACCGCTTCGCTCGAGCGGACCGCGGGGCATCCTGCGCTACGCGAATGGGCAGCTCACGGGCATGCAGGCTGGGAAATACGAGGTCGTGGTGACGGCGGTTGGCGGAACGAATCCCGCGCGCCTGACGATTCCCGTCACGGTCCAATGGCCGCCCATCGCGCAGGTGGAGATTCTCCCTGAGCCTGGCCGCCTCTACGCAGGCGTGACCCTCGCGCATCGCGCGCGCGCCGTGCACGCGGACCAGAGCGAGCGCAAGAACGTCGCGCTCACGTGGCGCAGCTCGAACGACGCGATCGCGACGGTCGACCGCTTCGGGAACGTCACCGCGCGCCGGCCGGGCGCCGTGACGATCACCGCCGAAGCCGAGGGCGTGTCGTCCTCGGTCAGGCACACGGTCGCGGCGAACCCCGTGGCGAGCCTGACGATCGACATCGAGGAAAACTCGGTGCGCACGGGCGATGTCGTGCATTTGAAGGCGACCGCCAAGCGCGCGAGCGGCGCCGCGGTTGCCGACGTGCCGATCACGTGGAGCTACACCTACGTGCCTGACGATACGATCGCGGCGCCAGGCGCGACGGGCGTGATCGATCGCGGGCTGTTCGCGGCTGAGGTCCCGGGCCGCTACACGCTCCTCGCGACCGCCGGACCCACCTCGGCGCGCAAAGTGATTGCCGTGAGCCCCCGCGATGTTCGGAAGCGCATCTCTGTCACCGGCCGCGGCAGCATCAACCACGTGCACACCTCCGACCTGTGGCCGTGGACGGGCAAGGACGGCCGTGATTACGCACTCGTCGGAACGTGGGGCGGCGACGGCTGGGCGTACGTCTTCGATATCACCAACCTCGGTGCGATCGTGAAGACCGATTCCATCAAGGTCGATGCGCGGGTCATCAACGACGTCACCGTTTCGCCTGACGGGCGCTATGGTGCGCTGTCACGCGAAGGCGCGTCGAACCGGGTGAATGGGGTCGTCATTCTCGATCTCGCGAATCCCGCGCATCCCAAGGTGGCGGCGACGTTCGATCAGGAGCTCACGGGCGGCGTACACAACATGTTCGCGACGAACGACTACCTGTTCGCGCTCTCGAATGGTGACAAGTACGTCATCATCGACATGAAGGACATCTACAAGCCGACGTACAAGAGCGAGTACGACCATCCAAATTCGCGCGTGCACGACGTGTGGGTGAACAATGGGATCGCCTATTCATCGGAGTGGGGTACGGGCGTGGTGGCCGTCGACGTCGGCAACGGGAAGTGGGGCGGGACGATCGAGAAGCCCAAGCTCATCGCGACGTATCCGACGACGAGCGGCGCGACGCACGAGATCTTCCCGTACGTGCAGAAGGCGACCGGAAAGGTGTACCTCTTCCTCGGCGACGAGATCATGTCGCGCGAAGGACGGGTGTGGGAGGGCACGAGCTACCTGCAGAACATCAACCAGAAGGGCGGCGTGCCGCAGACGTCAGCCGGCTATACGCACATCATCGACTTCACCGATCCAGCGAACCCGAAAAACATCGCCAAGTACCATCAGGAGGAATTCGGATCGCACGACATCATCGTCGAGGATGACGTGATGTATCAGGCCTACTACGATGGCGGCTTGCGGATCGTGGACGTCTCGGGGGAGCTGGTCGGGAATCTCGCCGAGCAGCGGCGCGAGATCGCGGTCTACAAGCCGTTCGATCCGCAGGGCTACACGGCGAACGCGTCGTTTGTGATGAACGCGATGCCGTGGAAGGGGCACATTCTCTTTACGGACTTCAACAGCGGGTTGTGGTCAGCGAAGCTGGAGCCGAGGAGTCAGCCGTTGCCCTGATCGCTTGAACGAGGAGCTAGGAGTCAGGGGTCAGGAGTCAGGGAAGGAAAAGGGGCCGCCGCGCTTCGCGCGTGCGGCCCCTCATCCGATGAGCGCGGCAGCTTTGCTGCCGCGCCTTTCCTTCCCTGACTCCTGACCCCTGACTCCTAGCTCCTCGTCAGATCCCGCCCTCGAAAGTATTACACGTCCGCGGGTCTCCACTCTCCAGCCCCCGCCTGAACCACCGCGCGCGCTGCTCGGACGTTCCGTGGGTGAAGGACTCGGGACTGACGCCCCCGCCCGACTGGGATTGAATTCGATCGTCACCGATCGCCGCCGCGGCGTTCAAGCCTTCCTCGACGTCGCCTCGCTCCAGGATCTGCCGCTGGCTGGTCGAGTTGCCCCAGATCCCGGCGTAGCAGTCGGCCTGAAGCTCGAGCCGCACCGACAGGGCGTTCGCCTGACCGGGACGCGCGGACTGCATCTGCCGCACCTCTCCCGCGGTGCCGGTCACGTTCTGGACGTGGTGCCCAAGCTCATGCGCGATGACATAGGCCTGCGCGAAATCGCCGGGGGCGCCGAACCGCTGCTGGAGAGCGTCATAGAAGCCGAGGTCGATGTACACCTTTTCATCGACCGGGCAGTAGAACGGACCCATCGCTGACTGGCCGGTGCCGCAACCGGACTGCACGTAGTCCCGAAACAGGACGAGCTTGGCCTCGCGGTACTGCCCACCATACTTCGGCAGGATGTCCGTCCACACGCGCTGAGCATCGTCGAGTACGAACGAGACGAACTCGACCAGCTCGCGCTCTTCGGCTGTCTCCTCGACGGAGCCCTGCTCGGTCGCCGTGGTGGGAATGCCTCCTCCCCCACCGCCGCCACCGCTGAAGATGTCCCCACCAAAAAGAAGGCCCAGGATCAGGACGATGATCGTCCCGCCGAGGCCCATTCCTTTCCCGATGCCGAACCCGCCGCCGCCAAATCCGCGCGAGCCGCGCAGGTCCTCGATGTTTCTGCTCCGTCCGCCACGTGTCCACCGCATCGCAGTATCCTCCAATGGATACCGGGCCCATTCGCAGGAAGTGGACCCGGGGACCTGGTGACTCGGATCACCTCGGCTGCGAACTGGGAAAAGCGAGCTACGAACTGCGAACTGCGAATTGCGAAGAGACCCCCGAGCACCTCTGTGTTACGCAGTTCGCAGTTCGCAGTTCGCAGTTCGCAGTTCGCAGTTCGCAGTTCGCTTATCTCCCGAGCAATCGATCCAGAAACCCGAGCTCGGTATTGTCGCCCGAGGCCGCCCGCGCCAGTGCCTCGGCGAAATCCGGCGCCGTCGCAAAACGGTCATTGAGATCCCGAGCCATGCCCTTGAGCAGTACACGCTCGACGTCGGCAGGGTAGTCGAGCTCCGGGCGCATCTTCCGCAGCGGGATTGGATCGCTCCGCAGCCGCGCAAGCATCAGCTCCTGCTGCGAGCGGCCCTCGAACGGTAGCTTGCCAGTAAGCATCTCGAACGTCATGAGCGCCAGCGAGTACACGTCCGTCCGCGGATCGAGCGGCTTTCCGCGGAGCTGCTCCGGACTCATGAACTCCGGGGTGCCTAACACAATCCCCGTGGCGGTGAGCTTCTCCGCCTCGGCGCCGGCCCGCCGGTCCTTTGCCAATCCGAAGTCCATCACCACCGCTCGCTCGGCGCCGCCCGGCTCGCGGCAGAGCATCACGTTCTCGGGTTTGAGATCGCGATGGATGATTCGCAGCTGGTGCGCCACCTGAAGACCAGCGGCGATGTCGCGCACGAAGGGCACAACCTCAGCGAGGGGAATGTGCCCCATCCGGTGGGTGCGATCGCAGAGCAGCTCGCCCTCCACGAATGGCATCACCACGTACACCATGCCCGTGTCGGTCTCGCCGAGCCGGATGATGTGACACACGTTGGGATGCGCCAGCCGCCCGGCGAGTATTGCTTCCCGCCGCAGCCGGGCAAGGGAGTTGGTATCCGCCGATAACGCGGGCGACAGGATCTTGATCGCGACGCGCTCGTTCGTCTCGAGATCCTGGGCCAGATAGACGAACGACATGCCGCCTTCGCCGACCTTCCGCTCGATGCGATAGCGCTCGTCGAGAACGAGCCCCGCCATCGTGGCGTGCGACGGCGGCCTGGAGGTGGGCTGCGGCGTCGTGGGTACCGCGCGCGCGCCACTCGACGGCGGGCCGTACTGCGGCCACTCCGCACTGCGGTTCGGCGGCGTCGTCGGCTCCTTCACGAGCTGCACGCCGTCGCGCTTGCAGAAGCGCGCCTCGCCGGCATAGAGCGTCCCGCATCGCGGGCAGCGCATGCTCACGCGCGCACCTTGTTACGCCCTTCCGCCTTCGCGCGATACAGCGCGTCGTCGGCGTGGGAGATGAGATCCTCCGTGGTCTCGATACTCGCGGATGGGAACGTCGCCACTCCGATACTCACCGTCAGGCTCAATGGCTCCTCACCGTCTTCCCCGGCAATCCGGTGCTCTGAGATACGCTGACGAAGCCGCTCAGCGAAGGCGACAGCGCCTTCTTCGGCCGTCTCCGGAAGGACAACGACGAACTCCTCGCCTCCGTAACGCGCGACGATGTCGACCGTGCGTACCTCGCGCTGGATGATCATCGACACGTCGCGGAGAACGTCATCGCCGACGAGGTGGCCATGCGTGTCGTTCACGCGCTTGAAGTGGTCGAGATCGACCATGAGCAGCGTCAGCACGAGGCCATAGCGGCGGGCGCGCTCCATCTCCTCGTCGAGCCGGTCCACGAGGGCGCGGCGGTTGAGCGTGAGGGTGAGTGGATCGGTGATCGCCAGCATCTCGAGGCGCGCCTTGTCGGCTTTCGTCCGCTCGATCACGCGGGCCTTTTCGATGGCCGCGACCGCCGCCTTGATGACGGCATCGGCGAACTCGACGTCGTCACTCCGAAGGGGAGTCTCGTGCCGGGTCGTGCGCAGGAAGAACACGCCGGCGATCTGACGGTCCACGCGAAATGGCAGGGCGATCACCGATCGGATCGACACGACCGTCCCGCTGCGATCCCAATCGCGTCGCACGTCCTCGTACAGCGGGCTCGTGAGGACATCCTCGATCAGCACCGGCTCGCCACGGTCCAGCGCCGTGCGGATCTCGGGATAGCGGTCGAGACGAATCTCGAAGTCGCGAAGCTGTGGATTCTCGTACGCGGTGGCGACCGTCCCCATCTCGTCACCGGGCCGCGCGAACACCAGCGAGCAATGGGAGAGATTCAGGGCACGCGCGACGCGTCGAACGAGGATGTGATAGATCTCGTCAGGCGAGAGGTCGCCGGTGACCTCGTGCAGAATGTCGACGAGCTGACGGCGGCTCTCCGCTTCGTCGCGAGCGCGTTGAAGCTGCACTTCGGTGACGCGAAGCTCCTGCCGGGCGCGCGAGAGCGTGTCGCTCACGCGAAGCTGGGCCTGAATGCGCGCGAGCAGCTCCCGGACGCGGAACGGCTTCGGCACGAAGTCCGACGCGCCGAGGCCGAGCGTTCGCACCGCCGCTTCCTCGGGGGGCATTGCCGAGATCATGAGGACGGGAAGGTCGCGCCACCGGTCGTCCCCACGGATGCGCTCCAGCACCTCGAAGCCATCGAGGTCCGGCATCATGATGTCGAGCAGGAGCAGATCCGGCACCGACGTCTCCAGCTGCTCGAGAAGCAGGCGCGACCCGGGGACCGCTATGACGTCGTACCCGTGCTCCTTGAGAATCCAGGAGACGGTCTTGAGGAGTGCCTCGTCATCGTCGACGACGAGGATTCGCGGCCTAGCGGGAGCTAAGGAGGTCACGCAACCCCGTCCACTCGATGTTGCCCCCGCTCAGCACGCACACCGTGTCGCCGGTCGCGCGCACCGCACCGGTCTGGAGCGCCGCAAACGTGATCGCGCCACTCGGCTCGGCCACGATCTTCATGCGGTCGAGAAGCCAGCGCATCGCGTCGACGAGCGCGTCATCGGCCACCGTCACGACGTCGTCGAGATACGCCTGATGGTGAGCGAAGTTGAGTGATCCGATTTGCACGGCGAGAAGTCCATCGGCGAGGGAACTGGAGTGCTCGAGCAGCACGGGACGCGCCGCGGCGCGGGCACGCGTCAGCTTCGGCGCACCGGCGGGCTCGACGCCAATGACGCGCGCTGATGGAACGAGGAGCTTGACGGCCGTCGCCACCCCGGCGCTCAAGCCGCCTCCGCCGACGGGAACGATCACCGTACTTACCCGCGGCAGATCTTCGGTGATCTCGAGTCCGACTGTTCCCTGCCCCGCGATGATCACCGGATCATCGTAGGGCGGGACCATCGTCAGTCCCTTCTCCGCGACGAGCTCTACCGCGCGATCCATGCGGTCCTTGGTGGTCGTCCCGGCGAGCACGACCGTCGCGCCGAGGCGCTCGGCGCCGGCCCGCTTCGCCGGTGTCACCGTCGTGGGCATGACGACGGTTGCCTTGACGCCAAAGAGCTGCGCCGCAGCGGCGACCGCTTGTGCGTGATTGCCGGAGGACGGAGCGATCACGCCGCGGGCGCGTGCCTCCGGCGAGAGGCGCGACAGGAACGTGTAGGCACCGCGGAACTTGAACGCGCCGGTTCGCTGAAGCATCTCGGGCTTGACCCACACCCGCGTATCACGATCGACTTCCTCCGCGAGGAGGAGCGGCGTGCGGGTCGCCATGCCGCGCAGCCGAACCGCGGCATCCCGTATGTCGTTGAGCGAGACGAGCTCTTGGGCGATGGCGGAGAGAGACATTGACCGGAATGGGGAACGAGGCATGAGGAAGTTCGATCGAACTGAAGCGGGGACTCAATCCATCGAATTCCTCGTTCCTCGTTCCTCGTTCCTCAACTGTCCTACCCAAAATAGCGAACTTTCCCGAGGGCAATAAGACGGCATGTCTTCGGGTGCCGGCGGGGAACCGCGAGCTGCGAACTGCGAACTGCGACCTTAAACCCTCGGGAAGCTTCATGTGGCGTTCGTAGCTCCCGAGGGCTCTAGGTCGCAGCTCGCAGTTCGCAGTTCGTCCAGGTCCGCTGCTTGACACCGCCCGATACGCCCAACACGTTGGTTCCCGGCCTCCCAGGAGCACTGGCATCTCCTCTGACATCACTCGCCGCGAAGCGTTACGTCGTGCCGCCATCATTCTCGGCGGTACCCTGTCCGCGCCGACGATCGCCGCCGTGCTCGCCGGGTGCGGCGAGCAACGAAGCGCGGCAAAGCCCCCGTGGATCCCACGCACGCTCACCGCTGAGCAGCGCGCAATGGTGGTCGCGATCGCCGACACGATCATTCCCGAAACGGAGACCCCTGGCGCCCGGGCCGCGCAGGTCGATCAGTTCGTGGACACGCTCCTTTCGGACCACTTCTCAGCCGAGGACAAGGAGCGCTTCCTCGCCGGGCTCACGCGACTGGAAGCGCGGGCGCGCCGCACCCATCAGAAAGGATTCGCCGAGCTGACGCCGGCCCAGCACACGGAGATGGTCGGGGAGCTCGACCGGCTCGCGTTCCGGGAACAGACGCTCGCGGAGAAGCCGCCCGAGGGCACGGCGGCTCCATCGCCGCGCTCGCAGGAGTCGGACGTGCAAGTCGGGCAAGGCGTGGGTGCGACGCCCGCCGAGGCGGCGTCGCCGCAACCTGACGCGGCCGACGTGGGGCGGGAGAGCTTCTTCCGCACGATGAAAGAGCTCACGATCGTCGGATACTACACCTCCGAAGTGGGACAGACGCAGGAGCTCCGCGTCAACCCGATGAAACCCTACCGCGACATCCCGTACACCGCCGGGACGCCGAGCTGGGCCTAACGACATGCTCATTCAGCAGCGCGAGGAATACGACGCCATCGTCGTCGGCTCCGGAATCAGCGGCGGCTGGGCCGCCAAGGAGCTGTGCGAGAAAGGGCTCCGAACGCTCGTGCTCGAGCGCGGACGCAACGTCGAGCACCAGAAGGACTATGTCACCGAGCACAAGCGGGACTACGAGTTCCCGATGCGCCAGCGGCGGATCCCGCCGGAGAGCCCGCTGGCCAGGGATTATCAAATTCAGGCGCGCACTGGTCAGTTCGTCGAAGCGGCCGTGCACTTCTTTCAGAAAGACAGCGAGCATCCATACATCGAGGAAAAGCCCTACACCTGGATTCAGGGAAATCAGGTCGGCGGGCGCTCCCTGATCTGGGGACGCCAGACCTACCGGTGGAGCGACCTCGACTTCGAGGCGAACCTCAAGGATGGCTACGGCGTGGATTGGCCGATTCGCTACCGCGATATCGAGCCGTGGTACAGCTACGTCGAGCGTTTCGCGGGTATCACCGGCGAGAAGCTCGGGCTTCCCTACCTCCCCGATGGCGAGTTCCAGAAACCGATGGAGCTCAACGCCGGCGAGAAATTCGTAAAGGCGGGGATCGAGCGCGCGTTTCCCGGACGTCACGTCACGATCGGTCGCTGTGCCGTGCTCACTGAAGCAATCGGTGACCGGCAGCCCTGCCACTACTGCGGCCCCTGTTATCGCGGGTGCTCGACGGGTTCGTACTTCTCGAGTCAGGCGTCGACACTGCCTGCGGCACGCAAGACCGGAAAACTCACCCTGCGCGCCAATAGCCTGGTGCACAGCGTCATCTACGACGAAACGCAGGACCGTGCGACCGGCGTGCGGTTCGTCGACACGAGTACGAGTGAGACGCACGAGGTGTTCGCCAAGGTGATCTTCCTCTGCGCCTCCACGCTCGGCACCACCCGTGTACTGCTCAATTCGAAGACGCCGCGCTTCCCGAACGGCCTCGGCAACTCGAGCGGCGTGGTCGGGCATTACCTGATGGACCACCACTTCATGGTGGGTGCGCGGGGCGAGGTACCGGGCCTCATGGACCGGTACTACGAAGGCAATCGTCCGAACGGCTTCTACATCCCGCGCTTCCGCAACCTCGCCGGGCCGAGGTCCGATCGCCTGAAGTTCTCTCGCGGCTACGGCTATCAGGGCGGCGCTGGTCGCGCCGGGTGGGGACGGGGTATTGGTGAGGAGGGATTCGGCGTCGAGCTGAAGAAGAAGCTCCACGAGCCGGGACCGTGGGGTGTGGGGATGCTGGCGTTCGGCGAGGCGCTTCCGGTGAAGGAGAACCGCGCCTGGCTCGACGCGCAGCAGACCGACAAGTGGGGAATTCCCCTGCTGCGGATCAGCTGCGAGTGGACGCAGAACGAGATGGCGATGCGCCAGGACATGAGGGAGCAGGCCGGCGAGATGCTGGAAGCGGCGGGCGTTCAAAACGTGAACAGCTGGGACGCGAACGAGCCGGGTGGTCTGGGCGCCGAGCCCGGACTCGGCATTCACGAGATGGGAACGGCACGGATGGGTCGCGATCCGAAGACCTCCGCGCTCAACGCCAACAACCAGCTACACGACGCGCCTAACGTCTACGTGACCGATGGCGCCTGCATGACCAGCTCGGCCTGCCAGAATCCCTCGATCACCTACATGGCGCTCACCGCGCGGGCGGCCGACCACGCCGTGCGCGAGCTGCAGCGTCGCAACCTCTGATTCGGCCGTCATGAACCGGCGAACGTTCCTCGCGACGGGAGTCGGCGCTGGTGCGGCCGCGCTCGTGGGCGCGGGATCCGCGCACGCCGAGGCCGCCGCGCCCGCGGCGGCGTTCAAGCATTCCGTCTGTCGCTGGCCGTACGGGAAGCTCTCCGTCGACCAGCTCGCAAGAATGGCACGCGAGCTCGAGCTCGACTCCGTGGAGCTGCTCGAGCGCGATGAGTGGCCGATCGCCCGCGGTCACGGGCTCACGTGTGCGATGGGATACGCTCCCGTCCCCGAGCCACGCACGCGGTTGACGCGCGGGTTCAACCGCGTGGAGAACCATGCGTGGCTGGTGCCGGCCTACGAGCGCGCGATCCCACTCGCCGCCGCCTCGCGCATCCCGAATCTCATCTGCTTTTCGGGAAACCGGGACGGCCTGGACGATGAGGAAGGGCTCGCCAACTGCACGCGCGGGCTCGAGGCGATCCTCCCCGCAGCGGAGCGACATGGCGTGACGATCTGCATGGAGCTTCTCAACTCCAAGGTCGACCACCCCGACTACCAGTGCGATCGCACGCCCTGGGGTGTCGCGCTCGTGAAGCGGCTCGGGTCGGAGCGATTCAAGCTGCTCTACGACATCTATCACATGCAGATCATGGAAGGCGACGTCATCCGCACGATCCGCGACAACCACCAGTACATCGCGCACTACCACACCGCGGGCGTGCCCGGCCGGCACGAGATCGACGCGTCGCAGGAGCTGAACTACCCGGCGATCATGCGCGCGATCGCCGACACCGGCTTTACGGGATACGTCGCGCAGGAGTTCATCCCGACGCGGGATCCCAGGACCTCGTTGGCGGAGGCGGTGGAGATTTGTAGGGTCTGAGGGGTTTTCAGGGTCCTCAGGGTCCTCAGGGTCCTCAGGGTCCTCAGGGTCCTCAGGGTCCTCGGGGTCCGAGGCCCTGAGCACCTCGCACCCTGAGGACCCTGAGGACCC
>DATFFP010000099.1:0-24886 GCA_035249985.1 Gemmatimonadaceae bacterium
GCAGGTAGAAGGTTAAAGGGCTGACCACAGAGGCACAGAGGCACAGAGAAAACGCGAGCTCAAGCTTGAGCTCGCGTTTTCTCTGTGCCTCTGTGCCTCTGTGGTCAGCCCTTTAACCTTCTACCTGCGAACGCGACCTTCTCTCGAAACAAAGATTGTCTCCGCCACCGTCCCTCGCGCGATCACGAGGCTGAGGTTGGCGGCGCCGAAGCCGTGACCGAGCGCGGAGTACGCGGTGGAGTCGCGCGTCGACGAGAGCGTGACACCGTAAGCTTCCTCCAGGTTCCGCTGCAGCAGCATCTCGCCGGCCGTCGTCACCGTGATGAATCCGGGAGGTCGGTCGATGCCGATTCCGGTGGTGGTTGCGCGGAGGATTGCAGTGCGGCGCGCGATCGCGAAGGCGGACGTCGCTTCGGCCGTCGCGTTGCGCACCGCGATGCCGTCACGCAATCGACTGAGCGTCGGCACGACGATCGCTATCATCAGCGAGACGATCGAGAGCACGACGATGGTCTCGATGGCTGTCATTCCCTGGCGCATCATTCCCCTGGCCCGAGTCGCGCGGTATATACCACAAGCCCGCGCCGCGGGCCGCATCAATTGCGCGCGCTCGCGCGCCTTTCTTCGCGACCCGCTGAGCATGCGTCGATCCGTTCCATTCGTGGCCGTCGTAGTCGCGGCATGCGCGAGCGCTCCGCCGCCGCCAGCTCCCGTTCCCGTCACGCCCTCGCGGCCCGTCGATACGGTTGCCGCGGCGCCGGCGAAGCCCGAGCCGCCGAGCTTTCAACCGCTTCCGCTCATTGTGTGGGGCACAGCACCGCCGGGTGAGCTTCGGGCGATCGTTCCCGAGCTCACGCAGGACCTGCGACATCAGATCGTGCGGCTGCAATTCGATTGGACGCGGCGCGCCGTCGTCGGGTCGACGACCTTGCGCATCGCCGCCGTACCGGGCGGAGGGCGGCTGACCGAGATCACCCTCGACGCGGTCGACCTCCGGATTCAGCGCGTCACGCATCGGGATCGCCCGTTAGGCTTCACGCACGAGGGCTCCGAGCTTCGCATCAGCCTCGCCGAGGCCCTCGCGGCCGACACGCTGGTGGAGGTCACCGTCGAGTACGAGGCGGTGCGCCCCGCGCGCGGGGCGTATTTCATCGACCGGCGGCACGTGGTGTGGGCGCAGGGCTTCGCGGAAGACACGCGCTACTGGATCCCCACCGTGGATCGTCTCTACGACAAGACGACCTGGGAATTCTTCGTGCGGGTTCCCGCGAAGGAGCGTGCGCTTTCCAACGGAAGACTGATCGGAACACGCCGCTTGCCCGGCGGTGATGTCGAGTGGCACTGGCGACTCGATCAGCCCGCGTCGACGTACCTCATGTCGGTCGTCACCGGTGACTACGTCGTCCTGCGCGATCGGTGGCGCGACATCTCGCTGGGCTACTGGACGTATCGAGATTCCATCGAGGCGACCTGGCGCGGCTTCGGCAAGACGCCCCGGGCGATGGAATTTTTCAGTCAGTGGACCGGCATACACTACCCATGGTCCAAGTATGACCAGGCGGTCGCGCCCGACTTCGTGTTCGGCGGAATGGAGAACGTCACCGCCGTCACGATGTCGGACGATGCGATCCTGCATCCAGCGTGGGCGGAGCCACGCTCGAACGCCGATCGGCTGGTCGCGCACGAGCTCGCGCACATGTGGTTCGGCGATTACGTGACGATGCGGCACTGGGACGACGCGTGGCTGTCGGAGGGATTCGCGGTCTTCATGGCGGCGCTGTTCGTCGAGCGAGCGCACGGAGTCGCGGCGGGCGCGATGCAGCGGCGCGACGCGCACGAGGAAACGATCGCCGCGGACCGGCGGAATCGGCGTCCGCTCGTGTACGGGCGCTGGGTCTCGGATCCCGCCGAGGTGTATTTCAGCGGCCACATCTATCCGCGAGGCGGATCGGTGCTCCAGATGCTGCGCCGCATCCTCGGCGACTCGACGCTGCGCGCGGGTCTCCATCGATACCTGCGGGCGCACCCGTATCAAAGCGTGACCAGTGCCGATCTTCGGCGCGCGCTCGAGGAAACGTCCGGTCTCGATCTCTCGCGCTTCTTCGCGCAATGGGTGTATGGAGCTGGCGTGCCGGCGTTTCGAGTTTCGTGGGCGTTCGACAGCGCTCGCAGCGAGGTCGCGTTGACCGCGGTGCAGGTGCAGCCGCGTGACTCGCTCACGGGACTCTTCCACGCCGACGTCGACGTCGAGGTGCTCACCGACAGCGGAATCGTGAGGCAGGTCGCATCCGTGCGCGGTGAAACGACGGCCGTGGTCATTCCTGTGCCAGCGCTGCCACGTTCGATCCGCTGGGACGCGGGAGACTGGCTGCTCGATCTCTCGGATTTTCCACGGCCCACGTCCATGCTCGTCTGGCAGCTCGTGCACGATGCGGACGTGCTGGGCCGCATCGAAGCGATCGACGCGCTCGCGCCGCGCGTGGAGCGCGAAGCGGACGCGCGCGGGGCGGTCGCACGCGCGGCCGTCGACGATACCCTCTGGATGGTTCGCGCGCGCGCGGTCGCGGCCCTCGGCCCCATCGTCACGCAGGATTCGGCGCGAGCGGCCGTGCTGGCTGCCACCCGCGATTCCGATACGCGGGTTCGCGAGGCGGCAGCGCTGGCGCTCGCGCGGGCGACGGGGAGCTCCGACGTCTCGAGCCGCCTGCGGTCGATCGCCACCGGCGACCGCTCGTGGTGGGTTCGCGGCGCGGCGATGAGAGCGCTCGTCGGTGTCGATTCCTCCCTCGCGCTGGACGTCGCGAGGGACCTGTTGCGCCGCGAGGAGTGGCGCGACCTCGCGCGAGTCGCCGCACTGGAGGCATTGGCACGCATCCGCTCTCCCGAGTCCCGCGCGCTGATCGTCGAGCAGCTTGGCGACGGAGCGAGGCAAGGGCGGATGGCCGCCGTCAACGCCCTCGTGGCACATGGAGGTCGAGGTGACACGGCCGCCGTGCGGATGCTCCAACCGCTCCTCGACGACGACGATCCCTTCATCCGAGCCGCCGTTGCTGGGGCACTGGGTCGTGTGGGTGACGCCAACACCGTCGCGGCGCTGCAAGCGCGTCGCGCCGTAGAGCAGGAGCCGCGTGTCCGCAACGCGCTCGATCAGGCCGTTCGTCGTCTCGGGAGCTGATACTGGAGGAGCTCTGCATGCGCATCTTGCGACGCATCGTTGTCGTCGGACTCGGCGCGCTCGCTGCGTGCAGCGGTCCGCTCACGACCGGTGACACCACGTTGGCGGAGACGTTGATCGACATGAGTGACGCGCTCATGGCCGTTCGCGAAGAGACCGCGCTGCTTCAGGCGCAGGTGGATTCACTGCGCGAGCAGATGGCACGGCAGGACACTGTACTCCGGAGACTGTCTGCAATGGCGGGATTGGAGCCGAGGTAGTCGAGGTGGTCGAGGGTGTCGAGGTGATCGAGGAGGCGGCACGGCGTTCCCTCGATCACCTCGATTCCCTCGACGACCTCGACTACCTTGGCTGAGACGAACCTTCACTCCGACCGACGATGCGAATAGCGATCGAGTACTGCACGGTATGAAACTACGAGCCCCGGGCCGTCAGTTTGGCGGCCGCGATTCGTGAGCGGTTCCCGGCCGCCGAGATCGAGATGATCCCGTCGACCGGCGGGCGATTCGAAGTCACTCGCGACGGCAAGCCGATCTTTCAGAAATCGAAGCTCGGACGTCACGCTCAGCCGGGCGAGATCATCCACCTGCTCACATCGCAATCCGTGTAGACGCTTCTCGACATGCGCATTGCCATCTCGACCGGGGGCGGAGACGCGCCCGGACTCAACGCCGTCATTCGTGCCGCCGTGCTCTCTGCCATCAACCGCGGCTGGGACGTCCTCGGCATCAAACGGGGCTACGCGGGACTGCTCGGCGAAGACGAAGTCGTTCCTCTCACTCGCGAGTCGGTTCGCGGAATCGCGCACCTCGGAGGGACCATCCTCCGAACGACGAATCGCGGAAATCCCTTCCATTATCCGATTCTCCAGAAGGACGGCACGTACGAGGAGATCGATCGGTCGGATGAGCTCATCGAGCGCGCCCGGCAGCTCGGCATCGATGCGATTATCTCGATCGGTGGCGATGGATCGCTGGCGATCGCTCAGAAGCTGGTGGAGAAGGGAATGCGGATCGTCTGCGTTCCCAAGACGATCGACAATGACGTGAGCGGAACGATCACGACGTTCGGCTTCGACACCGCGGTCAACACCGCGATGGAGGCCATCGACAAGCTGCACACCACCGCCGAGAGCCACGATCGCGTCATCGTGATGGAGGTGATGGGCCGTCATGCCGGCTTCATCGCGCTGCACGCGGGGGTCGCCGGCACGGCCGACGTCATCCTCATCCCCGAGATTCCCTACGACATTCAGCGCGTGGCCGAGAAGATCAGGGCGCGCGACAAGGCGGGACGTCACTTCTCGATCGTCGTCGTGGCCGAGGGTGCCGTCCCGTTAGGCGGGACCGAATCCCAGCTGGGAGCATCGCTGCCGGGCCAGGCGAAGCGCGTCGGCGGGCTCGCCGAGAAGATCGCCAGCGAGATCCAGGAGATCACGGGCAAGGAGACGCGGTCGCTGATCCTCGGTCACCTGCAGCGCGGTGGGCCGCCGACCGGGTACGACCGGCTGCTCGCGACACGATTTGGCGGTGCGGCGGTGCGGGCGATCGCGGCGGAAGAATGGGGCAAGATGGTCGCGCTCCACTCGCCGCACATCGTCACGATCCCGATCGCCGAGGCACTGAAGGAGACCAAGCGCGTCGAGCTGTCGCACGATCTCGTCGCCACGGCGCGCGCGACCGCGATTTCGTTCGGGGACTGACTACCCGATGACGGTTCTGTTTCGTCCGCTCTGCTTCGCCTGATACAGCGCTTCGTCCGCCTTGCGGACGAGTGCCAGCGAGGCCAGGGAGATGGGGGCGTGGGAGCCTTCGCGCAGCGAGCCAATGCCGATGCTGACGGTGATGGGCGCCGGCACGTCCCCCGCGTCGAGCGCGGTGACGGCGTTGCGGATGCGCTCCGCCGCGACAAACGCGCCCAGTGCTGCGGCACCGGGAAGGAGCAGCGCGAGCTGTCCTCCACCGTAGCGGAAGGCGGAATCCGACAGGCGGATCGACTGCCGCACCGCCACCGAGACCGCGCCGAGCGCGCGATCGCCGGCGTCGCGACCGTGCGTCGAGTTGAAGGCGGCGAACTTGTCGATGTCGACGAGCAGCAGCGAGATCGCGCCGTTGGCGCGATTGGCGCGCGCGATCTCCTCCTCGAGACGCTCGTTGAATGCGCGGCGATTGCCCAGCCCGGTGAGCTGATCGGTGAGTGCGCTGCGCGCGAACTGCGCGTCGAACTCCGCCGCCGCGAGGCGAGGCACCGCGATGTCGCACATGACGGCGATGAGATCGGCGTCGAGGCGATCGAAGGGCACGCCATCGAGGCGGCTCCCACTCACCAGCCATCCCAGCCGGGTCTCCGCGTCCTCGAGCGCGAGCGCGGTCGCCGCGCCACCGAACACCATCAGCGCTTCGCTCGAGACGACGCGCTCATCGAGCGGTGTCGTCGGCCGGCGAAGCGCGACCGCGTCGCCGCCGGAGATGGTGGCCGGAAGACGGAGGCCGGGATCGCCGGCCAGTGCGCGACGAGAGAACGAGCCGGCGGGATCGGCGCGGTACAGCGCAACCCACGACGCGCCGAGTGTGCGTTGAAGCTCCTCGACGAGCACGCGCGCGAGCTCATCGGGCGCCCCGGAGTGCGCGAGCTGCGACGCCAGTCTGCGGATGGCTGCGAGGTGCGCCGAGTAGCGTTGGCTCGCTGGCGCTTCGGGCGAGGCGAACGCAGAGGGGGCGCCGGGCTTGGAGATCATTTCATTAGAGGACGCGTCTCGGGAGAAGGGGGCAACGAGAGGGGGTGGGAAATCCCACGATTCGGAAGGTGTCCTCGGCCGGCCGTCCTGCACGTGGGACAACCCGCCAGAAGCCCTGCTGGCCGGGAACGCATGTCCAAGTATGCCAATATGTTGCAAACCGTCTTCTGGGAGGCGAAGTTGGCACCTCTCGTGCCTTACCCGGGGTGAGTGTCGGAGGTCGCGATTTACGTACGAGTGAGGTCTATAGAGATGCCCCGATTCATTCCAGTTGTACTCCTTGCCCTTGGCATCGCGGTCCCCGCGTCGGCGCAGTCGCGCGAGCGCGGGCCGGACCGGGTGCCGGCCGGCCATCGTCCCCCACCGGGGATGTGCCGGATCTGGATCGACGGAGTGCCGCCCGGACAACAGCCCGAGCCGACCGATTGCGCGACCGCCGTGCGCGAACGGCCTGCGGGCGCGCGGGTGATTTTCGGCGATCGGCGCTCCGATGACGACGATCGTGCGAAGCGCGGCGACGACCGCAAGAAGCCAAAGATCGCGAAGGGCTTTGCGGACGACGATCGGCGCGGCCGTCGCACCGACGACGACGATCGCTGTGCGACCATCCAGTCGGGCGAGGATTGCGACGAGATCGTGCGGAGACCAGGCACGTGGCCTCAGATGGCTGCGGCAGTTGCGCTCGCGCGTGGCAGCCGCACCGACGATGTGCGTCGCTGGCTCGGTAGCGCGGCCGCGACGGTGCGCTACGAGGATCGCGATCGCAACGGACGGCCGGAGCGTGCAAGCTGGTACGACCGCGCCGGAGAGCTGGTGCAGGAGTGGGTCGATGCCGATCGCGACGGGATCGCCGATACGATTCGGTTGTATCGCGACGGCAAGCTCATGCGGGTGTACGAGAAGTAGATCCGGTTGGACGGCAAAGACGTCAGATATCAGAATACAGAATTCAGAATTCAGAGAAACCTGCGGGGAGCCAGTATTTGGCTCCCCGTTTTCGTTTCCGCAGCAGACACCGGCAGTCTGGCATCCAGGTTCAAAGTTGAGACGGGATTGGGCGGAAACGGCCGGACCCTCCTGGCGTATTGATCCATCCTCTACCGCAACAAAAAAACAAGTCTTTTGAACCTGAATGCCAGACCGCCGAGCTCTGAATTCTGCATTCTGTATTCTGAATTCTGTCATCTTTGCCGTTGAACCCGGAACCTTCCTTGCACACAGAACGGCCCATGCGCCAAGTCCGGGACCACTACTTACCGCCAGACCGCGCCGCGTTCGTCGCCGCCGAGCCGTCGACTGGCCGCGTCATCGTGATTGCGCCGACGCGCGCGGCGTGCGAAACGATCGAGCTGGCGCTCGGCCTTCATCTCGAGACTGTGCTCGAACGGGAGCATGGGGAGGAAGTGCGCGAGCTCGCACGCAGCGGCAAGGGATTCGGCATCGTCGCTGGAACCGGAACCGGAAAGACGCTCGCCATTCGGCCGATCGCCGAGTCGATCCTCGGTACTACCGAGCTGAGGGTCGGCGTCGTCAACCGGGAGCGCGAAGCGACCCCGGACACACCCTCCTGGACCGTGGTGATCGTCACGACGGGAATCGCGCGGCGCTGGTTCCAGGACGGCGACATCCTTCCGCAGGACACGCTCATCGTCGATGAGATTCACCAGACATCGGCGGAGCTCGAGCTCTGCCTGGCGTTAGGCAAACGCGTCGGCAATCGCTTCATCTGGCTTTCCGCGACTGTCGATCCGACGTTCTACGCCCGCTACCTGAGCTCGGCGTCCGTGATCGAGAGCTACGCGTTCGATCCCGCGCGAGCGGCCAAGGTGACGGTGGTGAACAAGGAGCCCGTCCAGTTTCTCGATGACCGCTTTCTCCAGCGCCTGCAAAAGGAGAAGCGCGGCGTCGGTGTGTTCCTTCCGACGCGTGCCGGCGTCGAGGAAGTGGCCGAGGATGTCGCCACCCGGTCGCCGCGCATCGAGACCGCGTTCTATCATGGCGGCGAGCCGATTCGCGTGATCCGTCCATTTCTCGAGGGGGAAGTTCGCAAGCCGTACCTCCTTTCGATGACCGCCGCCGGGCAGAGCGCGCTGAACGTGCGTGGTCTCGACACGGTCATCATCGACGACACGCGGTTCACCAACATCATCGAGGGCGGGAAGAACGTCCTCACCCGCACGCACCTCGGCTCCAACGAAATCCTCCAGATGGCGGGACGCGTGCACGGACGCGTCGAGGGCGGCCGGGTCTTCATCCTGTCCGATCGCGACATCGTGTTCTCCCAGCTGCGACCGACGGAACCGGAGTTCCAGCTCGCCGGGGATTCGGAGCGCGTCGCGATCACCTGCGCCGACCTCGGCGTCCGCGCCGACGAGCTCGACTTGCCCGTTCCCCTCGACCGCGTCGCGTATCGCGAAGCGCTTACGCGCCTTGCGTCGCGGGGCATCATCGATGAGCGGGGGCGGCTGTCGCAATATGGAAAGACGGTCGAGGCGCTGCCGGTCGATCGCCCCTGGGGCGAGCTGATCGCGCACGCCGACGATGCGCTCGTGCCGTATCTCGCCGTCATGAGCTCCGTGGAGTCGCTGCATCGGATGACGCGGGAGGATCGCTATCTCGAGGGCCTGGTCATCGCCGGCAGCGATCATCTCACCGCCTACAACGTGTACGCCGAGGCGTACCGGAAGTACGGGCATGTCGGGGCGGTCTATGGTCTGCCGCGGCATCTGTTCGACGACGGAATCGATGAATGGGCCGAGCGTCGCGGGGTGCTGGTAAAAGCGATCGAGGATGCCGCGCTCGGCATGGCGAGCGTCTATCGCAATCTCGAGATGCCGCTACCGCACGAGATGCCGCTCGCCACCGATGCGACGCTGCGCTCGTTCCAGGAGCTGCTCGCGCGCATCATGCCCTTCGATCTCGTCATCGACGAGATGACGGCCGACGGAGAGGAAGCGCGCGTCTCCAAGACGAGTGTGGCGGGGAGCTGGGGCGCCATCGCGGGAGAGCTGCGGTACTTCGCCGATCGCTCCGGCACGCCGCGCGCGGCGATCGAGGGGACGCAGATCCCGCTCGGACTCATCCGAAAGTACGCCACGCGCGGCGAGGCGGAGATCGCCTTCGATCCCGAGCGCAAACGCGCGCCGCTCGTCGTCCGTCGCTCCGTCGAATATTACGGGTTCGTGCTCGAGCGCGACATCGAGCCGATCGACGACATGTTCCCCGACGACGTCGCCGACATCGCGCGAGCGAAGCTCGCCGAAGCGGCGGCCCGCTTCGAGGCTCGGCATCGCTCGCTGAAGGATCTGCGACCACGCGTCGAGGAGGTGCGCGAAGTCTGGCGCCGCAGCGGCGGCCGCACAGCGAAGCTCGGCACGAAGGAGCTGACGGCGATGTTCGCCGAGCAGCTGCGCGCCATCCGATCGTACGACGAGTTCCGCGCCGCTCCGCTGACCGTCGACATCGATGCCCTCGTGCCACCGGCCGAGCGGGCGCGGTGGATGGCGCTCCCCGATTCGGTGACGATCCGCGATCGCGAGGTGCCTATCGAGTACGGCGTCGAGGACGGCGTTGGCGGAATCGCGCGTCTGCGTCTGCCGGAGAAGATGGCGCGCACCCTGGTGGACGCGGAGCTACCACAGCTCGACCGCCCGGCGCGATTCGTCGTGACGCGAGGTCAGCGGGGTGCGGTGCGGGCCGCGACGCTCGACGAGCTGCAGGATCTCCTCGATCGGCCATGGGCACCGGACGAACAGGAGCCCGAGCGCCATCGCGGCCCTCGCGGCGGAGAGCGGCACCCACGACGCGGGCGCGCCGGGCCGGACCGCGGCCGGTCGCGTCACGAGCGCGGCAGTGGACGCTCACGCCGCCGGCGTCGCTGACCGCAGCGTGACGAGCTCCGCCTCGTCGATCTCCACGGTATAGACCTCGTCCTTGTAGGGGGCGAAGCCACGCTTGACGTAGTTAGGCAGCGCGGCGGGATCGTCGAGCGTGCAGGTGTGGAGCCACACGCGGGAGGTCCCTTGCTCCCAGGCGCGTTCGGCCGCGGCGGTGAGCATGAGCTTCCCGAGGCCGCGCCGGGTGAATTCCGGGAGCAACCCGAAGTACACGATCTCGATCGAGCCGTCGGGGTGCCGCTCGAGCTCGGCGTACCCCGCCGGCGCCCCGTCCACGTACATCACCCACAGCGTGACGTTCGGGTTGTCCAATCGCGCCTGTACCTGCTCGTCGCTCCACGCGAGACGGTCGACCCAGTGGTGGGCGCGGCCGACCTCCCGGTACAGGTAGCGAAAAAACGAAATCGGACACGCGTGCACCCGCTCGAAGCGGACGTTGGCATCGTCGGCGTAGTACGAGCGCAGCGCATCGGGGCTGCGCATCTCGAGATATGTCCGCGTGACGGAGATCGTGGGCATGTGCGTGAGAGGATTCTACTCACATCTAATGGATGCAGGAAAAAACATCAGTCGTAAATGTCAGAAACTCGTATGCGTTGCGGATGAGCTGAGACTCGACGGCCAAAAGCGGAGTCTAACGCGTTAACCGGGAGCGAAACCACCCGGTCCAATAACGCGTAGTAACGGCATGAGTTACGCGAAACAGGCAATCCGCAGAGTTTCTGTAACTCATTTCTTGCACGACACTTACATAAACATTCGAATCGGGCTTGACGATAGGACTGATCAGTCCTATAGTTGCTCCACATGAGCGACCGTCGAACGAAAATCCTCGAAGCAGCCGCCGACCTGATCTGTCGCAACGGATTCCAGCAAACCTCCGTTGACGACGTGATTCGCGAGTCGGGTCTCTGCGGAAAGGCTCACTTCTATCACTACTTCAAGTCGAAGGAGGAGCTGGGATACGCGGTCGTGCAGCATCGCTTCGAGCAGTTCGCGGAGGAAGGGTTGGCGATTCTGCGCGATCCGATGATCGATCCGCTCGAGCGACTCGAGCGGTTCATCGATGCCGAAGTCGCGGACCAGGCGGAGCAGGAGTGTCGCGGCGGATGTCCGTTCGGCAATCTCGCGATGGAGATGGCGGATGCGCACGAAGGCTTTCGCAAGCGACTCGCGACGGTGTTCGAGCGATGGTCCGGACAGCTGCAGTCGGTGTTGTGGGAAGCACGTCCGCAGCTTCGCGATGATGTCGATATCGCGCGCATGGCGCGGTTCATCATCGCCACGCTGGAAGGGGCGCTGATGATGTCACGCGTCACCCGTGACGTGACGCACATGGAGGCGATCGCTGGGGATCTCAAGCGATTCATCGCCGCGCAGCGGCGGGAGACACCAGCGGCGTCAGTTTCCTGACGCTCGAGTACGACTCGCGAAAGCGAGGCATCTGGGGAGACCGAAGATGATGACGTTGGAACGGACGAAGACACGCGAAGTCGAGCCCCTGGGCCCCGTGTCATCCATCGAACAGGGCGCTTCTCCCGCCGCCGACATGGCGACCCCGCTCAACCGCGCCGCGCGCCGCGCGCAGTTCGAGCAGGAGGCGCTCGTCCATCTCGACGCGCTGTACAGCTTTGCGCTGAAGCTCACCCGCGCGCGTGACGACGCGGAAGATCTCGTCTCGGACACGATTCTCCGCGCGTTCGACCGCTGGGAGCAATATCAGCTCGGCACCAACGTCCGTGCGTGGCTGTTCACGATCCTCTACCACACCTTCGTGAGCCGGAAGCGCCGCATCGACGCGCGCGAGGTCCAGCTGCCGGAGGAGCCGGAGGGCTGGTCGGCATACGAGGCCGTCGGCGAGTCGGACCCCGAGGGAAAGTTCTACGATTCGTTCATCGACGAGGAAGTCACGCGCGAGATCGACAGGCTCCCCGAGGACTACCGGACCGCCGTCGTGCTGAGCGACATCCAGGGATTGAGATACGCGGAGATCGCGGAGATTCTCGGTATCCCGGAGGGCACGGTGAAGTCGAGGCTCTTTCGCGGACGAAGGATCCTTCAGAAAAGGCTGGTAGACTACGCGGTCGAGATGGGGTACGTCAAAGGGCGTTAAGCTGCGAACTGCGAACTGCGAGCTGCGACCTAAAACCCTCGGGAAGCTACGGACGCCAATAGTAGCTTCCCGAGGGTTTTAGGTCGCAGTTCGCAGTTCGCAGTCAGGCGTGCGCCATGACTTTCTGCCGATGCCTCGCCGCCTTCGCGCGATTCCCGCACGTCGCCATATCGCACCACCGCCGCCTCCCGTTCTTCGTCCCATCGAAGAAGACCCGGGGGCAGCGGGCGTCGGCGCATCGGCGGACGCGGGCGAGCTCGCCCAGGACCAGCGCATCGGCCGCCGACTCCACGATCGGGATCATCAGACCGGCGAAGGCATCACCCACCGGGACGAAGGAGCGCTGGAACGTGCCGTCGGTGCGCGCCTCGAGGCGGCGGGTGCCGGCACTTCGGCCGAGCACGCGGTTGATTTCATTCACGGCGTGCAAGCGAACCTCGACCACGTGCACCCCGCGCTCGGCGAGTGATCGCAGCGCGGCCCGGATGCGACGCGCGTCAGCGAGCGCCGCGGTGGCTCCTGCCGGCTGCTGAAGCGCGCGCCGCCGCATGCCGCCGCCGCGTTCTCCATCCAGTACCGCGGCACTTTCGAGCCAGCGCACCAGCGCGTCGAAGTCTCGCAAGAGATCCACGCGGCTCCCCCGCCGCGCGTCGTCGGTATTGACGAAATCCAGCCAGAGCCGCTCGCCGAGGAAAGCGAAGGGCGCGACGTCGTGCATGGCTGTGAGCAGGAGCGACATGAAGTGATTTCGCGCGGGGCACAAAGCATATCCCCGTCGGTCGAGCGAATCAAGCGGCCAAAATCCGGGCTCGACGGTGGCGAGCGTGACCCTCGTCACCGGGGGGAGCCGGCGGCATCGTTAGGCTCGCGGCCGGCCCTCCGGCTTCGCGATTCCCTCGGTGCGCTGGACGCCGGACGATGGATCGGCGACATTCCTCGACATCATGACCTCCGAAGCGCTCCCCGGCATCCAGCTGGTCGCGGTGGGCTCGAACAATCCGGTGAAGATCGGCGCCGCGCGCGCGGTGATCGGGCGCGTGACGTCGGCGGCGCGCGTCGAAGGGATCTCCGTGTCGTCCACGGTGCGTGAACAGCCTTGGGGTGACGAGGAAACGATTCGAGGCGCCCGCTCGCGAGCCGTGGCCGCCCGCGAATCGCTCGACGCCGATCTGGGCATCGGGCTCGAGGGCGGGGTGGTCGAAGAAGACGACGGCCTGCGCACCTGCGCGTGGGCGGTCGTCGTCGACGCAGGTCATCGCGAGGGTCGAGGAGGCTCACTGGCCATGCCACTACCGCCCGTCGTGGCGGAGCTCGTGCGCGGCGGCCTCGAGCTCGGCCACGCGATGGACCGGGTGGCGGGCACCCACAACGTGAAGCAGGCGGAGGGCGCCGTCGGCTTGCTCACCCTCGGCTTGATCGACCGGCAGCGAGCGTACGAAGCGCTGATTACGTATGCGTTGGCGCCCTTCCTCGTTCCCGAGTACTGGACGGTCAAGGATGCTCAGGGTCCTCAGGGTCCTCAGGGTCCTCAGGGTCCTCAGGGTCCGACCCCCTGAGCACCGCACCCTGAGGACCCTGAGGACCCTGAGGACCCTGAGGACCCTGAGGACCCCGAGGACCTGGAGCGATTCTATGCCGCCTCACAAGAAGCCGTTCATCATCTCCGAGTACGTCCGCTGGGGCGACATCGATCTCGCCGGCATCATCTGCTATGGCGCGTACATACGGTTCTTCGAGCTCGCGGAGACGGAGATCTTCCGGGCTGCGGGGCTTCCGTTCAAGGAGATGTTCGATCGCTACGACATGTGGCTGCCGCGTAAGATCATGCACACCGAGTTCTTCTCGCCGGCGCTGCTCGACGAGCGGCTGAAGGTCGTCACTTATTTCAGTCGCATCGGCAACACGTCGCTCACGATCAACTTCGACGTCATGAGCGCCGACGGCGTGCTGCATGCCACGGCCCATCAGGTGCTGGTCTGCGTCTCGCGCTCGACCTTCCAGAAGATGCCACTTCCCGCCGAGGTCGCCCGCGCCGTCGAGCAGTTCGTGATGGCGCCCGAAGAGGCACGAAAGGCGGCATAGCTCACCGAGGATCACGGAATGCGGATTTCGGATTGCGGGATGGGTGTCGTGCTCCTCGTGGTGGGCGCTTGCGCCAGGAGCCCTCAACCCACGACTCAGCCGGCGGTAGCCACCTCCACCGCGCCCGCCGCCGCACCATCGCGGCCGCGTCCTTACCCCGTTTTCGAGACGCGTGACTTCGCGCGCGCGGTGGAGCGCGGCACGCGCACGCGAGCGGGCCGCCCCGGACCGGGCTACTGGCAGCAATACGCCACGTATCGGCTCGAGGCCGCGTACGACCCGGCGACGAAGCGGCTCACCGGGCGGGGGACAATGCGGTACACCAACCGGTCCCCCGATACGCTTGGCAACGTCTTCCTCCACCTCTACGCCAACCTCTTCGCGCCGGACGCGATGCGCAACGAGCCCGTCCCGGTGACGGGCGGCGTCGAGCTGCGCCGGATCGCCATCGATGGGCGGCCGGTCGGAGAAGCACCTAACGACACCGCGGCGGGATACGAGGTCTTTTCGACGATCCTGCGCGTGCGACCGCCCGGGCGGATCCTGCCCGGCGCCACCGTCCAGGTCGACGCGGAATGGCAATACACGGTGCCCCCCGATGGCGCCCCGCGCGGGGGCGACGATGGAGAGGTCGCGTACATCGCGTACTGGTATCCGCAGTTCGCGGTCTACGACGACGTCGCTCGCCGGTGGCAGACCGATCCGTACATGGGAACCGCCGAGTTCTACATGGGATATGGGGATTATGACGTCTCGATCACCGTGCCCGATGGCTGGCTTGTCGCCGCGACCGGAGAGCTGACCAACGCCGCCGACGTGCTGAGTGCGCAGACGCGCGCACGCCTCGATACCGCCCGACGGTCGCGCGACATCACCCACGTCGTCGCCGAGGCGGATCGTGGGGCGGGGAAGGCCACCGCGCGTGGTCGCGACGGCAAGCTCACCTGGCGCTTCCGGGCGACCAACGTCCGTGATTTTGCCTTCGGGACGTCGGACAAGTATCTGTGGGATGCGACCGTCGCGGTGGCGGGCGACGCGACCGGTGACGGCCGCTCGGACACGGCGGCCATTCATACCTTCTGGCGCCCGCAGCGCCGGGCGTGGGCCTGGGACCAGTCCGCTCGTTATGCGCAGCACTCCATCGAGTTTCTGTCGCGCTACCTGTGGCCGTATCCGTACCCGCACATGACGGCGGTGGACGGGGTCGTCTCGTGCAGCGGGATGGAGTATCCGATGATGACGTGCATCGGCGGACGGCGCGACACGCTCGCGCTGTACTCGGTGACGGTGCACGAGATCGCGCACATGTGGTTCCCGATGCAGGTCGGGTCGGATGAGAAGCGGTTCTCCTGGCAGGATGAAGGGCTCACGCGCTTCAACCAGGCGCAGGGGATGCAGGAGTTCTTTCCCGGCTACGATCGCGAAAGCCTCTCCCGGACCAATTACCTGAACTTTGCGCGGTCCGGTGGAGAGGTGGAGCTCATGCGGCACGGCGATCTCTACCCGATCGGATCGGCTGCCTTCGGCATCGCCAGCTACGACAAGATGGCGATCAACCTTCGCTCGCTTCGGGCTCTCCTCGGCGACGAGCTGTTCCTGCGTGCCTATCGGGAGTACGGGCGTCGCTGGATCAACAAGCACCCGACCCCGTACGACTTCTGGAATACCTTCGAGGATGTCGTGGGTCGCGACCTGGACTGGTTCTGGACGACGTGGTGGTTCGAGACGTGGACGCTGGATCAGGCGGTGAGCGGCGCGCGCGAGGAAGGCGATGCGCTGGTGGTGACGATCGAGGATCGCGGCCTCGCTCCCATGCCGGTGCGCCTCGCGATCACCCGCGCTGACGGTTCCGTCGAGCGAATGGAGCTCCCGGTCGACCCCTGGCTCGCGGGCGCGCGCACGCAGACGGCCCGCATCGGCAGCGCAGCCACGGTGCGCTCGGTGGAGATCGATCCGGAGCTCGCATTTCCGGACGTCGATCGCGCGAACAATCGCTGGGAGCAGAAATGAAAGCGATTGCGGATTGCTGATTGCTGATTGCGGAACCTAAGTCCGAGGCTTCGGTGGCTGGCCAGCATCTGGGCAGGGGCAGACAGCACTCGGACTTCTTGACGGGTCTCAATCAGCAATCAGCAATCCGCAATCCGGAATCCGTATTGCGTTTCTCTGGCACGTTTCTCCATGTTCTCCTGAGCAACCAGAGGAGGATGTATGCGCACTCGTATTTTGTCGGCGCTCCTCGTAGCGCTCGTGTCGATGCCATGCGCGCTGTCGGCGCAGGCGTCGGACGTCAAGCTCGATGAGGTGATGTCGGCACAGGATCAGATGGCGACCGGAGTCGCCAATCTCAGCGTCGCGCAGCGCCAGAGTCTCGAGCGGTGGCTCGCGCGCTACACGGGAACCGTCGCGGCGGTGGCGCGTCGCATCGATCGCCTGCCCGCGCGCGAGACCGAGTCCCCACGCGCCGATCTCGCCCCGCGGTCGGAGCCGTCTCGTCAGGCACCGTTGCGGCAGGCGCAGGAGCCCGACCTAACGGGCAAGCCGTGGCTGCCCCACAAGCTGCCGAATGGCGCGCAGATGCTGCGGTCGATGGATGGGTCGACGTTCGTCATGCTCGCGGATGGGACGATGTGGGAGGTCTATCTGCCGCATCGGCCACAGGCCGACACGTGGCGCCCCGGCGATCTCATTCAGGTGCGTCAGGCGTCGATCGTCACCGGCGACTTCGAGTACCAGCTCATGAACGGCGCAGCCCGCAGCACGGTGTCGGCACGCTTCGCGGGCTATGTCGAGATGAAGGACACCGAAGAACAGAGGCGCTGAAGGCGCTGGGGGCGCTGGGGGCGCTAAGGGCGCTAGGGGAAACTCCCTTAGCGCCCTTGCTCTACCGGCCGCAGCGCGCGCCCGGCTCGTCGCTCGGCGCGTTCACCGTCTCGCAACGCAGGCACGCCGTTGACGACGACGAGCCGGATTCCCTCTGCATAACGAAATGGCTCGGCGAACGTCGCGCGGTCGGTGACCGTTGCCGGATCGAACACGACGACGTCGGCCGCCAACCCCTGTCGCAGCATCCCGCGGTCGGTGAGACGCACACGGGACGCCGGAAACGCGCTCATCTTTCGCACCGCATCCTCGAGCGGAAGCGCGCGCCGATCGCGCACGTAGTGCCCCAGGACCCGCGGGAACGAGCCGAGTGAGCGCGGATGTGGATGGCCGCGGCGCGCCGGCCCTTCGGTCGCGAATGCGCCGCCGTCGCTGCACACCATTCCCAGCGGGTGCGCGAGAAAGCGCGCAATGTTGTCCTCACTCATCGCGAAGCCCACCATGCCGACGTTCCCGCCGCTGCGCTCGAGCAGTCCCACCGCCGCCTCGTATGGTTCGGCCCCCGACGCTTTCGCCCACGCGCCGAGGCGCTGCCCTTCGGCCGCGCGATCGGTCTCGTTCCTCACCGAGGTGATCTGGACGTTGTCCCATCCGCCGATGAGCTCCACCTTCGCGAGCGCTTCGTCACGGATGCGCGTGGCGGTTGCGCTGTCGCGAAGTCGGGCGAGAAACCGCTCCGTTCCTCCGTCTCTACTCCATGCCGGAAAAAGATTCGTGAGGCCCGTCTGATACGCGACGTAGGGGTAACGGTCGAACGCGACGTCGAGTCCGGAGGCGCGAGCCTTTTCCAGACGATCGAGCGCGGCGTCGATTTTCGGCCAGTTGCGCGGTCCCTGTGTCTTGAGATGCGAGACCTGGAGGGGACAGCCCGCGAGCCGGGCGACCGCGATGGACTCATCGAGCGAGTCGAGCAGGCGGTCGTCCTCGTTGCGCATGTGCGTGGCGTACGGAAGCTTCGCCGCCGCCAGCGGCTCGCAGAGCGCGACGAGCTCCTCGCGCGACGCGAACGCGCCGGGGATGTACTCGAGCCCTGAGGACGCGCCGCACGCGCCGTGCTCGATGGCCGCGCTCACGAGCGACCGCATTCGCGCGACCTCGGCGGGCGTCGCCGGCCGGTCGTCGTTGCCGATGACGATCCCGCGCACCGTCCCGAGCCCCACCATCGATGCGACGTTCACCGCGGGCGGGAGCGCGTCCACGGCAGCGAGGAAATCACCTAACGACGGGAAGGGACCCTGGGCGCGAAGCGAGCGCCGAATCTGGGTGCGCGCGCTCGGATCATCACCCGACGGCCCGCGGGAGCCGCCGTCCTGCCCGACGATCACCGTCGTCACGCCCTGGCGAACCACCGACTCGGCGCGGGGGTCGTCGAACAACGTCCCATCGGCGTGGGAGTGGATGTCGATGAAGCCCGGGGCGACGGCGAGACCGCGCACGTCGATCTCGTCCGCGCCCCTTCCAGTCAACGATCGACCGATGGCGGCGATGCGACCGTCGACGATCGCGACGTCACCCTCGAAGGGCGCGCCGCCCGAGCCGTCGACGATGGTGCCGTTCCGGAGAACGAGATCCCAGCGTGAGAGTCCCGGAAGCCCGACGCGCCCACCGCAGCCGAGTGATGCCAATGCGGCCCCGGCCGTCGCGAGAAAGTCGCGCCGGCGGATCGCGGGCCGATCAGTCACGGCGCTGCACCGACCAGGAGCGGCGACGTCTCCTCGCTCGCTTCGAGCGCGTCTTCGCGATAGGAGAGCCAGCCAGTGTTGTCCTCGACGACGAGCTCGACGTCGGTGCCAAGCGGCAGGGTGAGATTCGGGACTTCATGGCCGGCCGGGAAATCCATCAGGACAGGCACGTTCAAGTCTGCGACGAGGTCGAGCAGGAAATCCTCGAACTCGTCTTCCTCGGACCGGTCGATCGACAGCTGTCCGAAGACGATCCCGCGGACGTGACGCAGTAGCCCCGCCGCGCGCAGGTGCACGAGGCGCTCGTCGGTCACCGACATGGGATCGCGTGTCTCCTCGAGGAAGAGAATCGCGTCGCGCGTGTCCACCTCGTAGGGCGTGCCGATGGTCTGCTGCACCAGCGACAGGTTGCCGCCGATGAGGCGGCCAACGGCATATCCCGGCCGCATCGAGCGCGCCATTCCGCGACCGATCCGGGAGGGAGGTCGTGGGTTGGTGAGCGCCTGAAGAAGCCCCGCCAGTGTGGGGTCGCGCGTGCTCGGGATGAGGTCGTCCACGGTTGGACCGTGGAAGACGCGAAGCCCCGCGCGTCGCATGAGCCAGAGGTGGAGGGCAGTGATGTCGGAGTAGCCGACGAACGCCTTTGGATTTCGGCGAAAGACTTCCGGGTCGAGATGGGGCAGCATGCGCACCGCGCCGTACCCACCGGTTCCGCCGATGACGGCCTTCACGCGCGGATCCAGCCACATGCCGGTGAAATTCTCGGCGCGCCGTTCATCCTCGCGGCGCTGGAAGCGGCGGATCTCGTTGATCTCGGGATCGAGCAGCACCGGATATCCGGCGCGCTCGAGCGCCTTCACGCCGCGCATGAGCCAGCCTTCGCGCGGAGAATACGATGGCGCCACGACGCCGATTGCATCGCCCTTTTGCAGAGCGGGGGGACGAACGAGCGGCGGGAGGCCTTCGGAAACTTCGGATGTCATGGGGAGGAGTGGCGGGTACGACAGGCCCTTGAATGTACCCGCCCGGAGGCCGGGGAGGGAGCATGTCAGAATGACCGAATAAAGCCGTCGAACGGGTGTTCTTGGCTTCCTGAGGGCCTTAAGTGGGTCGGTTCCGGCCGGGCGGGCGGGAGCGGAGCTCGGTCGGCGCCTAACGATGAATGCCGGGCGCAACGGGGCCGAACGGCATCACCACAGAGGCACAGAGGCACGGAGAACGGCGAACTGCTCAACAGCAGTTCGCCGTTCTCCGTGCCTCTGTGCCTCTGTGGTGATTGCAGTCGGCTCTTCGCGATGATCTCGTGTCTGCGATGCACATCACACGAAGCACGCCCGATTCGTCCCTGTGTGAACCCTCCGACGAGGACTAGATTTCGCGCATGTCCTCGCCCGAGACGTACTACCGCAAAGGATTCGGCCTCAAGTCGGCCGTGCAGGGAACGCTCGACGCGGACTACTCCGGGGGGCTCGTCGATCTACTCCGCGAGCGGGAGGGCACGCTCACCATTGGTGACGTCACCATCCGGCTCGCTCGCGAGTTCGGGTTCTGCTACGGGGTGGAGCGCGCCGTCGAGTATGCGTACCAGACCCGGAGCAAGTTTCCCGAGAAGCGGATTTTCCTCGTCGGCGAGATCATCCACAATCCGCACGTCAACGCCAAGCTCCGCTCCATGGGGATCACGATCCTCCAGCCAGAGCAGGGCGCGTTCGACTATTCGGAAGTCGGACCCCAGGACGTCGTCATCCTGCCCGCGTTCGGCGTCACCATTCGCGACTTCGAGCTTCTGCGGGCGATCGGCTGCGTGGTCGTCGACACGACTTGCGGCTCGGTGCTCAACGTCTGGAAGCGCGTCGAGAGCTACGCGAAGGACGGGTTCACGGCCCTCATCCATGGGAAGTACTACCACGAAGAGACGCGGGCGACCGCCTCGCAGGTGACCAAGTTCCCCGGGGGGCAGTATCTCATCGTGCGTGACATGGCCGAGGCGCAGCTGGTCTGTCAGTACATCGAGGGAAGGGTGGATCGGGAAGGTCTCATGGCCCAGCTCGGCAAGGGTGCCGGGCCGGGGTTCGATCCCGAGCAGCACTTGGCCCGGATCGGCGTCGCCAATCAGACGACCATGCTCGCGCGCGAATCGCTGGCGATTGCGGAAGCGGTGGGCGATTCGATGACCCGCGCCTTTGGCGAGAGCCATCGCGCCTATCACTTCCGCTCCTTCGACACGATCTGCTCGGCGACGCAGGATCGGCAGGATGCGGTGGACGAGCTGCTCCGTGAGCCCCTCGACGCGATGCTCGTCATTGGAGGCTACAACTCGAGCAACACGATTTCGCTCGCGGCGATCTGCGCGACCAAGGTACCGACGTACCACGTGGAAGACGCGACCTGCATCGACCCCGAGCGGAGAACGGTTCGGCATTGGGACGCGACGCGAAAGACAGAAGTGGAGACGCCGGGGTGGCTCGCTCCCTCGGGGGCGCTCCGAGTGGGCATCACCGCCGGGGCGAGCACGCCCAACAACAAGATCGGTGACGCGATCGCCCGCGTCCTGGCGACGAGAGGCATTGGTCGGGAGGACATCACGTGAGGTGGGATCGATGAGCCGCACGAACGTTGCGACGCCGCCAGGCATTGTCGAGCTGAGCTCGGAGAACGCGCGCGTCGCGTTCGTCCCCGCGCAGGGCGGGCGCATCATCGCCCTCGATCTGGGTGGGCGACAGTGGCTTGCCGACGGCGATCGCGGTGGGATCATGGAGTGCTTCCCGACTGTTGCCGCATGCACCATCTCGTCGGGGATTCCATCGCTCGGCGGACAGGCGCTGCCCGCGGGCGGCGACATCGCGACACGTGCGCCCTCGTTCACGATGGAGACGCACGATCCCGAGGAAGGCGCCGCCGCTCTTCGAGCCGTGACCGAGTGGACCGGCGAGCGCGCTCCCTGGCGCTACGCCCGTGAGCTCCGGGTGGTGCCCGACGCCGTCATCATGCGCTACTCGCTCAGCAATGAAGGCAAGGAGAAGCTTCCTTTTCTCTGGGGTGCGCGCGCGACGCTGCCGCTCACCGACGCCACGACGGTGGAGCTGCCCGATACCTCGCGCACGCGCATCGGCGCGCAGCAGGGTATCGATCTGCTGGGTGTCGGCGCCGAACATCGGTGGCCGAAGCTCCGTAGCGCCAAAGCGATCGTGGACTTCTCGAAGCCGGACGCCGTGGCGCGGAAGTTTTCCTGTACGCTGTTCGTGGATCTCTCGGCCGGGCGCGCGTCAGTCACGGAGGGTTCGCACCGGCTGCACATGGAATTCGACGCATCCAACATCGCCAACGTCGAGGTGAGTGTGGAGCGGCGCGGCTGGGCCCCCTTTGGCGCCGGGTCGAACACCTCGACGCTGGTGCTCGCCCCGCGCATCGGTGTGCCCGACTCCCTCAGCGAGGCGTTAGGCGGCTGGAATGGAGCGCAGTGGGTGGCGCCTGGTGAGACGCGGGAATGGGAAGTGGTGTATCGGGGGGAGAGGCTCAAGTAGCAAAGGCGCTAAAGGCGCTAGAGGCGCTAAAGGCGCTGGAAGTGCACAAAGGACCGGGAATCCTGTGCACTTTCAGCGCCTCTAGCGCCTCTAGCGCCTTTAGCGCCTTTGCTACTCCCTAATCGTCCCGAAGGGCTTGATTTGCTCTTCGATGACACGACGGTCGCCGGCGATGACGATCGTCATCGTGTCATCCTTCAAATACTCGCGGGCGACACGCTGCACGTCGGCTGGCGTTACGGCGTAGATCTTCCGCACCAGGTCGCGCAGGTAGTTCTCGCCCAGGCCGTGCAGCTCCGTGAACTGGAGCTGATTGATGATACCGTTCCGCGACGAGTTCTGGAGTACGAAAATCCCGGCCAGGTACCGCTGAATCGACTGGAGCTCCTGCGCCGGTGGCGCCTCGGATTGCAGACGGTCGATCTCGAAGAAGATCTCCTTCAGCGACGCGCCCGTCACGTTCGTCGTCACGTCCGCGATCTCGGCCCAGTAGGCGTCCTTGAGGAACGGGCTGATCGTGCTGAAGGGCGAGTACGTGTAGCCCTTCTGCTCGCGAATGTTGCTCGTAATGCGGGAGCCGAAGGAGCCACCGAGGATCGCGTCGGTGACGCGGAGCGCCACGTAGTCGGGATGTGACGGGTCCACCACGGGCAGGCCGAGGTAGATCGTGCTCTGCACGGCGCCCGGGCGATCGACGACGTGGATCACACGCGACGTCTTCGGTGCAGGCGCGGTGAATACCGGCTCCGTGCCCGGCTGCCAATCACCGAGGCTCTGGCGGATGGCGGCTTCCATCGCGGCGGCATCGAAGCGGCCGACGACGTAGAAATGCGAGCGGCGTGCGCCGTAGTTCGCGCTGTGGAACGCCTTCACCTGATCGAGCGTGTAGCTCTGCACCTGCGATTCCGTCGGAAACATCCGCCCGTACGGGTGGTTCGGGTAGAGCACGGAGAGGAACTTCTCGTTCGCGAGCTGCTGCTGCTGGCTCTTGGCGACGGTGATCTGACGCAGCCGGTTGGCCTTGAGGCGGGCGAGCTCAGTCTCCGGGAACTTCGGGTTGCGCGCGATGTCGGCGACGAGCCGTACCATCTGCGGGCCGAACTCCGAGAGCACGTCGGCACCGATCGAGCTCTCGTTCATCCCGACGTTGAACGCGACCGCGCCGCCATACTGCGCCGCTTCCTCGGCGATCTGCTGCGCGGTGCGAGTCGTGGTTCCCTCGAGCATGAGGTCGCGCGTGAGGTCGGAGAGCCAGGTCGTCTGAGCGGTCTCATCGACGTTGCCGCTCTGGATCACCAGGCGGACGGCGACCTTGGGCGTGATGCCGTAGGGCGCCATCGTCACTTCGAGGCCGTTAGGCATGGCAAAGGTGCGGACCGCCGCGAGCGCGAAGTCCTTCGGTGCGCCCGGTGCGGGTGGTGTTTCGCGTGGCGCCTGCGCGCGCGCGGGGAGCGCGGCGACCGCGAGCGTCGCGAAAGCGACAAGAGGCGTGAGCCGCTTCATGGCGTGGGCTTCCTTGGCTCAATGGTGAGAATGGTTCGGTTCGTTGGACGCAGATATTCCTGGGCGGTCCGCTGGATCAGCTCCGGGGTGACCTTCGCGAACTCGTCCTCCAGACGGTTGATCCGTGCCGGATCCGAGTCGAACAGGGCGAACACCGCGAGCAGGTCGGCGCGGCCGAAGCCGCCGAGTGCTTCGAGGTACGAATAGAAGCTGGAGCGGGCCTTGGTGCGCGCGCGCTCGAGCGTTGCGGCGTCGACCGGACGCGTGCGTAGATCCTCGATCACGCCATCGATGGCGGCGACGATCGAATCGGCTGGCTTGTCCGCATCGTGGATGAGCGAGCCGATCATCAGCATTGGGCCATCGTAGTTGAGCATGTTACCGAGCCCGAAGTTGATGCCCCCGTTCACGCCTCCGGTGTAGCCGCGGCGTTGCACCAGCTCCTGAAAGAGGCGGCTGTCGCGTCCCTGCAGGAGGATCTGCTCGATGAGCCCCATGGCCCAGTACTCGGGCGAGTTGCGCGGCGGCATGTGGTACGCGAAGCCGAGGGCCGGGCGTTGCGCGAGACGGTCTTCCTTGCTCTGCCGCTTTTCGACGGTCTGCCGCGGCTCGGCGATGTCGGGCTTCGGCGCGAGCTGAACGCGCGGGATGTTCGCGAAATACTTCTCGATCCAGGCCTTCGTCTGTGCCGGGTTGTAATCGCCGACGACGACGAGCACCGCGTTGTTCGGGGCGTAGTACTGCTTGAAGAAGCTCTGGACATCCGCGAGCGTGGCCGCGTCGAGGTCCTCCAGGTCGCCGTAGAAGTTGTGCGCGTTGTACCAGTTCTCGTTGGCGATCTGCGGCATGTCGAGCCAGGGGAATCCCCCGTACGGCTGGTTCAGCACGTTGACGCGGACCTCATTTTTCACCACACCCTGCTGATTGGTGAGGTTCTCCTGCGTGATCGCCAGACCGCGCATGCGATCCGCCTCGGCCCACAGCATCGTCTCGAGCGTGTTCGACGGAACGACCTCGAAGTAGTTCGTGAAGTCGAAGCGGGTCGATCCGTTGAGGACGCCGCCGTTTGACTGCACGAGCTTGATGAACTCCATCTTGCCGAGGTTGTTCGAGCCCTGGAACATCATGTGCTCGAAGAGGTGCGCGAAGCCGGTGCGATCGCGCGGCTCGATGCGGAAGCCGATGTTGTAGTAGACGGCGACAGCGGCGACCGGCGCGGTGGTGTCACGCGAGAGGACGACCTTGAGCCCGTTGGGAAGCGTGTCGTAGTCGACCGGGATGGAGAAGCGAG
>DATFFP010000100.1:0-32750 GCA_035249985.1 Gemmatimonadaceae bacterium
CATGATCGCCGGCACGGGACGGAGCTCGAGCAGCCCGCGGTTTCGCCAATCGTGGCGCAGCGATGCGACGGTGCGTGCCGTGTCCGTGTCCACGAAGACGGGGAGGGAGAACGACGACCGACGGTCCTCCGCGCGCGCCCATCCACTCGTCAGGCGAATCGCCGCCGGCGCAATGCGCACCTCGGCGTCACGTATCCCGCGCAGGGCCGCGCTCTCGCGGAGCCAACCGGGGAGCGCATTGATCGCCCCGCGAACCCACCCGGGCATCCGTGCGCCGTCGCCGTCGCGCCGCGCGAAGTCCCAGTCGACCGCTCCAGTAAAGGACGAGGCATCGCCAATCTGGTACTCGCTGCGTTGATTGCCGCTCGTATAGGCGGACGTGAGCGACAGGTTGTCGAGCACGAGGCCAGTGAAACCGCGACCCGCGCGGGTGGCGCGTCGCATGGCCAGGGTATAGGACGTGGCCGACGTCTTCGGCTTGCGAAGGCCTGCCAGCTCCGAGCCCGACACGTCCGATCGCGCGAGGAAGAATGGGTCCGTGCCCGACGAGGCGTGACTGATCGTGACGGGGATCGCGAGCCCGAGCGCGCGCGGCAACAGGCGATCGAGCCTCAGCGATGAGGAGAGATTCACCTGGTCGTCGGTCACGTATGACGGCTGCTCCCCGAGCTGCCGAAAGTTGTGATCGCGCCGACTCACGTTCATCGTCACCGAGCCGAGGTCGGAGGCCGCGATCGTCAGTCCGAACTGACCGGCGTACCCCGCGTCATCGACCACGCCACCGAGACGTACGTCATCGATCCAGAGCTCGAGCGTGTCGAGCGGCGTGATCGGTCCGCCTGCGCCCCCGCCCGCGTCACTCACGCGCACCATGCCCACCGAGAGCTCCTGCACGGCGGCCAGATTGGGCGGCGTGATCGCTGGGCTAGCCGTGTAGACGATGTAGCCATCCTGGCAGGCCGCGAAGCGACGGCTGCCAGGCGCGGTCGGCGGCTCGCTCGCGGCGATCAGCGCCAGATCGACGCCAGTGCAGGCGAGTGAATCGCCACCGCGCAGAAACGCGTTCTGAACCTGTGCCCGAAGACGATAGAAGCGATCGAACTCGATGACGTGCTCGGGAAGCCAGGCCGTCGAGTCGTTTCCGACGTTCGCCTGGGAGCGATACAGGTAGAAGTTGTCGGGGTCCCGTCCCATGCGGACGTAGAACTGCAGGTCCCCGCCGCTTCCCCACCCCTTCCCCCGGCCGCGCGCCCACACCCGGAGCGAGCGATACCCCATGAAGCTCTTGTCGCCTTCCGGGAATCGGAAATACGACTCGGCTCGCTCGTTCAGGTCGAGGCTCGTCGCCAGCAGCCGGAGCGATTTCTCGTTGACCTGGGTCCGCTCGGCCGACACGTCGTCGGTGCGGTCGAGCGGCTCTTCGGCGACGCCCGGCGGCGGCTGATATTGGATGCCAGTGGTACCGGCGTCGAGCGTCCCGATGACGGTCGCTTGCACGAACCCGCTGCCGGTTTCGCGGACTCCGGCAATTCCGACGATCGGTGTGGAGCCCCGCTTGACCCACGGCGCGCCTAACAAGCGGAAGCGCGACAGCGGTGTGTAGGTGAACGCCGTGTCGGCGGCATCCCCGGAGACGAGCGTGACGCGGACCGACCGGATGCGCCGGATGATGGGATCGTTGATGAGCTGCGCCGATGCCAACGACACTCGCACGAGCGCCCAGCAAAAGGTGCGAGGCCCGGTACCGGCGCGATCGCTGGGGTGGCGGTGACAGAGCCCCATCTTCGTGATACTCGTTGGATCGGCGAGGTCGATGACGTAGCGCATCAGGCGCTCGTTCGAATTCTCCGGTCCGCTCATGTTGAGCACCCCGTCGAGATCGAGGTCCTCTTCGTCGAGACGCCGGTTCCCCACCGAGCAGTTGTGTCGGGTATCGCCCAGCTCGGCGATCACCGAGCCGCCCCGGCAGAGCTCCTCGGGCATGAGTCGCTCGGGGGTTCCGTCCGTGACCCGAACGAGCGTGTCGGCAAGATCGCTCGGCAGCCCGACGTCGTCGCTCGCGGCGTCGAACGAGCGGGTGATCTCGTCACGCTCCGAGTTCATCACGTCGTAGCCGGTGAGCGCTCGACCGGTAAATGCCGAGTCGGCGCCGGTGACGAAGAGCGTCTCCGGGCGAAAGGCCACGGCGTTCTCGGAGATGTCGCCGAGGTCGAGGACGATGGTCGGGTTGCGATCGCGGCGCGCCGGGTCGGTCTCGATCATCGTCCAGAACTCGATCTGCTCGACGCGCGTGAGGTCGATGCCCGATTGCGACAGCGGCTGCATGAGCGATCGCCACCGACGTCCGGTTCGCGGCGGCGTTTGCCAGAGAAATTCGGGAGGCGCCGCGCCGCGGGGCGACAGGAAGCCCTCGATGCCCGTGGGATAGAGCGTGTTCCAGAGAATCAGCTCGGGCGCGCGGAACGCCTGACCCCCTACGAACCTGAAGGCGCTGTCCACCTGCTCCGGGAAGAACTGCAGGGCGGCATCCCCGATACGCACGAGATTCTGCCATGCGAGCGCGGCGGCGGAGTCGAGCTCGAAACCGTAGGGACGGCCTCCGATGGGTAACCCGCCGGGAGCATACGGACGACTTCCCAGGCGCCACGCTCCCTCGGTGAGATTGAGGGTGATCCCGCCCTCGCCCTCGAACGTCTCGACGTAGGCGACGCCAGCGGAATTTGGCTGCGGGCGCGTGGTGGCGAACTCTCCCTGCACGTCGATGCGCGACTGTTGCGTCGCGTCGACGAACGGCAGCCGGTCGAGCACCCGAGTGAGCGCATCGCTGGTGAAGCTGAATTGCCCGGTGACGCCGGCGATGAGCGCCGACGCGGGCTCGAAGCCGAGCGGCGGCCGGTTGAACGTCGTCTTCTGACGCTGCGAGAGCGCCGTGAACGAGAGGCGCCCCGCGTCCGTGGGGAACTCGGCGGCGAGCCCAAAGATCGACGTCGGCTGCGCGGCGAAGATCGGATTCTCCTCGTACTGGACGGTGACACGGCGCGGTCGCGCGAACAGCGTGTCAGGCCGGGTGAACGACACGCGACCGAGCTCGTAGTCCACGCGGTAGTCCACATCGCGCACGAGCGGCACGCCGTCGAGCGTGAGACGCTCCGAGCCCTGCCGGATCTGCACCCCACCGAGGGCGAGCGTCCCCGCATCGCCGCCACCCTCCGCCGCATAACGAGCCCGCAAGCGGTACTGCGTGGGCGGTCGCCGCTGCGTGAAGAGATCCTCGAACGGCGTGCGGTAGAGCGAGTCGTTGAGCGGGTTGGGCGGATCGGCCAGGCCGGAATCGGCGAAGGGGCGGAGCGAGGGGAATACGACGAAGTAGTCGCGGATGAGCTTCGCGCCTCCCTGCCCCGCGTTGCGCGCGAGGTTCGGATCGCTCGGTCGCGGCCAGAGCCGGTTCTCGACATCGAACGCCGAGGGATTCACCGGCTGGGACATGCCGAACATCTGCAGGAAGGTCTCGAACGGTGTGCCGACGGGGCGCTCCTGATCGCCGCCGGCGCCGACGACGATCTTGAGCTGCACGGTCTCGCGGCGAAGGTCCTCACCGCCCAACCGATACACCGAGCGGATTTCCTGGTCGAAGACGACGTCGCCGGGCAGGACCTCGGCGTCCCAGAGGAGGTTGATCGTGTCACGCCCGGCGGGACCGCGCGACGTCGGGAAGGTGCCCCCGACGCTCCCGAGAATGATCTCGTCGCCCGTGGAGCTGCTCACGGTGTACGACACGGCGAGCCGCTCTCCGCGCTGCACCGGATTGACCAGCGCGATCCAGAGATTCGTCGGATCGATGTAGTAGTCGATGCCCTCCTGGAGCACATCGAACGGCCCGATCTCGTTGGTGTTCCGGGCATAACGAGTGACCGCGTAGGGGCCGTTGATGTCGCGCGAGACGGAGCCCCCGGGCGTGGGCGGGCGGTACCGGTAGACCAGCACGCGTCGGGGCCGTTCGCCGAGCGGGATGGCCGCAGCCAGGGCGTCCAGGTCGCGGCCGAGAATGTCGACGTTGGGAAAGCGGCCGGCGAAGGCGCGACGCGGATCGATCACCCAGAAGAACCGGCCGCGCTCGACCAGGAAGTCTTCGATGTCGCGCTCGATCGTCTGCACCGAGCGATCGCCCATCGTGAAGACCTTGTCGCGGACCATGTTTCCCTTCTGCTGCGCCATGATCGAACGGAATTGCATGGGCCCGATCTGCCCGACTGCCTGAAGCCCATAATTGCCACTGGGGATGCCGGCGGTGATGAAGCGGGACTGCGGCGCCGCGAAGGAGACGTTGCCGACCTCGAGGCGGTGCAGCAGCTCGTCAGGCTTGCCCTGGTAGTAGACCGAGATGTTGTTCGAGGCGTCGAACTCGCGCTCCGAATCGTAGTCGACGTTGACGTGGATGCGATCGGCGACGACGCCACCCGTCTGCACGTTGAACTGAAAGTCCATCTGCGGCTGCAGCGTGCCAACACAATTGGCGAATGGCGTGAGCAGATCGCTCGAGCGGCAGCGCTCGTTGCGGTCGCGTTCGATCTTGGTCTCGACGCGCGAGGTGAGGTGGAGGCCGAGGTCGGCGTATTCTCCAAAGATCCCTGCGCGGCGAGAGGTATCGGCTGCGGACTGCGCGGGTGCCCCTTGGGCAGGGCGAGCTGCGAGCGAATCGCCAATCTGAGGCGCCGGGGGGCGAGCCGAGTCGGCAAAAAGGGCCACGACCGCCTCGCCCCAGCGGGCGGCACGGGCCACCTCGGTCATTTGCACCAGGGCCGCCGCCTGACGATCGGCTATCGTTGCGCCGCTATCGCGCGTGGGCCCGAGCCGCCCGAACGGACCCAGGGCCGCTGGGCGCTCGAGCACGAGCGAATCGTTGGGAAACCGAAGGCGGACCCCGATGCCCGGACGTACCGCGGTATCGGCCGCCGGCGGCTGCGCCGGCTCTTGTGCGCCGAGTGCGGGAACGATCGAGAGGGCGGCGGGGAATAAGAGACGGAGAAGGCGCACCCGATCACCGGCAGCGGGGAGCCACGCACGCTCGCGTTCGCCCGCGGGGCGCCGGGAACGTAAATTGACGTGTCCCACCACGATAATATCCCAACTGGATGAGAAAAGAGGAATGAGCAGCGAGGAAATCGACTTCCTCACTCCTCACTCCTTGTTCCTCCTCTGGCTTGCAGGAGCTTGTTACGCGTGACACACGGTCTCGCTTGAGACACCCGGCGTGAAGATCCTCCGTCACTACGTCCTGCGCGAGCACGCGGGGCCCTTTTTCTTCGCGCTCGCCACACTGACCTCGCTCTTCCTCCTCAACCAGGTCGCGCGCCACTTCGGCGACCTCGTGGGCAAGGGCCTGGGCGGCGCCATCATCGGCGAGTTCTTCGCGCTCTCGATCCCATTCATCATCGCGATGACGACCCCCATGGCCGTGCTCATCGCGACGCTCTACGCCTTTAGCCGCCTCGCCGCCGAAAACGAGATCACCGCGCTGCGGGCCAGCGGTGTCGGCATGACCCGCATCCTTCTCCCGGTGATCTTCGCCGGCGCCTTCTTCGCCATGCTCATGGTCGCCTTCAACGACCAGGTGCTGCCTCGAACCAATCACCGGCTGCGCAAGCTGCAGACGGACATCGCGCGCAAGAAGCCGACGTTCGCGCTGCGCGAGCAGGTCATCAATGAAGTCTCTCCAGGGAAGCTGTTCTTGCGCACGATGAAGATCGATGGGGCGGACGACTTGATGCGGGACGTCATGATCATCGACCTGAGCGACCCGCTTCGGAGGCGCACGATTCACGCCGACAGCGGGCGCATGGGAATGAGCACGAACATGAGCGACCTGGAGCTGACGCTCTACGACGGATACTCCCAGGAGATCCCCAAGGAGGAGCCCGGGAAGCTGCAACGGCTGTTCTTCAACGTGGATTTCATTCGCGTGCGGGGCGTCGCCGATACGCTCCAGCGGACCGAAGAGGATGCGTACAAGAGCGACCGCGAGATGTCCGTGTGCGAGATGCAGGAGCAGGTCTCGCAGGCCGCCCACGAGTTCGAGAACGCGCGCTTTCATTTCGAGGAGGCGCTGGCCGCCTCGGTGCGGCGGGCGGCCACTGGAGAGCCTCCCGGGCCGACCGCCGTTCCGGAGGGGTTGGAGACCCACGAGCCGTTCGGACTTGGCCGGCTGTACTGTGATGCGGTCGCGGCGGTTACGCGGCTGATTCAACCCGATAGCGCGCTGGCGGCGGCCCAGCAATTACCGCAGCTCGACTCCGTGGTCCGCACGCCCGGCTCGCGACGGCCGGCTCGGCAGACGGCACGCCCGCGACCGGATTCGGTCGTCGTCGAGACGGCGGGCGTCACGGATCGCCGGCGCGCTCGCCAGAGGTCGTTAGGCATCGCGCCATCGGCCGGATATCCCGCATCGGCCGGCACTTACAGTGCGTCCATGCTGCACCTCGGTGCCGGAGAGTCCCTCGATCCCTTCATTGGGCAGCTCGAGCTCATGTCGGCCCGCATGCGGGATTCGCGGCAGGTGATGAACCGGTACGACGTCGAGATTCAGAAGAAATTCGCGCTCGCCTTCGCATGCATCGTGTTCGTGATGATCGGCGCGCCGATCGCGCTGCGATTCCCCCGCGGCGGTGTGGGGCTGGTCATCGGCGCGAGCGTCGGGATCTTCGCGCTCTACTACATTGGTCTCGTGGGCGGCGAAGCGCTCGCCGACCGGCTGATCATGGAGCCGTTCCTGGCCATGTGGCTCACCAACATTCTCTTTCTCGGCATCGCGGCGCTGCTCCTGTCGCGGATGGGGAAGGAAGGCGTGACCGCCCGCGGAGGCGACATGTCCGAAGCGTGGGATGCGCTGCGCGCCTGGTTCGCGCGGCAGGCGCGCCGCGTCGGGATCCCGCTGGAGCGGAGACGCACGAAGTGAGACTCTTCGTCCCGCTCGACCGCTACGTGCTCAGGGAGTTCTGGAAGATCTTCGCCGCCACGGCGGTGGGGTTCCCGCTGCTGGTCATCATCATCGACCTCACGGAGAAGCTCGACACGTACCTCAACCGCAACCTGTCGCGCGGACAGATCCTGTTGAGCTACCTGTACTGGATTCCCGAGTCGATGTTCCTGGCGCTTCCGGCGGCAGTGCTGTTCGCCACCGTGTTCTCCATCGGCGCGCTGACGCGGCATTCCGAGATCACCGCGGCGAAAGCGTCCGGCATCAGCTTCCACCGCCTGACGCTGCCCATTTTTCTCGGGGCCGCCACCGTCGCAGTCCTCGCCGGCGTTCTCGGGGAGATCGTGCCGGTGGCGAACGAGAAGCGCAACACGATTCTCGAGGAAAAGAAGTTCAGCGGCAGCAACGATCGATTCAACTTCACCTACGCGGGCGAGGAAGGTCGCGTCTACAAGATTCAGGCGCTCAACGTCGGAAACGGCGCGATCGACTTCCTCGAGATGGAGCGAAAGGGGAACGGGCCCGCGTACCCGACGACCATCGTCACCGCCCGCGGAGCGCGGTGGAGCGACACCGCTCGCCACTGGCTGCTTCGCGACGGCCAGATGCATATTGTGCCGACCGACAGCACGAGCATGGCGATCCAGTTCGATAGCCTCGCCGACCATCACTTCGTCGAGGCACCACGCGAGCTCATGGCCGCCCCCAAAACGTCACAGGAGATGCGCTACCAGGAGCTGAGCCGATTCATCACGGCGCTCGAGCGATCCGGGTCGAGTGAGGTGAATCGCTTCAAGGTGGAGAAGGCGTTGCGCATCGCGATTCCCGTGACCTGTTTGATCATTGCCATCTTCGGTGCTCCTCTGGCTACGACGACGCAGCGCGGCGGCGCGGCGTATGGCATTGGCGTGTCGCTCGGAGTGACGGTCATCTTCCTCATGCTCATTCAGTTGACGAAGGCGATAGGCGGTGGCGGCCTGCTGCCCCCGAACGTGGCGGCGTGGATGCCCAACACCGTCTTCGGCCTCACGGGGGCCTTCCTGCTCGCACGTACGCGCACGTGACCTTCCCGCAGGGAACGGACGCCGACACCGGCCCGGGCGTACGGCGGACGTCGACGTTTCCCATCCCGCAGCGGGCGGGGATCATCATCTTCCGGCAGGTCTCCCGATCGACTCGCGGATTCTTTCGCAGCATCGGATCGCGAACGTTCTTCACGCGCGACATGGTTCGGGCCTTCCGCGAGTGGCCCACCTGGCTCCCGCTGACGCTGCAACAGGCACGCAACATCGGCGTCGATTCACTCCCCCTCGTCTTCACCGTTGCCGCGTTCATTGGCGCGGTCACGGCGTTCCAGACGTTCTACCAGCTCTTTCCCGGCGCACAGCTGTCGGCGGTGGCGTGGATCACCCGTCAGAGCATCGTGCTGGAGCTCGGGCCGCTGCTGACCGCGCTCGTGCTGGCCGGTCGCGTGGGCGCGCGCATGACCGCCGAAATCGGGACGATGCGAGTGACCGAGCAGATCGATGCGCTGGAGACGCTCGCGTACGACCCGGTGGCCTACCTGGTCGTTCCGCGGTTCGTGGCGGCGATGCTGATGCTGCCGTTGCTGACGATCATCGCCAATGCCACCGGCATCGCGGCCGGGTACCTCATCTCGATCGTCGCCACGGACGTCACTCACAACGACTTCGTGAGCGGGCTCCGCCTCACGTTCGACCGGTTTCAGGTCGTCTATGGCCTCATCAAGGCGACCCTGTTCGGCGCAGCGATCTCGCTGATCGGCACGTACGAGGGCTACATTACCGAGGCCGGCGCGGAGGGGGTGGGCCGCTCGACGGCCCGCACCGTCGTCATCTCCTCGGTGATGATTCTCCTGCTCGACGCGCTCACCGCCGTGTATCTCGCTCAATACCTCCAGTCATGAAGCGACGCAACGAAGTGTTGGTCGGTGTGTTCGTGACCGTGGCGCTGATCGTCGGCATTCTCGGGACGCTCTGGCTCTCACGGAGCGGCCTGCTCTCCGACACGTACCCGCTGTACACGAGGTTCCGGTGGGGCGCGAACCTCAAGCAGGGGCAGGAGGTCTGGCTGGCGGGATTCTCGGTCGGAACGGTGGACCGGGTCGAGCTGCGCCCCGACGGGTGGCTCGATGTGTGGATGGCGGTCGAGGAGAAATATACCGTGCCGGAGGGAGCGATCGCGCAGCTCAAGACCGCCTCGTTCTTCGGCGACATGGCGATCAACCTCGAGCCGCCGCTCAACTTCCGGTCGAGCGTGCGACCCGGCGACACGATTCCCGCGGCGCCGCCTCCGCCCACGATGGATGCGCTGCTCTCGCGCCTCGACTCGGTGAGCCGCGGCGTCTCCGACGTCGCGCAGGCCTTCGAGATCCAGATGGTGCGCGAAGGCGGCATTCAGGATCTCAAAGGAACGATCTCGTCGACGAACCGACTCGTCAGGCAGATCAGCCAGATCGCCGACGAGCAGTCGCGCGAGCTGTCGCGTCTCACGCGGAACCTCAACCGCACGGTGAGCGCGATCGACTCCTCGGTCGTGGACTCGACGATGCGCAACATCAGGGCGACGACCGCCAACCTGGCGCAGCTCTCAGCCGATTTTCAGGACACCCGCGAGCGCATGAGCGCGCTGCTCACCAAGCTGGAAAGCGGCGAGGGCAGCGCGGCGAAGCTGTTGAACGACCCTGGCCTCTACAACGACGTGCGCTCGCTGGTGCAGCGAGTAGATTCGTTGACGGCCGACTTCAAGAAGAATCCGCGGAAGTACATAAACCTCGAGATCTTCTAGGAGTTGGCGGCTGGACGACCAGGAGTTAGGGGTCAGGGGTCAGGGATCAGGGGGTTCCAGGGATGAGGGAACCCCAGGCCCTAACCCTTGGAACCCCCTGATTCCTGACCCCTGACCACCACTTCCCATATCGCCCTTCATTCGACACGAGTCTCTCTTATGCGCCGCACGCTGTCCCTCACCCTGATCCTGCTCGCCGTCGCCGCCTGCGAAGACGACTTCACGTCGCCGGTCAATCCAGAGTACCCGCTCAGCGCCCTGTTCAGCGACACGCTTGTTGCCAACCAGGTCGACACGCTCACCTTCACTCCGGGACGCACGGGCGCGACGACGATTGCCATCTGTGCCGAGCCGGGATTCAACTTCGATCTGACGGTAGCAGGACAGAGCTCGGCAACGCCGGCCAACTGCGAGCGTGTCACGTTCGATGCCGTCGCCGGGCAGACGTATATCGCCGAGATCCGCGCGGTGACCGGATCGGGGGTCTATGGCGGATGCTGGAGCACGGCGCTCGTTCAGTGTGAGCCGTTCGAACCGGTCGCATGCACCGCCCCGGCATTTCAGGCCGATACCGCTCTCCCCTCGGGTTACTACTCGGCTGCCGAGGGAAAGACGGGCACGGCACTGATCGATGCGCTTCACCGCATCGTCTGCCGCGCGCGGGTGCTCGGCTACGACTCCGCCCGCGACTCGTTGTACGCGAACGTCGAGGACCCCGATAACGATGATCTCATCGCCGATGTGTACTTCGGCCGCGTGGATACGGTGAACTCGCGTCCGACTGCCCTCGCCGCCGACTTCAACGCGGAGCACTCGTGGCCGCAGAGCAAAGGCGCAGCGGACGATCCGGCCATGAGTGACATCCACCATCTCTTTCCCGCCGACGAGACAGCGAACTCACGACGGTCCAACCTGCCCTTTGGCGTGGTCGTCGACACGCTCTGGGTGGGCACAGACGCCGATGCGGACGGCGACGTGAGCGTCCAGGGGTTCGACGCGGACAGCAACGAGGTCTTCGAGCCACGCGACGCGAAAAAGGGGGACATCGCCCGCGCGCTGCTGTACTTCTACGTGCGCTACAAGAATGCCCCGACGGACAATTTCACGCTCGAGAACTTCAACCTCGAGGAAGCGACGCTCGTTCAATGGGCGGCGGACGATCCGCCTGACGAGCACGAGGAGGCGCGCAACGCGCTGATCTTCCGGGCGCAGGGGAACCGGAATCCCTTCATCGACCGTCCGGAGTTCGTGGCGGCGGTGGGGGATTGGCCGAATAACTAAGGGTCCTCGGGGTCCTCAGGGTCCTCGGGGTCCCCAGGGTGCGGTGTGCTCAGGGTTTCGCACTCTGAGGACCCCGCACCCTGAGGACCCTGAGGACCCTGAGGACCCCGAGGACCCTAGAAGTAGTACCGCACCCCAATCTGCGCCGAGAACTGCAGCAGCAGGTTCGATCCCACCTGGGTGCGTGAGGCGAAGGTATTCGGCACCGTGTACCGCACCTGGCTATTCGACGCGTCGTAGTCTTGCGCGAGCAGGAGGTTGCGGCGCGCTGCGGTCACTGAGACGTTCCTACCCCAGTCGCCGTTCAGTCCATTCAGGACGTTGAACAGATCGATGTGCACCTCCGCCGCCTGATCTCCCGCCGTCTCGAAGCGCTTGCGGACGGTCATATCGAGCTGGTTGAACCAGGGCTGGCGGCAGGTGTTGCGGGGAATGATCTGTCCGACGTAGTCGCCCACGCAGTCGTGCTTCTCGAGGAAGTCCGAGTAGCGCGCACGTGCGGTCGCAACCAGGCTGAGCGCCTCCTCGGGCGACGCTGTCGACGGCACGAACACCGGAAGCTCCTCGGGGCGGAAGATGTAGGGACGGTCATTGAAGCTCACGCCGTCGGCATTGATGTCGCCACTCACTTCCGGCCCCCACGGCGTTCCACTTCGAATGCTCCACTTCGGGCTCACACGAAGACCAAAGGGGAGGCGGAACGTGCCCGAGAGCACGATCGTGTGCTCACGGTTGAAGTTGCTCGGTCCCCACCCGGTCGACTCGTCGCCAATGCCTCCGATCACGTTTGGACCAAGCGCGCCGTAGCGCTGGCCGGTGAAGCCCTCGTTCGCGGTGCAGCACGAGTACGTGGAGTTGTCGTACGCGCGGGTGTACGTGTACGACGCGCGCACCGCCGCGGAATCGCTGAGCCGGTGGTCGATGTTCAGCGAGGCGGCGAAGGCGCGAGCGATGCCGTCGTTGTAGTTCACGTAGACGCTCGCGAAGTCCGCGTTGCGGAACCGGTCGGTACCTGCAGCACTGCTGGGGGCGAAGCGGCCAGCGGGAACGAAGATGCGGCGCCCTCCTTCACCGGCGAGCTCGAACTGCGGATCGCGCAGGTTGATGTTCCGCACCGTGTAGAGCTTGCTCGACTCGGAGAACAGCAGATCGATCGACGCCAGCGTTCCCGGCCGCAGCTGCCGCTCGTAGCCGATGTTCGCCTTGAGTGTTTCCGGAATCTCGAAGCCGCTGTTCCAGAACGCGTACTCCGGTACACCGCCAATCCCTCCCACGCCGCCGCAGCCAAACGGGTTGTCCTCCCCGCTCGCGGCCCACGTTGGGTACGCGCTGACATCTGGCGGTACGTCCGGTGGCGTGGGCACCTCGGCGAGCGAGCCACGACATTCCACGACGAGAAGGGGCGTATCGGTGCTCGCGACGTTACTGCCCATCACGAACGGCACGCGTCCGTAGAACAAACCCGCGCCCAGGCGGATGAGCTGTGTCGCATCGCCCTTCACGTCGTAGGTGAACGACACGCGCGGTGACACGTTGTTGTCGTCGATGGGTGCGATGCCCGTCTCCAGGCCAAACGCGCGCTCCGCGTCGACGACGCGTCCCGGCCGATCGCCATAGCGCTGGATGTCGTACCGCACGCCAAAGACGCCCAGCAGCTTCGGCGTGATGCGCCACTCGTCCTGCGCGTAAAGAGAGTACTCCTGCACGTCGAAGGTCGCGTTGGGTGTCACGGAATCCGCGCGGACGTTCCGGTTGAAGCGTGATGGCCGGAACGCCTCGAAGTCGGCGAGCGAGTTGAACTCGAAGCCGCCCGAGCCGTTGAGCCAGAAGATGTTCTCGATCGACGTGAAGGTGTTGTTGGTGCCAAGCTTGATCGAGTGGTCGCCGAGCGCGAGCGTGACGTTGTCGACCACCTGGAACTTCGTTTCGTCGAGAAAGTTGCGGAACGAGATGAAAGCGCCGCCGTACTCGACCGTCTCGTTCGCGTCGAGGCGAACGCGCAGCTCCGGCTTCAGGTTGTTGCCGATGCGCGGGCGCTCCTCCGTCGCATACTGGACGCGCAGCACGTTGAAGATGCTCGGCGTGATCACGCTGGTGAGCTCCCCGACCAGCGAGTTCGCGCGATCCTTGAACGACTCGGCCTGCGAGCGGCCGGCGGGGAACGCAAAGCTGCCCGCCTCGTCGAGGTTCTTGTGATCGGAGAAGTTGTTACGCACCGACAACCGGTGACGGTCGTTGAGCGTCCAGTCGACGCGACCGAAGATCGTGAGGACGTCGTTCGAGATCTCCCATTCTCCGTACTGCGAGGCAGCACCCGCGACGCCGTACTCGCTCTCGAGGACATCGAAGAATCGCTCGAGGCTGTCGGCGCTCGCGGCGTCCGCCGCATTGCCGGTGCCTCGCAGGAATGCGGGTGTGATCGAGCGGAACGGCTCGCGCCTGCGCTGACCGTCGACCGACACGAGGTAGTGCAGCTGGTCGCGAACGATCGGGCCCGACAGTTTGCCCGCGTACTGCTGGACCGAAAAGTTGTTCGGCGCATTTCCGTCGAAGTCTTCGCGGGTCAGCGACTTGTCGCGGTAGTTGCCGTAGAGCGAGGCGCGGAAGTCGTTGGTTCCGCCCTGGGTCACGATGTTGATGACGCCGCCGGAGTAGTTACCGAACTCGACGTCGAAGCCGTTGGTGATGATCTGGAACTCACGGATGGACTCGAGCGAGAAGGCAAAGGGAATGCGGCTGCCACCGCGGTTCTCCCCGAAGAAAGCATTGTTCGCATCGACCCCGTCGATCTGGATGCTCGTCTGCGACGGGCGCTGGCCGGCGATGGCGAACTGCCCCCCCGTGGTGACTTCGGGCGCGGGGCTCACGAGACCGGAGAGCGCAATGAAGTCGGTGAAGTCGCGGCCTAACGAAGGCAGCTCGGCGATCTCCTCCTGGGAGACCGTCTGCTTCACGCCGGCGTCGGCGACGTCGATCTCACGCGCGTTCGCCGTGACTTCGACTCCCGTCAGCTGAACCGCGGCTGTTCGTAAGGTGAAGTTCGCGGGCGCCGTACTCCCGACGGTGACGCGGATACCAGGAAGCTCGGACGCCTGCTGTCCGATGCGACGAGCGGCCACGCGATATGATCCCGGCGGCAGGAACCGCACGACGAACACGCCATCATCGCCCGTCTGCGTGCCGCGCTGAAAGCCTGTCTCTTCGTTCGTCGCGACCACGGTCGCGGCGGGGAGTGGATTCCCTGCCTCGTCGATGACACGACCGCGGATATTACCGGTGGTTGTCGAGGCCTGCGCGGCGCCTGACGAGACGATGCCGGCCAACAGCAACGAGGTGAATGCCGCGAGTCGGGCAAGGCGGATCACTGACACGATACCTCCGTCACGTCGGCGGGTCCGCGAGGCTTGAGCTGTGGGGTGCCATTGAAGTAGCCGAGGAGGCCAACGATGTCGTAGCACTTTGTGGGGTCGAAGGTACTGGTTGGAATGGTGCCGGCGACGTTCGCATCGAGCCGAATATCGATCCGGCCGGAGCCATCATCGAGCGAGGCGTTGCCGGAACTGAATGCCCCGACACTGGCGCGTCTGACGACGAGGAGCCTGCCAATGTCGGGCGTACGCACTCCGCCCGCCGCCACGGCCGCCGCAATCTCACCCGTGGTGCGCTCCATCGGGGCGGGGACGCTTGCGGACGTGCGGTTCGGGGCGACGATGGGATCCTCGAGTTGTATTTCGCCACCGAACTGATCCAACACGCCGGAGACTTCTATGCTGTCGCCAAGCCGGAGATCGAGCGCGGGAAGTCCGAACACCTGTATACCTCCGGTCGGATCCTGGAGGTAGATGTTGGTGCTGCGATAGACGCCCTGCCCGGCGGTGACTATCCCCGCGACCGTGACCGCCGTTCCCAAGGGCTCGGCCTCCGCCACGTTGATCCGAACCACGCACCCGCGCTTCGCTGGCGCCGAGACGAAGGCCGTTTCGTCGCGATAGACGGATGCGCGCAGCGGGTTCACGCAGAATACGAGCGTGCCCGTGACGTCCTCATCCTCGACGAGGAAGAGGTCGTGCGTTCCAGGGGAGATCCCCTCGAAGGTGAACGCCCCGCTGGCGTCGGTGGTGCCCTCATCGATCACGACGGAGGATCCGCGCTCGCGAAGCTCGACGGCGACATCCCGCAACAGCGTGTCGCCGCCTAACGGCGTGAACAGCCCGTTGTTGTCGGCGTCGAAGAAGAGCTGACCCGTGACGCGGCCCGTTCCTTCGACGGCGAACGGCGGTTCCGGGTCGTCAGCGCATGCGCCGAGGAGTGCGAGGCTGAGCGCGAGCGTTGTAAAGACTTGAGCTCTCATCGTTGCTTCTTGTTCAGGGGCGCGATGGGACCGCCGCGCTGCACGAGCGGCGTCGGCTGCGTCGGAGTGATGTAGCCGTCGTTCTGTGAACCCGGCGTTCCTTCGTCGGAGGCGTTGTAAGGCGTCGTCGACGTCTGCCAGTTGCTTCCCTTCGCGTCGGTGTTGTCGGCAGAAGCGTCGCGAAGGGCCATGCTGGCACCGTTGGGCGGCGAGACGTACACCACGGAGTCGACCGTGGCGCCGGCAGCGTCGCGAAGGATCACGACGTCACCTGTTGTGGTGCTGTTGTTCAACGAATACCCGCTGCGATAGACGAAGTCGACCGTCACTCCTCCATTGTCCGTCGGATTGCCGTTGATACCGAGCACCACATAATCGCCCGGCGCGATGACCACCGACGAGGTGATCCGCGCCGTATCGCCCGTGCTGTTCCCGAACAGCTTCCAGTTCTGGATGTCGATGGAAGCGGTGCCCCAGTTGTACAGCTCGATCCACTCACCCGCTCCATCGCTGGCGAGAGCCGGATCGGGCATGAGCTCGTTAATGACGACGCGGGCCATGGGAGTGGCCAGGATCTGGACGACATCGTTCGGGAACCGCGGCTTCAGCTGCGCCGCGCCGTTGAACTGCGTCAGAATGCCGGTGATGTTGTAGCGCTCGCCGACGATGAAGCTCGCTCTCGTCAGGCCGGTCGCCGCCCCGTTGACGCGCACCGTCAGCGTGTCGTTCGCGCTCGAGACGGCGGCCACGTTGAAAGCGTTGCTCGTACCGCCACCAACGGTGACGATCCGCAGCCCCGAGACGACAATGAGCTCGCCTTCATCGGTGAGGGCGCGCGCCTCGGGCACGGTGTTCGCCTTCGCAGCGACCGTCGAGCCGCCCGGTCGCACTCGAATGCTCGTGCGACTGATCTGCTTCTGCCCATTGAACAGCCCGATCGGACCGACCACCTCGACGCGGGTGCCCAGTCGGTAAATCGCCGAATCCGCCGTCGGCACGGAGAACACCGCGATCCCGCCCGTGGAATCCTGAACCCAGATCTCGGAGTTCGCTCCCGGGTTGGTCCCATTGAAGACACCGGCGGGGACAGTGATGTCTCCAATGACCGCCACCGTCGTATCCACCGGGGTCGCACGCGCCTGGGCGATGGTGACGAAGATCGATCCGGTGAACAGGACGTTCTGTGTGGCCGTGGCCGCGCCGACGACCGTGACCTGCCGTGTCGCGCCGCTCGCCCCATAATTGATCGCGCCTAGCTGCTCGAACTCGAGGAAATAGCTTCCCGGCGCGACGAGACCGAACCGGTACGCGCCAAGCGAGTCGGTGCGCACGGAATCGAGCTTTGCGCCCATCGCGCCGGTGTCCGCACGGAGGAAAACCCAGAGACCCGGCCCCGGGATGTCCGTCGCCGGGTCGAAGGTCCCGTTGTCATTCTCGTCGCGGAACACACGCCCGGTGATGACACCCGGGAACATCGCGTAGCGGAAATCGACCGAGACCGAGCGCCCGCGAAAGTCGATGACGGCGGATGGCGACGGGTTCGACGTGAGCGTCGCACCGGCGGGCGGCGTGCCACTGGCTTCAATGCGATAGCTGCCCGGCGCGAGGTCGGCGAAGGTGACACGCCCGTCGGCGCCCGTCTGCCCCGATGTCACCTCACGCGTGTCATCGAGCACGGCCACGTCGAGCCCTGGAATCGGTGTGTCGCCCGCGGTCAGGGTTCCCGACGCGTCGTTGTCGATGTACGCGGCGACGGTCAGATCGCCGGGACTGCCTTCAGGGGCAGCGGCTTCGTCGCAACTCGACAGCGCAATGATAAGGGCAACGGCTGCGGACTGCGAAATGCGAGCTGCGAGCTGCGAGGAGGAGAAAATCGCCATGCGTTGGGGATGAGGAGTCCCCAAGATGTTTGCGGGGTCGGGCCAAGGCCAGGGGGACCGCGGCGCCGGTGACCGCCGCGTTACCGGAGACCCTACACCCGTCCCAGATCCTCCGGCGGGTTCCCCGCGGCACGCTTCCCGACCGTGAAGTAGTACACCGGCACGCCGATCAGAATGATCCCAAGCACCGCCACGGTCGGCCAGCGGCTGGTGGGATCGGCGATCGCGTTCACCAGGATGAAGATCGTCGCCAGCACGAACAGCGCCGGCACGATGGGATAGAGCGGCGTACGGAATGGCGGATCCCAGGTCGCCCGCTTCCGCAGCGTAAAGACCGATGCCACCGCCAGCGCGTAGAAGGGGACGATAGCGGTCACGAATGTATCGGCGAGCTGCTCGAAGGTACGGAAGAGCACAAAGATGACCCCGAGGGCGGCCGTCATCGCGATCGCGACGTACGGCGTCTCGTAGCGCGGGTGCACCGCCGCGACCTTGCGGAAGAACAGCCCATCATCCGCCATCGCGAAGAAGATGCGGGGAGACGTCAGCAGCGTACCATTCAGCGTCCCGAACGTCGACAGCATCACCGTCACACCGACGAAGACGACACCTGCCGTCCCGATGAGCTGCATCGCGACATCAGCCGCGATGCGCGGCGACTGCCGCAGCTGATCGATCGGGAAGATCGCCAGATACGCGACGTTTGCCAGCAGGTAGATCACGATCACGGACGTGACGCCGAGGATGAGCGCGCGCGGGACGTTCCGTCGAGGATCCTTCACCTCGCCGGCGACGAAGCTGAGGTCGGCCCACCCATCGAATGCCCAGAGCACGGAGACCAGCGCCAGCCCGAACGCGGAGATCGTGAAGCTGCCCGGCGGAACGGCGGGGGTGAAGTTCGCCGTGCCCTCCGGCAAGCCGACGGCGAGCGCGAACAGCACGATGAACAGCAAGCCGCCGTACTTCGCCACCGTCGTGAGATTCTGCACCAGCGCGCCCCACCGGACGCCCACGTAGTTGAAGGCAGCGGTGACGATGATGGCGATCGCGGCGAGGTAGTGGACGTAATCATCGTACGGCGCCACGCTCGGCTCCCGGCCAATGGCGCGAAAAAAATACTCGGCGAACGTCGTCGAGATCGCACCTAACGAAGCCGCGCGGATGAGCACCAGCTCCGACCAGCCGAATAGAAAGGCCGGAAGGCGGCCCCACCCTTCCCGGATGAAGACGAAGAGCCCGCCGGTGCGGGGATAGGCGCCCGCCACTTCGGCGAGGGTGAGCGCGCCGCACAGCGCGAGGAGACCCCCGGCAACCCAGACCGACAGCATCGGCAGCGGACCCGGAAGGCGGTCGGCGATGACCGCCGGCGAGCGGAAGATGCCCGATCCGATGGTCGAGCCGACGAGCACCGCGATGGCGCTGAAGAGGCCGAGTCGACGCGGAAGTTCGTTGCGCATGGGGGCTGATAGTACGTGAGGGACCGGGCGGGGGTCCAGAGCCCGGGGTGAAACGGTTCTCATGAGGGACGATCATCCCCCGCAGGAGATGCGAGTCGCGTTAGATTACGCCCGTGCTTTCTGCGATTCTTCTCGTCGTCTGCGTCGCGTCCATCGTCGTCGCGCAGATGTTCATTCTCCGTTCGGCGCTCGGGACCGCGGTCATCGCGCGTACGGATGCGCATCTGCCCAGGCCGCGCCGAGCCACCGAGGTGGCGTGGGCGGTGCTTCCGGCGGTCGCTCTCATGTTCGTTTTGTGGATGACCTGGCAGGAGGCTCGCGAGGGTACACCTCCAATGCCGGAGCCGCACGAGCACCACGAGCATGGTGCGCACGCATCGTGAGCGCCGAATGACGTTGACCCGCCGTCTCGCGTACCTCGCCCTCCTCCTCGCCTACGCGCAGATCGTGTTCGGCGCGGTCGTGCGTATCACCGACTCGGGGATGGGGTGCGGGGACCACTGGCCCAAGTGCAACGGCCTGTGGTTTCCCCCGCTCGACGACACCGAGCTGATCATCGAGATCACGCATCGGTGGATCGCCGCGGCGCTGCTCGTCGCGACGTTGGCGCTCGTTGCAACGGCATATTTGCACCGCGACCAGCCGCGCATCGGTGGTCGCGGGGGCGTCTTGCGCGCGGCCTCACTCGCGGCGGGACTGTGGCTCGCGCCGGCGATCCTCGGCGCCATCACCGTGTGGCTCGAGCTGCCGCCGCTGGTCGTGGTCGTGCATCTCGCGCTCGCGATGACCCTGCTTGCAGTGCTTGCGGTGACCGTGATGCGCGCCGGCGGATTTGGGGCGTCCGCGGCGGAACGCGAGGGGGTCGCTCCCCGGGCCATGCGCGCCGCGTTCGCCGCCGCGACGCTCGCGTTCGTCGTGGTCATTCTCGGCGGGTTCACCGCCAACATTCCCGGCGCGGCGCCGGCGTGCCAGGGATTTCCGTTGTGCAACGGTGCGGTCGTCACGGAGGGTGCCGCGCAGACGATTCACTGGACGCACCGCGTGCTGGCCTTTCTTCTCACGCTTCACGTCGTCGGGATGGCGGCAGCGGCGTGGAAGCGCGGCAGCGGCATTATGCGCCGGGCGACGACGGTGCTTCTGGGTGTGATCGCCCTGCAGATCGTGATCGCCGCGGTGCTCGTGTCGACGCACCTGCCGCCCGCCCTGCAGTCGCTGCATCAGGCGGTGGGGACGGTCGTGTGGCTGAGTGCGGTGGTGGCTGCGGGCATAGGTCATCGAGGGAGTCGAGGTGATCGAGGCGAGCGTCCTCGCACCTCGACATCCTCCGCCTCGACACCCTCGATCACCTCGACGACCTCGATCGCCTCGTGACCACCACGACCGCCGTGCGCGCGCACAGCCCGTCGCTCGTCCGCGACCTGGTCATGCTGACGAAGCCGCGAATCATCTCGCTGCTGCTCGTCACGACGATCGCTCCGATGTTCGTGGCAGGAACGCCGAGCCTGGCGCTGGTCATCGCGGTGGCGATCGGGGGGTATCTCATGGCGGGCGGCGCGAACGCGGTGAACATGTACATCGACCGCGACATCGACGACCGCATGGCGCGCACGCGGTTGCGTCCAATCCCGAGCGGACGGATGGATGCGGTGGCGGTGCTCGCGTTCGGTGTGGCGCTCGCGACAGCGGCGACGGCGCTCCTGGCCATGTTCGTGAATCTCCTGGCGGCGGCGCTCGCCGTGGCGGGATTCTACTTCTACGTGTTCGTGTACTCGCGGTGGCTCAAGCGGAGCACACCGCAGAACATCGTGATCGGCGGGGCGGCGGGGGCCTTCCCTCCCCTCGTGGGATGGGCGGCGGTCACCGGGTCACTCGACCTCACGGCGCTGTACCTCTTTCTCATCGTCTTCTACTGGACCCCACCGCACTTCTGGGCGCTCGCGCTCCTCAAACAGACCGACTACGGGCGCGCGGGCGTCCCGATGGCGCCGCTCGTGTGGGGTGAGCGCGAGACCATGCATCAGATGCTCTGGTACATGGCGATCCTCATCCCGCTCACGCTCCTGCCGGTGACGTTCGGCGCGTTCGGCGTGATCTACTTCGTGTCGGCCGCCGTGCTCGGGCTCGTCATGCTGTGGAGCATCGTGCGCACCGTGCGGGCGACCGCATGGACGCAGCCGGCCTGGTGGTCGTACCGCTTTTCACTCCTCTACCTCGCGCTACTTTTTGTGGCGATGGTCGTGGACCGGCGTATCGCGCTCTGATGACGCCGTCCGAGTGGCGTGACACGCTCGTCGTGCAGATCGCGGGACCAGAGGGGAAGCCGCCGTCCATCATCGAGATCGAGCGACCTCGAGGGGGCCGCGTTCGTGCCCGCGAATGGCCAAACGGAGAGTGGACGCTACCGGCGCGCGAGAGCGAGCCGTCGTGCGATGAGCTGCTCGATCGCTTCGACCGTGCGCGCAAGGAAGGCCGGCAGGTGAGCGAGGATCGTCTGCGCATCCGAGCGTGGCTCGAGGGCGGGCCGTGACACTTCCCGCTCCACGTCCCACGCCGCCGGCGGTCACCGCCATCGAGGCGAAGAATCGCACCCGGCGTCTCCCATCGCCGAAGATCTTCGGTCCGCTCCTGCCGCGCCTTCGGCCGCACGCGCGTGCGCTGTCACTCGCTGCCGTGTGTCTCGTGCTCAGCGCAGCGGTGGGGCTCGCCTTTCCGCGCATCGTGCAGTACCTGCTCGACGCCGCATTCATCTCGGGCAACGCGCGCGGACTCGATCGCATCGCCATCGGCCTGCTCGTCCTCTTCGCGATCCAGGGCGTCCTCAACGCCGCGCAGGTGTATCTGCTGAGCGCGACCGGCGAGCGCGTCGTCGCCACCCTTCGACAGGACCTGTTTGCGCATCTCGTCAGGCTGTCGCCGGGCTTCTTCACCGAGCGGCGCACGGGTGAGCTCATCAGTCGTTTGAGCGCCGACGTCGCAATGCTCCAGTCGGTGATGAGCCATCAGGTGAGCGAGTTCGCGCGGCAATCGCTCTTTCTCGTCGGCGGGATCGCGATGCTCATGCTGACGCACCCGCGTCTCACCGCGACGACGCTGGCCGTCGTCCCGGTCGTGGTGGGTGCGGCGTGGGTCTTCGGGCGACAGCTGCGAAAGGCGAGCACCGGCGTGCAGGATCGCGTGGCCGAGGCGACGGCCAGCGCCGAAGAGGCGTTCTCGCAAATCCGCACCGTGCAGGGCTTCACGCGGGAGGGCCTCGAGAGCGATCGCTACCACGCCCACCTCGTCGATGTCGTGACGGCAGCGATCCGTCGCGCGCGCATCCGTGGCGCGTTCTTCGGCGTCATCACCTTCTTCTCGTTCGGGGGGATCGTCGCCGTGCTCTGGCAGGGCGGCCGACTGGTTCTCGGTGGTGCGCTCACGCCAGGCGCCCTCGTGTCGTTTCTGCTTTACGCGATCACGGTCGCTGCCGCCGTCGGCGCGCTCGCTTCACTGTTCGGCAGCTATCAGGACGCCGTCGGCGCCGCGAAGCGCGTATTCGAGCTGCTCGGCGAGCGGCCGACGGTGGCGGAGCCAGAACATCCGAAGAGCTTGCCGCGAGTACAATCCCGCCGCGGGTCCGGAGCGGACGTGCGCATCGAGCGCGTCACCTTCCGCTACGCAGCCGAGCACCCCGAGGCGCTGCACGACGTCTCCTTTCGCATCGCGCCAGGCGAGACAGTCGCGCTCGTCGGTCCGTCGGGGGCCGGCAAGACCACGGTCGCCGCGCTGCTTCCGCGCTTCTGGGATGTGAATGCGGGGCGCATCCTCGTCGAGGGGATCGACGTGCGCGATCTCGCTCTCGAGGAGCTCCGCGGCGCCATCGGCATCGTCCCGCAGGAACCCACCTTGTTCAGCGGCACCGTCCGCGAGAACATCGCCTACGCTCGGCCCGACGCAACGGAAGGCGAAATCGTCGCGGCGGCCCGCGCCGCCCACGCCATCGAGTTCATCGAGCGGCTTCCCCAGGGCTTCGACACGCGCGTGGGCGAGCGTGGCGTGAAGCTCTCCGGGGGTCAGCGGCAGCGTCTCGCGATCGCTCGCGTCTTTCTCAAGGACCCGGCGATCGTGATCCTCGATGAGGCGACGTCGAGTCTGGACAGCGAGAGCGAGCGCCTCGTCGGCGAGGCGATGGAGGAGCTTCTGCGTGGCCGCTCGACGTTGATCATCGCGCACCGCTTGAGCACGGTGCGCCGCGCGGATCGTGTGGTCGTGCTCGACCGCGGGCAGGTGGTGGAGGAGGGACGGCACGCGGATCTGCTCGCTGAGGGCGGGGTGTACGCGAAGCTCTACAAAGGGCAGTACTTCGAAATGGTGTGAGGACTGGGGTCAGGAGTCAGGAGTCAGGGATCAGGGGGTGTCAGGGAGTGGGTTGCAGGAGAGAGCGACATGGCATCTCCTGGCCCCTTTACCCTGACACCCCCTGATCCCTGACTCCTGACTCCTGACCCCCAGTCAGTACTTCACCTCCACTCGCGTGATGCCTCCACTCTCCACTTTGATCTCCCGTGTCGTCCCTCCGAGCCTCTCATGCCAGGTCCGCATCGTGTACTCCCCGGGCGGAATCGAATCGAGCACGAAGCGGCCGTTAGGCGCCGAGACGACGAAATAGGGATGATCGAAGACGTGGATCCAGCCCTGGGTCCATGGGTGCGTGCGGCAGCTCAGCTCCAGGCGCAGCGGACGCGCCAGCACTTTCTCCAGCGGGACGACCTGGCCGTCGCCGTTCTGGGTGACCGCCTCCAGCACCTCGGTCACCCCGCTCACGCGAATGACGGTCTCGTGCACGACCGGATCGGCGCTTTTCACGTTGAGGGTGCCGCCCACGATCACGCCCTGGACGCGGGGGTCGAGGCGGCAACGCGAGTTCGTCACCTCGAAGCGGCGGCTGTCGGGGAGCGCTTTGCCTTCCCGCGCGTCGCTCAGCCACACGACGACGTTCATCAGCCCGCCCTGTGGGGCGACGATCGCGCCCTCGGGAATACGGTCCCCACAGAGATCGGCGTTCCGCGTGACGACGACGAGCGTGTCGCGTGCCGAGCTCTCGAGGCGCACGTCGCCCTCGAGGCGACCGCTCTCGGTGAGCTCGATCTCTCGATAGGGTGACAGGCCCGGTCGCGAGGTGAACGCCGCTTCCGCGATCGTGTCGACGCTCGCGTCGCGCGCATCGTTGCCGTTCTCGCTCCGCCCACACGCCGCAAGCGTGGCGGCGAGGGTAACGATCGCGAGCCGTCCTTGCGTCACAGAACGAGAAGCTCGCGTTGATACTTCTCCGGCGTGATCGTCACGCCACGCTCCCCGACGAACGCATTCACTTCGCTTCGCACGCCGAGCTCGCCAGGCAGGTAGACGCCCGGCTCGATCGAGAAGCCGACGCCCGGAAGAAGCAGTCGCTCCTCGCGCGTCTCGAAGTCGTCGATGTGCGGTCCCGATCCGTGGAGATCGCGCGGGTCGATCGAATGCCCCGTGCGGTGGACGAAGTAGTCGCCAAGCCCACGCTCGGTGATCACGCGGCGAGCGGCGACGTCGAGATCGCCGCCGCGCAGCCCGCCGTTCGTTCCGCGCTCGCGCAGGAGCGCGATCGCCGCGTCTCGCGCATCACGCACCGCCTCCCAGACTTCGACGGCGCGAGGCGATGGCGTGCCGACGCTACCCATCCAGGTTTGATCGGCCCAGACGCCATTGCGCTCGCGCGCCCACAAATCGATGAGCAGGAGCTCTCCTTCCTGAATCACACGCGGACGCTTGGGCGATGGCTCGTAGTGCGGATTGGCTGCGTTCGCTCCCGCCGCAACGATTGGTGGGTCGTGCGTCTCGAGCCCGGCGCGCTCGAAGCGCGCCACGATCCAGTCGCGCAGCTCGTGCTCGTGAAGCACCACGCCGCGGGCATGAGCCGCCTTCGCCTCATCCATCGCGTCGCGCGCCACCTGCGCGACGATCTCCGCCGCCCGCAGGTGTGATGCGAGCTGCTCGTCGCTCCACACGGCGTAAAAGCGCGTGACGAGCTCACCGGATGGAACGACGGTCGCCCCCGCGGCCCGGACCAGATCGAGCACGCCCGCCGGCACCCGGTCGAGATAGGGAACGGCATCGCCCGGCGAATACTCCATCGCGATGCGCTTGCCTCCGACGAGCCGCGCAATCGTCGCCTCGAGGGTGCGCCACGATGCGTACACCTCGCGTCCCCACGCCGAGGGCCAGTCACGCCAGGGACCCTGCTCGATGGCGTGACTGACGCCGATGGGTGTGCCCTCGCGCGGGATCCACGCGAACACTCGGCGCGACAGCATTCCCTTGAGCCCGAGGATCGTCGAAGCGATGGGGTTGGTCCCGCGGAAATCGAAGAGCAGCCACCCGTCGAGACCTGCATCGGCGAGCGTGCGCTGTACGGTGGGTAGGGTGGCCGGGGTGAGCATCGAGTTCGGGAAAGTGGTACCTTGGCGGCCTCGCCCGGTCTCGCCGACCGGTGGTCGTGTCCAAAGTAACTCCAGAGACGCCATCTCCGCGCTCGAAATCGTCCTCCTCGCGCTGCTCGGCGTCGTCGTCGGGACCTACGGAACGCTCGTAGGTGTCGGTGGCGGCTTTCTCGTCGTGCCGCTGTTGCTGATCATCTATAAGTTGCCCCCCGCGGCCGCCGCCGCAACCTCACTGGTGGTGGTGTTGCTCAACTCGGCGAGCGGATCGGTGACCTACGTGCGACGCCGGCGCGTGGACATTCGCACCGGGCTCCTGCTCGCGGCTGCCACCGTACCTGGAGCGTACTTCATCGGCCCCGAGCTGGCGGAGCGGATTCCGGATCGCGCCTTCAAGATCGGATTCGGCCTCTTTCTGCTCGTGATGGCGGCGCTGCTCTTCTTTCGTCCGGAGCGGCAGGCGGCCGCGCCCGGTGGCCAGCCGCGCAAAGGGCTGTGGCGCATTCGCCGAAGCTTCCGCGACAGCTCGGGTGCGGCGGTGGACTACGAGTTCGACGTCGTGCTCGCCGTGGTGCTGTCGTTCGCGGTCGGAATCCTGTCGAGTATGCTCGGCATCGGCGGGGGAATCGTGCACGTGCCGGCGCTGATCCACCTGATGGGCTTCCCGGTGCACGTGGCGACAGCGACGTCGCAATTCGTGCTCGCGTTCACCGCGGCGGCGGGAGTGGCGAAGTACACATCCGGCGGCCATGTCGTCTGGCCGCTCGCTGCTGGGATCGGGGCGGGGGTGATCGTCGGCGCGCAGGTGGGGGCGCGGGTGTCGCACAGGATGAAGGGGGCGCGGATCATCCGGTTGTTGGTGCTCGCGATCGTCCTTCTGGGTTTGCGGCTGATTTGGAGTGCGGTTTGAACGGCAAAGATGACAGAGTTCAGAATACAGAATTCAGAATTCAGCAGGCCTTTTCTGAACTCTGAATTCTGTATTCTGAATTCTGTCATCTTTGCTGTGGACTAGCGCCACTCCGCCCGCCACTCGCACGTTCCTTCCCCCCTGGCTTTGCACTGCACGTGCTCTATTCCCCCAACGTTCCCGACCAGAAGCCGGAGCAGCTCGCGCAACGACGCTTCGTAGAATGCGCACCCGACACTGTTCGGTGCCGTCTTCAGTGTCACCGAGTCGCTGACCTCGAGGCGGATGAAGCCACCGACGCGGCGCACGTCGGCGTTCAGGTAACGGTCGGCGATCTTGCGAACGCGGCGGAGGACGATCGGCCGTGCGAGGAACGAGGGGAGGCCGCGCGCCAGCTTTCGCGTCATCCCCGGAATCGTGAGGTAGGCCTCACGAGCCAGGTACTGGCCGGCCGCCCGGAACACCGCCTCGGCGTCGGTGCGGCGGCCGATGAGGCGCGCGAGCCCGACCGCCTCCTCCTGATCGGGGCGCTGGTTCCGCTTCGCCGCATCGGTGTATCGCCGGATTTGCGTGTAGACCGTCTCGCTCAGCCCGAGCCGCTTGTTGCGGAGCTCGTGGACCAGCTCGGCTTCGAGATCATCGGGGGTATCGACGTTCCGGACCGCGTGAAGCAGACTCAGTGGCAGCAGCGGGTCGACCGTAGGCACGTGCGGCGAGGTGAGGGGAGGGTCAGGGAAGCTAGCCTCGCCCGATTCCTGCTTCAAGCCGACGTGGCGGGAACCCGGACGCTGTTTCGCATCTTCTATGATCGTGAGCGTAAGAGCCGAGCCATGACTGGCCCGAACTACGGCGACGAGCTGCCGTGCGACGCTGTCATCGAGCGCATCTATGAGTTCCTGGATGGCGAGCTGACGAGCGATGTGGACGCGAAGATCCGCGACCACCTCGGCAAGTGTCGAACGTGCTATCCGCACTTTCGGCACGAAGAGGTGTTCCTCCGCTTTCTGGAGCAGCGCGCGCAGATCGAGAAGGCGCCGCCCTCCCTTCGCCGCCGCATCTTCCAGAAGCTTCTCGACGACGAGATCGACCGCGACGAGCCGTGATCGAGCGCGCCGCGGCGGGGATCGCGCTCGCCGCGATCATCGCGATGGCGGCGCGAGCGGGACGGACGCTCACGACCGACGGTGCGATTGCCGCGACGATCGTCGGCGCGGCGAGCATCGTCGCTGGCTGGTCGTGGGGCGCGCTCCTCCTCGCGTTCTTCCTGTCGTCTAGCGCGCTCTCGCGCATCGGCATAGACATCAAGCGTCAGCGCACGGCCGGCATCCTCGAGAAGGGGGGCGAGCGTGACGCGGTGCAGGTGCTCGCCAACGGAGGCGTGTTTGCCGCCGCGGCGCTCGGGTACGCGGCCCTGCCCGGGTATGCGTGGATGGCGGCAGGCGGCGGCGCACTCGCGGCGGCGACGGCCGACACGTGGGCCACCGAGATCGGAACGCTGGCCAGGGGTGTCCCTCGCCTCATCACGACGTGGCGTCCGGCGCCTGCCGGCACATCGGGGGCGGTGTCGCTGACCGGCACGGTTGGGATGCTGCTGGGAAGTGCGTTTCTGACACTCGGGATGGTCGCCGCCGTGTGGCCTCGACACGTTGTCGTTGCGGCGTTCGTTGGCGGTGTCGCTGGAGCGGTCGCGGACTCGCTCCTCGGCGCGACAATGCAGGCGCGACGGCGGTGTGCTTCGTGCGACGCGTTCACGGAACGCGCGATTCATTCATGCGGAGCACGCACAGTCCATGCGGGGGGTGCATCATGGATGACCAACGATGTGGTGAACTTCCTGTGCAGCGCGGTGGGCGCATCGTCGGCGCTCGTCGTCGCACGCGCACTCCAGCAAGTGTGATGGCGGTGGTGGCCGTGGCGCTGGTCGCGGCCGCGACTGCGTGCAACAACGTCGACATGCGGATCGGCCCGGGCATACAGGTGGGGACCGGGACCAGCTCCGGCTCGCACCACAATTCGCTCGTGGGCATGTGGACGCGGGTCGTCGTCCTCACCGATAACCACGGAACCGCCCACAGCTCGCGCACGACGTGGGAGTTTCGCTCCGACGGAAGCGCCACGCGTACGGTGGTGACGCAGAATTTGAGCTCGGGCATCTCCGACGTCCTCACGGCGAATGCGTCGTGGCATACCGAGGGCTCGACGCTCGTGATTACGTTCCGCTCGCCAGACGCGGGGACGTCCCGGTTCGGCTTCGCCGTCGTTGGGAGCGTGCTCAGCCTCGACGGTCGCGACTTCGTACGCGTCGCCTGATGACGGCGTCGTCGAAGCCGCGGGTGCTGCTCGTGAGCACGAATCGCGAACATGCGCCGCAACCCGTCGTGCCTAACGGCGTCGCCTGCGTCGCCTCGGCGCTCAGGCATGCCGGTCACGACGTGCGCGTGCTCGACCTGTGCTTCGTCCGCGACCCCATCCGGGCAGCGCGCGACACCGCCCGCCGCTTCGAGCCGGACGTCATCGGGGTCTCCGTCCGGAACATCGACAACAGCGATCTCATCGCGCTTCGCCATTACACGCCTGAGGCGGCAGCGGTCACGCAGGCGCTCCGCGATGCCACGCCCCGGGCGAGTGTCATCGCCGGCGGCGCGGCCTTTGGGGTCGCGCCCGCTGCACTCACCGACACCCTGGGCGTCGACTGGGCGGTCGCGGGCGACGGTGAGCGGGCCACGGTCGCGCTCATCGACGCGCTCGCCGCGGACCGAGATCCCGGCATGGTGCCGGGACTCGTCAGGCGCGACGCGGCCGGCACGCGACTGGTGCCCCCTGGCGGCGAAGCCGGTCTCGACACGTTGCCCCCGATGCGCGTGCAGGACTGGATCGACATTCGCGCGTACCAGCGACACGGCGCGACCGTTCCGATTCAAACCAAGCGTGGGTGCGTCTTCAAGTGCGTGTACTGCACGTACCTCAACGTCGAAGGGTGGGGCTATCGCCTACGCGAACCCGACTCCGTGGCTGACGAGATCGCCGCTCTGGCCCGTGAGCGAGGGGTGCGGCGTTTCGAGTTCGTCGATTCGACGTTCAACTCGCCACCTCGGCATGCGACCGCCGTGTGCGAGGCCATCGTCCGCCGAGGCCTCCGCGTCCACCTCGATACCACGAACTTCACGCCGGCCTCGGCGACCCCGGAGCTTCTGACTGCCATGGGTCCCGCCGGCTTCCGATGGCTGGGCATTACCGCCGAGAGCGCGAGCGATGAGGTGCTCGCACGCCTGGAGAAGGGGTTCGACGCGCAGCAGGTACGCAACGTCGCGGAGCGCGTGGAACGCGCCGGAATGAAGGTCCTTTGGATCTTCCTCGTTGGCGGCCCGGGCGAGACGCCGGACACGCTCGACGAAACGCTGCGCTTCGCCGACTGGCGGCTGTCGCGCGGGGACGCGGTCTACCTCACCGTGGGCGTGCGCATCTATCCGGGGACGACACTGCAGCGCATTGCGGCCGATGAAGGCGTGATCGACCAGAACGATCCGCTGCTCGCGCCCGCGTTCTATTTCTCGCCCGCGCTCGACCGCGATACCGCCGTTGCGCGCCTTCGTGATTTCGCCCGCGCGCATCCCCGCTTCATGTTCTCGGCGGATTCGCGCTCATCCCTCCTGCCGTACCTCACGCGGCTCGCATCGCTCCTGCACCTGCCCGGGCCGCATTGGCGCTACATGGGAACGTTCCAGCGCCTCGCGCGCGCCAGCGGGCGCCTCTGGCGGCCCGAGCGCGTTCCGGCGTGAACGACGCCGACGTCCTCGTCATCGGCGGAGGGCCGGCGGGCGCATCCACCGCGTTCGCACTCGCGACTGCCGGCGTGAAGGTGCTCGTCGTCGATCGCGAGCGGTTTCCGCGCGACAAGCCGTGCGCGGAGTATCTGAGCCCGCAGGCGTCGCGTGTGTTACATGACATGGGCGTCCTCGCAGAGCTGGAATCGCGGGGGCCGTCGCACCTTGCGGGAATGATCGTGCGCGCGCCGTCGGGCCGACAGCTGCGCGGGGATTTCGCCGCGCAACACGGCTTTCGAGGATTTCGCGATCGGGGGCTCGCGATGCGGCGCCGGGTGCTGGACGACATCCTGCTCCACGCGGCGCGGCGGGCCGGAGCGCGAGTCATGGAGCACACGCGTGTCACCGAGGTGCTGCGCGACGCTCGTGGTCGCGTTCGCGGCGTCGCCGTGGCCAGCGACGGCGGCGCGCGTGAGCTCACCTCGCCCATCCTCGTGGGCGCCGACGGGCTGCGGAGCATCGTGGGCCGACGATTGGGGCTCATTCGCGCCGGACGATTCCCACGACGCATCGCTCTGGTCTCGCATTGGCGCGGCATCGCCGACGTGGGTGAGTACGGCGAGATGCACGTCGAGCGCGACGGCTACGTCGGGTTGGCGCCGGTCGATGCTGGGCTGGTGAACGTCGCCCTCGTGATTCCCGCCTCACGAGCGCACGCCATCGGAGCCGATCGGGCACAATATGTCTCGGCCTGGCTCGATCGCCGCCCTCATCTCGCCAGGCGATTCGCTCGCGCGGTGCGGGAGTCACCCGTGGTTGCGACCGGACCCTTCAACGTGCGGGCCCGGCGCGCGTGGGCGCCGGGGGCTCTTCTCGTCGGTGACGCGGCGGACTTTTTCGATCCGTTCACGGGTGAGGGGATCTACGCAGCCCTTCGCGGCGGAGAGATGGCTGCCACGGCAGCGCTCGCTACCCTCGCCCGTTCCTCGAGTGACGACGCGCTGCGTGCATACGAGCGTACGCGTCGCGCGGAGTTTCGCGGCAAATGGCGCGTGGAGCGGCTCGTCGGGGCGGCGGTCGCCTTCCCCGCGCTCATCGAGCGCGCGGCCGTCACGTTGTCGCGCCGCAAGGACCTGGCTGACCTCTTCATCGGCGTGACCGGCGACTTCGTTCCGGCACGCGAGGTATTGCGTCCATCGTACCTCCTGGCGTTGCTTTTCCCATCGCTGGCCGCGGCCAGTCCAGAGCGATCCCACGTACCCGCGCACGAGAGCTGACCGCCATGCCGATCGACAGCGCCACGTTCCGAAGCGTGCTTGGACGCTTCGTCTCGGGCGTCACCATCGTGACCGCACGCGATGAGGCGGGCGTCGACCACGGAATGACGGCAAGCGCTTTCTGCTCGGTGAGCCTCGATCCGCCGCTCGTGCTCGTGTCGATCGCGCACGATGCGACGCTTCACCCGGTGCTTCTCGAGCTGGAGGAGATGGCGGTGAGCATTCTCACCGCTTCGCAGGAGGCGATCGCGCGGCGGTTCGCGGAGAAGCTCGACAATCGCTTCGACGGCGTTGGATTCACCCGCGGAGTGACGGGTGCTCCGCTCATCGATGGCGCGCTCGCGCTCATCGAGGGACGCGTGATTCACCGCCACCCTGGCGGCGATCATACGATCTTCGTCGCGGAGGTGCTGGCGGCGTCGGCAACGATGGACGAGCCCCTTCTGTACTACCGCGGCGGCTACGCGCATCTGGCACGGTAGCGTGGCGCTGTTGACGCCGCGCCGTCGCTACGGCCACGAGTATCTCGACGATCCCGCTGTCGGAGCGCGCGTCGCCGCGCGATCGATGGGCGACGTCGCACGCTCGAACGCTCTTTTCGGTGGCGCACATGCGGTGCTGGCGGAGCTCGACGATCTCCTCCGCCCCGGTCCCGAGGGCACCCGGTCGTTCTCGCTTCTCGATGTGGGAACCGGGCTTGGTGACATCCCGGCGCGCGTGCGTGCGCGAGCTGCGGAGCAAGGCGTCACCGTATGCACCATGGGGCTCGATACGAGCGAGGCGCTGGCCATCGCCGCCCACGATACCAGACTCCCCATGCTCCGCGCCGATGCGCGACAGCTGCCGATCGCGGATCGCGCGTTCGACGTCGTGATCTGTTCCCAGGTACTGCACCACTTCCGACGCGATGACGGGATCGCGCTGCTCCGCGAGCTCGACCGCGTCGCGCGCCGTCGCGTGATCGTGAGCGACATTCGCCGCAGTTGGCTCGCCGCCGCCGGAATCTGGCTTGCATCGTGGCCGCTGCGATTTCACCCAGTAAGCCGGCACGACGGAGTGGTCTCGGTTCTGCGTGGCTTCATTCCCGAGGAGCTGCAGGCGCTCGTGCACGCGGCCGTCGGCGTCACGCCGCGTGTCCGGCGGTACCGCGGATTTCGTGTCGCCGCTTCCTGGGTTCCGCCCCGGTCGTCTTCAATGCTTTAAGGCTGGCATCCAGGTTCAAAGGCGGACGCGGATTGCACGGATCAAGCGGGAACAGGCGGATCGCTCATGGCGCATTGATCGCTCCTCCACAGAAACAAAAAAACAAGTCTTTGGGATGCGCGAGGAGGGCACTTCGCGCCAGGAATCCGCGTGATCCGTTCGATCCGCGTAATCCGCGTCGCCCCTTGAACCTGGATGCCAGCCCTGGTGCTCTTCCTGGAGTGAACCCGACGTGAACCACCCGCTGTCGCTACCGCCGATGCCGCGCGGACGCCCGATGGAAACGCTCGACGAGCGCATCGTGCGCGCGCCGGTGCGCACCATGTTCGGTATCGCGCGCGACGTCGAGCACTGGCCCGCGCATTTGGCCCACTACCGCTGGGTGCGCTTTCGCGACCGC
>DATFFP010000101.1:0-2665 GCA_035249985.1 Gemmatimonadaceae bacterium
GCGGCGACGTCGGCCTTCAGGCGCGGCGCGTCCAGCGCGTCGCCATTTGGGCCTGTGCTTCTATCCGAGCTTGTGTGACTCGTCGCCGCCGCCGATGTGACGGAATGATCCCGAAGCTGTCCGAACCCCGTTACCCTTCGCGAGCGGCCCTCAACCCAATCAACCCTTTCCGCGATCCCATTGTCAGACGGGCGGAACATGGAGACGGATAGCACCCTGGCCCTGGAGCGAGCGCCCCAGCTCGCGAACCAGCGCGCGGTCCTCGACCGCGCGCGCCACGGCGACCCATCCGCCCTCCGTGCCCTGTACGACGCGCACGTGGAGCAGATCTACCGGCTCTGCTATCGCCTGACCGGCATCGAGCACCTCGCGCGCGAGCTCACGCAGGACACCTTCGTCCGCGCCTTTCAGCGCCTCGAAGGGTTTCGGGAAGAGTCGGCGTTCGGCACCTGGCTGCACACGATCGCAACGTCTGTCTCCTTGAATGAGCTCAGGCGACGCAAACGCGAGACAGCCCGGACCGTACCACTCGAGGCCGCTGACGAGCTCTCGCACAGCGCGCCACGATCCGACCCGGTCCTGAAGGCCAAGTTGATGGAAGCGGTGAACGATCTACCCGAAGGATGTCGAATCGTGTTCATGATGCATGACGCTGAAGGCTACACACACCAGGAAATCGCGGCAGCACTCGGAGTGACTGTCGGTTCGTCGAAGGCGCAGCTGTTTCGAGCGCGTGGAAAGCTCCGCGTCGCGCTCGCGCAGTTCGCGGAGGAATGGAAACCATGAAGAATGAGATGAATCACGATCGCGACGAGCTCGACCGGAACGCCGGGCTCGACTTCGGGTCGGATGCGGACGTCGTGCCTGACGAGGACCCGGCGTTCGACGCCTGGATCAAGACGATGGCGCCGACGCTCAACGCTCCGAACGCGGCACCGCGTCTCGAGATGTGGTCGGCCATCCAGACGGCTCGTCGCACCGCCGGCGCTACGCCGCGTCGTCGCGTTCCATGGGGCCTCATGTCGGCCATCGCCGCGGCGCTGCTCGTCGGCGTCGCCATCGATCGCGTCGCGCTCCGGGAGGTCGATCCCGCGAGCCCGACCGTCGCCACCGCTCCGGCGGCGCCCGCTCCGTCAGACTCCGACGACCCGTCGCGCCTCTACCGCATGGCCGCGACGCAGACGCTCACCCAGGCCGAAGCACTGCTCACGGCGTTCCGTGCCAGCAGCGCCACCGAGCAGCCTCCCGTCGGCATGCAGCAGCTCGGCACCTGGGGACGCCAGGTCCTCGGCAGCACGCGTCTGCTCATCGATTCACCCGCCGGACAGGATCCGCAGCTCCGCGCACTGCTCGACGATCTCGAGCTCGTGCTCGTGCAGATCATCCAGCTCTCCGGCGGTCAGCTCGACGCAACCGACCGCGCGCTCGTCGAAGGCGCGCTCGAGCAAAGCGATCTACTTCCACGAATCCGCACCGTCGTCCCCGCCGGCGTTCCCGGCCCGGACGCGGTCTCAGGCGATTGAGGACTGCACCCATGATCACCAAACTCTTCCTCGGCGCAACCGCTGCCGCCGCACTGTTCACCGCCTATCCCGGCCTGACGTCGTACGAGCTCATGCCGGGCGCGCATGCCGAGTCCGTCGTCATTGCGACGGAATCGGAGTTCGCCACCCGGCCACCCAAGCCCTGGGCCCACGCCGATCCCGCCGACTCGCTCTACCGCCTCGGTCGAGAAGCGATCAATCGCGGCAACTACCGCCGGGCGGCCGAGCTCTTTCAGGAAATCAGCGACAGCCATCCGCGATCGGAGTACGCGGCCGACGCTCCGTATTGGCGCGCGTTCGCGCTCTACCGCGTTGGCGGCGAGGACGAGTTGCGGGAAGCGCTCAAGACGCTCGATAGGCAGCAAAAGCGCTTCCCGCGCGCGACGACGATCGCCGACGGAAGGGAGCTCGCCATCCGCATCCGCGGCGTGCTCGCGAAGCAGGGCGACGTCGAGTCCGCCGAGGAGGTGTCGCGTGCCGCGGCGCCGAACCAGCCGTGCACTGGCGAGGACAACGAGATCCGCGCGGCCGCGATGAACGCACTGCTTCAGATGGATGCCGAAAGCGCCATCCCGATCATCAAGCAGGTATTGCAGAAGCGCGATCGATGCTCGGTCGAGCTGCGTGAGAAGGCGGTGTTCCTCCTGTCGCAGAAGCGGACGGCCGAGACGGAAAACCTGCTGCTCGACGTCCTGAACAACGATCCCAGCGGCTCGGTCCGAGAGAAAGCGGTGTTCTGGATGGGGCAGATCCGCACCGACAGAGCGGCAGCCGAGCTGGAGAAGATCGCCACGTCATCGCCCGACATCGAGCTCCGCCGGAAGGCCATCCACGCCTTGCACGAGCACGGCTCGGCGCGCGCCGCCGCGCTGCTCCGCCGTTTGGCCGAAAGCGCGCAAACGCCCGGGGAGGTTCGCGAGCAGACGATCTTCTGGATCGGACAGCGCCGCTCGCAGGAGAACGCCGACTTCCTGCGCTCGCTCTTCGGGAAAGTCGCCGATGAGGACCTCCAGAAGAAGATCCTGTTCTCCCTGTCGCAGATGCGCGGCTTCGAGAATGACCGGTGGCTGATGTCGATCGCCCTCGACGAGTCCAACAGCTCGGATCTCCGCGGACACGCG
>DATFFP010000102.1:0-24828 GCA_035249985.1 Gemmatimonadaceae bacterium
GAAGTGAGCCTCGCGCGGAGCCGCGGAGCGAGCCTCGTCGCGAAGCGCCCCCTCCACGCGCCGAGCCGCGCCGCGAGGCGCCCCGGTCCGAGCCGAAGGCCGAGCCGCGACGAGAGTCGAAGCCCGCGCCGAAGAGCGAGCCGCGGCGCTCGACGCCGTCGAACACCGGAGGCCGGCGAACGGAATAGGTGATCGGGGTCGTCGAGGTGCTCGAGGCGGTCAAGGAGCAACAACTCCCTGGCCGCCTCGATTGCGTTACGTCGATCACCTGGACCATCTCGACACCCTCGACCGCCTATATTTCGGGATTCCGGCCGCCAGGCCGCCTCACCGGGAGAAGGGCTTGAAGCTCGAGCACATTCGCAACTTCTGCATCGTCGCCCACATCGATCACGGAAAGTCCACGCTCGCCGACCGCCTCATCGAGGCGACCGGGGCGCTCGACGCGCGCGAGATGAAGGAGCAGGTGCTCGATACACTCGATCTCGAGCGGGAACGCGGCATCACGATCAAGCTCAACGCCGTGCGCATGAGCTACGATGCGCAGGACGGGCGCACCTACGAGCTCAACCTCATCGACACGCCGGGACACGTCGACTTCACGTACGAGGTGTCGCGCTCGCTCGCGGCGTGCGAGGGCGCGATCCTCGTCGTCGACGCGTCGCAGGGCATTCAGGCACAGACGCTGTCGAATCTCTTTCTCGCGCTCGATGCCGGGCTCGAGATCATCCCGGTGCTCAACAAGATCGATCTTCCGGGCGCCGCGCCGGATCAGCGCGCCCAGGAGATTCACGACCTCATCGGAACACCCGTCGACGAGATCCTTCGCATCAGCGCCAAGGAGGGGATCGGCATCGATGCGCTGCTCGAGCGGGTCGTGGCGAAGGTTCCCCCTCCCGTTGGCAACGCCACGGGTCCGCTGCGCGCGCTGATCTTCGACTCGTACTACGATCGATACCGCGGAGCCATCCCGAGCATCCGCGTCGTCGACGGCACGATCGCGCCGGGGATGAAGATCGCGTTCGGCGCGAGCGACTCGACGTACGAGGTCATCGAGGTCGGCTACCGCCAGCTGCGACCCATTCAAACCGAGCACCTTGGGCCGGGTGAGGTGGGCTACGTCGTCGCGAACGTGCGCGCGGTGCGCGAGACGCGCGTCGGCGACACGATCTTCGACGCCGAGAATCGAGCGGCCGAGCCGCTTCCTGGCTACAAGGACATCAAGTCGATGGTGTTCTCGGGGCTCTATCCGACAGACCCCAATCGCTACGAGGACCTTCGTGACGCGCTCGAACGGCTCCAGCTGAACGATGGCTCGCTGCATTACGAGCCCGAGACATCCACTGCACTCGGCTTCGGCTTTCGGTGCGGCTTCCTCGGACTCCTGCACATGGAGATCGTGCAGGAGCGGCTCGAGCGGGAATGGGACCTCGACCTCGTCACCACGGTGCCGAACGTCGAATATCACGTGTACAAGAATGACGGCGCGATGATGCTCCTCGAGAATCCATCGGCCATGCCGCATGGATCGGTCGTCGACCACGTGGAGGAGCCGTACGTCAAGGCGCGCATCGTCGCGCCGGCGGAGTACATCGGCGCCATCATGCAGCTCGGCACCGACCGGCGCGGCGTCTACAAGAACATGCACTACGTCGACTCGGCCCGCGTCGAGTTCGACTGGGAGTTCCCGCTCGCCGAGATCATCCTCGACTTCTACGACAAGCTGAAGACGATCAGCCGCGGATACGCCAGCCTCGACTACGAGATGCTCGACTATCGCCGGAGCGATCTGGTGAAGCTCGACATGCTGATCAACGGCGACCCGGTGGATGCGTTCTCCGTCATCATCCACCGCGACAAGGCGTACGAGTGGGGGCGAAAGATCGCGGACAAGCTCAAGGAGCTCATTCCACGCCAGCTGTTCGAGGTCGTCATTCAAGCCGCCATCGGCACCAAGGTGATCGCGCGCACGACGGTGAAAGCGCTTCGCAAGAACGTCCTTGCCAAGTGCTACGGCGGCGACATCACCCGCAAGCGCAAGCTCCTCGAGAAGCAGAAGGAAGGAAAGCGCCGCATGAAGCAGGTGGGATCGGTGGAGATTCCGCAGGAAGCTTTCCTCGCGGTGCTGCAGGTCGACTGATGGCGCTCCCCGCGCCCGCCGAGCCCTTCCGCGGCCCGGAAGGTGGCGTGCGCTCGCAGGATCGCTCCCGTCAGTCTTCCCTCGTCATTCAGACGGCGTTCATTGGTGACACCATCCTGACGACGCCGTTGATCGCCGAGCTCGCCACGCGCGGCCCGGTCGACATTGTGACGACGCCAGTGTCTGCCGGGCTGCTCCAGAACAACCCTGACGTGCGCCGCCTCTTCGTGTTCGACAAGCGCGACGCGCAGCGGGGCGTCCGCGGCCTCTGGGCGATGGCGCGAACGATTCGGCGCCACCGCGCGGAGCACGACGCCAGCGTCAGTCGCGCGGTGGCGTATCTCGCGCAGGGCTCTGCGCGAAGCGCGGCATTGGCGGTGCTCGCCGGCGTGCACGAGCGGATCGGCTTCGCGACGTCGCCCGCTCGCACGATGTACACGAAGCGCATTCCGTACATCGAGAATCAGCATCACGCGGCGCGGCTATGGCTCCTGGCGTTTCCGAGCGAGCAGCGGGCGGAACCTCGGGCGGAGCGCCTCCGCCCCCGGCTCTTTCCGGGCGCTGCCGAGAAGAACGCCGTGAACGATCTTCTGCGAGAGCACGGCGTATCCGGCCCGTTCATCGCGCTCGCGCCCGGCAGCGTGTGGGCGACCAAGCGATGGCCCTATTACCCGGAGCTCGCACAGCGGGTGTCGATGCGCCTTCCCGTGGTCGTGATCGGGGGCAAGGATGATCAGGCGCAGGCGGACGCGATTGCGGCGCTCGTGCCAGCCGACCGGTTCGTCAGCGCCGTTGGCCGTCTCTCGCTTCTGGCATCGGCGGAGTTGATTGGTCGGGCTCGGGCGCTGGTGAGCAACGACTCGTCGCCCACGCACATGGCGTCGGCCATGGGAACGCCGACGATCACGATCTACGGTCCCACGGTACCCGACTTCGGCTTCGGTCCACTCGCGCCGCATTCGGCGACGCTGGGGCACGCCGGACTCGAATGTCGGCCATGCGATCGCCACGGCCCTCGGAGCTGTCCGCTTGGGCATTGGCGCTGCATGCGGGAGTTGAGCGTCGAGGATGTGGAAAGGCTCGTGGGTCAAATGGCGCTGGAAAAGCGCTAAGGGCGCTGGAGAAGCGCTGGGTGGCGCAAGCGAAGTTCCAGCGCTTCCCCAGCGCCCTTAGCGCTTTTCCAGCGCCTTCCTAGATTTACACACCGAATTCAACCCTCCACCTTCGCCACACACGAATGGCCCGCACGAAACGCGAGAAGTTCATCATTGGGGTCGACCTCGGCGGAACCAACATTGTCGTTGGCGCCATGCCGGTCGATGGGAGCCGCGAGATCAGCATGCGGGCGGAGCCCACGCACTCGGAGCGCGGACCGGAGGCAGTCGTCGATCGCATCGTCGCCATGCTCGAGCAGACGATGGCCGAGGCCATGGAGCAGTCGAACGCGGCGCGGAAGGACTTTCTCGGCGTCGGGATCGGCGCGCCGGGACCGCTCGATCGCGAGCGTGGGATGGTGATCGTCGCGCCCAACCTCGGCTGGTACGACTTTCCGCTCCGCGACGTCATCGCCGATCGCGTGCGCCTGGAGGCGACGCTCGACAACGACGCGAACTGCGCGACCGTGGGCGAGTGGTGGCGCGGCGCGGCGCGCGGCGGGCGCAACGTGGTCGGCCTAACGATCGGCACGGGGATCGGCGGCGGCCTCATCCTCGAGGGCCAGCTCTACCACGGGGCGTCCGACGTGGCGGGCGAGATCGGCCACACGACCATCGACTCGACGGGGCGCCACTGCAAGTGCGGCAATTACGGGTGCCTCGAGGCGTACGCCTCGGGACCGGCGATCGCGCTCCGCGCTCGTGAGGCGCTCGACCGCGATGAAGTGTCGATGCTTCGCAAGATGGTGCACGACGACGTCGATGCGATCACGGCCGCGACCGTGTACGAGGCGGCCAACAAGGGCGACGCGCTCGCGCTCGAAGTGGTGCGGGATACCGCGAAATTTCTCGGCACGGGCGTGGCCAATCTGCTCAACGTCTTCAATCCGGATGTGGTGGTCATCGCCGGCGGGGTCACCAAGGCGGGCGACAAGCTGTTCGAGCCCCTGCGGGCAGAAGTGAAGCGGCGGGCGTTCCGGCCGGCGGTGGAGGCGTGCCGTATCGTACCGGGAATTCTTCCCGGCACGGCGGGTGTCGTCGGGGCCATCGCGACGTTCAAAGCTCAAAAATTGGGGGAAGTTTGAGGGGATTGCGGATTGCTGATTGCGGATTGGTGATTGCATTGCGAGGAGCGGGATGACCAACAGCAATCCGCAATCAGCAATCCGCAATCGTCGTCTGGGCGTCATCGGCACGTTCGTGTGGGACACGATCCATGGCCGCGACGCGCGCCAGGTTCCGGTCGAGGAATGGGGCGGCATCACGTACGCGCTGAGCGCGCTCGACGCCGCGCTGCCGGAGGACTGGGAGATCGTTCCCATCATGAAGGTCGGCTTCGATCTCGCCGCGCGCGCGCGCGAGTTCATCAGCGGGCTGCGGCGGATCGCGCCCGACGCCGCGCTGGTCGAGGTGCCGTATCCCAACAACCGCGTCGAGCTGCGCTACCAGTCTCTCGACCATCGGACCGAGCACCTAACGGGTGGCGTTCCGCCATGGATGTGGCTCGGCCTCAAGCCACTGCTCACGAATCTCGACGCGCTGTACGTCAACTTCATCAGCGGGTTCGAGCTCGACCTGGAGACGGCGACGCTGCTGCGCCAGCATTTTCGCGGCCCCATGTACGCGGATCTGCACTCGCTCGTGCTCGCCGTGCAGCCCGATGGTCTGCGAACGCTGCAGCCGCTGCCCGATGTCGCTGCGTGGTGCCGCTGCTTCGACGTCATCCAGGTGAACGAGAACGAGATGTCGATGATGGCGCCCGACCCGATGGCGCTGGCCGCGACGGCGCTCGCTAACAATGTCCGGTGTCTCAACGTGACGCTCGCGGGAAAGGGTGCCGTGTTCTTTGCGGCTCCCGGATTCGAGCGCCTGGCTGATCTCGAGGCACGCCCTCCACTCGGTGCGGCGCTCGGCCCGATTCGTACCGCGCTCGTCCCGACCACCGCGGCGCTCTCCGCCGGTGATCCGACCGGATGTGGGGACGTGTGGGGCGCGACGTATTTCTCGCGGCTGCTCGCCGGTGATAACTTGACCGTCGCGATGCGCGCGGCTCACGACGCGGCCGCTCGCAACGTCGAACATCGGGGGGCCACCGGGCTCGCCGGCCACCTGCGCGGAGAGCTCAGCTCACGATGACCACCGTCATCAACATCCCACCGTCGCTGGATGATCGCACCTTCGAGTCGGTGCTGCAGCAGCTCGCGCCGCTGCCCCCCGATGAGAAGGTGCTGATCGATACCCGGCATACGCGCTGGGCGTCGCCCTATGGGCTCACCGCGCTCCTCGCGCTCGCGCAAACGCGTGCGGAGCGACCGGCGCTCTACGCCCCCGAGGCGGAGGAGACGGCATCGTACTGGGCGCGCGCGCAATTCTTTCGCTACGCGGAGGGGCTGTTCGAGATGCACGGCTCGGTGCCGCGTGCGCGCGGCGCGGGCGAATCGGACGTGCTGCTCGAGATCACGCCCGTCGCGAAGAGCGAGGATGTCCACGAGGTCGTCGGCCGCATTCAGTCGAAGGCGCAGGCCATCCTCGCGAAAGAGCTCAACCTCGATCCGCGAGCGACGATGGGCTTCGCGATGACGCTCTCGGAGGCCTGTCAGAACATCGTGGAGCATGCGGGCCGCGGCGGCTGGGTGGCGGTCCAGACCTATCGGTGGCAGAAGCGACTCGGGCGGCGTGTGGTTCAGATCGCGGTCTGTGATGCCGGCATCGGGTTCCGCCAGTCGCTCGAGAGCGCACAAGGTCGTCGAGGTGACCGATGGGATGATGCGATGGCGCTGGAAGATGCGGTGATTCGCTCGGTGTCAAGGTTTCGCGATGCGGGTCGCGGCCAGGGACTTGCGGGTATCCGTCGCTACGTCGGCCGATGGGATGGGAAGTTGTCGATTCGAAGCGGAACAGCTAGAATCGCCATCGTTCCAAGCTGGGATGAAGATATCCCGCTCGAGGAACAGCTTCCCCCGTTTCCTGGAGCGCAGGTGCTGATCACGATTCCAGAGCGGACCGCCGCGCGGTGATCAACCATATCGATCTCGGCACGGTGCTCCGCCGCACCGTCTGCGACCTCTACTCCGATCTCGTCACGCGCCCCACGGGCGCCGCAGTCCGCACCGGCATCGAGCAGCAGCTCGCCGATGCCAAGGAACGCACCCTCACCGTCATCGACTTCACGCACGTCGGCCTGCTGGACTATTCGTGCGCCGATGAAATCGTGGCGAAGCTTCTCGTCAGCTACTGCGAGCCTGCGGGCGAGCGCGGCACTGCGGCGCGACTCGTGGCGCCGCGCGACTGCTACTTCCTGTTCAAGGGTGTGAGCGATTCGCACCTCGATGCGATCGACGCCGTCCTCCAGCGACGCGGGCTCGCCCTCGTGGCGCAAACGGACGATGGGATACCGCTCCTCATCGGCACCGTCGACGATCGCGAGCGACGCGCCTGGGAAGCGGTGACGCGGCTGGGGCGCGCGCTGCCGGCCGACATCGCGGGTGAGGTAGGCCTCGAGGAGCCGCAAGTCGAGGTGCTGCTCAACGGGCTTTCCCGGCGGCGACTCATCATGCGCTTCGACGAGAGCTACGTCGCCGTCGGCAGCGGCCCGTGATGCGGTACGAACGCTACAACCCACCGCTGTCCGTGGTGGGATTCGTGGCGACGCGACCGACCGACAGTGAGCGCGGCCCGCAGATCAGCATGCGTGGGGAAGACGCGCGGATGCGCCTCCTTCAGGATGGCGAGCTCGTGTGGCTGTACGGACCCCGACGCCACGAGCTCGTCACCGTTCGCATCGACGATTCCCTTCCGCGTGGCAGCGTCACGCTTCGCGACGTCGCCGGTACCGCTCCGGCGGATGTCGTTCGCGTCATCAAGGTCGACCCCGACATTCCTCGAGAGATCGGGCATCTTGCGTGACTGCGTACTGCGTGCTGCGAACCAACGGCCACGGCAATGCGTAAACAGCCGTCCGTAGCAGTTAGGTCGCAGCTCGCAGTACGCAGCACGCAGTTGCAGTTTACACCCTTCCCGAGCCCCAGACCCTGAATGACACGCAAGACTCGACCGCACGGCGTCTCCACCGTCGCGGTCCACGGTGGACATGAGAAACGGGATGCCGATACGCCCGTCGTCGCGCCGATCTATCAGAGCGTCAACTTCGTGCAGGAGATCGGCACGGCTGAAGGGTTGCGCTATCCTCGCTATGGGAACGTGCCCAACGCCGAAATCGTGGCGCGACGCGTCGCGCTGCTCGAAGGGGCCGAAGCGGGGATCGTCCTGGCGAGTGGAATGGGCGCCACCGCATGCGCGCTGCTCGCGCTGTTGCGACCGGGCGATCACCTCCTGGCCAGCTCATGGGTCTATGGAGGAACGCACCGTCTCTTCACGCAGGAATTCGAGGCGATGGGCATCGGCGTCACGCTCGTCGATCCGACCGAGTCGCGAGGATGGCGCCGCCGGTTGCGGAAGGAAACACGCGCGATCTTCGTCGAGACGCCCGTCAATCCAACCTGTCGCGTGCTCGACCTGCGCGGCGCTGGTCATCTCACCAAGGAAAACGGTCTGGCACTCGTCGTCGATTCGACCTTCGCCAGCCCAGTGAACTTCCGGCCGCTGGAGCACGGCGCGGACGTCGTCATCCACTCGGGGACGAAGTATCTGAATGGCCATCACGACGTGATGGCGGGCGTCGTCGCCGGTACGGCGCCCTACATCGAGGAAGTGCGGCAGAAGATGATGGTGTGGGGACAAGCGCCCGACCCGTTCGCCGTGTGGCTGCTCGACCGGGGCCTGAAGACGCTCGACGTACGCGTCCGCCGGCAGAACGAGAATGCGTCGCGCATTGCGGCGTGGGCGGAAGGGCGGAAAGAGATTCGTCACGTTCATTACGCCGGGCTTCCTGATCACCAGGATCACGAGGTCGCACGCACGACGCTCGACGGCTTTGGGGGGATGCTCGCGCTCGAGCTGCTTGGCGGAGCGAAAGCCGCCGACCGCTTCGTGCGCCGGCTCAAGGTGTGGATTCATGCGACGAGCCTCGGCGGTGTGGAGTCGCTGGTGAGCGAGCCGAGATTCACTTCACACGCACATCTCTCGGCGGAGCAGCGGGCGAAGGCGGGCATCCCCGACGGCTTCGTGCGACTGAGCGTCGGCATCGAAGACGCCGACGACCTCATCGCCGATCTCGAGCAGGCGCTGCGGTGACGACTCCGACCGCGGAAGGTCCCGGCGACCGGCGCCGCGTCGAGCGGCGCGTGAGCCAGCGTGTCGCCGATCTCACCCTGCCGGAATTCCGCCGGATCCTCCTCACGTCGCTGCTGTTCGTGATCGTGCTGTCGCTGTTCCTCTGGATGGTGCGGGTGGTCGTCATCGCCGCCATCCTCGCGGTGATCGTCGCGGTCTACGTCCGTCCGCTGTATCTCTGGTTTCTGACGCGGGTGAAGCGCCGGGTGACGGCAGCGCTCATCACCATTCTCATCGTCGTGGTCCCGGTGCTGGCGGCCATCGCCTACAGCTACGCGGAGCTCAGCAGCGCCGCGAAATACATCGCCGAGAACGAGGCCGACATCGTCGCGCGCATCGATGCGGCCGTTCGACGGTTGCCCTTCATGCGCGGCGAAACCTTCACCGAGCAGATTCGCGCGTTCGTGGCGAGCACCTCGCTATACGGCTCGCGAATCGTCGACGCGCTGCAGGAAACGATCGTCGAGGTCTCGGTCTCCTCGGCGATCTTTCTTTTTACGCTCGGGTACATCCTCACGGACGCCGAGGCCGTCACCGCCTACATTCGCGGCAAGATTCCGCCGCGGTACTCGGAGCTCTCGACCGCGCTGGAGCACAACGTCGAAGGAGTGCTCTACGGGGCGATCTACGCGACGCTGGTGACACAGACGGTCAAGTCGCTCGTCATCCTCGGGATGAACCTCGTGTTCAACGTTCCGCTGGCGGCGGTGCTGGCCCTCCTGTCGTTCGTCATCGGGTTCTTTCCCATCGTCGGGTCGTGGAGCGTGTACGTCCCGGTCGCGATCTGGCTGGCTATCTTCCGCGAGGCCTACGTCTCGTCGGTGCTCGTGCTCCTGATCGGGTTCCTTGGGAACACGCTCTTCATGTCGATGTATCTACGACCAAAGCTCGCGGCCAAGAAATCGCGGGTGCTCAACTTCTACTGGATGTTCATTGGACTCGTCACCGGCGTGTATACCTTTGGTATTGTCGGCATCCTGCTCGGCCCGATCGTGATCGGCCTGCTCAAGGCCGTCTTCGATACGGTGACCGCCCAAACCAGCTGGCGCCTTCTCGACACCGAGGAATACCCGACCGCGGGGACATCGGGCGTGCTTCCCGCCGCCAGCGACGCGCAATGATCCGCTTCATCCACGTCAGCAAGGAATACGCACGCGGTGGGCTGGCGCTCGACGACGTATCCTTTCACATCGCCAAGGGTGAGTTCGCGTTTCTCACCGGACCGAGCGGCGCAGGGAAGTCGACGATCCTCAAGCTGGTGTACATGGAGGAGCTTCCCACCGAGGGGGACGTGCGCGTCGCGGGCGTGCATTCCGGCACCGTGCGCCGCGCGGAGATTGCACAGCTCCGCCGAAAGCTGGGTGTCGTCTTTCAGGATTTCCGACTGCTCGAGGAGCGCACGGCCGAACAGAACATCGCGTTCGCCCTCGAGGTCACCGATGCGCCACGCGCCTCGATCGCGACCAAGGTCTCGCGCTTGCTCACGCAGGTCGGGCTGAGCTCGAAGGCGAATGCCCTGCCCCGCGAGCTCTCGGGCGGAGAGCAGCAGCGCGTGGCCATCGCCCGCGCGCTCGTGAACGACCCATTCGTGCTCATCGCCGATGAGCCCACCGGCAACCTCGACGATCGGGCGACCCGCGGGGTCTTCCAGCTGCTGCGGGACATCAACGCCGCGGGAACGGCCGTGCTGATGGCGACGCACAACCTCGAGCTCGTGAGGCGGTCGGATTACCGCGTGATCGAAATGAATCGCGGCCAGATCGTCTATGACTCGGCGGAAGCGGCGGCCGATGCCGCCGTGGATGGTCGCTCGACTCCCGCCTGATGCGACTCACCCTCCGCGAAACGCTGCTGGCTTTCCGCCGGGCTCCGCTCCTCAGCGCACTGAGCGTGATGACGATTGCGTTCAGCCTCTTCTCGCTCGGGCTGTTCGTCCTGGTGGCGGTGAACATCCGCGACGCGCTGCAGCAGGTCGAAGAGCGCGTCGAGATTCGCGCGTACATCGCCGACGGCACTCCGGTGGAGGCGCTGGCGGCCGCCCTTGGGGACATCGGGTCCTTCCCCGAGGTCGCGCGCGCCGACGGCATCTCGCAGGACGAGGCGCTGGAGCGCGCCCGCGCCGAGCTCGGCGAGTTCCGCGACGTGTTCGACGCCGCCTTCCTGCCCGCGTCGATCGAAGTGCGGCTCAAGCCCGGCTTCCGCGATCCGGAAACGGTGAGCGCCGTCGCGGCGCGCATTCGGACCTATCCATTCGTCGACGATGTGCGCTTCGGCGAGGAGTGGGTGCGCAAGCTGTACAACATTCGCAATCTCGCCACCGCCGCGGGCATCATCCTCGGCGTCGCCTTCGCGGCAGTGGCGATCATCATCATCGGGGCGACGATCCGCATGGCGGTCCTCGCACGAGGACGCGAGATCTCGATCATGCGCCTGGTCGGGGCGACCGACGGGTTCATTCGCCGGCCCTTCCTTCTGGAAGGGCTGGCGAAGGGCATCCTCGGCGGCATCCTCGCCCTCGCGCTGACGTACTTCGCGCATTCGCTCATCTCCCGCACGCTCGTCGCCACGCGATTCTTCGACGACCGAATCATCATCGCCGGCATCGCGTTCGGCGCGCTGATCGGGTTCCTCGGCAGCGCGGTTTCGGTCGGGCGGCACCTGCGTCGCGTGTGAGCGGTGAAAGCAATGCGTGCTGCGTACTGCGTACTGCGTACTGGAACCCTCGGAAAGGGACCATTGGGCCCCCATAGCCTCCCGAGGGTTTTTGTACGCAGTACGCGGTACGCAGTTTCTTTACTGATCCTACTCGGCTTTGGTAGCCCCCTCCTCGCGCAGCAATCGCCGGAAGCACGGCTGCGCGCGGAGCAGGCCCGGCTGGAGCAGCTGCGTCGCGAACGGGAGCAGCTCGAGACGCGTATGCGGCAGCTCCGCGGCACGGTACACGATCTCTCGGCGGAGGTCGCGAACCTCGATCGTCAGGCGGACATGACCGCCCGTGCGGTGCGGTCGCTCGAGTCGCAGCTCGTCTCGATCGGCGAGGCGGTGGACTCCTCGACGGGGGATCTCGTGCGCGCCGAAGACGAGCTCGTCGTGAAGCGCGCGATGCTGCGCCGCAGGCTCATCGACATCTACAAGCGCGGCCCGCTCCACGCGGTGGAGGCGTTGCTGGCGGCACAATCGTTCGGCGAGCTGGTGTCGCGGTACAAGTATCTCCACCTGCTCGCCCTTCGCGATCGGGCCCTCGTTGAGCGCGTGGAACAGCTCCGCGACCGCGTTCGCCGGCAGCGCGGCAATTTGGTGCGCTTTCAGCGCGACATCGAGCGCACGCGCGAGGAGCGCGCCTTCGAGGAGAAGCGGCTGCGCGATCTGGAGCGGGAGCGGGCGCGCAGTCTCGCCGCAACACAGCGTCGTGCGCGCGACACCGAAGCCCGGTTGCGTCGAATCGCGCGCGACGAGCAGCGCCTGACCAACGTGATCGCCGAGCTGGAGGCGGCGCGCCGTCGCGCCGAGCGAGCGCGCCCCGGCGCGCGCGCGAGCAGCACCATTCGAACCAGCGACCTGGGGCGGCTCGATTGGCCGGTGGATGGCGAGATCATCTACAACTTCGGCCGCGTCGTGAATCCCAATAACACGACGACGCGATGGAACGGTATCGGCATAGCCGCCTCCGAAGGCACGCCCGTCAAGGCCGTCTCGGCGGGAAGCGTCGTCGTCGCCGAGACCTTCGGCACGTACGGGCTGACCGTGATCGTGCAGCATGGCGGCGGCGACTACTCGGTGTATGGATCGCTCAGCCGCTTGAGCGTGCAGAAGGGCGCCGTCGTCAGTAAAGGCCAGGTGCTCGGCCACGTCGGCGCCGCCGACCCCGAGCTCCCGCCGCACCTCCACTTCGAGATGCGCCCTCAAGGGAGAGCGGTGGATCCGCTGGAATGGCTGCGCGGAAGGCAGTAAAGGCGGGCGCTAAGGGCGCTAAGGGCGCTAAGGGCGCTAAGGGCGCTGAAGGCGCTGAGGGCGCTGAAGGCGCTGAAGGCCGCCGTTCAGCGCCTCTAGCGCCTTTAGCGCCTCTAGCGCCTTTAGCGCCTCTAGCGCCTCTAGCGCCTCTGCTTCTCGGCGCCCACGTCTCCTCGGCGGGGGGGACGCCTAACGCTCCGGCGCGCGCGAAGGCCATCGGGGCGACCGCCATGCAGATGTTCTCCAAGATGGCCAACCGGTGGGCGGAGCGGCTGTGCGAGGACGAGGAGTGTCGCGCGTTTGCCGCCGCGCTGACCGCCACCGACGTCCGCGCGACGGCGGCGCACGACAGCTACCTCATCAACCTCGCGTCGCCTGACCCGGTGCTGCGTGCACGGTCGCTCGCGTCATTCGAGTCGGAGCTGCGGCGGTGCGAGGCGCTCGGGCTCGAGTATCTCGTGTCGCACCCCGGCAACTTCATGGACGATCGCGCGAGCGGCATCGCCCGGAACGCCGAGGCGATCGGGATCGCCCTCGAGCGCGTGCCCGGGCGCGTCGTTCTCCTCATGGAGATGACCGCCGGCAGCGGGACCGCCATCGGATCCAGCTTCGAGGAGATGGCCGCGCTGATCGAGGCCGTCCCCGCGCCGCACCGCCAACGCGTTGCCGTCTGCGTCGACACCGCGCATGTCTTCGCCGCGGGGTACGATCTCGTCGACGACTACGACGGCGTCTGGGCGCGGTTCGCGGACACTCTCGGGATGCATCGCCTGCGGCTGATGCATCTCAACGACTCCAAGACGCCTCTGGGCTCGAGGCGGGATCGCCACGAGCTGATCGCCGAGGGCGCGATCGGAGAGCGGGCGTTCCGTCGCCTGATGACCGATGAGCGGCTCGCGCCCATCCCCAAGGTCATCGAGACGCCCAAGCTCGACGATGCCGAGACAACCGACCGGCGCATGCTGGAGCGCCTTCGCAGCTATGGCTCGTCCGCCCCGTAGCGGCCCCCCTGAGGTTGCTGTTATTGTCGTGTAGCATGCGAACCCCGCGCTCGCCTCGACTCATGAGGCTCACCGGCACGACGCGCGTCATCACCGCTCTGGTGACGATGCTGCAGCTGGTTGTCGTCGCCGCCGCTCCGCTGGCGGAGCGCCAGGACAGCACCGTTGCCGCGGTCCATGTGGAGCAGGCCGGGACGAGCGCACATCACGCGCATGGAGAGCTGTGCGCCGTGTGCGCCGCGTCGCATCTCGTCGCACCCCCAGTGCGTGCCGCAACCGCCCCGGTTCTGGCGCGCGCGACGACGAGCGCCAGTAGTGGCACGCGTGCTCCGTCGACCGCAGCAGACCGGCTCGACACCCAGCCCCGCGCACCGCCGGCCTGACGCATCGCGCCATCCCGGCGCGCTCCTCGTACACTCCGCAGAACCACCGATCGCGCACGGCCTTTGCGCCGGCGCGGCACTGCACAGGAGCACGATGCGTACAGTTTTCTTGAGTGGGGTGCTGATCGCGCTCGCCGGTACGGCCGCGGCCGCTCAGCAACCGGACACAACTGCAAGACGCGACTCGGCCGCGCGCGCGGACAGCATCGCGCGAGCGGATTCCATCCGCCTCGTACGTGAGCTCGAGCGCATTCGCGGAGAGGCGCGGCCGCCCCATGTGATGGGCGGAATGACCCCCGCGCAGCCGCAACAGCCCAACAGCCCCGGCCTCAATCCGAGCATCAGCGTGGTCGGCGACGTCGTCGTCGACGCCAGCCCCGACGGTAGCACACTCGAGTCCGCCCGGCGATTCGACATGCGCGAGGTCGAGCTCGCGCTCGGCGCAAACGTCGACCCGTATTTTCGCGGCGACTTCATTTTGGGGCTCAGCGACGAGGAAGGGATCGCTATCGAGGAGGGATACCTCACCACCACGTCGCTGCCGTGGCAGCTCCAGGTGCGCGTCGGCCGCTTCCATTTGCCGTTTGGAAAGCAAAACACGACGCACCGTGCCGAGCTGCACACGATCGAGTATCCGTACGTCATCCAGCGGCTGCTGGGCGACCACGGCGGAAAGGGGACAGGGCTGGCGCTGAGCAAGATCTTCTCCCCATTCGGCTTCTATCAGGAGCTGCAGCTCACGGCGATCGAGCAGTTTCCCGAGGCCCACGGACACGAGCATGAGGACGAGCACGTCGAGGAACACGGGTTCGAGGGCGTCCCTGCGGAGCCGCCTAACAAGACGCTCGAAGGGCTCGGTTACACGGCCCGGTTTCGGAATTACTGGGACATCGGTGAGGCGACGAACCTCGAGCTGTCGGTCAGCGCCGGCACTGGCCGCATCGCCGAGCCGTTTGGCTGCGAGGCCCTCGCCACGCCGGGACATTTCGACCCCTGCCCCGGCCCGCGCGGGGAGACAGCACTGCTCGCCCGCCAATCGCTGGTCGGCGGAGACATCACCTTCCGCTGGCGCCCGCTTCAACAGGGCCTCTATCGCTCGTTCCTCTTTCAGGCCGAGCTCATGCGCCAGCATAACGAGGCCCCCGCCCTGCCTGCGGGACTACCGGCGGGCGCGGCCTATCTGGGGCCAACGGAAGAAACCACCGGCCTGTACGCCTTCAGCCGGTGGCAGCTTTCACGACGGTTGTTCGTCGGCGCCCGCTACGACTGGGTGGAAGCAACGACCGACGCGGAGCGGGACTTCTCGGCCATTTCGGGGTACTTACAGTTCTTCCCCAGCGAGTTCTCGAAGATGGTGCTGGGGTATGAAAACCTACGGCCGGACGTCGGCGATCGGGTGAACCGTCTGCTCCTGCAGATGACGATCGCCATTGGACCGCACCGGCCGCACCCGTTCTGACCGGATGGATCTATGAATCGCCTCGTCCTCATTGGCGCGGCAGCGGCGGCGCTTGGCTCTCCGCTGTCTGCGCAACAACTGCGAATCGTCACCAGCACCACCGACTTGCACGACATCGCGCACGTCGTCGGGGGCAATCGTGTCACCGCCATGCACATCGCGGCGGGTTACCAGGATCCGCATTTCGTCGAGGCGAAGCCGAGCTTCGCGCTGCAGCTCGCGAAAGCCGACGTCTTCGCCTACGTGGGCCTGGATCTCGAGGTGGGCTGGATGCCTTCACTGCTCGATGCCGCTCGCAATCGACGGATCAATCGCGGTGGCAGCGGCGACGTCGATGCGTCGCGCGTGATTCCCGTGCTCGACGTGCAGGCCAACGCGGACCGATCGATGGGCGACGTACACCCCCGCGGGAATCCGCACTACTGGCTGCACCCCGAGAACGGCAAGCGCATCGCCCGTCTGTTCCGCGACAAGTTCTCGGAGCTTGATGCGGGCGGGGCGTCGTCGTATCGCGCGAACACCGCGCGGTTCGAGGCGCGCATCGACTCGACGGTTCGCGCGCTCGCTCCGCAGCTGGCGGCGATCCGCAATCAGCCGGTGGTGGCGTACCACACCAGCTGGCGGTATTTCCAGGACTTCACCGGCATGAACATCGTCGGATTCGTCGAGCCCAAGCCGGGAGTGCCGCCGTCTGCCTCGCACCTCGCCGGTCTCATTCAGCAGATGAAGCGCACGAAGGCAAGGGTCATCATCATGGAGCCCTTTTACGACCGGAAGATGCCCGACTTCGTCGCGCGCAACACCGGCGCGAAGGTGCTGGTGCTGCCGCCCTCGGTGGAGGCGGTCAAGGGCGTCGACAGCTATCTGGAGCTCATCGACTACGACGTGCGCCGGCTCGCCGAGGCTCTTCGGTGAGTGCTCTGGTGACGTTCGATCACGCGACGCTCGCGTATGGGCGTCGCGTGGTGCTTTCGGACCTCACCTTTGAAATCCCCGAAGGGGACTTTCTCGGCCTCGTCGGACCGAACGGAGCCGGCAAGACGACGATCCTCCGCGCCATCCTCGGCACGCTCGACCCGAGCGGTGGAACCGTGACGCGCCGGCCCGAGCTCCGGTTCGGATACGTGCCACAGCGCGACCAGGTCGATTACAACTTTCCCCTTCGCGTGCTCGATGTCGTGCTGATGGGTCGCTACGACCGCGTCGGCATTGGACGTCGCCCGAAGCGCGACGACCGGGACCGCGCGCTTGCCGCGCTCGATGCCGTTGGCATTCGCGAGCTGGCGATGGAGCCCCTGACGCGCCTCTCCGGCGGACAGAAGCAGCGCACACTCATTGCGCGCGCGCTCGTCGGCGAGCCGAATCTGCTCGTGCTCGATGAGCCGACGACCGGAATGGACCTCGTGTCGACGACGCAGATCCTCGGGCTCGTGCGCGAGCTGCACGAACGGCGGGGGCTCACCGTCCTCATGGTGAGTCACGCGCTCAATGAGATCGCGAACTACGTCACGCGAATCGCGCTCGTGCAGGAAGGCAGCTTCCGCATTGGCGCGGTCGACGAGATCGTCAACGAGCGGACCTTGAGCGAGCTGTACGGGATCCCCGTCGAAGTCGATTCCTTCGCCGGACATCGCATCGTGCTCGCGCGCCGAAGCTCAGCGGTCATGAAACCGGGGGAGCGGCGTTGATCGAGGCGATCTTCCTCTTTCGCGATGCGCTCTATGGTGCGCTCGTCATTGCGCTCGTCTGCTCGACCCTCGGAGTGTACGTGGTGTTGCGACGCATCGTCTTCGTCGGGGCGTCGCTCGCGCAGATGTCGACGCTTGGCATCGCCATCTCGTTCTGGCTCGCCGGCGTCGGCGTAGTTGGGGTCATCACCAGCAAGCCGGTCATTCTCTCCCTCCTCGCGACGTTGCTGGGCGTCGTGTTCTTCGCCACGGGGATGCGGCGCGCGCGCATTCCAGCAGATGCGCGCATTGGCGTGGCGTACGTGGTAGCCGGCGCGCTGGCGATTCTCTTCATCGCCAAGGCGGCGGTCGGCGAGGCTCACGACATCTTTCTGCAGGGCAACATTCTCGGGATTACGCGGGGCGACTGGCTCGTCCTCCTCGCCGTGAGCGTTCCCGTGCTGCTGGTGCACCTGCTGTTCTACAAGGAATTCCTCTTCATCTCATTCGACCAGGAGACCGCGCGCACGCTCGGCTACCGCGTCGAGCGCTGGACGTTGCTGCTGTATCTGACGATCGGCTTGGCCATCGCATTCGCGATGCAGTTCGCGGGATTGATGCTCGTCTTCGACTTCCTCGTCCTCCCCGCGGTGACCGGGCTGCTGCTCGCGCGTGGCATGGGCGGCGTCTTCGCCTGGGCAATCGGCGCTGGACTCGCGGCGGCGGTGATCGGATTCTCGCTCTCCGTGCCGTTCGATCTTCCCACGGGTCCGGCGATCGTCGCCGTTTCTGGTGCCCTCGTCATCGTGGCGTGGCTCGTTCGGCGACTTCGGGAACGATAGGTGGGTCGGGGCGCGATTGACGCACACGGCCGATGCGGGTAAGTTCACGCGTCTCATAATGTTACAAAGCAAGAACACGGAACGAGGAACGAGGAAGTGGATTGAATGGAGGTTACGTCAACCACTTCCTCGTTCCTCGTTCCTCATTCTTCCTCCGCACTGATAGATGTCGAATAGCCGAGAGGACGCGCTCGAGTACCACGCGCGGGAGCGGCCGGGCAAGATCGCGGTTGTCCCGACGAAACCGCTCACCAACCAGCGTGACCTCTCTCTCGCCTACTCCCCCGGAGTCGCCGAGCCCTGTCTCGAGATCAAGGCGAACCCGGAGGACGCGTATCGCTATACCGCCAAGGGCAATCTCGTCGCCGTCGTGACCAACGGCACCGCCGTCCTCGGCCTCGGCAACATCGGAGCGCTCGCCGGGAAGCCGGTGATGGAGGGGAAAGGAAATCTCTTCAAGCAGTTCGCCGATCTCGACGTCTTCGATCTCGAGGTGGGGTCGGAGAATCCCGATGACGTGATTCGCTTCTGCCAGCTGCTCGAGCCGACGGTGGGCGGGATCAACCTCGAGGACATCAAGGCACCGGACTGCTTCTACATCGAGGAGACGCTGCGGAAGACGATGACGATCCCCGTCTTCCACGACGATCAGCACGGGACGGCAATCATCTCGGGCGCGGGCCTGTTGAACGCAGTCGAGATCGTCGGCAAACAGCTCGACGCGATCAAGGTCGTTTTTTCCGGCGCCGGCGCCGCCGCCATTGCGACGGCCGAGCACTACGTGAGGCTTGGTGTGCGTCGAGAGCACATCATCCTTTGCGATCGCGAAGGGGTGATCTATAAGGGTCGGCCGGGCGAGGTCGATCCATACAAGGCGCGATTCGCGCTCGAGACCTCGGCGCGCACGATCGGCGATGCGCTCAAGGGCGCGGACGTCTTCGTCGGACTTTCGGTGGCGGGCGCTGTCACGAAAGAGATGATCGCCGGTATGGCCGCCAAGCCCATCGTGTTCGCGCTGGCGAATCCGGTCCCCGAGATCCTCCCCGACGAGGTTCGCGCCGCGCGCGGTGACGCGATCATCGCGACGGGTCGCAGCGACTACCCGAACCAGGTCAACAACGTTCTCGGATTTCCCTTCATCTTTCGCGGGGCGCTCGACGCGCGCGCAACGCAGATCAACGAGGAGATGAAGATGGCGGCGACACGGGCGCTGGCATCGCTGGCGCGCCAGGACGTCCCCGAGAGCGTCGCACGGCTCTATGGCCTCGAGTCGGTGAAGTTCGGCTCCGACTACATCATCCCCTTCCCGTTCGACCCGCGCGTGCTGCTGTGGGTGGCGCCCGCTGTCGCGTGGGCGGCAGTCGCCACTGGAGTGGCACGCGAGTTCATCGAGCTCGACGAATATCGGGAGCGGCTCGAGGCACGCCTGGGCCGGGCGCGCGGAATTCTGCGCGGCGTGATCCTGCGGGCGCAGCATGCGCCAAAACGGGTCGTATTCCCTGAGGGCGAGGAGCCAAAGGTCATCCGTGCCGCGCGCATCCTCGTGGATGACGGGATTGCACAGCCGGTGCTGTTAGGCAACCGCGTGATGATCGAGCACCTTGCCCACGAGCTGGGGCTCTCCCTCGAGGATATTGGAACGGAGGATCCGTACAGCTCGCCGAATCGCGAGCGCTACGCAACCGCGCTGTGGGATCGGCGCCAGCGAAAGGGCCTGTCGCTCGCCGAGGCGAATCAACGTCTGCTCAACCCGAATTACTACGGATCGATGATGGTCGCGCTCCAGGACGCGGACGCGCTCGTCTCCGGTGTGAACCTGCATTACCCCGAGACGATCCGCCCGGCCCTGGAGGTCATCGGCGCGCACCCGCGGGCCGGCCTCGTCAGCGGTCTCTACATGCTCGTGTTCCAGAAGCACGTCGTCTTTTGTGGCGACACCACCGTCAACATCGACCCAACGGCCGAGCAGCTGGCCCAGATCGGGTACGCGGCGGCGCGCATCGTGCGCACGCTGGGCATCGAGCCGCGGGTCGCCATGCTGTCCTTTTCCAATTTTGGGTCGGTGCGGCACCCCGAGGCCGAGAAGGTTGCACGAGCGGTGGCGCTCCTGCGCGCGCGAGATCCCAGTCTGGTCGTTGACGGGGAAATGCAGGCCGACACTGCACTCGACGAGCACAAGCTCAACAAGACATACCCCTTCTCGGCGCTCAAGGAGGCTGCCAACGTGCTGATCTTCCCGAGCTTGAGCGCCGGCAACATCGCCTACAAGTTGTTGCATCACCTGGGCGGGGCGACGGCGATCGGACCCATCCTGGTGGGGATGCGGCGGCCGGTGCACGTTCTCGAGGAAGGGGCCGAGGTCGAGGAGATCGTCAACATGGCCGCGGTGGCGGTCGTGGACGCGCAGGAGCGCGAACATCACACGGGATCCATGCGCGCCGTGGAAGGCTGACGCGCGCACAGTCGAGGGCGAGGAGCGATGGCGACACGCATGAAGCCGCGAGCGGAGCGACCCGCCGCGCGCGCGGCCGCGCAGGGACTGGAGTCGCAAGGCCTCGAGCCGCGCGGCGAGGTTCACTGGAACTCGATTCCCCCCGAGCTCGTGCAAGCGGCGATTCGTCGCGGCGAAGGCGAGCTCGCGGACATGGGCCCCTTCGTGGCCGTGACCTCGCCCCATACCGGCCGCTCCCCTAACGACAAGTTCGTCGTGAAGGAGCCGAGCACGGAAGCGGACGTCTGGTGGGGCAAGGTCAACGTCGCGTTCGACGCCGCGAAGTTCGACCTGCTATTGGCGGACGTGCAGCGCTACCTCGGCGAGCAGGCCGAGCTGTTCGTCCAGGACCTCTATGCGGGCGCCGACAGCGCGCACCGGGTCCGCGTGCGGTTCGTGACGCCGACGGCGTGGCACTCGCTGTTCGTCCGGAACATGTTCATCCGCCCCGATCCGATCGATCTTCCGACCTTCGAGGCGGACTTCAGCGTGCTGCACGCGCCGGAGTTCCATGCCGACCCCGCGAAGCACGGCACGCGAACGGGAACGTTCATCATCCTGAACTTCGCCCGGCGCATCATCCTCATCGGCGGTACGCGCTACGCGGGCGAGCTCAAGAAGGCGATCTTCACGGTGATGAACTACCTGCTCCCCAAGCGCGGCGTGCTCTCGATGCACTGCTCCGCGAACGTCGGGCCGGCCGGAGATACGGCGCTGTTCTTCGGGCTGTCCGGCACCGGCAAAACGACGCTCTCCGCCGATCCCGAGCGGTGGCTCATCGGCGACGACGAGCACGGCTGGTCATCGGATGGTGTGTTCAATTTCGAAGGCGGATGCTACGCGAAGGTGATCAACCTCTCGGAGGACGGCGAGCCGGACATCTACCGCACGACCCAGATGTTCGGGACGATCCTCGAGAACGTCGTCCTCGAGCCGCACACGCGTCGAGTGGATTTCGTCAATCAGGCGATCACCGAGAACACCCGGGCGTCGTACCCACTGCATTACATCCGGAACATCGTCCCGACCGGACGCGGCGACCACCCTCGCAACGTCGTGTTTCTTACCGCGGACGCCTTCGGCGTCCTGCCGCCCATCGCGCGCCTAACGCCGGAGCAGGCACGATACTACTTCCTGTCCGGCTACACCGCCAAGGTCGCCGGCACCGAGCGCGGCGTGAAGGAGCCGCAGGCGACGTTCAGCTCGTGCTTCGGCGCGGTGTTCCTCGTCTGGCACCCCTCCATGTACTCGCGCATGCTGGGCGAGCTGCTGGCGACGCACAACTCGCGCGTATGGCTGGTGAACACGGGGTGGACGGGTGGCCCCTACGGCGTCGGCAGCCGCATGAAGCTCGCCTACACCCGCGCGATGGTCCGCGCCGCGCTGGCCGGCGAGCTCGACCATGTCCCGACGATGCGTCATTCGGTCTTTGGGCTCGACGTGCCGAAGAGTGTTCCCGGCGTCTCATCCGACGTGATGGATCCGCGTGCGACCTGGGCCGACCCCGCCGCCTACGACGCGCAGGCCCGAAAGCTGGCGGAGATGTTCGTGAAGAACTTCGAGCAGTTCGCGGAGCACGTCGACCCCGCCGTGAGGCAGGCAGGCCCAAGAATCTGAGGTCGTCAGGGTCCTCGGGGTCCTCAGGGTCCTCAGGGTCCTCGGGGTGCGAAAGCATTTTCCCTCGAGGACCCTGAGGACCCTGAGGACCCCGAGGACCCTGAGGACCCTTCAATGGACGTCATCCGCGACCCGCTCTGGAACAACATCCGCGTCGATGACGTCGCGCTTCGCCTCATCGACACCGCGACCTTCCAGCGGCTCCGGTACGTTCGACAGCTCGGGCTCGCGTATCTCGTCTATCCCGGCGCGACGCACACCAGGTTCGAGCACGCGCTCGGCGCCTATCACCTGGCACGGCGCACACTGGCGCTGCTTGCGGAGCGTGGTGAGCTCGCCCGCGTCGAGCCTACGGAGGGCGCCATCATTGCGGCGGCGGCGCTGCTGCATGACATCGGCCATTATCCCTTCTCGCACGCGCTCGAGGAGATCGGTGCGCTCGACCACGAAGAAGTCGCGCACGAGCTGATCTTTCGTGGCCCGGTGGCCGACGTGCTCACCACGGCGCTCGGGGGTGAGGCGCCGATGCGCATTCACGCACTCATCCGCGGACAGAGCGCATCCCCGCTGCAAGGGCTCATCTCCGGCTCGCTCGACCTCGACAAGATCGAGTATCTCAAACGCGACGCGCTGATGTGCGGCGTGCCGTACGGGGAGATCGACGTCGACCGATTGCTGCACTCGCTCGCGATCATCGAGGATCCGGCGACAGGACGCCTGTCGATCGGGATTCTCGAGAAGGGGCTGGCGGCCCTCGAGTCGCTGCTGTTCGCGAAGTATCAGATGTATCGCAACGTCTACTGGCACCATGCCGTCCGCAGCGCGACCGCGATGTACAAGCGTCTGGTCGATGATGCCTTACGAGCGAAGGAGCTCATTGAAACGGATCTCGCGTCGCTGACGGACGAAGGGCTCCTTCACCGGCTCGAGGCAGTCGACGGGAGCGCTCCACTGCTGCTTGGTCTGCGCGGCCGCCGGCTTCACAAGCGCGCGCTCGAGATCCCGACCGTCGACCTCCCCCCCGAGAGCGAGTGGATCTCGATGAACCCGTCGCTCGTCTACGCGGCGGAGACCGCGCTCGCCGAAGAGCTCGGGATCACGCCCGGAGAGCTGCTGCTCGATTTTCCCGCCAAGCCCCAGATGCTCGGCCTCGATATTCCCGTCGTGCGCCGCGGTGGCCGCGTCGAGCGCCTGACGATGGAGGGCATCGCCGGATCGGTCAGCCTCCCCACGCTCTCGGCCGAGCTCTACGGCTCCGCGCGCCGGCTGCGCGTGTTCGTCGCCGCGTCGCGTGAGGTGCCGGGCGATCGGATATTGCGCGTCGTGAAGCGGGATGGCGACGAAGTCGCAGAGCGTCTCAGGAAAGGGAGAGCGCTGCTGGAGTGACTGATCAACGGCAAAGATGACAGAATTCAGAATACAGAATTCAGAATTCAGACAAAACCACGGGGAGCCAGCTCATGCTCCCCGGGGTCGTTTCTGAATTCTGAATTCTGTATTCTGAATTCTGTCATCTTTGCCGTTATCCCCTCACTGACGGTGTCTCCACCGTCTTCTCCTCGACTCTCGAATCGCTCGCCTCGAGCACCTGCACGACGATGGCAGTGATGTTGTCCAGCCCCCCACGACCGTTCGCTTCCGCGATCAGGGCGTCGACCATGCGCGCCGCCGACGCACGCGAGGAGAGCAGCTGCTGGATGCGGCGGTCGTCGACCATCCCGGTGAGACCATCGCTCGCCACGAGGAAGACATCGCCCGCTCGGACTTCCCCCGCATAGGTATCGGCCTCCACCTCGCCGCTCGCTCCGACGCACCGCGTGATGACGTTGCTGTAGGGGTGATACCGCGCCTGCTCTGGCGTGAGGTAGCCGGCGTCGACTTGCTCCTGCACGTACGAGTGGTCCTTCGTGATCTGACGAAGCGAGCCCTCGCGCAGCATGTACACACGCGAGTCGCCGACCTGGCCCACCAGGTAGCGCGCGTTGGCGAGTAGCAGGACGGAGATCGTCGTTCCCATGCCCTGCTTGTCGATCTCGGCGATCGTCCGCTGATAGATCGCCGCGTTGGCCTGCTTCACCGCTCGCGCCACCACCTGCGCGACGCCGTCACCCCGGAGGTCGTGAACGATTCTGAGCTCACGCGCGACGATCTCCACCGCCATCTCGCTGGCGACCTCACCGGCCGCATGTCCGCCCATCCCATCGGCCACGACGAACAGCCCGCGCGCGGGATTCGCATCCGCGAAGAAGCTGTCCTCATTCCCCGACCGGATCATGCCGGTGTCGGACCGCGCGGCGACGGTAAGCTGCACTAGCGTGTCTGCTCGTAGATGAAGAAAGCGCCGAGGGCGAGAAGCATGACGACGGCGAGCCACAGCCAGAGGGGAAAGCCGCGTCCCTTGGCGGGGGCGTCAGGATCTTCCGCGCCCGGCGCGACGACGGGAGCGGAGGGCTTGGTGGGCTGAGCGGGTGCCCCCGGAGCAGGGCGAGGTCCTCGCGGCATCGAGAAGGCGCGTGTGCCCTTCACGTCATCCGGCGCGCCCTCGCCCTCGTCGCCCCGGAACGCCACCTTGACGCCGCCGAAGCGCAGATCCGGCGCCCCCTCGAGCTTGTATTCAGTCTCCACACGTCGACCGCCCACATACGTGCCGTTCGTGGACCCCATGTCCACTACGTACCAGCCCGCCTCGCGTTTCTGCAGCTTCGCGTGGGCATCGGATACCGATTCGTCGGGGAGCACGATGTCGTTGTGCGCACCGCGTCCCACGTGCGCGAGCGGGCTCCGCACCTCGAACCGCTGTCCCTTCAGTACCCCCGTGGACAGGACCTCCAGCGTGGCAAGCACCGGCCGCCCGGATGCCGGCGGCGACGTGATGCTCCGAGGCGCTATGA
>DATFFP010000103.1:0-92799 GCA_035249985.1 Gemmatimonadaceae bacterium
ACGAATTGGCGCCTGGAGCGGTTGGGCGCCGTCGAGCGCGCGGTGCTGCGGATCGCGGCCGCCGAGCTCCTGCGTGGCGATCCGCCGCCCCGCGTCGCGATCCAGGAAGCGGTGCGGCTTGCCGAGCGGTACGGCAGCGCGCAGAGTGCGAGGTTCGTCAACGGGGTGCTGGACGCGCTGGCGAGAAAAATGGGGCGGTTGTGAAGCCGAGGGTGTCAGGAATGTCGAGGTCGTCCAGGTGATCGAGGTGAAGTCACGTGGATCATCTCGACATCCTCGACCACCTCTATGAAGATCCACGTCGTCAACTGGCAAGATCGTGAAAACCCCCAGGCCGGCGGCGCCGAAGCGCATCTCCACGAGATCTTCGGCCGCCTCGCGCGGCGGGGTCACGAGGTGACGCTGCTCTGTTCCGGATTTGCGGGGGCGTTGCCTCGAGTCACGCTCGATGGAATCGACGTGCATCGGGTCGGCACACGGTATTCCTTTCCGCTCATGGCGTGGCCGTATTGGCAGCGTGTGCTCGCACCGCATCGGCCCGATGTGCTCGTCGAGGACATCAACAAGGTTCCGCTCCTTACCCCCTGGTGGGGCGCACGTCATACCGTGGCCCTCGTTCATCATCTTTTCGGCACGACCGCGTTTGCCGAGGCATCGGCGCCGATCGCGACGGCGGTCTGGGCGTCCGAGCGCCCACTCGGCTGGTTCTATCGCGCCGTTCCCTTCGAGGCCGTATCCGAGAGCACGCGACTCGACCTCGTCTCACGCGGCATCCCGGCGTCCGCCATCACCGTCATTCACAACGGCGTCGACGTGGGCACGCTCACGCCTGACCCATCCGCGCGGTCCCCGGTGCCGCGGTTCGCGTATCTGGGACGTCTCAAGCGATACAAGCAGGTCGATCTGATCGTGCAGGCGTTTGCCCGGCTCGCGCATTCGACGGCGACGCTCGACATTGCGGGGACGGGGGATGACAGGCCGCGGCTCGAGCAGCTGGCGCGCTCGCTTGACCTCGGCGACCGCGTGCGGTTTCTTGGGTTTGTAACCGAGCCCGAGAAGCTCGCGCTGTTGCGCGCCGCGTGGGCGATGGTGTTCACGTCATCGAAGGAAGGGTGGGGCATCACGAACCTCGAGGCGGCGGCGTGTGGGACACCGGTGATCGCATCCGATTCGCCGGGGCTGCGTGATTCCGTGCGGCACGGCGAGACGGGTTACCTCGTTCCGCATGGGGACGTGACGGCGCTCGCCACCGCGATGCGCGCGATCGCCGACGCGCCCGATCTCGTGGCGACGCTCGGCCGGCGCGGCCGTGCCTTTGCCGAAACCTTTACCTGGGATCGCGCGGCTCGAGAAACCGAGGCGCACCTCGCGCTCGTCACTGGGCAGGAGGCGGCACCGTGGACGTGATCTTTCATTCGCACAACGCCGTCATCTCCGAGCGTCTGCGCTCGCGAGCGGAATCCATCATTCACAAGTTGGAGACGCGGGCGGCGCGCCCCGTGCGCGCGGTCGTCCGCTTCGAACAGGACGGTCCCACACGCCGCGTCGAGATCGTGATGCACGCGTCGCGGAGGCGGCCGCTCATCTCCAACGGCTACGCTCGCACCTATGGTCCGGCGCTCTCGGAGGCCGTCCACAACTTGCAGGCGCAGCTCGCGCGCTCGAAGCGCACCCGGAAGGCGCGCACTCGCATCGCCTCCAGGTCGTGAAGCGACAGCCGTTCACGGTCGGCCGCATGCTCGAGCAGCTGCAGGATACGTTGCAGCTCGAGCTCATCGGCGATGACGCGGGTCTGGCGCGCGAGATCACGAGCGCCGAAGTGTCGAGTCCCGGACTCGTGCTCGCCGGCTATACCGCGCGTTTTCCACACGATCGCGTGCAGGTGCTCGGCGAAACCGAAATCTCCTACCTCACGTCACTCGAGGCGTCCCGCCGGCGTGAGGTCCTCGAGAAATTCCTGTCCTTTCCGATCCCCTGTCTTTTCGTCACGAAGGGGCAGCGACTGCCGTCGGAGCTCACGCAGATCGCGGGAAAGGTCGGAATTCCGATTCTTCGATCGAAGCTCAAGACGGCGGAGTTCTACACGCGCATCAAGCCGATCATCGCCGAGGAATTTGCGCCGCTTACCACGATCCACGGGTCGCTCGCCGATGTGTTCGGTGTTGGGCTGCTGTTCATCGGGAAGAGTGGGATCGGGAAGTCGGAGTGCGTGCTCGACCTGGTGGAGCGCGGCCACCGCCTCGTCGCTGATGATCTGGTCATCACTACGCGACGGGGCAACGACATTCTCATCGGGCGGGGACATGACCTCGCCCGTCATCACATGGAGATTCGCGGCGTCGGGCTGATAGACGTGCAGGCCATCTTCGGCATTCGTGCCGTGCGCCAGCAGAAGCGCATCGAGGTCGTCGTGCAGCTCGAGGAATGGGACAAGTCGACGAACGTCGACCGGACGGGCCTCGACGGTGCGACGACGACCATCCTGGGCGTCGAGCTCCCCAAGGTCCTCATTCCGCTCAACCCGGGCAAGAACATCACCGTGGTGGCCGAGGTCGTCGCGATGAATCACCTGCTTCGGTACAGCGGAGTGAACACCGCCGAAGCATTCAATCAGCGGCTCATGAAGCGCATGCAGGCCACCGAGCCGGCCGCGATCCGTCAGTATCTCCAGGAAGATGATGAGTGAGGGACCGCCCGTCGCGATCATCGCGGCGCACGGCGATCTCGCCGTGGGACTCGTGAGCGCCGTGCAACAGATCACCGGCCGCGGCGAGCTGTTCCTGCCCATGACGAATTCGGGCCTGGGAGCGGCCGAGATCGAGCGCGCGCTCCTCGAGCTTGTCGACTCGCGCAACCTCCGCGTCATCTTCACCGATCTACCCGCGGGAAGCTGCACGATCGCGGCGCGCCGTGTGCTGGCCGCCCGGCCGCACGTCGTGCTCGTCACCGGCACGAGCCTCCCACTCCTCCTCGATTTCATGTCGCACGAAGAGCTCGAGCCAGCGCAAGCCGCGACGCATGCAGTCGAGCGTGCCGTGCGCTCGCTGACGATGGTGGGAGGAGTCACGCGTGGCCATTGATCTCTATCGGATCGACGACCGCCTGATTCACGGTCAGGTCGTCGTAGGATGGGGACAGCCGCTCAATCTCGGATTCATCGCCCTCGTCGATGACGAGGTGGCGGGGAGCGAGTGGGAGCAGGAGCTGTATCGTATGGGCGTGCCTCCGGACATGGACGTGTACTTCGCTACGCCCGATGATGCGAGCCGGCTCCTCGACCAGTGGAACGAGGATCAGCGCCCCGGCATTCTGCTCACCGGCGACATCGACACCATGCGCCGCCTGATCGGCCTGTGTCCCTCGATCAAGACCGTCAATCTCGGGGGCATTCATCATCGCGCCGGCCGCACCCTGAAGCTGCGCTACGTCTATCTGACGCCGCAGGAGGAAGAGGCGCTGCGCGCGCTCGAGCGGAGCGGCGTCGTGGTCACCGCGCAGGACGTTCCCTCCGCGCGGGCTGTTCCCCTCGACGATGTACTGCGTGGTGAGGCGGAGCGATGACCCCGGAGCAGCTCTTCACGGTCGCGCTGCTCGGGGCTGTCATTGGACTCGATGTCGTGTCGTTTCCGCAGGCGATGATCTCGCGCCCCATCGTCGCGGCAACGATCTCGGGGTTACTGCTGGGTGATCCGGCCGGTGGTCTGCTCGTGGGCGCGACCCTCGAGCTGATCGCGCTGGAGACACTGCCGGTCGGCGCCTCGCGGTATCCCGAGTGGGGCTCCGCATCGGTCGTTGGCGGGGCGCTGTTCGCGCTGCGGCCGACTCCAACCTCCGGCGCACTGACCATGGCGGTGCTCGGGGCGCTTGCGACCGCGTGGGTTGGCGGATGGACGATGTATGTCATCCGGCGATTCAATGGCGCGATCGCACGGCGGTGGATTCCCACGCTTGGCCTGGGATCAGGTCGCGCCGTCATCGCCATTCAGACCGCGGGGATCACCGCCGACTTTGCGCGAGGCGGCTTGCTCGCCCTCCTCGCGATCCTGGCCTTCGATCCGCTGACGCGCGCGATGGTGGGCTTGTGGTCGCTCGATGCGAGGCTGTCGCGCGCGGTGGTTGTCGCGGCCGCCGCCGCCGTTGCCGCCGGCGCGGTGTGGAAGCTCTTTCATAACACGCCGGGCGCTCGCTGGTACTTCGCCGGAGGGCTTGCCATCGGATTGCTCCTCCTCGTCATCCGATGACCGCTTCCGCCGCGTCGCTCGTCGCGCCGTCGCTCCCCGTGCACACGTGGGTGGAAATCTTCATCCGCCAGCTCGCCGTCCAGGCGTCCTGGAATTACGAGCTGCTGCTGGGAACCGGGATCGGGTTTTGTCTCGAGCCCGCGCTGCGTCATCTGACCGGAGGCCGGGAGGGTGAGGCATATCGGGCAGCGATGGCGCGGCAGTCGGCCTATTTCAATGCGCACCCGTATCTCACGGCGGTGGCCGTCGGGTCACTCGCGCGAGCGGAGCTCGAGCGCGCGCCCGCCGGCCAGATCGAGCGCTTCCGCACCGCGTTATGCGGCCCGCTTGGCTCCGTGGGCGATCGCCTGGTGTGGGCGGGATGGCTCCCATTCTGCTCGCTGCTCGCGCTCGCCGCGTTCGGCTTTGGCGCGGGTCCCGTTGCGGTCTTGCTCATTTTCCTCGGCTTGTACAACGTGGGGCATATCGGGCTTCGCATTTGGGGACTTCGCGTCGGCTGGACGCATGGAATGCGTGTCGCCGCCGCGTTGGCCAACCCGGTGTTGCGCCACGGCCCAACGCACATCGCCCGAGCGGCCGCGGTGCTGGCTGGAGTCGCGCTCCCCCTCGCGCTCGACCGGATCATCGAGCCCGGACGAGCGGTTCTGGGAGGGGTGCTGCTCGCGACGGTGGTGGGAGCGGCGCTGCTCACCCGCCTGCATGGACGAGTCGAGGGATGGCGGATTGCGGTCGGCGTCCTCGCTGCCTGCGCCCTCTACGCCGTGGTGGCTCGATGATGATCGAGCGGTCGGTGCAGATCGCGAACCGGAATGGCCTGCACGCGCGGCCCGCGGCCGAGCTGGTGAAGACGGCAGCGAAATTCAAGAGTGAGATCACCATCGTGCGCGACGACCTCGAGGTAAATGGAAAGAGCATCATGGGAGTAATGATGCTGGCTGCCGAGTTGGGGGCGACGCTGACGATCCGTGCCAACGGCCCCGATGCGCAGCAGGCCGTGGACGCGATCGTCGCGCTCATCGCGCAGAAATTCGGGGAGAAGTAGTGGAGCGCATTCTCGTGGGGATTCCCGCCTCTCCGGGCATCGTCGTCGGGCCGGCGCACGTGCTGCTCTGGGAAGTGCCGCCGGTACGGCTGCGCCTGGTGCCGCCGGAGCAGATCGACATCGAGATCGCGCACTTTCACGACGCGCTCGCCAAGGCGCGCGAGCGGGTGGCGCATCTCCGCGCGCGGGTCGAGCAGCACGTCGGCATCGAGGAAGCGAGAATCTTCGAGGCGCAGGCGCTGATCCTTCAGGATACCGAGATCATCGACAGAGTCGAGCTCCTCGTCCGCCACGATCACTTCGCGGCCGAGAGTGCGTTCGACCTCACGATGAACCAGTGGCGCACGGAGTTCGCGCGCAGCACCTCGCCGATGATTCGTGAGCGTGTCGGCGATCTCATCGACGTGCACATCCGGGTGTTGTCCCTGATGCTCGGCCTGCCCGATCACGATCCGGGCGACGTTCCCAAGGGTGCGAACGCGATCCTCGTCACCCACGATCTCACGCCGAGCCTCACCGTGCAGCTCGACCGCGATGCCATTGCCGCCGTCGCGACCGACGCCGGCACCCGGATCTCGCACGTCGCCATTCTCGCGCGGTCGCTGGGATTGCCGGCGGTCGTTGGTCTGCGCGATGCCACGCAGCGCATCAAGGCGGGTGACCGGCTCATCCTGGATGGCGGTGCAGGCGTCCTCGCGATCAATCCCACCGACGTCGGCATCGGGCAGTATCAGGAGCGTCAGCGACAGCTCGCGGAGATGGAAGCGCAGGATGCGCTCATGGCGGGCGAGGAACCGGTGACGCAGGATCACGTGCGGCTGTTGTTGCGCGCCAACGTCGACCTGCCCGAGGACGCGCCATTCGCGGCGCAAAGTGGGGCCGATGGCGTCGGGCTCATGCGAACGGAGTTTCTCGTCGTGGGACGCGCCACCATGCCTGACGAGGAGGAACAGTATCGAGCCTACCGGCGAGTCGTCGAAGCATTCGACGGCCACGCGGTCATCATTCGCACCTACGACATCGGTGGCGACAAGCTGCCGGTCGGCGGATTCCCGAGTGAGCCGAATCCCTTCCTGGGATGGCGGGCGATCCGCATGTGTCTCGACGAGCCCGAGCTGTTCCGTGCCCAGCTTCGTGCGCTGTTGCGAGCGGCACAGCATGGCGACGTGCGCATTATGCTCCCGCTGGTGATCACCCTCGACGAAGTGTTGCGCGCGCGCGAGCTCCTCGAGGAGTCGGCGCGCGAGCTCGTCGCCCGCGGGGTGCCGCATCGCACATCGGTTCCGCTGGGCGTCATGGTGGAGACGCCCGCTGCCGCCGTCGCGGCAGACACGCTCGCGCCGCACGTCGACTTCTTCTCGATCGGGACGAACGACCTCACGCAGTACACGCTGGCGATCGACCGGGGAAATGCGAACCTCGCCTCGCGCTTCACGCCGCTCCATCCGGCAGTGCTGCGCTTGATCCGCCGCATTGCCGACGTCGGCATCGAGCACGGGCTGGACGTTGGGGTGTGTGGTGAGATGGCGTCGCAGCCGCTCATGGCCTACGCGCTCATTGGCCTGGGCATTCGCCAACTCTCCGTCGCGCCCCGTACCGTGGCGCGCATGAAGCGCGTCGTGCGGCACATTACCGTGCGCACGGCGACCGAGGCCGCGAACGAGGCGATGGAGGCGGGCACCGCCGATCGCGCCGAAGTGATCCTGCGCCACCGCCTTCTCAGCGAGCTCGGCGATGCCAGCGAGCTCCTCGACGGCTTGCCCGTCCCCGAGGCCTCTAGTAGCATCCAAGGCTGACCCGAAAGAGTCACAATTCTTGCATCGGGCGGCGCTCTCACGCTTGCCCCAAGGATGTACGTGCCAGAACGTCATTTATTCACCTCCGAGTCCGTCACGGAGGGGCATCCCGACAAGATCGCCGATCAGATCTCCGACGCGATCCTCGATGCCATTCTCGCGGAGGATCCCCGCGCGCGCGTCGCCTGCGAGACCATGGTGACGACCGGGCTCGCCTGCGTCGCCGGAGAGATCACTACCGATACCTACGTCCACTTTCCCGAGATCGTCCGTCGGACCATCGACGAGATCGGATACAACGACGCCACCTTCGGCTTCGACAGCAAGACGTGCGCGGTCATCTCCACGATCGACAAGCAGTCGCCTGACATCGCGATGGGCGTCGACACGGGGGGCGCCGGCGATCAAGGCATGATGTTCGGCTACGCGACCGATGAGACGCCGGAGCTGATGCCCATGCCGATCCTCCTGGCGCACCGCCTGACGAAGGCGCTCGCGGATCGGCGAAAGAGCGGCGACATCAAGTGGCTTCGCCCCGATGGCAAGGCGCAGGTCACCGTCGCCTACGAGGGCGGGGAGCCCGTCCGGGTCGAGACGGTTGTCGTTTCCACGCAACACGCCGAGTCCGTCACGCAGGACAAGATCCGCAAGGCGATCATCGCCGAGATCATCGAACCGGCGCTGCCGGAGGACCTCTTCGACAAGAGGAAGACGACCTTCCACATCAATCCGACCGGCCGGTTCGTGGTCGGTGGACCTCAGGGCGATGCCGGCCTGACCGGGCGGAAGATCATCGTCGACACGTACGGCGGCATGGGGCGCCATGGCGGTGGCGCCTTCAGCGGAAAAGACCCGTCGAAGGTCGATCGCTCCGCGTGCTACGCGGCGCGCTGGGTTGCCAAGAACATCGTCGCGTCGGGATTGGCGAAGCGGTGCGAAGTGCAGCTCGCCTACGCCATCGGCGTCGCGGAGCCCGTGTCGATCATGGTGGACACGTTCGACACTGGAATGGTTTCGGATGAGAAGATCATGCGCGCCGTGCGGGAGACGTTCGACCTCACGCCGCGCGGCATCATCGAATCGCTGGATCTTCGAAAGCCGATCTACAAGGCGACCGCCGCCTATGGGCATTTCGGTCGCGATCCGCAGAAGTTAGGCAACGGCAAGAAGGGCATGACGCTGTTTTCCTGGGAACGAACCGATCGGGCCGACGCGCTGAAGCGCGCGGCGCGCTGACCGCTACCTTATTCATCGACATGGCGACGACTACGAAGACCAAGACGGAGACGACCGGCACGGGATCCGCGCAGTACGATGTGAAGGACCTCGCACTGGCCGACGTGGGACGCCGTCGCACCGAATGGGCTGAACGCTCGATGCCGGTGCTGCGGCAGATCAAGGCGCGGTTCACAAAGGAGCGCCCGCTCGACGGCAAGCGCGTCTCGGCGTGCCTCCACGTCACGACCGAGACCGCGAACCTCGCCATCACGCTCAAGGCTGGCGGTGCCGACGTTGCGCTCTGCGCCTCGAACCCGTTGTCGACGCAAGACGACGTCGCCGCCCACCTCGTGCGCGACCACGGCATCAAGGTCTTCGCGATCAAGGGCGAGGACAACGACACGTACTACGAGCACATTCGCGCGGCGATCGCGCACGAGCCCGACATCACGATGGACGACGGCGCCGACGTCGTGGGCGCGTTGCACATGATCGCGCTCAATCGACTCGATGATCTCCCGCCGCCGGTGCGTCGCTGGGTCGAGACGCTCCCCACGGAGCGTCGCCGCGCATTGCTGGGGAAAGTCCTCGGCAGCACGGAAGAGACGACGACCGGCGTCATCCGCCTCAAGGCGATGGCGGTGGAGAAGGTGCTGCACTTTCCGGTGATCTCCGTCAACGACTCCTTCACGAAGCATCTCTTCGACAACCGCTATGGCACCGGGCAGTCGACGGTCGACGGCATCATTCGCGCGACCAACATGCTGCTCGCGGGATCGGTGTTCGTCGTCGCCGGGTACGGATGGTGCGGGCGTGGCGTCGCCTCGCGCGCGCGTGGCGCGGGCGCGAACGTCATCGTGACGGAGATCGATCCGCTCAAGGCGCTCGAGGCCGTGATGGATGGTTTCCGCGTCATGCCAATGGAGGAAGCGGTCCCGATCGGGGACATCTTCTGCACCCTCACCGGGAACATCCACGTGATCCGCGAGGAGCATTTTCGCGGCATGAAGGACGGCGCGGTCGTGTGTAACTCCGGTCACTTCAACGTCGAGCTCGATCTCGACGCGCTGGCGCGCATCGCGGAGCGCCCCGCGCGCGAGGTTCGCGAGTTCGTGCAGGAGTTCGTGGTCGACGGCAAGCGCGTCTTCGTGCTCGGCGAAGGCCGGCTCATCAACCTCGCGGCGGCCGAAGGACACCCCGCCTCGGTAATGGACATGAGCTTCGCGAACCAATCGCTGGGCGCGGAGTATCTAGTGAACAATGCGGGCACGCTCACCAAGGACGTGCACCGCGTTCCGGAGGCGGTCGATCGCGAGATCGCGCGACTGAAGCTCGAGGCCATGGGAGCACAGGTCGACGAGCTGACCGCCGAGCAGCGGAAGTATCTTGCGTCGTGGGACATGGGCACCTGAGGCCCGCGGCGCGGCGCTCGGGAGCAAGGGATGATCGAAGTTCGCGTGGATCGCTTGGGGCTCGACAGCTCCTCCAATTCGTACGTCGTGATCCTCAAGGAGAAGCAGGGAGACCGGCTCCTGCCGATCTGGATTGGGCAGCCCGAGGCCCAGTCCATCGTCATGGAGATGAACGCCGTCAAGCCACCGCGCCCGCTCACCCACGATCTCTGCAAGTCGCTCATCCTGGGCCTCGGTGGAACGCTCAAGCGCGTGCAGATCACGAAAGTGAAGGACAACACGTACTTCGCCGAGCTGCACGTGCATCGCGGCGATGACATCGTGCAGATCGACGCCCGGCCGTCGGACAGCATCGCCATCGCGCTGCGTCTGGCCGCGCCGATCTTCGCGCAGGAATCGCTGCTCACGGCGATCGCGGTGGAGGGCGGGGACACGCTGCAGAGCGAGGAGCCGGACCTGACGCCGGCGACCGACGAAATGAGCGCCGAGCAGCTCAAGGAATACCTCGAGCGGATGAAGCCGGAGGATTTCGGCAAGTTCAACCTGTGATGTTTCGTCGCTTCTTCGCTCTCATGTACGGAGCGGCCGCCTGGCGCGGCCGCTTTTGCATTGTGCTTGGCGCGGCGCTGGTCGCGTCGGACGCGGCGGCACAGGTGCGACGCGTCACGGGGCGGGTGCTGCGACCGGTGGCCGACTCGATGCGCGGCCTCGAAGGGACGTGGGTCGTGCTGCACCGCGTTGCTCCCGATCACTCGGGCCCGCTCGACTCGGTGCGCACCGCGCGTGATGGAGGCTTCAGCATTCGCTACACGCCGAGCGGGAGCGCGGACGCCATCTACTTCGTTTCAGCGACGCACGACGGCATCGCGTACTTCTCGGCGCCCCTCGACACCGCGCACGCGGTCGAATCCGCCGAGCTCGCCGTATTCGACACGACGAGTAGTCCCGTGCCCATCCACGTACGCGGCCACCACATCGTCGTGACGGCCCGGGAGGCCGACGGCAGGCGCGAGATCGTCGAGGTGTTCGAGCTCGCCAACGACTCGTCCGTGACGCGTGTCGCCGCCGGCGATGTCCCGGTGTGGACCGCGGCACTTCCCGATGGCGCGACGGACATCCGCATCGGCCAGGGCGACCTCTCCGAGGATGCGATTCGCACCGACAGCGGACGGATCCGTGTCTACGCGCCGCTCGCGCCGGGCATCAAGCAGCTCTCGTACGCGTATCGCGTGAGTGCTGGCGCGTTTCCGCTGTCGCGTCCTGTCGAAGGGCGGGGTGGGCTGCTCGAGGTATTGCTGGAGGAGCCTAACGCGGTGGCGACGGCGCCCGGACTCGCCCGCGTCGATCCCGTGACGGTGGAATCGCGCACTTTCAACCGATTTCTCGCGCAGGAGGTCGGGCCGGGTGGCGTGGTGCGGATCGAGGTGCCGCGCGACGCGCTGATGTCACGCCGTGCATGGATCGTGGTGATCGTCGCATCGATCGCGGTGGTGATGGTACTCCTGCTCGTACGCTTCGTTCGGCGCGCCCCTCGGCGCATTTACCATCGCCCCTCGAGCGCTCCTCCAGCGGCCCGTCCCGTTGACCGCCTCGCACGCGAAATTGCCGAGCTCGATGCCCGCATGGAGAATACGCAGAATGCGTCCGACGACGACCGCGCGGCCTACGCTCGTCGTCGCGCCGAGCTGAGGAGCGCGCTCGCGAGCGCGCTTGACGAGGAGCGCCGCCAGGCGTAGACTCACGGCACAATCGACGTTCGCGGACGGGAGTTCCGGAAGCCGGTGCAAGTCCGGCGCGGTCCCGCCACTGTAACGGGCGCTGTACGCGTGCTCAGGACGCCACTGACGTAAGGTCGGGAAGGCGAGCCACGCGGCCCGAAGCCAGGAGACGCCTCGCGTCCGCGCCACATCAGCAGACCCTCGGGGGCAGGGGTCGGTGGCGACCGCGCGGAAACATCCGCGTCCTCGTTCACGGGCACCGCGACTCCCTGGGTCGGGTGCCCGCGCGTGCATCGACGACTTCGCCTGCTCGGCTTGCTGCTCGCTATCGCCGCCCTCGGTTGCGATGCGGGGCGCGCACGCACTGGTGGCGATTCGGCGCACGTGGTCGAGCGTGATGACTTCGGCGGAGCGCTGCCGCGATTCACCGCCATCCCGCAGCGGATCGTGTCGATGAATCCGGCCACGACCGATCTTCTCTTCGCCATACACGCCGGCCCCCGGATCGTCGGACGCTCGAAGTGGGATCTCTATCCGGACTCGGCCGCCCTCGTTCCATCGCTCGGCGACGCGCTGCGCCCAAGCGTCGAGGCGGTGCTCGGTGCGCGCCCGGAGCTCGTCATTCTGTATGCCAGCGCCGACAATCGTCCCGCCTACGATCGACTGCGCGATGCCGGGATCGGCGTCGTGGCGTTGCGCATCGATCGCATCGAGCACTTCGATCGAGCGGCCCGATTACTCGGGCGTCTCACGGGAAACGCGGACGCCGGCGCACTCGTCGCCGACTCGGTGCAGCGCACGATCGCCCGCGTGCGCGATGCGACGCGAGGCCTCCCACGGCCACGCGTGTTCTGGCGCATTTGGGATGCCCCGCTGATCACGATCGGTCGCGGCAGCTTTCTCAGCCAGCTGGTCGACATTGCGGGCGCGCAGAACGTCTACGAGGACATCGAGGCGCCATCGCAGCAGGTGACGTTCGAGGATGTCGTGCGCCGCGATCCCGAATTCGTGCTCGTGGGCCCGGAGGGTGGGGAAGTCGTCACGCGCGATCCGGCCTGGCGCGCCATTCGGGCTGTGCGTGAAGGTCGAGTGCGCATCGTCGACACGACGCTGGTCGGGCGGCCCTCGGTACGCCTCGGGGAAGCGGCCATGCACCTGGCGCACCTGCTTCATCCCGGCATTGACCTTCGCTGATGCGGACCGCGCTCTGGGTGGGCGGGCTCGTCGTTCTGCTCGGGCTGTGCGCGCTCGCGGTGGCGCTCGGCCCTGTGGCCCTGAGCCTCGGCGAGGTGCGGGACGGGCTCGTTGGCGTCGGCGATCCGAACGCGGTCGCGATCGTGCGGGCGATTCGTCTGCCTCGCCTAACGCTGGCCCTCATCGTCGGCGCGGCGCTCGGGATGGCGGGGGCCGCCTTGCAGGGGTCGCTGCGCAATGCGCTCGCCGAGCCGTACCTCCTTGGCGTCTCGGGGGGCGCCGCCGTCGGCGCGGTGCTGGCGTTCGGCGCCGGCGTCCGCGACGCATCCACCATCCCGATCTTCGCCTGTCTCGGGGGTGGGGCCGCAGTGGGGGCGGTGCTCCTCATCGCGCGCGCGGCTGGGGGCCGCGCCGACCCGCGCGTGCTCATTATGGCAGGCGTGATCATGGGCGCGTTCGCCAACGCGGTGATCATGGTCGTGCTGGCGAACGCGCCGCCGAATACCGTGCGCGGGGCAGTGTGGTGGATGATGGGTTCGGTTGCCGACGCGGGATGGGCCCAGATTCGGTGGCTCGCGGCGTACGTGCTGGTTGGGGCGATCGCGCTCCTCCTCCTGGCGCGCCAGATCGACGTGCTCGCGCTGGGCGAGGAGCCGGCGGCCGCGTTAGGCCTCGACGTCGATCGCAGTGCGCGTCGGATCTATCTCGCAAGCTCACTGCTGGCCGCCGCGACCGTGGCGGCGGCGGGGCTGATCGGCTTTGTCGGGCTCATGGTGCCGCACATCGTGCGCGCGTTTGGCGTGCGGCGGCATCGGGCCATCGTTGCCGGCGCGGCGCTGGTGGGCGCGGCCCTGTTGGTCGCCGCCGATCTCGTGGCTCGCACCGCGATGCCACCTGCGGAGCTGCCGCTGGGCGCCGTGACGGCGCTTCTGGGCGTGCCATTCTTTCTCCTCCGCATCCGCAAGCTCGCATGATCCGCTTCCACGAGGTGAGCGCCCAGTATCCGCGAGCGACTCGAGAGGCGCTCTCGGGTGTTTCGCTCCAGGCGCCGGCGGGCGCGCTTACGGCGGTGGTTGGTCCCAACGGCAGCGGGAAGAGCACCCTGGTTCGCGTCCTTCTCCGGCGCCTGGCTCCGCGGCGCGGTCACGTTGAAATCGACGCGCGCCCACTGGACACGTTCGACAGCCGCGAGCTGGCACGACGCGTGGCCGTCGTTCCGCAGCGGGAGAGTGCCGTCTTCTCGCTGCCCGTTCATGAATACGTAGCGCTCGGCCGCTATCCACACGAGGGACCATGGCGCGCCGAGACTCGTAACGATGTGGCCCTCGTCGAACAGGCGATGGCGGACGCCGGCGTGACCGAGCTCGCCAGGCGAGACATCCTCGCGCTGTCCGGCGGCGAGTGGCAGCGGGCGCGCATCGCCCGGGCGCTGGCGCAGGGCGGCGACGCCTTGGTGCTCGACGAGCCCACCACCTTCCTCGACGTCGGGCACGAGATGGGAATGTTCGAGCTCCTCGCCTCGCTGGCCCGCGCCGGTCGCGCCGTCCTCGTGATCAGCCACCAGCTCAACCTCATTGCGCGCTTCGCCGATGCCATGGTGCTTCTGCACGAGGGCCAGGTCGTGGCCGCGGGCCCGCCCCACCTCGTCATGCAGGCCACGACGCTCGAGCGTGTCTACCAATGGCCGCTCGTCGTGACCCGCGATCCCGCGGTGGGCGCCCCCTCGCTCGTTCCGCTCCGGGGGCACCGTCACTCGTCAGGCACATCCCCTGTGAAGACTCCGGAGTCCTTGCCATGAACGCTTCTCGTGTCGTCGTATTGCTGGCAGCGGCCGCGCCGGGCGTTGTCGGGGCGCAGACACCCCAGGATACGGTCACGCTGGCACCGGTGACGGTGACGGCCACACGCCTTCCGGTCTCCCGCAGCGCGGCACCAGCCGCGATCACGGTCATCACCGGCGCCCAGTTACGAGCGCGCGGGATTACTCGGCTCACCGACGCACTGCGCGACGTCCCTGGCGCCTCGGTGGTCCAGTCGGGCTCCTTCGGCTCGCAAACGGGGCTGTTCCTTCGTGGTGGCGAAAGCGACTACACCAAGGTGCTCGTCGATGGCGTCGCGCTCAACGACGCCGGTGGGTCGATCGATCTGGCGCACGTGTCGGTCGACGATGTCGACCGTATCGAGATCGTTCGCGGCCCGGCGAGCGTGCTGTGGGGCTCGGATGCCATGACCGGGGTGATCCAGATCTTCACCAACCGGTCAGCGCAGTCGCGGGTCCGGATGTCGGCGCGAGGGGGGACGTACGGGACGCGTGATGCTTCAGGCGATGTCACCATCGTTCGCGGTGCAACGCAAGTCTCGGCGGCGGGCGCGTCACACGGGACGGATGGAGTGCTCGACTTCAACAATGCGTATCGGAATCGTCAGGCGAGCGCGTCCTTGCGCATCGAGCCGGGGGAACGGCGAGGGCTCCGCGCGATGGTCCGGCACACCGATGCCACGTATCACTACCCCACCGATTTCCTCGGCGCTCCGGTCGATCGCGATCAATACCGGCGCGAGAAGCGGCTTGTCGCCGGTCTCGACGCGAGCACGCCGCTTTCGGCGCGCACGACGCTGCGCGTGATGGTTGGCGCCAACGAGCTCGATGGCATCTCCGACAACCAGGTCGATCGTCCGGGCGACATCGCTTATCACGATGAAACAGAGGCATCGCGGCGCCTCGTCGATGGTCGCCTGGACGTGACACTTCCCTTCGACGGTACGCTCACCGCGGGCGCTGACTGGACGCGGCAGCACGAGACGAACACATCGAACTTCGAGGCGTCGCGGATCAACCGCGGATATTATGTCCAGCTGCTCGCTGGGGGCGGCGCGCCCTGGTTGGTTACCCTCGGGACGCGCCTGGATGACAACGAGAAGTTCGGGGGCTTCACGACGTGGCGAGCCAGCGGCTCCTGGTCGTTTCGGACCGAGACGCGCATCCGAGCAACCGTCGGTACGGCGTTCAAGGAGCCCGCGTTCGCCGAGGTATTCAATACGTCGTTTACGCGCGGCAACGCGGCGCTCCAGCCGGAGCGTTCGCGCAGCGTCGAGGTGAGCGTCGAGCAGGAACTTCTGTCGGAGGGCGCGACGATCGCTGTGACGTGGTTCGATCAGCGGTTTCGCGATCGCGTTGACTTCATCGCGTTCCCACCCGATTCGGCAGTGTTCGGGACGTTTACCAATATCGGCGAAGCCGTCGCGAGCGGCGTCGAGGTCGAGGCGCGCGTAGCCACATCTTCCGGCCTGGGATTGGCGACATCGTACGCATATCTCGAGACCGAGATCACGGAAGATCCATTCGAGCGGGTAGGGCAACGCCTCCTGCGGCGACCCATGCATTCGGCGGCTGCAACCGCGTCATATGCGATCGATGCTGGATCCGTGGCCGCGACGGTGCATCGCGTTGGGAGCCGGCACGACGTGGGCTACGTGCGATTGCCCTGGTACACGACACTCGACCTCGCCGGCGAGCTTCGCATCCTGCGCCGACGCGCCGCCGAACTGGCGCTGACGCTGCGTCTGGAGAACGCGCTGGACGAGGAGTACGAGGCGATCCTGAATTACCGGGCACCGGGCAGAACGGTGTTGCTCGGCGGTCGCGCGGACTTCGCGTGGTAGGCCCAGATCAGCATCCGCGGCAGCTGATCGAGTGCCTCTGTGCCCCCTCCTTGCTCCGCCGTATTTTACGGGATGCCGCTCGTCGTCACCGACGCCATCGTCCTCCACGCCTTCGACTACTCCGAGACGTCGCGCATCCTCCGACTCGCGACGCGCGAGGCGGGCGTGCTCTCGGTGCTCGCGCGAGGGGCACGGCGCTCCAAGAAACGGTTCGGTAGCGCGCTCGATCTGTTCGCCGAAGGTACGATCGAGGTGCTCGTGCGTGACCAGCGCGACCTTCAGACGCTGTGCGCCTTCGATGTCACCCACTCGCGTCCAACCCTCGCGAGCGACCTCGGTCGGTTTGCGGGGGCGTCGGCGCTGGCGGAGCTCATCCTGCGCTTCGCGACCGATGAGCGGCAGGTGTCCCTCTTCGATGCGCTCTCGCGTTCTCTCGACGAGCTCGCCCTCGCACCGCCTGACGAGACGCGTGAGGTGACGCTCGCGGGCGCGTGGCGGCTGGTCGGTGAGCTCGGCTTCGCCCCCTCTCTCGACAGCTGCAGTGCCTGTCACTCCGACCTCGGTATCGCTGACACGCTTCCATTCAGTCATGCGGCAGGCGGGGTCCTGTGTGCGACCTGCGCACGACTGCATCCCTCCGGGCGAACGCTCCCCGCGGCCGAGCGCGCACGGCTGGGCGCGTGGATGGCCGATGAGCGCACCGGCAAGATGTCCGACCCGGACAGCCGTGCCCACCAGCGGTTGCTGCGGGAGTTCCTGCGCGAGCATCTGGCCCAGGATCGCGCGCTCCGCGCGTTCGAGATGTGGGAGCACGCGCCGTGGAGCCGCGCATGATTCTCGGAACCGCCGGTCACGTCGATCACGGCAAGACCGCGCTCGTGAAGGCGCTCACCGGCGTCGATACCGATCGTCTCGAGGAGGAGAAGCGGCGCGGCATCACGATCGACCTCGGATTCGCGCCGCTGCGCCTCGACACTGACCTCACGCTCGGCGTGGTTGACGTTCCTGGGCACGAGGCGTTCGTGCGCAACATGGTCGCCGGTGCCACCGGGATCGATCTTGCGCTCCTGGTGATCGCTGCCGACGAGGGGATCATGCCGCAGACGCGAGAGCACCTGAATATCCTGCGACTGCTCGGCGTCCGCGCTGGTGTCGTTGCCGTCTCCAAGTGCGACCTTGTCGATGCAGAATGGCTCGAGCTGATTCGCGATGATGTGGGCGTCGCACTGGAGAAGACACCGCTCGCATCCGCGGCGATCATTCCGACATCCAGCGTGTCGGGAGACGGGCTGTCCCAGCTTCGCGGGGCGATTGCCGAAGCGGCGCGCGCGCTGCCGGCGCGCGGCGGCGATGACCTTTTCCGAATGCCGATCGACCGCGCGTTTTCCCTCAAGGGGACGGGCACCGTGGTCACCGGCACGGTGTGGAGCGGAACGCTCGCGCGAGAGGGCGTCGCGCGCGTAATGCCCTTGGGGAAATCAGTTCGCGTCCGCGGGCTCGAGTCACACGGATTGGCCATCCCCGCCGCGACCACAGGTATGCGGGCTGCCGTCGCGCTCGCGGGGGTGGAGGTGAGCGAGCTTCGGCGCGGGCAGGTCCTCGTCGCGGACGACTCGTGGGCCGCCTCGACCGTCGTGCTTGCGCACGTCGAATTGCTCGCGAGCGCTCGTCGCGCGCTTGGCCCGCGCACTCAGCTGCGTTTTCACCTGGGGACGGCTGACGTCGGGGCCCGGGTCGTCGCCGCCGGAGGTGCGCTGCGTCCAGGTGCCAATGCCTCCGCGCGCATCGTGCTCGAGGAGCCGATCATCGCCAGGGCGGGGGATCGCTTCGTCCTTCGCGGTGAAACTCCACTCGTCACGGTGGGTGGTGGCGTCATCGACGACCCCATGCCGCAGGGACGCCGCGCTCGCCCGTGGCAGGAGGTCGCTGTCAGTGCCGCCGACCGTCTCGAGCGACATCTCGCCGACGCCGGTGTTCGCGGGGTAGCGGTCGCCTCGCTTTCGGTGCGGCTCGGGACGGGGCCCACGCAGGCCGTGGCGCTCGCCGACCCCAACGCGTCGTTAGGCACCCGGCGCCTCGGTGACCGGATCTATTCGCTGCATGCGGTCGAACGGGCGCGAGAGGCCCTGCTCCGGCTGGTCGATGAGCATCACCGGATCGCCCCCCTCGAGCCGGGCGCGCCCCTGCAATCGATGCGGGCGCAGGTGGGCGCTCCCGCCGAGCTCGTCGATCTGATCGTCCGTGAGGCGCTGGCCTCGGGGGAACTGCGGCTCGAGGCCGGCCTGCTTGCGCGTCGCGGGTGGAGGCCTCGGCTCACCGATCGGCAGGTTCGTCTCCGCGGCGACCTGCTCGGAGCTCTTCAGCGCGCCGGCCGCGAGCCGCCGAGCGCCTCCGAGCTCGAGGTGAGCTATGGGGACGATGTCGTCCCGCTCCTGCGTTTGATGGAACGCGAGCGGGAGGTGGTTGGCGTCGAGGCCGATCGGTGGTTCGCCAGGCCGGCGATCGAGGAGTTGATCAACCGGCTGCGGGTCGAGATGAAGCCGGGACGGGAACACACGCCGGCCGACCTTCGGGATATGCTCGGGCTCTCCCGGAAGTTCCTCATTCCATTTCTGGAATACTGCGACCGGCATCACATCACGGAACGGCGCTCGTCAGGCAGGGTATTGCTAGGTCCGTAGTTTGCTCAAGGATCGCGATTTGGGTTGCTTGACACCGCCTGAACTGCATCCTATGTTCGCGATCAAGGCACGCTATCGTACCACCTGTTTCCAGGAGCGGGACAGAGACTTCTTACTTCGTCAGTCTGGAGAAGGCGCATGAGGCACCGATGGGCAGCACTCTGTGTGCTCGCCCTAGGCGTACTCGTACCGACGATCGGGCAAGCCCAAGCCGCTCAACCCCCACCGCCGGTTCGTGAGCGCCCCGGAGTTGAACTGGGTCAGAACTACCCAAACCCGTTCAACCCGACCACAACGATCCCGTTTGTCATCGGTGACCTGGCGACCTGTCAGGATACCGGTCGGGAACATGTGGTGTCCCTCAGGATCTACAACATTCTCGCGCAGCTCGTTGCAGTTCCGATTCTGCAGGGAACGGGACAACAGCTCTTGAACGTGCGGCTGAAGTGCGGGGCATACACGGCCTACTGGGATGGCCACTACCTCGGATCTTCCCGCGAAGTCGCCTCAGGCGTGTACCTGTATCGCATTGAGGTCGACGGCGAGGTGAAGGTGAAGAAGATGATCGTCAGCAAGTGACGTCTGGCGGCGCGCATGAATGCAGCAACGCGGTGACGGCTTCGGCCGTCACCGCGTTTGTGCGTCCTGAGGCCCGGCGCGTTCGGACGTGGTCGTGTCGCCCGTGAGCGTGAGGGCTCTCTTGCTGATCTCCGTCCAGATCGCCGAGGCCTGTGTGGGGTTCGAGGCGTAGTGGCGCGCCTGACGCTCCAGCTCGTCGACGGTAAGGCCTTGCTCTTGCAACACCCCGCGGCGCAAGCTGTCCCGCGCGGCGTCGCTCAGCTGGTACTTGCGGTCGATGACGTGCAGCCGCGCCATTGCGGCGACGAAGGTCGAATCGTCCATCACCGCGCGGCCGTCCGTTCTCGTGCACGCGGCGACTGCGGCGCCGAGCAGGCAATGCCTCACCATCATTCCGATACGCATGGCGCGCGAACGCTAGGCCGCATGCTTCCATCGGTCAAGCACAGATGACCTCAGTCGGTGAACAGCTCGGCGCTGGCTCGCGGCCAGGACGCCCATTCCTCACCGCCACCGGCCGCATTCTCAGCCGCGGGCGGCTGGCGCTGGGCGTGCTGTACTGGCTGGCCTGGCTCTCCGTCTCACGGCGTATTCCGGTACGCACCGGAATCCAGCGCGAGGTCGAAACGCTCGGCGTCGGCGCGCTGCCCCTCGTCGTGCCCGCCTCGGTACTCGTCGGCCTGATCGCGATCTTCCAAATCGCCTCGCAGCTCCTCGAGATCGGCGCGCAGTCGATGAGCATTCGCGCCATTGCCTGGTTCACCGCACGCGAGTTCGGACCGGTCGGTGCGGCGCTACTGGTTGTCGCACGGAGCGCATCGGGCATCGCCGGTGAGCTCGCCGCGATGCGGGCAGGTGGCGAGATCGATGCCCTCCGCGCGATGGGGCTCGATCCGGTCAAGTATCTCGTGGCGCCAAAGCTCGCGGCGCTGCTCATCGGGCTTCCCGCGCTCACGATCCTCTCCGTCGCCCTGATCATCTTCGGCGGATGGGTCGGGAGCACGCTGTTCCTCGACTACAGCACCGCGTTCTTCCTCGAGGAGTTCCGCGCGGCGTTCGCAATGCGCGACCTCATCGTCGGTCTCGGCAAAAGCGTGATTTTCGCGTTCATCATCGGGTTCGTCGCCGCCGACGAGGGACTCAACGTCGAAGGACGGGTCGCGGCCATCAGCGAGGCGACGACGCGCGGCGTGGTGTACTCCGTGCTCGGTGTGCTGGCCGCCGACACGCTCGTGAACGTGATCTTCTACTTCATCCCCGGCCTTGCCTAACGTGAGCGACGTCGTCCTCGAGGTTACGGGGCTCACCGGCCCCGATGAGTCGCCGGCGATCTTCGATATTTCGCTCGATGCGTGGCGGGCGAGGACCAGCGTCGTGCTCGGACCCATCCACTCGGGAAAGTCCATCGTCATGCGCCACCTGCTGGCGCTCGAGGAGGCGCGTACCGGGTCCATCGTCGTGGAGGGGGAGCGGTTCGACGCGCGCGGCGAATCGGACGCCGTGGTGCGACGCATGCGCACACGGTTTGGTGTGATCTTCGAAGGGGCGGCGCTGCTCTCACGACTCACGGTGCTCGAGAACGTCGAGCTGCCGCTGCTCGAGCACACGCACGCGACCGGCGACGAGGCGCGGCAGGCGGCGCAGGAGTTGCTCTCCGAGGTAGGTCTGAGCGTTGCGCAGGACGCGACCCCGGGGGAGCTGGACCGGGCGGCTCAGCGTCGCGTAGCCCTGGCCCGTGCCCTCGCGCTGCGGCCGCCCGTCTTATTACTCGATGAGCCCACGCAGGGGCTCGACGCCCATGCAGCTTCCGAGCTCGACCGGACCTTGCGACACTTGCAGGAGCGCGGTGGATTCGGAATCGTCATCTTCACGCGGGAAGCACGCTACGCCTTTGGAAACGCCCAACGTGTCTATGTCATGGCGGACGGGCGCATCGTCGATTCGGGGGATCACGACTCCCTCGCCGACAGCGAGCATCCGGTGGTGCGCGGTCTTCTCCGTCGACGGGGGTCGGAATGAAACGCGGTGAATCGCGCCTCGGCATCGTCGCGTTTCTTGGCGGCACGGCGTTGGTGCTCGTCGCCATCGTCGCGTTCGCGCGATACCCATCGCTGTTCCACCGCGGAAGCGAATACCGGGCCGCATTCAGGAACGTGGCCGGGCTCAATCTCGGGGATGAGGTGCGGTATGGCGGACTGATCGTCGGCTCGGTGACCCGCTTGACGCTCGACCCCCAGGACGTGACGCGCATCGAGGTGACGTTCCGCGTGCGCCCGGAGACTCCGATGCGCGCCGACACGTACGCGACGATCACCCAGGTTGGACTCCTGGGACATCCCTACCTCAACCTCGAGCCCGGCCTTCCGACATCCCCAGCGCTTCCGCCGCGAAGCCAGGTTCCGACCCGCGACAACCTCACCTTCCAGGATGCGATGAGTCGTCTCGCGGTCTTCCTCGACCGCGCCGACACGCTGCTCCACGGCGTGGAGAGAATCGCCGCATCGAGCCCCTGGGATCGGATCGATCGGACCCTCTCACGCGTTGACGCGCTCCTTACCAACGCCGCGGCCGGCTCGGGTCGCGTGATCGAGAACCTCGATCAGGCGACGGTTCAGCTGTCGGGAATGCTCGAGCGGACCGAGCGTCTCATCGGATCTCTCGACACCGCCTTCCGCGATGCGAGCCCCGGCCTGCGCCAGGCGCAACGTGAGGCGCTGGCGGCAATGCGCGACATGCGCGCGCTCATCGGCGACGTGCGGGACGCGACGGGGGACGGAGATCGCCTGGCTCGCATCGTCGACAATCTCGCCGCTGCCTCCGACGACCTGGCACGGCTCGCCGACCGGCTGGAGAAGGAGCCGACGAGCATCCTGTCGCGACGCCAGCCGCCGAAGAAGACCGCCGGGCCGGCAGCGCAATGAACGTGAGCGTCGCTCTGGTCGCCATCGCGACGCTCGCGGTCGGGTGCTTCCGGCCGCGCACCGTTGCGCCTATCGAGATGTATCGGCTGCTCCCGACGGCAGCCGAGACCGCCAGCGTTGCCGTGCCGCCGTTCGTCGACGAGCTTGCTGAGGGGTCCCTGGCCGTTTCCCGGTACATCACCCCCGGCCTCTATGGGCAGCGTGGCATCGTGTATCGAGTGGGGGAGTCGGGGTACGCGACGTATCCGTCCCGCGAGTGGGCGATCCCCCTCGGTGAGATGCTGGGGCGTCGCACGGCAGACCTCCTCCAGGAGAAGCCGCTCGTGCAAGGGGGGGCGCTCTTCGATCCGCCCACTCGGCGGGCTTTCACCCACATCTGGCGAGGCACCGTCCGGGAATTCGAGGAGATCGATCGCGGCAACGACGTCTTCGTGGCCGTGAACCTCGAGGCGAGCCTCATTCGGGTCGAGGACGACTCGATCCTCTGGTCGGGCGCCGCCCGGGTGGAGCGACCGGTTCCGGATGGGACGATGGAGGGTATCGTGGCCGGACTGAGCGCCGCGACGGACGAAGTGGTGTTCGCGCTGCTCGACTCGGCGAGGGTGTCGATCCGGCAGAAATCGGCGAACGGGTCACCGCGGGAACCGTAGCCCGCGCCACCGCGGCAGCACGAGTGCGCACACTCGGCAGACATCTACGGAATGACGGTTGCCTAGGTGTTGTGGAGAAGAGACTTAGGCGCAACCTGATAATGCGCTTTCTCAAGCCGAGATTTCGATGATAAGCTCCGATCGCCTGACTGTGAAGGCCGCCGAGGCACTCAACGAGGCGCTTTCGCTGGCCCGCCGAACCGGCAATCCGCTCGTGTACGATGCCCACCTACTTCTTGCGCTGCTCCAGCAAGAGGAGGGGATTGTCGTGCCCTTGCTTCACAAGATCGGCGGGAACGTCAGCGATCTTCGCTCTCGCGTCGAGCGCGAGATCGCGCGCTATCCGAAGCAAACGGGTGCTCAGCCGACGCTCTCGCGCGAGCTGCACCAGGTCATGGACAAGGCGGACGAGTTCGCCAAGTCACTGGGAGACGAATTCGTCTCCACCGAGCATCTCCTCGTCGCGCTGGCCGACGTGCGTGGCACAGACAGCTTCGCCGTGCTCTCGTCGGCAGGGGCCACTCGGGACGCCCTCGTTCAGGCGCTCAAGGTGGTGCGCGGAGCGCATCGGGTGACAGACCAAACGCCGGAGAACCAGTACCAGGCGCTTCAGAAGTACACGCGCGACCTCACCGAGGCTGCGCGTAAGGGCAAACTCGATCCCGTCATCGGCCGCGACGAGGAGATTCGGCGCGTCGTTCAGGTGCTCTCGCGCCGCACCAAGAACAACCCCGTCCTCATCGGCGAGCCCGGCGTTGGCAAGACGGCCATCGTCGAAGGGCTGGCGCAGCGAATCATCAATGGCGACGTCCCGGAGAGCCTCAAGAACAAGCGCCTCGTCGCGCTCGACCTCGGAGCGCTCATCGCGGGGGCCAAATTCCGTGGTGAGTTCGAGGAGCGGCTGAAGGCCGTCCTCAAGGAGATCACCGCGAACGAAGGGCAGTTCGTGACCTTCATCGACGAGATGCACACACTCGTCGGTGCGGGCGCCGCCGAAGGGGCGATGGATGCGGGCAACATGCTCAAGCCGCTCCTCGCCCGGGGCGAGCTCCGCGTGGTCGGCGCGACGACTCTCGATGAGTACCGGAAGCATATCGAGAAAGACGCCGCTCTCGAGCGCCGTTTCCAGCCGGTATATGTCGGCGAGCCGTCGGTCGAGGATACGATCGCGATCCTGCGCGGCCTCAAGGAGCGCTACGAGACGCATCACGGCGTGCGCATCACCGATGGCGCGATCGTCGCGGCGGCCACACTCTCGCATCGCTACATCGGCGACCGCTTTCTCCCCGACAAAGCCATCGACCTCATCGATGAGGCGGCATCGCGCCTCCGTATCGAGATCGATTCGCTTCCGCAGGAGATCGACGAGGTGGAGCGGCGCATCGTGCAGCTCGAGATCGAGCGACAGGCGCTCCAGAAAGAGAAGGACCCGGCCTCCGTGCAGCGGCGTTCTGCGCTCGAGCGCGAGATCGCGGAGCTCAAGGAGCGCTCAGGCGCCATGAAGGCGCAGTGGCAAGGGGAGAAGGAGTCCCTGCAGAAGGTCGCGAAGATCAAGCAGGAGATCGAGGAGCTGCGCACGCAGGCCGAGCAGGCGGCGCGCTCGGGTGATCTGGGCAAGGCGGCGGAGATTTCGTACGGTCGCATCCCGCAGCTCGAGACGCAGCTCCGCGAGACCGAGCAGCAGCTGGGGCAACGTCAGTCGAGCACGAAGCGGTTCCTCAAGGAAGAGGTCACTGCCGAGGATGTGGCAGAGATCGTCGCCAAGTGGACGGGCATTCCCGTGACTCGGATGATGGAGAGCGAGCGCGAGCGGCTGACGAAGCTCGAGGAGCACCTCAGCGAGCGCGTGATCGGTCAGCCCGAGGCGATCCACGCCGTCGCGAACGCCGTGCGGCGCTCGCGCGCCGGTCTCCAGGATCCCAATCGCCCCATCGGCTCCTTCATTTTCCTCGGCCCCACGGGCGTAGGGAAGACGGAGACTGCGCGCGCGCTCGCGGAGTTTCTCTTCGATGATGAGCACGCGATGGTGCGCATCGATATGTCCGAGTACATGGAGAAGCACGCCGTCGCCCGACTCATTGGCGCGCCTCCTGGGTACGTCGGTTACGAGGAAGGCGGGCAGCTCACGGAAGCGGTGCGGCGCCGTCCGTACTCGGTGGTGCTCTTCGATGAGATCGAGAAGGCGCACCCGGATGTGTTCAACATCCTGCTTCAGATTCTGGACGACGGCCGGCTCACCGACTCGCAGGGAAGAACGGTCGACTTCCGTAACACCGTCATCATCATGACGTCGAACGTCGGGAGCGCGTACATCCTCGAGCGGGGCACGCGGGACTGGGCGGAGGTCGAGACGGTGGTCACCGCCGAGTTGCGGCGACAATTCAAGCCGGAGTTTCTCAACCGCGTCGACGACATCATCATCTTCCACCCCCTCGGCATGGAGCAGCTCGACAGGATCATCGACCTGCAGCTGCGTCGGCTCGAGCAGCTGCTTGCGGAGCGGAAGATGACGATCGAGCTGACGCCGGATGCGCGTCGCGCCATCGCCGAGGAGGGCTACGATCCCGCGTTTGGCGCGCGCCCACTGAAGCGGGCGATCCAGCGCCTCATCCAGAACCCGCTGGCGCTGGCGGTGCTCGAAGGGCGCTTCGGCGAGGGCGATCACGTGGTCGCGGGCGTCGGCGCGAACGGGGAGCTCACATTCGAGAAGGCTGGGGAAGCGGTGCCGGCGGGTGCCGGCTCGCATTGATCGTCACCCTGGCCCATCTGAGCGTTCACGAACCGATCATGCGGGAGGCGATCGCCGCCGCCCGCGAGGCAGCGCGCCACCGCGATGTGCCCGTTGGCGCGCTCGTTATGTCTGGGGGCGACGTCATCGCGGTCGCGACCAACCGCACCCTTCGCGATCAGGATCCTACCGCCCACGCCGAGGTCCTGGCGTTGCGCGAGGCGGCGCGTGTGCGTGGCTCCTGGCGTCTCGACGATTGCACGCTGTACGTGACCCTCGAGCCCTGTGCGATGTGTGCGGGGGCGATCGTGTTGTCGCGCGTCCGCATGCTCGTCTTTGGGGCGTGGGACGAGAAGGCGGGAATGGCGGGCTCGGTCGGCGACATCGTCCGTCACCCGCGCCTGAACCATCGCCCCGAAGTGGTCGCTGGGGTCCTCGCCGAGGAGTGCGGAGGAGTGTTGAAGGAGTTCTTTGCAGGAACGAGGAACGAGGACTGAGGACATTGTTCCGTTGAGCTGCTGCTAACTTCCTCGTTCCTGGGTCCTCGCTGCTGTCGAATTGACTCTCCTCTGGAGCGCAACGATATTTCGTGACGTTGGACAGGTGGCCGAGAGGCTGAAGGCGCCGGTCTCGAAAACCGGTATACGGTAACCCCGTATCGTGAGTTCGAATCTCACCCTGTCCGTGCAACGGGAACGAGGAATGAGGAACGAGGAAGCCACTTCCCGCATCCTCGTTCCTCGTTCGCCGTGGATGGGTGGCCGAGTGGCTTAAGGCGCACGCCTGGAAAGCGTGTGGACGGGCAACCGTCTCGCGAGTTCGAATCTCGCCCCATCCGTTGGGAACCCCGCTCAGGCCCTAGGGTCGGCGGGGTTCGTGCTTTCTAGGGGCCGCTCGGGGCTCGGGGGAGACGCAAGGTGAACGTGCTTCCCTGGCCGCGTGCGCTCTCCACGGTGAGATCGCCATGCATGACGCGCGCGAGCTCGCGGCTGATCGCCAGCCCCAACCCCGTTCCGCGCCCGCGCGGCTGCGATGGCTCGAGCTGCACGAATGGCTCGAACACCGCGTCCAGCTTGCCTTCGGGAATCCCGACGCCGGTATCCTGCACCTGCAGCGACACGGCGTCCGGGACCGGTGCCGCGGTCACGCGCACAACACCGCCTGCCGGCGTGAACTTCACGGCGTTCGACAACAGGTTGAGCATGATCTGCTCGACGCGCTCCCGGTCGGCCTGGAAGGCCAGCGTGGGATCATCGAGGACAGTCTCCAGTCGCAGGTCACTGGCGCGCGCTTGCGGCTCGATCATGGGATGCACCGCCTCGAGCACGCTTTGCACCGGAACAGTGCCGACCCTCAGAACGAACTGCCCCGATTCGATCTTGGCGAGATCCAGCAGCTCGTTGACAAGACGAAGGATGTGGTTCTGGCTGTGCCGAATGCGCTCGATGTATTCGCGCTGCCCGTCGGTAAGCGGGCCGCGGATGCCTTCGTCCAGCAAGGCGGCGTAGCCCCCGATGGCGCCGAGCGGAGTACGGAGCTCGTGACTGATGACGTTGAGGAGACGGCCCTTCGCATCGTTTGCCGCCTGGGCGGCACGGCGCGCAGCGTCGGCCTCGGCGCGCGCGCGGTCGCGCTCCTGGAGCAGTGCTTCAGCGCGCTCCAACGACTCGGCCAGGGCGGCGGTTTTCGCCTCCAACGCTTCGCGAATGCGAATCAGCTCCTGCTCGGCGCGCTGGCGGGCGAGGAAGATGCTCGTCGCGTTTTGCAGCGCGACGGCCTCCAGCAGCTTTTCCTCGTCGCTCTCGTCGCGCTCCGTCATGATCGTCCGGCGATGAGGTCGCTCGCGAGCGCGGTGCCGCGCACACGGGCCTCGATCTTCGCGAACGCGGTATCGCGACTGGTCGAGGTGTCGTCGCTGAACGGCGCGAAGCCACAGTCGTCCGTCGTGCCCAATTGATCGACCGGGATGTACTCGGCAGCCTCGAGCACGCGGTCGCGGACCTCCTCCGGCGTATCGACGCGCGGATTTATCGGTGATACGACGCCGACGAATATTCTGCGGCCCGGCTTCATGTGCTGACGGACGATCTTCAGCACGCGCGTGCGATCGCGCTCGCCGGCGAGCGCCATGCAGAAGTATCCGACATTGAGCTCGAAGAGGCGGGGCAGCAGCGCCGCATAGTCGACGTCCGCGCTGTGTGTGGAATCACGATCGCCGCCGGCACAGGTGTGCACGCCGATGCGCCTGCGATCCTCGGCGGAGAAGCGTGAGAGCGCAAGGTTGTTGAGATCGATGAAGCTGTTGAGCAACTGCCCCGAAGGATCGATCTTCATCGCCAGACGCGCTTCCGTGAAATCGACCTGCACCTTGAACGCGCCCTTCTGGAGGCAACGCCGAATTTCCTTCTCGTGCTCGCTCAACAGATCATCGATGAACTGATCGCGAGAATAGCCGGGGATCTCGGTCGCGGGATACATGAGACTGAGGGCCGACGGGGAGATCACCGCTTGCTTGAGCGGGCGCTGTGCGTAGCGAAGCGCGACTTCCAGGTAGCTATCGGCGTAGCGTTGGTACCGGAAGGGGCCACGCGTGAGCCGCGGCATCCGGCGAGTGTGGCCGGCGGCAAAGGGGATGCGAAAGCCGTCCGGCGCGGTATTCGACAGGCCGTGCACGGAGTACGTCCAGAAGTTTTCGTATTTCCGTTGCTCACCGTCGGTGATGACGGGGGAGCCGGTCGCCTCCAGCCGGTCGATGGTATCCTTTACCGCCGCCTCGTATTGCGGATCGACATCCGGATCGGGGATGTCGCCCGCGGCGACCGCCTCGATCAGTGGGACCGGTCGAGGAATGCTGCCAATGGGCTCGGTCGGGATGGTCGTCATTGGTGCTCGCGCGTGCGTTCAGTGACACTGTCCGCGGCACCGGAACCGGGACACGGAAGGCGCGAGCAACAGGCAGGCCGTGCGCGCGTGACGCTCGCCGGGCGGCCATGACTGAGGGTCCTTCGCAGATGTGCTTCACCCGCGGTCATGATCGCTTGCGAATGGCGGAACGAGGCCTAGGAGATCTGCTCAGCGGCGCCAGCGGCTGAAGCCTTCGAGGCGGGAATATGCCCTAGCGTCTGGCAGAAACGCTAGTTCCTGCGCGAATGGCCCGGAGGCGGGCTGCGGGCACTCGCCCGCGGCCCGCCTCCGATGACTCAATAGAGCTCGACCCAGGCGCGATCGCGAATGGCCACGGGTGACGCGGTCCCGCGCAACGCCGACATCAGCGCGCAGCTGGAGTAGCGAAATGTCGCATTGCCCGAGACGGTGTTATTCGACGTCATCTCGCCGCCCACCGCCACGTTCGCCGCCAGCACCGTGCCGTTGAAGTGACCGCCGGTACCTGCCGTTCGCAGCTCACCTCGAACGACGATCAAGCCGTAGAACTGGAATCCGCCCTGGACCTCGAGTGATCCGTTGACAAGAAGGATGCCCTGTCCACGGTCGCCGTTGATCTTGAGATCGCCGGGCGCATAGATGATTGGATAGTAGTTCTCGCACGGCCCCGGGGTGCCGACCGTTACCTTGTGAGGCTCGCCCCAGTTCAGAGGATTGTCGATGTCACACGTGCCGCTCGCGTAGCGGGGGCCGACCCCGGTGTGCGGCCCGGCGCCCATGATCTTGGTCGCCATTGAGGTGAGGTCGTTCCACTGGTAGTCCCCGTAGCTGAAGTACGTGGTCGTGTCGGCCATCTCACTCCCGATCACCGCCTGCGGGTACCCCTGCACGCAGAGATAGTTCTTGCAGGTACCGCCGAGCGAGACGTGCGTCCAGTCGGGGATGGCGAGGCCGGGCACGCCGGTGCCTGACGCTGGCGCCGGGCAGTCCCAACCCGGGTACAGCGTATCGCGGCCAATCATGAGCGCGGTGCCGCCGACCTTCGTGTGGCCGCGAGCAGTGAGCGCGCCTTTGATTTTCACGTTCGGGATGCTGAGCTTGAGCAGGCTGGCGACCCGACGTCGTGATCCCGAAGCCAGCCCCGTTCCGGCCGACGCCTCCGACGACACGAGAAAAATGTTGTCGCTCAGCCGCGTGACGCGGACGATGGCGGCGGCACTCCCGGCATCGTACGTCCGGATGAGCGTATCGCCGCGATTCATCGTGTTATTCCACGCGTTGTTCCAGTTCGCGCGGATCGCACTGTTGCCATACTCGGCCGCCTCGAACGCGCGGGTTTGCTGGATGGCGTCGCGTCCGGTGCGGAACTCGGTCGTCGAGGCCACGAATGCGCCGGCAACCAGCGCGCCGACGAGGGCAATGGCCCCCACGGCAGTGGCCAGCGCGAAGCCGCGACGGTTGTCGGAAATCCAGCGGGTCAGCATATGAGCTCCATTACCTCGGATTGCGTACGGAGATGGACACACGAAGTGAATCAGCCAGCGCCCCGGAGCGGATCCGCGACCGTTCGCCGGCTGGCGGCCCATCCGTGTGCAACACCAGCTCAATGAACGCGACGTCCGTGCGACTCGCGGTGATCGCACCTAACGAATCGCGAAACGTGAAACCGATGCCCTGGCCGCTCGGCGGCCGGACCGGCCCCGCTACGACATCGAGCGTACCGCAGCCAGCCTTGCACTCGGTGTATCCGAGGTACCACCGGCCGTCGGCACCGGTCGCGAGAGCGTATCGAGCCGGACGAAAAAAGCGGATCGGCGCGCCGACGAGCGTGGTCACCGGGATCGCCGGGGTCACCGTCAACCGCATGCCCGTGGCGGCTTCGCCAGCAGTGCGGGTGAATCCGGTGGACGTCGGACACGACTGCGCTGAGGCAGGAGCTCCGGACAGGCGGTAGGCGCGCCACGTGTCATCGTTCCGCGCCGCCGAGGCGCCCTCGTCGAAGATGAAGAGGGAATCTCCGGTCGTTGGGACGTCGCGCCAGGAGGTCAGGGGCACTCCTGTCGCCAGCTGGACCGGCGGGATCGTCACGGAGCCACCACCCGCCGCGACCGCGCAGACGACAGTGGAGCCCGTCGTGATGCGCAGATCGATCGACGAGGCGTTCATGGCGTAGATGTCCCCGGACCCCGTGCCGAGCGCGCGCAGCTCGCTCGGAAGGAGGTCACTGATCTGACGCAGGCTGCGCTGCGATGCCACCACGCGCGATGCGCCAGCCTGAAATCGTGTCTGCTCCGCGATCGCGCTGGTTACGCCGGCCATCACCAGGCCGAAGATCGTGAGCGTGATCATCAGCTCGATGATCGACGCACCGCGACGACCTGTCGAAGACGGAGTCCGGGTCAGCATGGGCGCACCGAGCGAAAGGTCTGTGTACGAGGCCCGCGGCGCGTCTGATACGTCACGCGGGCGGTAATGAACGCCGAGCTTCGGATCGAATCCACCTGCCACGACTCGGTGACGCCGCGCGTGTAGCTGCTGCCGCCGACGAGGGCCGCGCATCCGCCGCGACGCAGCATCTCGAATCGCGATTGCGCGACGGACGCCGCGAGCGTGTGACGCCCGCCGGTTCCGATCATTTGGGTGGCGACGGCGCTGCTGGCAGCGAGTCCGAGAAGCGCGACCGTGAGAATCATGATCGCGACCATGAGCTCGATGAGGCTGAAACCCTTGCGCGCGGTCATGAAACGCATCCTCCAAGGCGAACGTTGCCGTAGCGGGATATGCACAACTTCGAGTACGAATTCCCGTGATACGTGCTGACTTCGACGTGACCGGTAAGCCCAGAGGCGAAGCCACGAGTGTCGAAGCGGACTTCAGACTTGCCGGACGTCAGCGTCGCACCGTATTCAGTCGTGAGCTCGAGCGGCGGAAGTACTTCCTGCTCGACGCCGTTGATCGTGCCGAACGCCCGAATGGTCGTCGATGACAACACGACGCGAGTGGCGATGCGCCGGCGTGAGGCGATGTCGCGCGTCCGAGCAAGCTGCGACACCACCGCCTGCGACGCACTGCGCGCGCTGGCGCGCGTTCGCGCCTGGAGGAGCCGGGGCGCGGCATACCCGCCCATGATCCCCATCAGCACGACTACGATCGCGACCTCGAGCAGTGTGAATCCGCGCCGGGTGCTCATTCGCTGACTCCATCTCGGTTGTGTAAGTGCCGGATTGCGCGCTCTCTATAGGCGCATTGCATGCCGCTCATGAAAGGCAGCTAACTTTCGAACACCCCTCGCGCAACTGGTTCCGGCGCCACGAGTTGCATGCGTGGTCGGAAGTCACATGTTTTCCGGCCACGTGCAGGCGGACGCATCGACCGGTCGCGGTGACCGAACGGCATGCCAGGAGTTCCGAATTCGACGCGGCGAGTAACGACACCGCGCGCGGCGTGACAGTGGCGCCCCAGTCGCAGCCCGAAATGCGGCGAACCCCGCACGAGCCAGGACGCTCGTGCGGGGTTCGCGGACTGCCTTACGAGTGACGACGCTGCTCGTTCAGCGCGGTGGTGCGGCCGTCGTGTCGACCCGCACCGCGTCGGCCACCGTGCCCGCGCCGACGATCACGATCTCGACCCGCCGGTTTTGCTGCCGGCCCGCGGCGTTGTCGTTGCTGGCGACGGGACGCGATTCCCCGAATCCCTCTGCGGTAATCTTCGATGCGTCGACACCTCCGGCGACGAGCGCCGTGCGCACCGAGTTCGCGCGGTCCCGGGAGAGCTGAAGATTGAAGTCGTCGCTTCCGGTGGCGTCGGTGTGCCCTTCGACGAGAATCTGATGTTGCGGATACTGCCTGAGCACCACCGCAATCCGTTCGATGCTTGCCTGAGCACCAGCCTTGAGCGTGCTCTTCCCGACGTCGAAGAGGATGTCGCTCAGACTGATGACGAGACCGCGCTGCGTCTGCTGCAGGTTCGTGATCTCGGCGACGAGCGAGCGGAGCTGCCCAACCGCCTCGTTGAGTCGGCGGTTCGCCTCTTCGGCCGCTTGCCGTAGCGAGTCGTTGCGCTGACGGAGCGCTTCCGTCTCCTGCTCGGAGAGCTGCCGCTTCGCCTCCAGGTCCGCGCGCTGGGCCTCGCTCAGGGTGAGCAGGCGCTGCAGCCGCGCGGTACGCAGGCTATCAGAGACGCGCTCGGCCAGGAGACGCGCATTGTTGGCTTCGGCGGTCTGCGCCAGGCGGAGCGCGATGTGACCAAGCGCGTCGATATCGCTCTGATGCTTTCGCGCCGTGAACGCGGCTTCCGCCTCGGCGATGGCGGTGTTGGTCCGCAGCATGTCGGCCTCGACACGGCGGTCCGCCCCGGATGAGACGAGTCCCTGATGGATCGCGCGGGCCTGGGCCAGCTCACCGGAGGGGCGAGTGGTCGCGCAGGCTGCCAGCGTCAGCGCCGATGCCAGCAGCAAGAGACGGGCGTTCATCGGTCACCTCCCGGCGGAAGGGCAGCGAGGGCGGCGCGTGCGCGCGTCTCCTCCCGCTGGGCCAGCTCGCGCTCCGCCGCCGCCCGTGCATAACGAGCTTCGGCCTGTGCGCGGAGCGCCTCGAGCTGCGCGCGACCACGCTCTGCGCGCTGCTCGAAGCCGCGCGCCGCCTCGAGCGCCTGCCGAGCGGCTCCGATCGCCTCCGACGCTAGCGAGTCCGCGCCGGCTTGTTGGGCGTCGGCGATCAATCGCTCGGCCTCCGCAATCGTCGGCGTGCTGTTGACATCGTTCATGTAGGCCCGGCCGGGCGTGCAGGCGACCATCAGCAGCGCCCCGACCATCCATCCTGTGTATCGCATCGACGGCTCCTTCCGAGTGGAGTCAGGGGCAAAGGTGCTGCAAGGGGTGGGCCCGGGTAAGGGCCACGTCGACATCCCCCTTCTATCAACCGGTCGCCGCGGGCATATTCCTCCACCGATGCCTCCCAAGAATTCTGTCGTGCTCGATGCGCGCGCGGTGGACCGCACCCTCAAGCGCATGGCCGACGAGATCATCGAGCTCCACAACGGCACGGAAGATCTGATCCTCGTCGGCATTCAACGGCGCGGCGTGCAGTTGGCGACGCGCATCGTCGAGGCGATTCGCGAGCGCGAGAAGGTCGAGGTGCCACGCGGCGCGCTCGACATCACGCTCTACCGCGACGATCTGCAGACGGTCGGGCCCCGGCCCGTCGTCGGCCCCACCGACCTGCCCTGGAACCTGGAAGGGAAACACGTCGTCATCATCGACGACGTGCTCTATACCGGACGGACCGTGCGGGCGGCGCTCGACGAGCTGGCGGACTTTGGACGTCCGGCGCGCATCGCCCTCGCGGTGCTCGTCGACCGCGGCGGTCGCGAGCTCCCCATTCACGCCGACATCGTCGGGAAGAAGATCGAGGTGTCGCCGACGGACCGCGTCGATGTGCTCGTCGACGAGCTCGACGGCAAGGACGCCGTCGTCGTCGTTCCCCGCGACGAGGGCGCATGACGAGAACGCTCGGCAAGGACCTGCTCGGGCTCGAGCCTCTCTCGACGGAGCAGATTCGATTGATCCTCGATACCGCCGAGCCATTCAAGGAAGTCAGCGAGCGTCAGATCAAGAAAGTGCCCGCGTTGCGCGGGATGATGATCGCCAACCTCTTCTTCGAGGCGTCGACGCGCACGCGCATCTCCTTCGAGTTTGCGGAGAAGCGGCTGTCGGCCGACACGGTGAACGTGGGCTCGTCCGGGTCCAGCGTCCAGAAAGGGGAGACCCTCGTCGATACGGCGCGCAATCTCGAGGCGATGCGGATCAACATGGTCGTGATCCGCCACTCGGCATCAGGCGCGGCGCACTTTCTCGCCGACCGCATCCAGTCCAACGTCATCAACGCGGGTGACGGCACGCATGAGCATCCCACCCAGGGGCTCCTCGATCTCCTCACCTTGCGCGATCACTTCCGAACCCTCGAGGGGCGGCGGGTGTGCATCGTCGGCGACGTCCTGCACTCGCGCGTGGCGCGCTCGAACATCTGGGGACTGACCAAAATGGGCGTCGAGGTCGCGGTGTGCGGACCGCGGTCTCTCCTGCCAAAGGATATCGGCGAATTCGGCGTGCGTGTCTTCAAGCGCATCGACGAGGCCATCGAATGGGCCGAGGCGCTCAACGTGCTGCGCCTGCAGCTCGAGCGGATGCAGGCTGGCTACATTCCGTCGCTTCGCGAGTACAACCGCGTATTCGGCGTGACGCGCGAGCGCCTCGACCGCGCGGATCACGAGGTGCTCATCATGCACCCGGGACCGATGAATCGCGGTGTCGAGATCGATTCCGATGTCGCCGATGGTGCGCAGAGCGCCATTCTCGACCAGGTGACGAATGGCGTGGCGGTGCGAATGGCCGTGCTTTATCTCCTCGCTGGTGGGCGCCCCGAGCTGGCCGACGCGGCCAAAGGAGGCAGCGAGCGATGACCGCACGAACGCCCTCGGGCGCCGCCGCTCGTGATGTGATGCTGCGGGGCGGCCGAATACTCGATCCCTCGCAGGGCATTGACGCGGCGGGTGATGTGCTCCTCCGCAACGGCGTGGTGGAGGCCCACGGGCGATCCCTTGGCACGCCTGACGAGGCCGACGTCATTGACTGTGACGGGGCCATCATTGCCCCGGGGTTCATCGACGTCCATTGCCACCTGCGCGAGCCGGGGCGCGAGGATGTCGAGACGATCGCGACTGGGGCGCGTGCCGCCGCGGCGGGCGGCTTCACGGCGGTGTGCGCCATGCCGAACACCGAGCCGGTCACCGACAACCAGGCTGCCGTCGGGTTCATCCTGCGTCAGGCCATGCGCGCCGGCGCGGCGCGTGTCTACCCGATCGGCGCGATCTCGCTCGGCCAGCGCGGTGAGCAAATGGCGGAGTTCGGCGAGATGGTCGGGGCAGGGGCCGTGGCGGTGAGTGATGACGGCAAGCCCGTCGCCTCCGCCCATCTCATGCGGACCGCGCTCGAATACGCGCAGTCGTTCGGAATCCCGGTGATCGATCACTGCGAGGAGCCGACGCTCGCGTCAGGCGGTGCGATGAACGAAGGAATCGTGAGCGCGCGCCTCGGCGTGAAAGGAATTCCCGCCGAGGCGGAGGAAGTCATGGTCGCGCGCGACATCCTCCTCGCCCGTCTCACCGGGGGGCACGTGCACCTGGCGCACATGAGCACGCGCGGATCGGTGGAGCTCATTCGCTGGGGCAAGGCGCAGGGCGTGTCGGTGACCGCCGAGGTCACGCCGCACCACCTCACGCTCACCGAGAATGCATGTGAGGGCTACGATACACACGCGAAGATGAATCCGCCGCTGCGCACCGCCGATGACCTCGAGGCGTTGCGCGACGGCGTACGCGACGGAACCATCGATGTCATCGCGACGGATCACGCACCGCACCACTACGACGCCAAGGAACGAGAGTTCGCCGACGCGCCCTTTGGCATCGTCGGTCTCGAGACGGCGCTGGGGGTGCTGCTGACGGACCTGGTGCACACCGGGATCATCGATCTCCCGGTCCTTGTCGATCGGCTGGGGTGCGCACCGGCGCGGCTCTTTCATCTTCCCGGCGGTTCGCTCGCGCGTGGAACTCCCGCCCACGTCACGGTGTTCGATCCCAACCTCGAGTGGTCGGTGGATCCCACGGCCTTCGTCTCGAAAGGTCGCAACACGCCGTATGCAGAGCGTTTGCTCCGGGGACGCGCACTCGTCACCATCGTCGATGGGCACGTGATCTATCGATTCAAGGGATGACGCGGAGTGCCACGCACGATCGCGACTCGCCGCGAGATCGTCACCGTCTGCCGACGGTTGTGGGAACGGGGGCTCATCGCGGGGCCTGATGGGAATGTCTCGGTGCGGCTGAGCGCCGATCGCATTCTGGTCACGCCGGCGGGAATGTCGAAGGTGGACGTGCGGCCCGACGATCTCGTCGAGGTCGGGCTCGATGGGCAGCGCGTGCGCGGCAAGCGACACGCGTCGAGCGAGCTTGCGGTGCACCTGCGCATCTACGCGCAGCGGCCCGATGTTTTCGCGATCGTCCATGCGCATCCCCCGGTGGCGACGGGATTCGCCGTTGCGGGGGAGGGGTTTGCCTCGTGCATACTACCGGAGGTTATCTTTCAGATGGGCTGGGTGCCGCTCGTCCCGTACGAAATGCCGGGAACGGAGGCCCTCGCTCGGCAATTCGATCCGTTCATCCCCACGCACGACGCCTTTCTCATGGCGAATCATGGCGCCGTCACGGCCGGAGCGACGTTGTCGATTGCGCACCAACGGATGGAAAGCCTGGAGCACGCGGCGCGCATCCTGCTCACTTCGCGATTGCTTGGTCGCGTGAACGAGCTCTCGGGCGATCAGGTAGCCGAACTCGTCGCGGCACGGGAGCGCGCCGGATTCGCCGGACCGTATCCGGGGTGTCCGGCACCGGATGACCAGCGGAGACACGAATGACCAATCCGCCCACGAACACTGCGTCGAACGTCGCATCGCTCATGGCGGAGCGTGCGCGGTTCGAATCGTGGCTGGCCGCGCTCGAGGCCCGCCGCGACTCGACCCCTGCGCACATCTATCAACGGGTCCATGGCGACTACGCGCTTCGGCTGCAGAAGGTCGTCGATCAGCTGCTGGGCCACATGTCCGAGATCGAATCGGCGGCGAAGACGCTCGCCGAGCGGCTCGGGGAGCTCGAGCGCGCCGAAGCGAAGCATCGTGACGAGCGGTCGGAGGCCGAGTTGCGCGCTTCCGTCGGCGAGCTGTCCGCTGACGCCTACGATGAGATTCTGCGCCGCACGGATGAGGCGACCGCGTCGATCGCGCTCGAGCGCACCCAGGCCAGCGTCGAGCTGACGCGGCTGCGCGAAGTGCTGGCGTTGAACGCGCCGAAGAGTGGGACGCCGCGCGAGTCGATGACTCGTGAGGCACGCACGCCGGCTGCCCCGAGTCCTCCGCCCAAGGCGACTCCGTCTCGCCCGGACAGCGGTGGCGTTGGATTCGATGAGCTGGAGTTTCTCAAATCGGTCGTCGACTCGCGCGGCCGGCCGATCAACCCCACGCCGTCTGCGGGTCAGGCGGCGAGCGAAGCGCAGAGCAACCCGTTCGGTCTTGGACTTCCCTCGGAGCCGGCATCGCCGCACATGCCGCGGCAGTCGACGCAGGTGCCGTCGTTCCTCAAGGATGTGCCGAGCGAGCAGGTGAAGACGCTGAAGTGCCAGGAGTGCAGCACGATGAACTACCCGACGGAATGGTACTGCGAGCGATGCGGGGCGGAGCTCGCCGCGCTTTGACAAAAAAAACCCGGGCGGCTGCCCGGGTTTCGTTTATCGACAGGGTCCTGCTACTTCGAGGCCTTTGCCAGCCGGCTCTTGTGCCGCGCGGCGGCGTTGCGATGAATGAGGCCTTTGCGAGCGGCCCGATCCAGCAGGCTGATCGCATCGAGACGGCTCTCGTTGGTGGCTTCCGAGTCGGTCGCCTTCTTCAGGGCGGTGCGGAGTGCCGAGCGCTGCGCGCGGTTGCGCACCGCGGCGGCACGCGACTTCCGCATGTTCTTCTCGGCGGACTTGATATTCGGCACGACGAAACTCTCCGGAGAGGCGATGAGGCGACTGCGATTTCGGAGGGCGAAAGCTAGGCCGCGAGATCACGGATGTCAAGGCGCCACATGGCTTTGACATCATTTCACATGACGGGTACCTTACGCGCGGTCCGACGCGTGGCCCACGCTTACTTTCTCCCACGCCGCGATTGAGCCTGGAGCAGCTTCTCCTCGGGTTACCGATATTCCTGTTCTCGGTGATCGCCCACGAATATGCGCACGGATTCGCGGCGTTGAAGCAGGGCGACCCCACGGCGCACCAGTTGGGCCGACTTACCTGGAATCCCATCAAGCACATCGATCCCTTTCTCACTCTGTTGCTGCCGGCAATGACGTATTGGGGATCGGGGGGCGCCATGATTTTCGGCGGCGCCAAGCCCGTGCCGGTGGTCCCCCGGAACTATCGCAACTTCAAGCGTGGCGACATCATCGTGTCGCTCGCCGGGGTGGGGGCGAACGCCGTGATCGCGCTCGCGTGCGTCATGCTCGCGGTTGCCGTGGGCGCCCTCGGGCGGAGCGCGCCGGATGCGGCGCCGGCGCTCGGCTATGCGCAGGAGATGCTGCGGTTCGGCATTCTGATCAATCTCGTGCTGATCATGTTCAACCTCCTGCCGCTGCCGCCGCTCGATGGATCGCACGTCATGAAGTATTTGTTGCCGCCGGCGTGGGCGATGCACTACCAGCGCATCGGCGCGTACGGATTGTTGATTCTCATTCTGCTGCTCTCGTTCGCGCCAGCCGTGATTGCGACGTGGATGGCACCGGTCCGTTTGCTGATGGGCGTCGCGATGCGCCTCATCGCGCCCTTTGACCTTCGGGAGCCGACGTGAGCGCAACCCTCGAGGCGGAAAGCACCCGGACGTTCATCGTCGAGCTGGACCAGTTTTCCGGCCCCCTCGATCTCCTGCTCACGCTCATCCGCGAGGAGGAGGTGGAGATCACCGACATTCCCATCGCGCGAATCTGCGAGCAGTTCCTCGCCCGCATTCATGGCCTCGAGCTGAGTGATGCCGCGGAGTATCTCGAGATGGCCGCGCGCCTGCTCCGCATCAAGGCACAGATGCTCCTCCCGCGGTCGCAGGACGATGAGAGCTGGGAAGATCCGCGCGCGGAGCTGGTGCGGCGGCTGCTCGAGTACCAGCAGATGCGCGAGGTCGTCGACGTGCTCGAGGATCGGTCGGAGGATCGGCGGAATCGATTCGCACGTGGCTGGCTGCCGGCCGATCCGGCGCCTCCGTCGAGCCCGCTCGCGCTCTCGCTTCCCGAGCTCTTGTCTGCCGTGGACCGGGTGCTTCGCGTCGCGACCCGACCGCTCCTGCACGACATCGTGCCGCGGGCGCTCGACGTCGACGGTGCGATGGCGACGATTCGGGCCGTGCTGAGCTTGCGCGCGATGGCGCGATGGTCCGATCTCGTTCATTCCAACGCCGAGCCCTGGCAGGTGCTGTCGGCATTGTTGGCGCTGCTCGAGCTGGCGCGCCGCGGCGAGCTGAAGCTCGTGCAGGCGCGTCCGTTCGCCGTCGTGGAGATCTCGCGTGACGCCGCTAGCGAAGCTGCTTGAGGCGGCGCTGTTCGCGAGCGGCCGTCCGATTCCAACGGACGAGCTCGCCGCGCTCGACGAGGATTCCAGCGCTGCCGCCGTCGCCGCGGCGCTCGACGAGATTCGCGAGCACTACGACGTCGAAGGGCATGGCGTCGAGCTGGTGGAGATCGCGGGCGGCTGGCAGATCCTGACGCGCGCGGAATACACCGAGGCCATCGAGCGGGCGCAGCTGGCCGCGCGTCCGCAGCGTTTGTCCGGAGCCGCGCTCGAGACCCTGGCCATCATCGCGTATCGCCAGCCGATCTCGCGCGCGGACATCGAGGAGATTCGCGGCGTCGCGGTGGGCGGCGTCCTCAAGTCGCTGCATGAGCGTGGACTGATCGACGTCGTCGGCCGTGCCGAAGGCCTGGGACGACCGCTGCTGTACGGAACGACGCCGCTCTTCCTCGAGCATTTCGCGCTCCGGCACCTGGAGGAGCTTCCGCGGGCCGACGAGCTCGCGATCGCGCTTCGGGTCGTCGCGTCCTCCGACGCCACGCCGTCGCCTAACGCTGCCGAGTGAGGCCGATGGTGGCGATGCGCATCCAGCGGGCGTTGGCGCGCGCCGGCGTCGCTTCGCGACGCGGCGCGGAGGCGCTGGTGGTCGCCGGCCGGGTGACGGTCAACGGCACCCCGGCACGCACGGGCCAGAGCGTCGACCCGGCGCGGGACACGATCGCCGTCGATGGTCGCGCGATCGTCGCGCAGACGACGACCGCCTGGCTCGTGATGAACAAACCGGCCGGCGTGCTCACGACACGGTCGGACCCTCAGGGTCGTCGCACGATCTTCGATCTCGTGCCGTCGATCCCGGGCCTCACGTACGTCGGCCGGCTGGACTATCTCACCGAAGGCGTGCTGCTGTTGACGACGGACGGTGATGGCGCCCACGCCCTCACCCATCCCAGTCGCACGGTCGAGCGCGAATACGTCGCGACGGTGCGCGGGAACGCGGAAGCGGCCGTGCGGCTCGCGCGACGCGGCGTGGACCTCGAGGACGGTCCCGTTCGCCTTCACGACATCGAGGCGACATCGCTGGGGGGCGGCCGCTGGGACCTTCGCGTGCTGATCGCCGAAGGGCGCAACCGCGAAGTGCGCCGGCTCTGCCTCGCGTTAGGCCTCGAGGTCGACCGCCTCGTCCGCACCCGGTTCGGACCGGTCACGCTCGGCAAGCTCGCCCCCGGAGCGTCGCGCAAGCTGACGGCGCGCGAGCGAGAGATCATCGCCGCGCTCGTTCGAGAGCCCTGAGCGCCATGGAAATCCGCGGCTCGACGGTGCTGCTGTTAGGCGGGGCGGGGCTGGTCGGTGCCGCCGTGGCGCGCCGGCTCGCCCAGCATGAGCCGCGGCGGCTCGTCATCACCGCGCTGACCCAGGGCGAGGCCGAAGCCGGCCTGCGGGAGCTCGAGCGGGAACTGAGCGTCGCGGTCGAGGCGCGCTGGGGGAACATCTTTCTCCCGAGCGATCTCGCCGATCGCCATCGCGACGACCTCATGCGCGATCCCGTCGCTCGGCGGCGGCTGATCGATGATGTGCTCCGCCCGGCAAGCGCGTCATTCGACGAAAACCTCCTCTTTCAGTGGCTGACGACGATTCGCCCCGATGCCGTCGTCGATTGCGTCAACAGCGCCACGGCCCTGGCGTATCAGGATGTGTTCGCGAGCTCGGCGCGCCTGATGGAAGCGGCCACGCACGGTGGAGCGAGCGCGGAGGAGGTCGAGCGGCATCTGCTCACGCTGCCGCTACCGCAGATCATCCGGCACATGCAGACGCTCTTCGAAGGACTGCGGCGCGCGGGAACGAAGGCCTACGTGAAGATCGGGACCAGCGGCACCGGCGGAATGGGCCTCAACATTCCGTACACCCACAGCGAGGAGAAGCCGTCACGCACGTTGATGTCGAAGTCCGCGGTGGCGGGCGCGCAGAGCCTTTTTCTCTTTCTCATGGCGCGCACGCCGGGCGCGCCGGCGACGATCGAGATCAAGCCGACGGCGGTGATCGGGTGGAAGGAGATCGGCTACGGACCCGTGCGCCGCGGCGGCCGCCCAGTCGAGCTGGTCGATTGCGAGACGCCGATGCGCGTCGCCGACGCCTTCGCCCCGGACGCCGACGGATGGGTCAAGACGGGGCGTCACCTCGAGAGCGTGTTCATCAATGTCGGCGAGAACGGTGTCTTTGCCCGCGATGAGTTCGAGACGGTCACCGCGCTCGGCCAAATGGAGCTGGTGACGCCGGAGGAGATCGCGGACGCGGTGATCATGGAGCTCACCGGCCGCCCGACCGGCAAAGACATCGTCGCCGCGCTCGATGGCGCGACGTTCGGACCGACGTATCGCGGCGGATACCTTCGCTCCGTCGCGATCGAGGGCCTGCGGGCGCTCGAGGAGCGGCACGGCGTGCGATCGGTTGCCTTCGAAATGTTGGGACCACCTCGGCTCACCAAGCTGCTGTTCGAAGCCTACCTGATCGGTCGTCTCTACCCGACAGTGCGTGCGCTGGCCATGGCCGACCCGGAGTGCGCGGCGCGCGACTGTGAGCGTCTCGTTCGCGAGACGGAGCCCACGGTGCGGCGGCAAATCCTGTCCGTTGGCTTGCCGATCCTGCTCGCGAATGGTGAACACGTGCTTCGCGGGGAGAAGGTCGTTGTTCCTCCCGAGGATCGTGGCGCGGACATCGCGTATCGCGGATGGGTGGACCTGCGGCCCGCGAACCTGGCGCTCTGGATCAAGCGCGCCGATGAGATTGCCACGGTCGCGCCCGATCCGCGAACGGGCTCGAGCGCCCGCTGGACCGCGATCGATCCGGACGCGCCCATCGAGCCCGCCCGCATGGCGGTGTGGGTGTTCGAGGAAGAGGACGAGGGGTATAGGATCAAGCGCTAAGGGCGCTAAAGGCGCTGGAGGCGCTTGTCTTCCGCGCTTTCAGCGCCTTTAGCGCCTTTAGCGCCTTTGGAGTTCTGCACCAAACCGTTCACGAGGATCTCAATGGCCACCCGCACCGCCGCTCCCGCTGCCGACACTGCGCTCGTCCAGGGCATCATCACGCAAGTCGGCAAGCGCGTGGTGGGTCAGGAGTACATGGTCGAGCGGCTGCTCATCGGGCTGCTGACTGGCGGACATGTTCTGCTCGAGGGCGTCCCCGGTCTCGCCAAGACGCTCACGGTGAAAACGCTGGCCGAGACGATCAGCACGTCCTTTCAGCGCATCCAGTTCACGCCGGATCTCCTCCCGGCGGACGTGATCGGCACCATGGTCTTCGACCAGGCCACCGGGCAGTTCAGCGCAAAGAAGGGACCGATCTTCGCCAACATCATCCTCGCCGACGAGATCAATCGTGCCCCGGCGAAGGTGCAGGCGGCACTGCTCGAGGCGATGCAGGAGAAACAGGTCACGATCGGGGGCACCACCCACCGTCTCGAGGAGCCATTCCTCGTGCTCGCGACGCAAAATCCCATCGAGCAGGAAGGCACGTATCAGCTTCCCGAGGCGCAGGTCGATCGCTTCATGCTGAAGCTGCACGTGGACTATCCCACGCGCGACGAGGAGAAGGAGATCATGCGTCGCATGGCGAGCGGCGATCCGATTCCCGTGCAGCACGCCTCGACGCCGCAACAAGTGCTCGACGCCCGCCGCCGGATTGCGGACCTGTACGTCGATGAGCGCATCATGGACTACATCGTCGACATCGTGCACGCGACGCGCAAGCCGGCGGAAGCGGGGCTCAAGGAGCTCGCACCGCTCATCGAGTATGGCGCGAGTCCGCGCGCCACGATCTTCCTCGCGCAAGGTGCCCGCGCGCACGCGTTCCTGCGCGGGCGCAACTTCGTGACCCCCGACGATGTGAAGGCGATCGGTCCCGACATTCTGCGCCACCGCGTGCTCACGACGTACGAGGCGGAAGCGGAGGAGGTCACGAGCGACATCATCGTGAACAAGATCCTGGGCGCGATCGAAAGTCCGTGAGCAAGAGCGGACCAGAGCGCGGGGCTGCCGCCAACGCCGGGCGGGGCGACCGTCGTCGCGAGGTCTCGCGCGTTTCGGGGAACGTGCCGGTGGCCGCAGCTCCGCCCGCCAGAGCCCGGACGGCGACGTCGGCCCGCGCGGTTCCCCCCGAAGTCCTGCGGCAGGTCAAGCTTCTCGAGATCCGAACGCGCGGCCTCGTGAACTCGCTCTTCACCGGCGAGTATCACTCCGTATTCAAGGGGCAAGGGATGGAATTCGCCGAGGTGCGGGAATATCAGCCCGGCGACGAAGTGCGCACCATCGACTGGAACGTCACGGCCCGCATGGGGCATCCCTACGTCAAGCGCTACATCGAGGAGCGTGAGCTCACCGTGATGCTCGCCATCGATCTCTCTGGCTCGGAGCGGTTCGGCACGCAGGCGCGATTCAAGAGCGAGCTGGCGAGCGAGCTGAGCGCGGTGCTCGCCATGTCCGCGGTGCGGAACAACGACCGGGTCGGCGCATTGCTGTTCACCGACCGCGCCGAGCACGTCGTGCCGCCCGGGAAGGGGCGGCGGCACGTGCTTCGTCTCGTGCGCGATGTGCTCGCGTTCGAGCCCGAGGGACGGAAGACGGACATCGCCGCGGCCGCCGACTATCTGGCGAAGATGCTCTCGCATCACACGATCATCTTCCTGATCTCCGACTTCATCGCGTCCAACATCGAGCGGCCGCTCAAGATTCTCGCCCAGCGCCACGACGTGGTCGCGGTGACGATGGAGGATCCGCGCGAGATCACACTCCCGAACGTGGGCCTGGCGCGGTTCGTCGATCCCGAGAGCGGGACGACCGTCACCGTCGACACCAGCGACACCGGCGTCCGCAAAGCCTTCGAGGAAATGGCCGGGGCGGAGCGCGCCGAGCGTCGTCGCCTCTTTCGGCGACTCGCCATCGACGAGATCGTCGTCCGCACTGACGCGAGCTACATCGAGCCCCTCATGAAGTTCTTTCGGGCACGCGAGACGCGCGGGGGGCGGCGCCGGTGATCGGCGTCGCCCTCCTGTTCGTTATGCAGGGCACGGCGACCGCGCCGGGCGTACAGCTCGGCATCGCCGTGCGCCCCGAGACGGTGACCGTCGGGACGCACTTCATTGTGTCGGCGCGCGTCCGCGCGCCGGAGGGGGCGACGATCGCGTGGCCCACCGCGCCTGATACCTCGGAGACGCTGGAGATCGTCAGCTCACGCATGCTCGATTCCGCGAGCGACTCGCTGCGCACCGAAGAGACGGCGCGGTGGCGGCTCGCGGCCTGGGACACCGGCACGATCACGATCGTGTTCGAGGATGCGGTGGTGACGGCCATGGATCTCGAGCGCAACGTGCCGCTGCGGGCTCACGTGTACGTGCGGAGCGTGCTTCCACTGGACACGGCGCAGCAGGTGCCGAAGCCACCTCGCGACATCCTCGCCGCCGATCCGCCCTGGTGGCGGTGGGTGGCGCTCGCGCTGCTCGTGGTGGCGATCATCGGCCTCCTCATCTGGTGGTACCTCCGCCGCCGGCGTCGAAAACCTGCGCCGATTCCCGTCGACCCGATGCAGTACGCCGAGCGTGAGTTCACGCGCGTCGAGCGCATGGGGCTGCTCGAGGCCGGGGAGCGCGGTCGATTCGTCGCGCTCATGGTCGAGGTGCTTCGCGACTACCTCGCGCTCCGCGTACCCGGCGCCACGCCCTCGCTGACGAGCACCGAGCTCATCCGCTTCCTGCGATCACGCTCCGATCTTCCGGTGCAGCGGCTCGCCGCCGTCCTCAGCGAGGCTGACCTCGTCAAGTTCGCGCGTCGCTCGGTCACTGGTGAGCGCGCACGCGAAATCGGTCAGGAGGCGCGTGCGATCGTTCGTGAGGTCGAGACGGTCACGGAGCGCGACCGGGCGATCGCCGCCGCCGCGAAGGAGAAGGCCGCATGATTCGCGTCTTCGGCCTCGAGTTCGCCGCACCGTGGGCGCTCCTGCTTTTGCTGGCCATTCCGGTGTGGTGGCTTTGGCGCCGTCGCCGGCATCGGCCGGCGATCGTATTCTCTCGCGCCGACGTCCTTGCGCGCGGACCGCGGGCGGGGCGGGGGATCGCGCGACTGCTCGTCATTCTTCGCGCCCTGGCGATCGGCGCGCTCGTGATCGCACTTGCGCGTCCCCGCTCCGGCGCGCGCGCCGAGACGATCACCAGCGAGGGAATCAACATCGTCCTCGTGGTCGATCTCTCGAGCTCGATGCTGGCCGAGGACTTCCAGCCGCAGAACCGGCTCGAGGTCGCGAAGGACGTCGTGAAGCAATTCGTCAACGGCCGCCGTAGCGATCGCATTGGGCTCGTCGCCTTCGCCGGCGAGGCGCTGACACAGACGCCGCTCACCCTCGACTATCCCGTCATCCTCGCCGCCGTGGATCATCTGCACGCCGGCCTTCTCGAGGACGGCACCGCCATCGGGACCGCGATTGCCACCGCCGCCAACCGTCTGCGCGACGCACCGGGACAGTCGCGCGTGATGATTCTCCTCACCGACGGCGAGAACAATCGCGGCAACATCGATCCGCGCACGGCGGCGCAGGCCGCGGCGGCGTACGGCATCAAGATCTACACGGTTGGCGCGGGAACCGAAGGCGTGGCACCCGTCCCCGTCGGCCGGGGTCTCACCGGGCTGCGCTACGAGAACCGCCCGGTGCGCATCGACGAGCGGCTGCTCACCGATGTGTCGCGCACCACCGGTGGCCGATACTTTCGCGCGCGGGACGCCGCCGCGCTCCAGCGGATCTACGAGCAAATCGATCGTCTCGAGCGCGTCCCGGTGACGACGCGCACCTACACGCAGTATACCGAGCAATACCGGTGGCCGCTGGCGCTCGTGCTGATGGCCATCGCCGCCGAGATGGCGCTGCTCGCATGGCGGGGCCCGCTTCCATGATCCCCTACTTCGACATTCCCTGGGCCCTCGTGGCCGCCCCGGTACTCGCGGTCCTCGTGGCGGCGCTGCTCGTCGTCACCTTTCGCAAGCGGCGCCGGCGGCTCGCCGCGTTAGGCCAGGAAGGCATCGTCGCCCGACTCATCCCCTCATCCGCGACGCGCTCTCCGACCGCGCGGGTGATCCTCCTGTCGCTCGCGACCATATTCGCCGGCATCGCGTTCGCCGGCCCGCGCTGGGGCACCGAGCGAGCGATCGTGCGCGCCGGCGGCGCGGACATCGTGCTGGCGCTCGACGCGTCGCTGTCCATGCGCGCCACCGACGAGCGGCCCGATCGCCTCGAGCGCATGAAGCAGGAGGCGCGGCGCTTCCTGGCGGGCTCGCCGAGCGATCGATTCGGCCTCATCGCCTTCGCGGGACGGAGCTACATCCTGACGCCGCTCACCGTCGACAAGGGCGCGCTCGAGCTCTACCTCGACAACCTGGACCCGAGCGTCGTCGGCCAGGCGGGGAGCTCGCTCGCCCGCGCCATTCGCCAGGGAACAGATCTCTTACTTACCTCACGTAGCGGAAGCGACCGCGCACTCGTCATCATGAGCGACGGAGAAGCGTTCGAGCCGGAGAGCGACGTCGCCGAGGCCGCCCAGCGGGCCGCCGAGTCCGGAATCACCCTGGTGACGGTCGGGTTCGGCACGTTGGCCGGCGCGACGATTCCCGAGCGCGGAGCGGGAGGGCAGACGTTGAAGCGTGACGAGAACGGAGAAATCGTCGTATCGCGGCACTCGCCCGAGCTGCTCGAGGCCGCCGCGCGCGCGGCGAACGGCGTCTACATCGCCGCCTCGGCCACCGACAAGGCAGCGAACATTCGCCGTTCGCTGGCGACGTTGCGGCGTCAGGGGCGCATGGCACAGGCGGGCGCGGAGCGACGGCCGCAATTCCAGCTGTTCCTTCTCCCGGCGTTGCTCTGTCTGCTCGCGGACACGCTGCTCGCGGAGCGCCGCGGTGCCCGTCGCCGTGCGCCGGCCGCGGCGCGAACGGCGGCCACGGCGCTGTTCTTCGCGGTGGCGCTTCCGTCGTCCGCATACGGTGCGAACACCGAGGGCGACGAGCTGTTTCGGGCGCGTCGTTATGCCGAGGCTGCCGAGGCCTACCGTCGTGAGATCATGCGAGGGGATCGCTCGGCGCGGGCGCAGTACAACTACGGCACGGCGCTGATTCTCGCGGGCCGGCCGGACGAAGCGATCGAGACCCTGGAACGTGCCGCCCTCTCCACGGATCTCGAGACGCGATACCGCGCGCTCTTCAACCTCGGCTACATCTTCTTGCAGCGCGGGCGCTCGCTGGAGGGCGATGCGGCGACGCAGGCCTTTGCCGCGGCGGTCGACGCGTACAAGCGAGCACTCCGTGCACGCCCCGATGAGCTCGATGCCAAGTGGAACTACGAGCTCGCTCGGCGCCGCCAGCAGTCCTCCGGCGGTGGTGGTGGCGGTGGCGGCGAGACGCCGGAGCCGGAAGACGATCCGGCCGCACCAGCACAGGAGCCCATTCCTCGTCCCAGCGGCGGTCTTTCCGAGCGTCAGGCAGAAGCGATCCTGAACAGCGCCGCACGCGACGAGCAGGAAGTGCAGGGTCGCAAGCAGCGCACGAATCAGCCGGACACACCGCCGCGAGGGAAGGACTGGTGACGGGTCGTCTGGTGGTGGCGCTCGTTGCCCTCATCGGGTTGGCATCGCGCCCCGCCGACGCGCAGCTGCGCGCGCGGCGCGATTACTCTCGTGCGCCGGCCATCACCCGTAACCCCGTCCTCGATACGCTCGCACCCGTGCAGGTGCGCGCCCTCGTACTCCCTGAGACGGTGTATGTTGGCCAGCAAGCGACATATCAGGTAGCCGCGTTTTTTGCGCGCGCCGTGCGGGATCGGGTGCGCCGTCCCGAGTTCTTCGCGCCGGAGATGCGTGGCATGCTGGCGTATGAGTCGCCGTCGGATCTTCCCGCCTACACCGTGTCATCGCGTGGGAAGTCGTTCGAGGCGTTCGTCTACCAGCGCGCGATCTTTCCCGTAGCGGCGGGGCGATTCACCATCCCCTCGGCGCGGCTTACCTATGCGTTGCCGCTGACGCCGAGCTTCTTCAGTCGCGATGAGAGCTACGAGGCGCGCAGTGACAGTATCGTCGTGATCGCGATCGATCCGCCCGCGGACGGCCGGCCGGTCGAGTACCAGGGTGCGGTTGGCGCTCTCAGCATCACTGCGAATCTGGACACGGGCCGTGCCCGCGTCGGCGATCCGCTGTTGTTGCGCGTTCGCGTCGCCGGGGTCGGGAACGTGAAGCTGCTCCCGCGACCGCCCCTGCGCGTTCCGTGGGCGACCGTGGTCCCGGCCGATGAGCGCGTGACCGTGACGACCGATCGCGACACCGTGCGTGGGGCCAAGGAGTTCGATTGGGTGCTCACGCCGACGCGTCCGGGAATGCGGACGCTGGCGCCGCTGCGCTATTGGTATTTCGATCCGTGGACGGAGAGCTACCAGCTCGCCGAAGCCGCCCCCGATTCGGTCTTCGTCGCACCGGGCACGCTGGCGAGTGCGGATACCGGCACGACGATCGTTCCGCCGCTGGCGGTTCGCCCGACGTACCGCGGCCCACTACCTGTGCCGCCTCACGAGCGGAGCGAGTTCTGGCTGCTCCTCGGGCTGGCGCCCCTTCCGGCCACGGTGCGTCGGCTCACGAGTCGTCGGCGCACGCGCGCACGACCCGAGCTGGTATCTCGCGATCTTCGTGCGCTCGCCCGGCAGCGCCGGCCCGTCTCCGCCGGTGAGCTGCGACGCGCGCTCGTGCGGGCGCTCGCCGACCGCCTCAACGTGAGCGCTTTGACGCTCTCGTCCAATGGCGCCCTCGCGCGCGTGGCGCGTCGGGCGGGCGTGTCCGCGGCGGTCGCGCAGGATGCCGACCTCTTGCTCGCCGAGCTGGACCGCGCCGCCTTCAGCGGCTCACATCCGGCGGCGAAGGACCATGCCAAGCGCGCCTGGCGCATTTTCCGCGACATCGATCGTGAGGCGCGGACGCGCGAATCACTCCGCGCCACGGTGACGGCTCTGCTCATTGGCGCGATGCTCCTCGTCGCGACGCAAGGCGCGATTGCCGTCCAGACCGAGCTCCACCCGGCGCGCCGCTTCGCCGTCGGCGTCGCCGATTATCGGGCGGGCCGGTATTCCGATGCCGCTCGCGAGTTCGGCGCCGTGGCCACCGCGGAGCCGCGCGCCCCTGATGCATGGATGAATTACGGCAGCGCATCGTGGCAGGCGGCGGACACCGCCCGTGCCGTCGTTGGATGGCAGCGTGCGTTGCGACTCGAGCCCCTCGCTACCGACGCCCGCGAAGCGCTCATTCTCGTCGACCTTCCCGTGGACGAGTCGCTTGGCGATGTCCCCCCACTTCCGGTCGCACCGCTCGCGCTCGTCGCGGCCTCCCTCTGGTGCCTCGCGTGGCTGCTCGTCGCGCTTCGCATTCGGCGGCCAGGGGCGACGGCCATCGCATTGGGCGGTATCTCGCTGTCGGTCGCTCTCGCTGCGGTCGCTTTCACGGCACATTCCGCGGTCACGGGGCGAGGGCTCGCGGTGATGGACGCCACCGGCGCGCTGCGGATGCTTCCCGCGCTGGCCGCGGAATACGGCGCAGTCGCCCGCGTCGGCGAGGTCGCGCGCATCGAGGAACGGCGAGGAGACTGGACGCGGATCGCACTCGCGGGCGCGCGCGAAGGCTGGGTCGAGCACGCACTGCTGGTACCGCTCACGCGCAATTGACCGCTTCCGGCAAACGCGCGTAGCTTCCTGCATGCCGCGCATCGCCGTCCTGCCCAACACCGTCGTTGACCAGATCGCGGCAGGCGAGGTCATCGAGCGGCCGGCCTCGATCGTCAAGGAGCTGCTCGAGAACGCGCTCGATGCAGGTGCGCGCTCCGTCGAGGTCGACGTCACCGACGGCGGTCGCTCGCGCATCCGCCTTGCCGACGACGGCACGGGAATGCCACGCGACGATGCGATCCTCGCGCTCGCGCGACACGCCACCTCCAAGATCCGGCGCACCGACGACCTTGTTGGCGTCGGCACGTTCGGCTTTCGCGGTGAGGCGCTGGCCGCGATCGCCTCGATCTCCTCCATCGAGATCGAGACGGCGGCGGAGGATGGCCGGGGCACGCTGGTCCGCGCCGACAATGGGGAGGTGCGCGAGGTCGGTGAGTGTAGTCGCCGGCGCGGCACTACCGTCACGGTGACGCGCGTGTTCTCCAACACCCCGTCGCGGCTCGCCTTCCTTCGATCACCGCGATCGGAGTGGCGTGCAACGGCCGACGCGCTGACCAGCATCGCGCTAGCTCGACGCGACGTGCGGATCACGGCGACACATGATGGACGTCAAACGTTCGCGCTCGCACCGGCGAGCTCGCTGCGCGCCCGCGTCGCGGCACTGTGGGGCGGGGCGTACGCCGACGGCCTCGTCGACGTGGAAGACGTGACCGGCTCGATTCACGTCTCGGGTCTCGTCGAGCGACCCGGCGATGCCGGCACCGCCGCCCGTCGAATTTTCCTGACCGTGAACGGGCGCGCGGTGCGCGATCACGGCATGGTGCGCGCCGCCGAGGCTGCCTATCGCTCGACATTACCCGCGGGCGTCCGACCGTCTCTGCTCCTCGAGCTCGCCGTTCCGGGCGATCTGGTCGACGTCAACGTGCATCCGATGAAGGCGGAGGTACGGTTTCGCGATCGCTGGATGTTGGAGCGCGCCGTCGAGGCGGCGGTTCGTCGGGCGCTTGGGACCCCCCAGAGCGCACCGGCGCTCGGCTACCGCGCATGGTCGTTCGGGGGAACGCAGAATGGCGGCGTCGGCACCGTCGTGGACACCGAAGTATTGCGTCGTGCTGACGGGGGGTTCGGGCCGCTGCTCGACAACCCGGATGGGTCGGCGTCTCCGGGCTCGCCCCGGCTGCCTGACGACGCACCGATTCCCCCGCTCGTACAGCTTCGCGATACGTATCTCATGTTCGAGCGGGATGACGGCATCGTCCTCATCGACCAGCATTCCGCACACGAACGCGTACTGTTCGAGCGATTCCTGGGGACCCTCGAGCGTGGCGAGGCGCCATCGCAGCGGCTGCTCTTTCCGCTGACGCTGCATCTTGGCCCAGCGGAGGCCGATGCGTTCGAGGAGCACCAGGACCTCTTCACGGCGCTCGGCTTCGAGGTCGAAGGATTCGGCGGATATACCTTGATCATTCGTGCGGTCCCGATGCCGCATCCGCGGTTCGATGCCGAGCGATGCATTCGCGAGACGCTCGACGCGCTCGCCGGGAGCCGGTTCGCGAGCGCCGCGCCGCGTCATGAGCGCCTCGCGGCGACGGTCGCCTGCAAGGCCGCCATCAAGGCCGGGGACGCGCTGTCGGCAGCCGAGATGCGAGCGCTCTTCAGCGCGTTAGGCGCGACGGCGCTGCCCGCGCACGACGTGCATGGACGCGCGACGATCGTCCACGTACCGTGGGACGAGGTCGATCGCCGGTTTGGCCGCCGCTGAGCTTCGCATCATTTGTGGCCCGACGGCCGCCGGAAAGTCGGCGCTCGCCCTTTCGCTCGCCGAGCGCGGGCCGACGACCATCATCAGCGCGGACTCGCGGCAGATCTATCGCCGCTTCGACATCGGAACTGCCAAGCCTACCGCCGGGGAGCGCCGACGCGTTCCGCATCGCGGCATCGACATCGTCGACCCCACGGAGCGCCATTCGGCCGCCGCATGGGCGGAGGACGCGATTCGCTGGGCGGCAGAGGCGACGGCAGCGCAGCGCACAGCCGTCGTCGTCGGAGGCACCGGATTCTATCTGCGTGCGCTCGCCATGCCGCTGTTCGAGGAGCCGCCGCTGGACGCTGATCGGCGCGCCGCGCTGGCGCGCGCGCTCAACCCTATGACCACGCCCGAGCTTCGCCGGTGGTGCGAGCAGCTCGACCCTGCGCGTGCGCATCTCGGGCGCACGCAGCTGCTGCGCGCGATCGAGATCGCCATCCTCACCGGGCGGCCCATTAGCGCCTGGCATCGCGAGCAGCCCCGACGCCCAACCGTTCGCGCTCGCTGGCTCGTGGTGAGCCCCCGATCGCCGGCGGCGCTCGCGCACCGGATCGAAGAGCGTGCGGCAGCGATGGTTCGAGCGGGATGGGAGGACGAGGTGCGCGAGCTCGTGCAAACCGTCCCCGAGGATGCCCCGGCGTGGAACGCGACTGGCTATCGTACCGTGAGGGAGCGGGTCCGCGGGACGCTGACGCGTGACGCGATGCTGGCGCGCATCATCGTGGAGACTCGGCAGTACGCCAAGCGGCAGCGCACCTGGTTCCGGCACCAGCTGCCCTCCGAGCGGGTGACGCGCATCGATCCCGGAGACGAGCGCGCGATGGACATGGCGATCCACTGGTGGAGGGAGGGGGCGACGCAGTGAGAATCGGCATCAGCTGTTATCCGACGTATGGGGGATCGGGCGCGGTCGCCACCGAGCTTGGGATCGCGCTCGCCGGGCGCGGCCACCTCGTGCATTTCATCACGTACCAGCAGCCCTTTCGGCTCCCGTCGTTTCTTCCTCGGGTGTTCTTCCATGAGGTCGATGTCGGGCGATATCCGCTGTTCGAGTATCCCCCGTACGATCTCGCGCTGGCGGTGCGCATGCACGAGGTCGTGCGCACGCACAAGCTCGACCTGCTGCACGTCCACTACGCGATCCCTCACGCGACGAGCGCGTGGATCGCGCGCGAGATGCTCGAGGACGGCGGCTCAGGGGTGCGCATCGCGACCACGCTGCACGGCACCGACATCACGCTCGTGGGGCAGGATCCTTCGTTCCATGCGATTGCGAAGTTTTCCATCGAGCGCTCCGATGCGCTCACGGCAGTGTCGGAATACCTCAAGCGTGAGACGTTCAACGCCTTCGGGTGCACCGGATGCGCGGTGGAAGTCATCCACAACTTCATCGATCCCGACGTCTACGACCGCCGGAAGTACACCACGACCATTCGCGATCAGGTGCAGGCCGGACGGAAAGTCCTCATGCACATCTCGAACTTCCGGCCTGTCAAACGCGTGCGGGACGTGGTGCGCATCTTCGCCCACGTCGCGCGGGCGATGCCGAGTGTGCTGGTGATGGTCGGTGACGGCCCGGATCGCGTCACGGCCGAGAAGGAGGCCGAGGCGCTCGGCGTCTCCGACCAGACGATGTTCCTCGGGCGTCTCGACGCGATTGCGCCGCTGTTGGCGGGCGCTGATCTCTTTCTTCTTCCGACGGAGCGCGAATCGTTCGGGCTCAGCGCACTCGAGGCGCTCGCGTGCGGCGTGCCGGTGATCGGGGCGCGGGCTGGCGGGCTTCCGGAAGTGGTGCGCGATGGTGTCACGGGCGCGCTGCGCGAGGTCGGCGACGTCGAGGAAATGTCTGCCGCGGCGGTCGACATCCTCTCCTCGCCGGAGAAGTGGCAGGCGATGAGTGAAGCGGCCGCCGCCGACGCGCGCACGCGCTTTTCGCAAAAGGACATCGTCACGCGGTACGAGGATTTCTACACGCGTGTCCTCGCCTAGCGAGTGGCTGACGCTCGTCCGCTGGAGGAATGCGCTGCTCGCGGGGGCGGGCGTGTTCGCGGGGGCGTGGTGGAGCGGGGGGCAGGTGTCGGTCCGCGTGGGGGCGGTCATCCTCGCGGCCCTCGCGCTCACGGCGGTCGCGAACACGACCAATGACGTTGCCGACGTGAGCATCGATCGGCTCGCACATCCCGAACGTCCGGTGGCGTCGGGCGCGATCAGTCCCGAGTCGGCTCGGCGCTTCGCCGTCATCTGCTCGGGGCTCGCGGTCGTTCTGGCCGCGGTCGTGACCTGGTGGCTGGCGGTGCTGACCGTGATCGTCGTCGCCATCATGTGGGTCTACAGCTCCCGCTTGAAGCCGCGTGGGATCCCCGGAAACGTGGCTGTCGCCGTGCTCGGGTCGCTGCCTTTTCTCTATGGCGCCGCTGCGGTCGATGAGCTGGCGAAGGGCATGCTGCTCGTCGCGATTGGGACACCGCTTCACTTCGCCCGCGAGGTGGCGAAGGACGTCGAGGACGCGACGGCAGATGCCGCCACCCGCCGGACGCTGCCGGTGACCCGCGGTCGGCAGACGGCGCGCGCCGCCGTCGTGGCCGGTGTCGCGGCCTACGCGCTGGTGGTCGCGCTGCTCACGACGGCATATCCCCTCTTCGCGTTGCTCCTGGTCCCGACCATCTTTCTCGCCATCCTTGCCGTCCGCCGTCTGTATCGCGACCGCGCCGGCACCGCAGCGCTGCTCAAGGCCGCAATGGTCCTGGCCATCGCGGCGCTCGTCATCAGCGCCCGCTGATCGCGTGCGTATCTCGAACGGAGAAGGGCAGTGACCGTCTGGCAGGCGATCATTCTCGGCGTCCTGCAAGGGCTGGCGGAGTTTCTTCCGATCAGCAGCTCGGCGCATCTGGCGCTCACGCCGTGGATTCTCGGATGGGAGAGTCCGGGGCTCGCGTTCGATGTCGCCCTTCATGTCGGCACGCTCGCGGCGGTGCTCTGGTTCTTCCGAGCGCAGTGGGTCGCGCTCGTGCGGGCGGCCTGGCGCATCGCGGTCACGCGGCGCATCGAGACGGAGGAGGAGAAGCGTGTCCTGTTCCTCATCATCGCGACGATTCCCGGAGGCGTGGGCGGCCTCGTGCTCGCTGAATACGCCGAAACGGTCTTCCGGACGCCGGCGCTCATCGCGACGACGCTGATCATCATGGGCGTCATCCTGTGGGCGGTCGACCGGTTCGCTGCGCACGAGCGGCCGCTCGGCCAGATGCGGTGGACGCATGCGTTGCTGTTCGGGCTTGCTCAGGTTCTCGCACTCGTTCCTGGAGTTTCACGGTCCGGATCGACGATGACCGCCGGGCGGGCAATGGGCTTTCACCGGGAGAGCGCGGCGGTCTTTGCTTTCCTCATGAGCATGCCGATCACGGCCGCCGCCGCGGCGTACGAGGTACCCAAGGCGATCGCGGAAGGCGGCGTGGGCGCACCCATCATTGCCGGGGTCATCGCGTCGGGCCTCAGCGGATGGTTGGCGATCAGTGTGCTTCTGAAGTACGTCGCGCGTCACGGCTTTGGCGTGTTCGCGGCCTACCGCATCGCCCTGGGGCTCGGCGTACTCGCACTGGTGGCCATGCGCTCATGATCGCCGCCCCGCCAACGTGGGACGCGGAGACGGGCGCGACGCTCGCTCGCCTCCTGGATCTTCCGCGAGTCGAGGTCATGACCTCCGTGCGCTCGACGATGGATGTCGCCCACACGCTTGGCTCCGAGGGCGCCGCGGCGGGAACGCTCGTGCTGGCCGATGAGCAAACGGCGGGGCGGGGGCGCGGAGGCAAGCCGTGGCGCTCCCAACCCGGCGCAGGAATCTGGATGACGCTGCTGGAGAGACCTAACGATCCGGACGCGCTGCGCGTGCTGTCGATCCGCCTGGGACTCAAGGCGGCCCCGGTGCTTCAGCGCTTCACGGATGAGCGCGTGGAGCTCAAGTGGCCGAATGACCTCCTGCTCGGAGGAAGGAAGCTCGCGGGGATTCTCGTCGAGACCCGGTGGCGCGAGCGGCAGGTGGACTGGGTGGCGATCGGCGTTGGTGTGAACGTTGGAATGCCTGACGAGCAGAACGCGGCCGGGCTTCGGGAGGGGGTACGACGGATCGAGGTGCTGGCCGAGCTCATCCCGGCCTTGCGTGCCGCTGTGCTCGCGCGCGGTGTGCTGTCGCCGGACGAGCTTGAGCGTTGGGCATCCCGAGATGCCGCCGTCGGCCGCCGCTGCCGGTTGCCGACCCGCGGCGTCGTGCGCGGACTCGCGCCCGATGGGTCGCTGATGATCGAGAGCGACGGAGAGACCGCGCTCGCACGTGCAGGATCGCTCGTCCTCGAGGAGGGGCCGTGATCATCGTGTTCGATGTCGGCAATACCGAGACGACCATCGGCATCTTCGATGGCGAGGCACTGCGCGCCCACTGGCGCATCACGACCGGTGTCGTCCGCACCGCTGACGAGTACGGCGTGCTTCTCACCGAACTGGTGCGCTCCGCCGAGGTCGCCCCGGCCTCGCTCGACGGGGCGTCGATCGGCTCCGTCGTACCAGGGGTGACCGGACCGCTCGCCGAGGCCTGTGAGCGGTGGCTCGAGGCACGGGTCACGCAGATCGATGCGCGGACCAGGTTGCCCATCACGCTGGACGTCGAGGAGCCGTTGACGGTGGGCGCGGATCGCATCATCAACACCCTCGCCGCGAGCCGGATGTACCAGAGCGATTGCATCGTCGTGGACCTCGGCACGGCCACGACTTACGACTGCATCACCGCCACCGGCGTCTTTCTCGGCGGCGTCATCGCACCGGGTGTGACCACCTCCGCTGACACGCTCGTGAGGCGCACCTCGAAGCTGCCCGCCACCGAGCTCGTTCCTCCGGCGCGTACGATTGGGCGGCGGACGGAAGAGTGCATTCGCGCCGGCGTCATGCTCGGGGCGGCCGAGTCGATCGACGGGCTCGTGAGGCGCATCAAGCGCGAGTGGCCGACGCCTTCGAGGCCCAGGGTTGTCGCCACCGGTGGCCTGGCCGAGGTCCTGGCCCCGCTCTGCACGGAGATCGAGCTGGTGGAGCCACACCTCACGCTCCACGGTCTTCGTATGGCCTTCGCGATCGTGAATGGACGGGGTGGGGCAGTGTCAGAAAACGTGGGTCGAAATCGGCGCAAAGGCGCTAAAGGGCGTGCCCGTAAGTAGTTGACTGCCCGATATTTACTGAACACAGTCCGAGTCGGTGCGCAACCCTTGACGTACAGGGTCAAAGGTCATAACTTCGGCGCTGTTAGCACTCCCACAAACCGAGTGCTAACCCCCTATAATTCATCCATCACTGAACCCTAGAACCGGAGGGGCGCAAGTCATGGCCACCAAGAGCAGCGTCAAGGTCAACCCACTGGCGGACCGCGTCGTCGTCAAGCCGCTCGAAGAGACGGAGCAGATGCGCGGCGGTCTCTACATCCCCGACACCGCCAAGGAGAAGCCTCAGCAGGGCGAAGTCATCGCTGCGGGCCCGGGCCGCTTCGAGAAGGACAAGCGGGTGCCGATGGAAGTGAAGGTCGGCGACAAGATCCTCTACGGAAAGTACAGCGGCACCGAGGTCACCCTCGATGGCGACACGTACTTGATCCTCAGAGAGTCCGATATCCTCGCGATCGTTTGATGAAACGGCAAAGATGACAGAATTCAGAATACGGAATTCAGAACGCAGAACGAGAGACATCTGAATTCTGAAATCTGAATTCTGACATCTGACATCTTTGCCTTATCGAGAAATAATCCAGAACCTACAGGGGACCCCGACATGGCTGCCAAGGAACTCCATTTCAACGTCGATGCGCGCGCGGCGCTCAAGCGCGGCGTCGATCAGCTTGCCGATGCGGTGAAGGTCACTCTCGGCCCCAAGGGACGGAACGTCGTCCTCGACAAGAAGTTTGGTGCGCCGACCGTCACCAAGGACGGCGTGACGGTCGCGAAGGAGATCGAGCTCGCTGATCCGCTCGAGAACATGGGCGCGCAGATGGTGAAGGAAGTCGCGACCAAGACGTCGGATCTCGCCGGTGACGGCACGACGACCGCCACCGTACTCGCGCAGGCGATCTTCCGGGAAGGCCTCAAGAACGTCACCGCCGGCGTCAATCCGATGGCGCTCAAGCGCGGCATCGACAAGGCCGTCGCGAACGTGGTCGAGGAGCTGAAGAAGATCTCCGTGCCCACCGCGGGCAAGAAGGAGATCGCGCAGGTTGGCTCGATCTCGGCGAACAACGATCGCGAGATCGGCGACCTCATCTCCGAGGCGATGGAGAAGGTCGGCAAGGACGGCGTGATCACGGTCGAGGAGGCGAAGGGCCTCGAGACGACGCTCGAAACGGTCGACGGCATGCAGTTCGACCGCGGGTACCTCTCGCCCTACTTCGTCACCGATCCGGAGAAGATGGAAGCCGTCCTCGAGGATGCTTACATCCTCGTGCACGACAAGAAGATCTCTTCGATGAAGGACCTGCTGCCGATCCTCGAGAAGGTCGCTCAGATGGGCCGTCCGATGCTCATCATCGCCGAGGATGTCGAGGGTGAGGCGCTCGCGACGCTGGTCGTCAACAAGCTGCGTGGCACGCTGCGCATCTGCGCGGTGAAGGCCCCCGGCTTCGGCGATCGTCGCAAGGCGATGCTGCAGGACGTCGCCGTGCTTACCGGCGGTCAGGTGATCTCGGAGGAAGTCGGCTTCAAGCTCGAGAACGCCGTGGTCAGCGATCTCGGCCGCGCCAAGCGGATCGTGATCGACAAGGACAACACGACGCTCATCGATGGCGCTGGCGAGGACGACAAGATCCAGGGCCGCGTGAAGGAGATCAAGTCGGCGATCGACAAGAGCACCTCCGACTACGACAAGGAGAAGCTCCAGGAGCGTCTCGCCAAGCTCGCGGGTGGCGTCGCGGTGATCAACGTCGGCGCGGCGACCGAGTCCGAGATGAAGGAGAAGAAGGCTCGCGTCGAGGATGCCCTGCACGCCACGCGCGCGGCGGTCGAGGAGGGTATCGTCCCCGGCGGCGGCGTCGCGTTCATTCGCGCGCAGAAGGCGCTCAAGGGCCTCAAGCTCGAGGACTCGGACGAGCAGATCGGCGTCGAGATCGTGCGTCGCGCGATCGAGGAGCCGATGCGCATGATCGTCCAGAACGCCGGTGGCGAGGGCTCGATCATCGTCGAGAAGGTTCGCGCGGCGAAGGAAGCCAACTTCGGCTACAACGCGCTGACCGACACGTACGAGGATCTCGTCCAGGCGGGCGTGATCGATCCGACGAAGGTGACGCGCACCGCGCTGCAGAACGCGGCGTCCATCGCCGGCCTGCTGCTCACCACGGAAGCGATCGTGGTCGAGAAGAAGGAAGAGCGGCCGGCTCCTGCCGCGCCCGGTGGTGGTGGAATGGGAGGGATGTACTAAGCAGCTGCGAACTGCGAGTTGCGAACTCAAACCCCCGGGAAGCTCCTAGTGGCTTCCCGGGGGTTTGAGTTCGCAGCTCGCAGTTCGCAGCTGTTTTTACAGCTCCAACCTCAACTGCTCGATGCGCCCCCTCCTCACCTTGGGCTCGAAGGGTCCGACCACCGCGTCCTGGGGCGCCGCGTGCACTGCGCCGGTGAAGCGCGTGGGGGCGAGTCCCCTGCTCACCGCGCTCCGCGCCAGCGACGCGTCGTTGCACTGGTCACTGAGGTGTGCCAGCACCACGTGCGCGAGCGAAGGATGTGCGACGTCGCGGGCGACGTCGGCAGCGGCGCTGTTGCTCAAATGTCCCCGGCGACCGGCGATGCGATCGCGCACAGTGGGAGGATAGGGCCCGGCCCGGAGCATGCCCTCGTCGTGATTCGCTTCGAGCACCAGCACGTCGAGGTCGCCGAGCGCGCGGCGAAGTGCCGCGTTGACGTACCCGAGATCGTAGACGATTCCCACGCGGCCGCCGATATCGTCGGTGGCGATGATGGCGACCGGCTCCTCGGCGTCGTGCGGGATAGAGACCGATTGCAGCTCCATACTGGAGAATCGGAGCGTGGCCCCGGCGTCGAACGTGCGCACGTCCGCATCCCGCAGCGACGGATAGGCCGCGACCGTCCCGCACGAGGCGTGAAGGGCCCACCCCCACGCCCGCGCCGCGGCGCATGCCCCGCGCACGTGATCGTGGTGCTCGTGTGTCACGACGAGTGCCTCGATCGATTCACACGACACGTCGATGGCGGCGAGCCGCTGCTCCAGCGCTTTGGCGTGAAAGCCCGCGTCGACGAGCACGCGTGACCCACGGTGCTCCAGCAACACTGCATTCCCGCGACTCCCACTGCCTAACACCCAGACTCTCATCCCAGCTCCTGCTGCGCGCGCTCGAATGCTCGCTTCAAATGACGACGTCCACGATCGCTCATCGCGACGTGCCGTCTTGCCATGGCGCGGCTCGCGACCTCCAGAAACTTGTCGATCTGGTATCGACCCGCGGAGCGGCCGTCGCCCCATGCGAATGGTGGAACATACTTGGGTGGCGTGTCTGCCCCAAAGATGTTCGCCCCGGCGCCGACGACGCTGCCCGTCGTCAGGCGTAGGCCGATGCCCGTCTTCACATGATCCCCGAACAGGGTGCCGAGCTTTTGCACGCCGGTGTCGCGCATTCCCTCTGGTGTCCACAGGGGAACGTTTCCATAGGTGTTCTTCAGGTTGCTCGTGATCGTCCCCGCGCCGAGGTTCACCCAACGCCCGAGATACGAGTGGCCGACGAACCCATCGTGCGACTTGTTCGAGTGGCCGATGACGACCGTCTCGCTGAGCTCACCGTGAATGATGCTCGACTCGCCGATCGAGCATCCGTGAATGCGCGAGCCGAGAATCGTCGAGCCGCCGTCGATGACGCACGGGCCCACCATGCGCGTGAACGCGCGCACCGTGGCGCCGCGCCGAATGAGGATGGGCCCCGCGCTCACGTCGAGCACCACGAACGGCTCGACCGTGGCGCCGCGCTCGATGAACGCCGGCTGACTCCCGATCACTACCGCATGCGCAGGCGTCTCGCACGAGAGCTCCGGCCCCAGGACGGCGACATCCTCGCCGAGCTGGACGAGAAGATCGGTGACGAGATGCCAGACTTCGTCGACCCATCGTCCACCGACCGTCGCGACCGAGCCGCCGTCGCGCGCGAGCTCTTCGAGGGGAACTCGTCCATCGGTGAGGATCGAGGGCCGCACGGCTCGATCGAGCTTGACCGCTGCCACCCGACCGTCGCACATCCACACGTCTGCGTCGCGCAGCCGGGTTGCCAACGACACCGCGCATCGCGTGTTCGCGATGATGCCACCGACGGGCAGGTCGCGCGCTCCATCGATCGCGCCATTCTCTTCGAAATCCTCATGGGCGGCAGCGGCGATCGCTCCCGCGGGCGGCGCGCCGTGCACGCGCGCCCAGCGGTCGCGAGCGGGCAGAGCGCCGATCCGCATCGCGCTCATTGGGCGCGTCAGCGCGAATGGCTCGAACGCTCGCGCTCGCGCGTCGTCGTAGAGATACAGCGCGTTCACTGAACCTCGCGCACGTCCGGCGGCAAGCGCTCGAGGAGGGTCTTGAGATCCGCCGCGCGTTCGCGCGTCGTCACGAGCGTGAGACCGGGCCGCGTTACCACGACGAGATCGTGCACGCCATAGAGCACGACCGTTCCCGAGTCCGCGTGCACCACGTTGTCGCGTGCGTCGACCGCGTGAACGGCTCCCGCGACCGCGTTTCCGGTTCCGTCGAGGGCGCGCACCCGATGCAGGGCTGCCCACGTGCCCACGTCATCCCAGCCGAAGTCACCTGGGAGGACGAGCACGCGTGCGCTGCGCTCCAGCACCGCGTAGTCGACAGCGATCGGCTTCACCGCCGCGAAGAATCGCTTGAGGTCGGTGGCGGCGGCGGTCTGGAGGGCGCTGGATATCTCCGGTGCATGCGCCCGCACCTCGTCGAGAAAATCCTTCACCCGCCACACGAAGATGCCCGAATTCCAGAGGTATCCCTCGCGGACCATACGCTCGGCGCTGGGCCGGTCGGGCTTCTCGACGAATCGCGCCACTCTCCGCGCGCCGTTGACCGCGTCACCCGGCTGGATGTAGCCGAGTCCCGGGTCCGGCCGGGCGGGTACGACGCCCACCGTTACCAGCGCAGCATGCTGCTCTGCGAGACGCGCCGCCCGCTCGAGCGTCGAACGAAAAGTCTGCTCGTCGCCGATCGCCCAGTCGGCGTGGACGCAGAGCATGACGGATGTATCGGCATCGCGTCGCTGGATCTCGAGCGCGGCCCATGTCAGTGCGGGTCCGGTTCCCGCCGCGCGAGGCTCGGCGATGACGTTCTCGGCAGGAAGCGTCGGCAGTACCGAGCGCACGGCGTCGGCGAGACTGGCGTTGGTGATGACGAGCGTGCGCTCCGCCGGCACCGAGGGCGCCATCCGCCGCACGGTGTTGACGAGGAGTGGCGCGTCGTCCACCAGTGGAAGAAGCTGCTTCGGTCGCTGCGGAGTGGAGAGCGGCCAGAAGCGTGAGCCCACGCCTCCGGCCAGAATGACGGCCCATCGATTCACCGCTCGCTACCGCTGTTCTCCGCGCCCACGCCGGCCAGCTCCGCGGCGCGCGCGTAGAGCTTCTTCGGACTGAACGGCTTGGTGAGAAAGTCACTCGCGCCCGATTCGACGGCGAGGCGGTGCTGCTGCTCCTGTCCGGCCGCGGTGAGAATGATGCACGGAAGCTTTTGCCATCGCGGGTCGCTGCGCATCGTGCGCAGCACATCGAGCCCGCTCATGACCGGCATCATGAGATCGAGGAGCACGAGGGCGAAATCGTCGTGCTTCGCCAACGCGTCGAGTGCGTCACGGCCATCATACGCGAGCGTCACGCGGAAGGCGCCCTGCTCGAGCTTCATCTTGATGATCCGGCCGATGTGTGGCTCGTCATCAGCCACCAGGACGTGCAGTTTTTCCATGGCGTCAGACGCGGTGGGCGCCGCCGGTCAGACGAGCGACGAGATGTGCTGCCGATTACGGCGCAGCTCGAACAGCAGGGACCCAACGTTGGCATCGGTTCGCGCGAGCACCAGCAGCACGGCCTCGGACGACAACACCGAGACGATCGCGATCCCCCTGGCATACTCGAGAATGACGGTGGTCACGTTCCCGTGCGTGCTATCCCGGCCAAACTCATCGGCCGCGCTCACGATCGAGGGGACCAGCGCCGCCACGCTCTCGACGTCGATGTTGGGCACCGACTGTCCATCGATGACGAGGCCGTCGCGGCCGAGCACGATCGCGGCGTCGACGCCGTCACGCCCGCGGAGAGCGCCGACGAGGTCGCGGATGGTGGCCACCACTACGCTCCAGGTGAAGTGGTGGGAAGCATAACGTCGAGGGGGCCGAAGTCAAGCGATGCGAATCACTTGAACTCATCGTGCACGCACGGTATTCTACGCGTCCGCACCCACGTTTGCGCACACCCGGGCGTTCCCATGACAGCCAGATTGATCGCGCTGGCGATCGCGTTGCTCGCGGTCGCCGCGTGTGAGGATGTTACTCGCAGCATCGACCCCAATATCGAGGTCACGGAAGACACGCTGACTGTCTTCCCGTTGCGGGGCAGTCCGCTCAGCGCACCGACCGCGTTCGATCTCTTCAACCTTCGCGCGCTTCGCGTCGGCGATGGGAGCGGGCTGTATGACCTCGCCATCGATACCGCGGGGGAAGCAGCCGTGCTGTATCCCTCACAGCTCATCGACATCGATGCCCCTCGCACCGGTGTCATTGAGTCGACCGCGACGTTCGAGTCGATCGTCGAGGCGCCGACGACCGGCTACCAGGACACCGCGGCCGTTTCCGTCAGCATCGGCGAGACCGTCATCGTTCGCGCGCGGAACGTTTGCTCGGGAAGCATTCCCGGCCGGGATTTCTTTCACGCCAAGCTCCAGCTTCTGGAGCTCGGTGCGTCGGGCGGCTTCCGCACGGCGCGCTTTCGCATTCGCACCAATCCGAACTGCGGGTTCCGCTCCTTCGCCGACGGCCTGCCGGAGTTCTGATCGTGCACGACCTTCGGGCGCTGCGCGAGGATGCCGACGCCATTCGCGGAGGGCTTGAGCGACGCGGGAAGCTCGACGCGTTGGGTCCGCTCGTCGATCGTGCGCTCGAGCTCGACGTCGAACGACGGGCACTGATTCAGGCGGTCGAGGAGCGGAAGGCCGCGCGAAATGCCGCCAGCCAGGAAGTCGCGCGCCGGAAAAAGGCCCGTGAAAGCGCCGACGACCTCATCGAGCAAACGCGCGCCCTGGGCGCCGAGATCGCGCGGCTCGAAGTGGAGCTTGCCGAGATCGAAGCCAGGCTCGGGCAGATCATGTACGAGCTGCCGAACACGCCCCTCGCCGACGTGCCGCCCGGCGGTGAGCATGATGGGCGCGTCCTGCGCTCGTGGGGAACGCCGCGGGAAGACGAGGGCCTGCGGATGCATTGGGACATCGGCGCCGCTCTCGGGATTCTCGATCTCGCTCGCGGGAGCAAGATCGCCGGCTCCGGGTTCATCGTGTTCCGCGGCAGCGGCGCGCGGCTCACCCGCGCGCTCATCTCCCTGATGATCGACGTGCACGTGCGTGACCACGGGTACGAGGAAGTCTGGGTGCCCTTTCTCGTCAACCGTGCGACCGCGACGACCACGGGACAGCTGCCGAAGTTCGAGGACGACATGTACGTCGTCAAGGACGATGACCTCTTTCTCGTCCCCACGGCGGAGGTGCCGGTCACGAGCCTGCACCGCGACGAGATGCTCGATGCGGCGGAGCTGCCCCGGGCCTATGTCTGCTACACACCCTGCTTTCGTCGCGAGGCAGGCGCGCATGGCAAGGACACGCGCGGGCTCCTGCGCGTGCACCAATTCGACAAGGTCGAGCTCGTGCGCCTGACGACGCCTGAGGACGCGGCCAGCCAGCACGAGCTGCTCACGGCCCATGCCGAACGGATTCTCCAGCTGCTCGAGCTTCCGTACCGCGTCAAGGTGCTCGCCGCCGGCGACACCGGCTTCTCGAGCGCCATGACGTACGATCTCGAGGTGTGGGCGCCAGGCGTACGCACGTGGCTCGAGGTGTCGTCGTGCAGCACGTTCACCGATTTCCAGGCGCGCCGCGGAAGCATTCGCTTTCGGAGTGCACGCGGCGAGAAGCCGCGCCTGGTGCACACGCTCAACGGCTCGGGGCTCGCGCTGCCGCGCACGATCGCCACACTGCTCGAGCACCACCAGCGGCCCGATGGCACCGTCACGGTTCCGGCAGCACTTCGTCCGTATCTCGGCGTAGACGTTCTCGCCTGACCGAGCATGCGTCGCGGCGCGCCGGTCGTCCTTCTCGGTCTTCTCCTCGCGCTGGTGCTCGGATCGTACATCGTGTACTCCCAGCGCGTCGTCGTCGAGCTGCGCCGCGACGCGTCGCGGTCGAGTCGCATGCACGCGCAGATTCTCAGCGCCCTCGCCGATCCCAGCCCTGACGCCGCGAACGCGGCGCTCCTCGATCTCGCAAGCACCATCCGCGAGCTCGGCGTCCCGGTCATCATCACCGACACGCGAGGCCGACCAACCTGGGCGATCAATCTGCCGTTCGAGGCTTCGGTGGACGATCCGCGCGTTGCCGCGCACATCGCGGTGCTCGATCGCGAGAATCCGCCGCTCGTCGAGCCGACCATCGGGACGATTCACTTTGGAGACTCCCGTCTGGTGAAGAGCCTCCGATTCATTCCCGCGCTGCAGGCGGTGCTCGTGGCATTCGTGTTTCTCGCCGGCATCTACGTGCTGCGGACGCGCGGACGGGCCGATCGCGAGCGTGTCTGGGCTGGCATGGCCCGTGAGTCCGCGCATCAGCTCGCCACGCCGCTCTCGAGTCTGGCGGGATGGATCGAGCTGCTCGCCGACCGCGCTGAATCGGATCCGACCGCCGCGCGCGCGATCGAGTACATGCGCGGTGATCTCGACCGCCTCGAGCGCGTGGCGCATCGCTTCGAGCGAATCGGACGCCCGGCCAAGGAGACGCCCGTCGATGTTGGCGAGCTTGCCGAGCGCGTCGCGCGGTACTTTCAAGCTCGCGTTCCGACGCTCGCGCATGCCGTGGATGTGAAGCTCGCGCTGGGACAGGGGCCCCTCGTCGTCAAGGGAGACGCGGTGCTGCTGGAATGGGCGCTGGAAGCGGTGGCAAAGAACGCGATCGATGCGCTCGCGGGTCACGGCGGCACGCTCGAGATTTCCGCTGAGCGCACCGCGGATGACGAGGTTCGCATCCGCGTCGCGGACGACGGACCTGGAATCCCGCGGGAGTTGCGGGCTCGCGTGTTCGAGCCCGGCTTCTCGACAAAGGAGGCGGGGTGGGGGATCGGGCTTTCGCTCGCGCGCCGGATCGTAGAGGAGGCGCACGGTGGCCGCCTGGAGCTCGCGCCATCGAGCGAGGGCGCAACGTTCGACGTTATACTTCACGGATGACATCGGTCGTTCCCGCGCGCGACACGCGCGTGTCACTGAATGCGGCCCAGCGCGAGGCCGTGGAGCACTTCGAGGGTCCGCTGCTCGTGTTGGCCGGTGCGGGGTCGGGGAAAACCCGCGTCCTGACGGCGCGGATCGCACGCCTCATTGAGCATCACGGCGTTGCCCCCGCGCACATTCTGGCCGTCACCTTCACCAACAAGGCAGCGGGAGAGATGCGCGCCCGCGTGGCGTACCTGCTGAGCGAGGAGCCGTCGGGGATGTGGATTGGAACCTTCCATTCCATCGGCGCGCGAATGCTGCGACGCGAGGCGCCGCTCGTCGGCCGCACGCCCGCGTTCACGATCTATGATGAGGATGATTCGCTCGCCGTTGTTCGGCGCATCATGGAGCGCCAGAAGATCTCACCGAAGCAATTCGCGCCGCGCGGGCTCCGTGCCGCCATCTCCGATGCCAAGAACGCGCTCGTGATGCCGGCGGAGTACGAGCGCGTCGCCATGGATCCGCACGCAAGAGCCGCTGCGTCGGTGTACCACGAGCTCGAGGCGACGCTCCGTGAATCGAACGCGGTTGATTTCGACGATCTGCTACTGCTGCCGGTGCGTGTACTCCGCGAGAATCCAGCGCGGCTCGCGGAGTACCGCCAGCGGTTTCAGTTCGTTCTCGTCGATGAGTACCAGGACACCAACCGGGCGCAGTACGAGTTCGTCACACTTCTGGGTGGCGAGCACGGGAACGTCGCCGTGGTGGGCGACGACGATCAGTCCATCTATGGTTGGCGCGGCGCTGACATCCGGAACATTCTCGATTTCGAGAAGGATTTCCCCACTGCCCGCGTGGTGCGGCTCGAGGAGAATTACCGGTCGCTCCCGCCGATTCTCGACGTCGCGAACGTCGTCATCTCGGGTAATCAGGCGCGACGCGGAAAGACCCTCCGGGCCACCCTCAGCGGTGGCGAGCGCGTCACCGCGGTGGGCGCCCTCGACGAGCGTGACGAAGCCGAGTGGGTTGCGGAGGAGATCGAGGCTCGGCTGTCGACCGACCGCGATCTCGCGCGGCGCGACATCGCGATTCTCTATCGGACCAACGCACAGAGCCGGGCGCTCGAGGAAGCGCTCCGGCGCCGCGGCGTTCCATATCGCATCATCGGCGCCGTTCGCTTCTACGACCGACGCGAGATTCGCGACCTCATGTCGTACCTCAAGCTCGTGGCGAATCCTGCCGACGATGAAGCGTTCGCGCGAGCGGTTGCCGTTCCTCGGCGAGGTCTGGGTGACACGACGCTGGATACCCTCGCCGGCATCGCGCGCCGCGCACGAGTCTCGCGCCTCGAGGCGTCCCGGCGCGAGGAGCTCCTCGGCGAGCTCCGCCCGGCGGCCCGGCAGGCGCTCCGCGACTTCGCGGCGATGATCGACCGGTACCGCGCGCGGGCGCAGGACGCGAGTGTCGATGAGCTGCTCCGGGAGCTGATTCAGGAGATTCGTTACGCCGACTATCTCCGCTCCGAGGGGCCGGAGGGGGCTGAGCGGCTGGAGAACGTGCAGGAGCTGGTGGACGGCGCGGCGGAGGTCGTGGCCGATGAGGGTGGCGAGCTTGGTCTCACGCCTCTCGATCATTTCCTTCAGCGCGCCTCGCTCATCGCCGATGTGGACCGCGACGACCCCAATGCCGATGCCATCTCGATGATGACGCTGCATAACGCGAAGGGGCTCGAGTTCCCGGTGGTCTTCATCACCGGGCTCGAAGAAGGGCTGTTTCCGCTTGCCCGCGCGCATGACGAGCCCTCCCTGCTCGAGGAGGAGCGCCGGCTCTTCTACGTCGGAATCACACGCGCGGAGCGGAAGCTGTACCTGGTTCACGCGAGGAGCCGGCGGCGCAACGGTGAGATGCTTCCGTCGATTCCGTCGAGCTTTCTCGCACCCATCCCGCGGGAGATGCTCGAGGAGCGCTCGACGATCCGGCTGCGCGCCACCGGCCGCTCCGTGCTGCTGACGACTCCGTCAGCACGCCGTCCCGGCACCCCAGTCCGACGGGTGGCCGCGGACGACATCGACGTGTCCACCTCGCAGCTCGCGCCGAGCTTCGTGAAGGGCGCGCGCGTTCGTCATCCACGGTTTGGGAGCGGAACGATCGCCGAGCTGGGCGGCACCGGCCGGGACACCAAGGTGACCATCGACTTCGATGACGAGACCATCGGGCGGAAGAGGCTCGTCGTCGCCTACGCTGGCCTGGAGCGGGAGGACGACTGATGGCGGTCACACGTGAGGACGTATTGCATGTCGCATCGCTCGCGCGGCTCGCGCTCGATGACCAATCGGTTCTCCGACTCGTGCGCGAGCTGAACGGAATCCTCGAGCACATGGAGGTCCTTCGGAAGGTCGACACCGAGGGGGTAATGGGGGCGGAGGGCGTCGGTGACGCGGGAATGCCGCTCCGCGCGGATGGCGGGCTGCCGTATCCGCTCGCGCATGCACGCGAGCAGTTCGCCCCCGAGATGCGCGACGCCTTTTTCATCGTGCCCCGGCTGGCCACACACGAGGACGCGACCGAGTCGGTGGAATGATCGGGCCTCTCGATCCGCGCGACGCGTCACGCTCGGCGATCGACGCCGTCGCGGATGCCTTCGACCGCATGAAGGACGTGAACGCCGGACCGGAGGGCTTGAACCTCATTCTGTGGACTGACCGGCCCCGCGCCGCGGAGGCAGCCCGCATCTGCCAGCGCGATGTCGACGCTGGTCGTGAGGGCGGCCTGCTGGCCGGAGTCCCGTACGTTGCGAAGGACAACATCGCGACCACCGAGCTGAGAACCACCTGTGGCTCGCGGATGCTCGAGAATTACGTCAGCGCGTTCGAAGCGACCGTCATCGCGAGGCTTCGCAATGCCGGTGCCATTCTCATTGGCAAGTCGAATTGCGATGAGTTCGCGATGGGATCGTCGACCGAGTACAGCGCGTTTGGTCCGGCCCGCAACCCCATCGATCCAACCCGCGTGCCCGGAGGCTCGTCAGGCGGATCCGCGGGTGCCGTTGCGGCCGGCATCGTCCCCTTCGCGCTCGGGTCGGAGACCGGCGGATCCGTGCGTCAGCCGGCCGCGTTCTGCGGTGTCGTGGGCGTGAAGCCGACCTATGGGCGCGTCAGTCGCAACGGCCTCGTGGCGTTCGCATCGTCGCTCGACCAGGTCGGCGTCTTCGGCAAGACGGTTCATGACGCGGCGACCGTGATGGAGGTGATCGCCGGACATGATCCCTTCGATGCGACGAGCACCGACAACCCCGTGCCCCGCTACCGCGATGCCGACGAGCGCGGCGTGAAAGGGATGGTCATTGGCCGCCCGAAGGAATACTTCCCGCAATCGCTCGATCCGCGCATCGCGGCGTTGTGCGATCGGGCGCTCGAGCGCATGAAGGCGCACGGGGCGACGATCCGGGAGATCTCGCTCCCCATGACCGACCTCGCGATCCCGGTCTATTACATCATCGCGCCTGCCGAGGCGTCGTCGAACCTCGCCCGGTTCGACGGAGTGCGATACGGATTGCGCGTCGGCGGGAATGGGCTCCGCGACATGTACGATCGCACACGCTCAGCGGGGTTCGGCCCCGAAGTGACGCGTCGCATTCTGCTCGGGACGTATGTACTGAGCGCAGGCTACTACGATGCGTACTACAAGAAGGCGCAGGAGGTACGCGCGCTCATTGCGGGAGACTTCCGGCGCACCTTTGCGGCTGGCGTGGACTTGATCTTCACGCCGACGACGCCAAGCGTCGCGTTCAAGCACGGCGCCAAGTCGGATCCGTACGAGATGTATCTCAACGACATCTTCACGGTAACGGCGAACCTCGCCGGGATTCCTGGTGTGTCGGTGCCGATCGGCCGCCTCGACGGGCTCCCGGTTGGTGGCCAGCTGCTCGCAGCTCACTTTGATGAGATGGGAATGTTCCGCGGCGCGTACGCACTCGAGCGTGCGCTGGGTGCCGAGGCGCACCGATGAGCACCGACCGCTACGAGATGGTGGTCGGTCTCGAGGTGCACGTGCAGTTGAAGACACGCACGAAGGCGTTTTGCGCCTGCTCGACGATGTTCGGGGCCCCTCCGAACGTGAATACCTGCCCGGTGTGCCTCGCGCTTCCGGGAACGTTGCCGGTGCTCAACGCCGAGGCGGTGCGGCTCGCCGTGCGCGCGGCGCACGCGCTCGGCTGTACGGTGAAGCCGATTTCCGTGTTCGCGCGCAAGAACTATTTCTATCCCGATCTTCCGAAGGGCTACCAGATATCGCAGTACGACCGGCCGCTCGCCGTCAACGGGTCGCTGCGCATCGGCGAGAACGCCGATGGTACCCCGATCACCGTCGGGATCACGCGACTGCACCTGGAGGAGGATGCGGGAAAGTCGATTCACGATCGCTATGCTGCCGCCACCGCCATCGACCTCAACCGGTCCGGCGTTCCGCTGACGGAGATCGTCAGCGAGCCCGACATGCGCTCGGCGCAGGAAGCAGGCGCGTATCTGCGGGCACTCAAGCAGATTCTCGAGTTCACCGACGTCAGCGACGTCAACATGGAGGAGGGAAGTCTCCGCGTCGACGCGAACGTCTCGGCACGACTGCGCGGCGAGACCCGGCTCGGCACCAAGACCGAGGTCAAGAACATGAACTCGTTCTCGGGAGTCGAGCGGGCTCTCCAGGCCGAGTTCGAGCGGCAGGTGGGCGTACTCGACGGCGGTGGTCGCGTCGAGCAGCAGACCATGCTGTGGGACGGCGGGCGCGGGGTCGTGCGACCCGCACGATCAAAGGAAGCAAGCCACGACTACCGCTATTTCCCCGAGCCGGACCTGCCGCCGCTCGTGTTATCGAAAGAGTGGATCGAGGAACAGCGTCAGTCGCTCCCCGAGCTTCCGGCCGAGCGGCGGGCGCGCTTTGTCGAGGAGTACGTGCTGTCGCCGCGTGAGGTGGACGTCCTTACGTCCTCCGTCACCCTCGCCGACTACTACGAGCAGACAGCGCGGGCGCACGGCGATCCGAAGGCGGCGGCGAACTGGGTCACGGGCGAAGTGTTGGCGGCAGTGAACGCAGCGGGAACGACCCTCCGCGAATTCCCCGTGCGTCCCTCAGACCTGGCCGGGCTGCTGAGCCTCGTTCGTGATGGCAAGGTAAGCCATACCGCTGCCAAACGGATCTTTGGAGAGATGCGCCGCTCCGGTGAGCCGCCGGCGCAAATCGCCGAGCGTGAGGGGCTCCTGCAGGAAGGGAGCGACGACGCGATCACCGTCTGGGTCGAGGAAGTACTGGCCGAGCACCCGGAGGAGAGCCGACGATTCCTCGCCGGTGAGCGCAAGCTGCTCGGCGTGCTCGTTGGCGCGGTGATGAAGAAATCGAAAGGGCGCGCCGACCCCAGGCGCGTGAATCAGCTATTGGCGTCGCGCGCGAAGGGATAGAGCGGCTCGGCGAGCGACGCGGCGATCGCGAGCTGCGTTTCCGGCATCCCGAAGTAGCGCAGCGCCTCCTCGTTCACGCGAATATCGGATCCGCTGCGGCGCGCATCTCGGCGCACCCGCTTGGCCATGCGCAGCGGCTCCTCCCCCGCGGGGTCGAGCGCGAACGCCTCCGCCGCGTGAAAGCGACGCAACAGATCCATGATGTAGTCGAAGGAGCGCACGAGGTAGCGGCCCACATCGGGATCAGCGAGGTCCCAGCGGCTTCGCTCCGAGGCGAGCTGAAAGATGCGCTGCCACGATTCGGTGTCCGTGACGTACACCATGCCGCGAAAGATCCGGCGGTTCGTCGACGTGCTGAAGATCGTCGGGCTCAGAATGCGATCGAGGTGCTCATCCGACCGGGCGTGATCGAGGAGGATCACCTCCCGGGCGCGCCGGCTGAAGCGCTCTCCGAGGTGCGTCTCGAAGCGGCTCTCCCAGTAGCTGTGGCCGAGCGCGCTCGAGCTCGATGTGATGGCGAGGTAGCGGGGAACGAAGTAGTTGTGGGCGACGGTATCGGCGGCGAGATGGGCGAGGTAGCCTAACGCGAAGGCGCGGAGCGGCTCATCGCCCGCGCGCTCGTGGATCTCGAAGCCCACGTTCCAGGAATGACAGTGCCGGCCGGCGGGTGCGTATTTCTTGGCGATGCTCGTATCGGCGGCGATCGAGCCGTAGAGGAAGTCGTACGGGAACGCGGCCAGCAGCTCCGCCACGCCGCCGGGCAGGTGCGCGAGCGCGCGCAGCACCGCCTCGCCGAGGAAGATGTGCGTGCCCGGCGTCCAGGCCCAGGCGTCGGATGGAAATGCGGCGACCGCGAGAATTCCTAACGCGGCCGCCGCCCACGATCGCCACACGCGTCGTTACAGGCCCAGCTTGCGCCGTCGCCGCCGAATCGCCTTGCGCAGGTCGCTCACCTCGTGCGACACCGCGTCGTCGATCGCCTCACGCGCCGACTCGAGGTAGCCGCCCACGCGGTCCGCGATCTCATCCCGCGGAATGCGGTCCCACAGCTCCTCGCCCCGGTCGCCCAGCCAGCGCGCGCCCTTGGCGCTTGCCACGCCCGCCGTCCGCAGCCCGCGCCCGGTCATTTTCATGATCGGCCCCACCGGCCGGTACCCCTTCGGCCCGCGCCGAAAGAGCATCGTCATCCCGGCGCCGACGAGCGCGCCAAGGAGTGCGGCGGTCAGGAGATCGTATTCGTCCCGCGAGACCTCATCCTCTCTGGCGCGGGCGGATGCGCGGCGCCGCGCGGTAGCGTTCCCCGGGCGCGTCGTCGTCGAATTCGTCGTTCGTGCCGTCGTTCCCATCGAGTTCCTCCTCGAGCGGCTCGTCATCCAACATGTCCGCCTCGGGCAGCGCCTGGTCCTCGAGCGTCTGCCGGCGGAAAGTTGCTGCACCTTCGCGTACCCCGCGCACCGTGGACGCGGTCGACACGAAGGTGTCCTCCGCCTCCTGCTGCACGACCTGAATCAGCGCATTGAACTCGTTCAGCCGCTGCTCGGCCAGCGCCACGGCGTGATTCAGCCGCTGATTCGCGGCGGCGATCGTCTGATTCACCTGTTGCACGTCGACGCGAATCGACGTCGTGATGTAATCGACATTGTCCGCGATCGTGCTCAGATGCCGCACGATCGGATTGATGTCACCGTACACCCGGTCGAGCAGCGCACTGACCTTCTTGTGGCTCTTCCGGAAATTCCAGGCTGCCGGCACGAGCGCGACGGTCAACGTGAGCAGCGCCAGCGTCATGATGCCGCTCGCGACGCCCGTCACCGTCTCGAACCACCCCCGGTCGGAGGACACCATCCGAACGACGGGCGTATCGACCGCCGCCTGTCCAAGCTGGAGCAGCCACGCGCTCTGCGCGATCCACAGACTCATGCGATCCCCAATGGGAAAGACGGCCGTCTCCGGGCCGCGATGGCGCCCGACGAGAGTGCAAACGCGGGGCCACCGTCCATGTCATGCATCACGCTAACCCTCGAGCTCCGGGGCCAATCCCACGACCCGCGTCACCGGGATCGTGAAGACGATCCCCGCGCCCGGAGCGTCCAGATCACCGCATACATCCTGAATCAGCGCGATGGCCGCGTCGACGAGCGCATCGTCGATCACGCTGAAGACCGTTTGATTCGTGGGACGCGATCGCTGCGACAGCGCGCGCACGCCCGCGAAGATCGGGACATCATGACTCAGGACGTGGCCCATCCCTTCGCTGCCGACGACCGTCGCCCCCGTGATGCCGAGCTCCACGAAGCCGGCCAGCACATCGTCGACCTTTTCTTCGTGGTTGATGACGGCGACGAGCAGCTGCATTCGTCTCGAGAAGGGCGGTGGTCAGGCGAGGCCGGGGCAACGGCTGAAGACGTCGGAGGTCAGACGTCAGGGTCAGATGTCAGGTACGCGCAGGTCGTTGCCGTTTCTGACCACTGACACCGGACGTCTGACCCCTGACGTCGTCAGACGTTTGACACAGCATCCGGCCTGGTCGCGGGATCGTATCGGTCATACATCACGATGTCAAGCAAGGCATTGACTTGCGCGCTCGACGATCGTCATCCTTCGCGCCGATTCAACGCTTCACCACGAGAGAACGCGATGTCCGCTGTCCAGTTCGTCGTCGAGGGAGAACGCCCCCTCACGGGCTCGATCCGCCCGTCCGGAAACAAGAACGCCGCACTGCCGATCATCTGTGCGGCGCTGATTTCCGATCAGCCCGTCACCCTCCACAACGTGCCGCGCATTCGCGACGTCGAGACTCTCCTCGATCTCGTGCGCTCGCTCGATGTGAAGGCGGAGTGGCGTGCTGCGAACACCCTCGAGCTGCACGCCAAGACGGTGCGCGCGGCCGCGATCGACCGCGCACTCTCGGCCAAGATTCGCGCGTCCATCTTGCTCGCCGGCCCGCTGCTGGCCCGCTGCGGCGAGGTGACGCTACCTCCACCGGGCGGCGACGTCATCGGGCGACGGCGCGTCGACACGCACTTCCTCGCGCTCGAGCAGCTCGGTGCGACGTACGATGTCGGGGACTCGTTCCATCTGCGCGCCAGGACGCTCAAGGGCGCAGACGTCTTTCTCGATGAGCCCAGCGTCACCGCGACGGAGAACGCGCTCACCGCTGCCGTCGCCGCGACGGGGACGACGATTCTGCGCAACGCCGCCAGCGAGCCGCACGTGCAGGATCTCGCGCACTTTCTGACCGCACTCGGCGCGCACATCGAGGGGATCGGCACCAACACCCTCACCATCCATGGCGGACACGCCGTTCGAGGCGGGACGCATACGATCGGCCCGGATCACATCGAAGTGGGGTCGTTCATCGGGCTCGCCGCGGTGACGTGCTCCGAGCTCCGGATCGAGAAGGCGGGGCTCGAGCACCTGCGATCGATTCGCATGGGCTTCGAGCGGCTGGGCATCGTCTGCAAGGAAGACGGACACGATCTCATCGTGCCGAAGGATCAGGACAAGGAGATTCGCAGCGATCTCGGCGGACACGTCCCGAAGCTCGAGGACCAGCCCTGGCCCGCATTTCCCGCCGACGTCATGTCGATCGCCATTGTCACGGCGACGCAGTGCAAAGGGCTCATCCTGATGCACGAGAAGATGTTCGAGTCACGAATGTTCTTCGTCGACAAGCTGATCGGGATGGGCGCGAAGATCGTGCTCTGCGATCCGCACCGCGCCCTGGTGGCGGGACCGTCGGCCCTGCGCGGCTCGACGGTCGAATCACCCGATATCCGCGCCGGCATGGCGATGCTGCTCGCGGCGCTCTGCGCGCGAGGCACGAGCACGATCAACAACGTTGGCCAGATCGAGCGCGGGTATGAGCGCATCGACGAGCGACTCCGCGCGCTTGGTGCGCAGATTACGCGCGTCGAGGAACGTCGTGGCGGCTGAGGCCGCGCGCGAAGTCATCGACGACTTCGCTTCGTTCGGCATTCGCGCGTTCACCACGACCCGGGCTGCCGGCACCTACGGCATGAACGGCCCAGAGCCAGTGGCTGACGTCATGGCTCGGTGGTATGCGCTGGTCGACGAGCTCCATCCGGCCGCGCCGCGCTTCGCCACCGCTCGTCAGGTTCACGGGGCTCGCGTTGTCGTTCACTCCACGCAGTGGGAAGGGTGGCTTCGCATCGCCGAGGCCGACGGCCACGCCGCACCCGCCCGGGGTACGGCTGCGGCAGTGTCCATCGCCGACTGCGTTCCAGTCTTCATCGCTCACCCGTCAGGCGCGACGGCGCTGCTCCACTCGGGATGGCGGGGAACCGCGGGACGCATCCTCGATCAGGGAGTGACCGCGCTGGCACAGCGAGGCTTTGTCGCCTCCGAACTGCGCATCCACCTGGGTCCCGCGATCTGCGGGAAGTGTTACGAAGTGAGCCCCGACGTGCACCATCAGGTGACTGGACGACAGGTCACAGTCCCTACCCCCGTCGATCTCCGGGCGCTCATCGCTGATGCCGCACGCGGTCTCGGAATCCGCCACGTGTCCACCAGCCCGTGGTGCACCCGTTGCCACAACGACCGTTTTTTCTCGCACCGAGCGGGGGATTCGGGGAGGCAGATTGCCGTGCTTGTTGCGGAGGGTTGACGGAGCTTCTCGTTGGCTTCCGTTTTCGTCACCGCCCGCGTTCCCGACTGTCAGGGATGGCTGTTCGTCTGCTCCGAACAGCCTAGGCCACGGACAGCCTAACTGCCGAATTGCACGAAGGGCACGAATCACACGAATTCCGCTGTGCTTTGCGAAGGCAGTTGCCGTATTCGTGGCATTCGGTTCATTCGTGTGATTCGGCAGTTGGGCGGTGCGTGGCCCCGCCACCCGGGACCTTAGAGTTCGGTCTTCTCAACTTGACTCAACCCATGTGAACTCTTACCTTTCGCATTGTCTCGCCGGGTCGTGGGGCGAGTTGAATGTGGGGAAGCTCCCCCACATTTTTTGTTTCTTGTACCCTGCGATCTTACGTGAACGACACGCTGGAAGGACTTGTCAGAGCGACACTTGACGAAATACAGCTCGATCTCGTCGAAGTCCGCCGCGGCGGGTCCAGGTCTCGTCCGACGATCGACGTTCGTGTCGAGCGCCGTGACGGAGAGCCCGTGACGATCGATGATTGCGCGCGCGCATCGCGCGCGCTGGAAGCACGGTTCGATGCTGACGGAAGTCTTGGTGATCGGTATGTGCTCGAGGTGTCATCGCCGGGCGTCGAGCGGCCTCTGCTCAAACCGGCGGATTGGCAGCGCTTCGCCGGACGAAAGGCGAAGGTGCTGAGCGACGCCCTTGGCGGCCGCGAGGAAGTGGAAATCGTTGCACTCGAAGGGGACATGGGCGCTGAGATCGTAGTCGTGCGGGACGGCCGAGGCGCAGAGCGGCGGGTGCCGCTGGCGCAGGTTCGCGAGGCGCGCCTCGCATTTCATTGGTAAGCACTAGGAGTGGTCGATGGTCAGCTCGTCTGACATCCTGAACGCGATTCGCGAGCTCGCGAATACGAAGCAGCTCGACAAGGCCGAGCTGCACGGCCTCTTGTCCGATGGCATCTTCGCGGCGCTCGCGAAGAGCTACGGGCCGACCGTGCAGGCGGAGGTCGAGATCGACGAGGGCACTGGCGACATCCACATCGTCCGCCTGCGCACCGTCGTCGATGGCGTCACCGATCCCAGCCGGGAGATCTCGCTCGAGGAAGCCAAGTTCTACGACGAGAGCTTCGAGCCGGGCGACGTCATGGAGGATGAGATCGATTTCGCCCAGTTCGGACGCAACGCGGTCCAGGCCGCGAAGCAGCGCATCATTCAGCGCGTTCGCGAGCGTGAGCGCACCCGTATTCGCGACGAGTTCGCCACGCGCGTCGGCGACCTCCTGTCCGGTGAAGTGCAGCAGATCGAGCGCGGCAAGCTCGTCGTCATGCTGAACAAGTTTCGGGAAGCAGAAGCCATCATGCCCTATCGCGAGCAGAACCATCGCGAGCATTTCCATCAGGGCGAGCCCATCCGTGCCGTGCTCAAGCGCGTCGAGGAGACGCCGAAAGGTCCGCGGCTCATCCTGAGCCGGGCCGATGGGCTCTTCGTGAAAGCGTTGTTCAAGCTCGAGGTTCCGGAGATCCAGCAGGGGATCGTCGACATTCGCGCCGTCGCGCGCGAGGTCGGCAGCCGCACCAAGATCGCCGTCTTCTCTCGTGACGACTCGATCGATCCCGTCGGGGCGTGCGTCGGCCTCAAGGGTTCCCGCGTGCAGGCCGTGGTGAACGAGCTCGGCGGGGAGCGCATCGACATCGTCCCCTGGTCGTCGGATCCGGAGCGGTTCGCCAAGTTGGCACTGGCTCCCGCTCGCATCGCTCGCGTGTTCAGCGATCCCGCGGCGAAGACCATTCAGGCGGTGGTCGATGAGGATCAGCTGTCGCTCGCGATTGGGAAGAACGGCCAGAACGTGCGCCTCGCGTCGGAGCTCACGGCGTGGAAGATCGATCTCTACTCCAGCCGCGAGTGGCTCGAGCGCGGCGGCGAGACGCCGTTGTTCGCTCCGCTTCCCGAGGAGGCCGACACGTCGGCGGACGTCAAGCTGTCGGAGATCGACGGCCTCGGACCGGCGACGGTCGCCGTCCTCGAGGACGCCGGCTATCGCACGCTGAACGACATCATCGATCTCGAGCGCGAGGATTTTCTCCGTCTGCCCGGCATCGCCCCCGAGGAAGCCGACCGCATCATGGCGATGCTGGACGAGCTCACCGAGGAAGGCAGCAGCGAGGAGACGGCCTCACAGCCTGACGAGGGCACCACGGTCTGAGTGCGGGAGGACGTCGCTCACAGAGTGCTTGGCCTGCTGGGCCTGGGCGTGCGGGGCCGGCGCGCCGTGGTGGGGGTCGAGAACGTGCGCGAAGCGGCAAAGCGCGGCAAATTGGTATTGGCGGTGGTCGCGCCCGATGCCTCGCGACATAGTTTGGCCAAGGTGACGCCTCTGCTCGAGGCGAAGCGGGTGCGTATTATTGAAGGGCCGGGTACGGTACAGCTCGGCGGTGCGGTGGGACGCGACTCGACGGCGGCGGTGGGCGTCGTCGACCGCGATTTGGCGCGAGGAATTCTCGCGATCGTGGATGGGGCTCCCGCGAGCCCGACAGGAGGTAGGGTTTGATCAAGTTGCGTGTGCACGACCTGGCCGGTGAATTCGGCGTGTCCAGCGATGAGCTGATGAGTCTGCTGCGTCAGATGGACGTGCCTGTGCGGAGTCATCTGAGTCAGCTCTCTGACGACCAGGTGGCGCGCCTGCGCGCACGCTGGGAGCGCGAAAAGCGCGCGCGTCAGGAGAAGCCAGCCACTGCGACCGCGACGCGACGTCGGCGTGGTGTCGTCGCGCCTCCACCCCCGCCAGCGCCAGCGCCGGAAGCTGCCGACGCAGGCGCTCCGAAGCGCCGCCGTCGCAAGGCGGCAGACGTCGCCGCCGCTGCCGAAGCGCAGGCTGCCGCCGACGCCCAGGCTGAAGCCGACGCCGCGGAGGCCGAGGCGACGGGGGTCGAGGTCGAGCCCTTTGCTCCGCCCACGCCTCCTGATGAACGGCGCCCCGAGCCATTCCGCGAGCTCACCCCCGAGCGGACCCCTGCGGTGGAGCCGCGCGAGCGCTTCCGCCGCCCCGAGCAGGAGACGCCGGGGGAACAGCGCACGCATGTCGACCGTCCGGCCGCCGAGCGCCCGGCGGCGAGCATGCCGAGCTCGCCAGCCGCGACGCCGTCCACGGCGCGTCCGACGCCCGTCTCCGACTGGTCGCGTCCGCGTCCGGTAGTCCCGGGCCCACCGCGCCCGAAGCCGATCGCCAGCGGAACGCCGTACACGACGGCGCGTCCTATCGCCTCGGCCGCCCCAGGGGCGGGCACCGCTCCGCCGCGCCGCGACGACAAGAAGGGCGCGAAGCGGAAGAAGGGGAAGCGCGGGTCGGTCGATCAGGAAGCAGTGGCCGCGAACATCAGCAAGACGATGAGCGCGCTCCGCGGCGTCCACGGCCGCCGCGGCGGACCGCGCCAGCGTGAGGACGGAACATCGCGCGAGGAGATGGAGGCCATGCGCGCGGCGGCCGCCGAGCGCGAGCGCAAGACCGTGCACGTGAACGAATTCATCACCGTGAGCGAGCTGGCCGACATCCTCAAGATTCCCGCGACGCAAATCGTGGCCTTCGCCTTCAAGAATCTTGGGCTGATGGTCACCATCAATCAGCGGATGGACTTCGACCAGATCGAGCTCATCGCCGGAGAGTTCGGGTTCCAGGCGGTGCGCGAAGCAGAGTACGCCGCGGAGAGCACCGAGGAGGCCGAGGAGGATCGCGAGGAGGATCGTCGCACGCGGCCCCCGGTCGTCACGATCATGGGCCACGTCGACCACGGCAAGACATCGTTGCTGGACTACATCCGCAAGGCGAACGTGGTCGCGGGCGAGGCGGGAGGCATCACGCAGCACATCGGCGCCTATCAGGTGAAGCTGCCTAACGGCCGGGAGCTGACCTTCCTCGATACCCCGGGCCACCAGGCCTTCACCGCCATGCGTGCTCGCGGTGCCCAGGTGACGGACATCGTGGTGCTGGTCGTGGCGGCGGACGACTCCGTCATGCCGCAGACGGTCGAGGCGATCTCGCACGCACGGAACGCGGGCGTGCCGGTCGTCGTCGCCGTCAACAAGATCGATCTGCCGGGCGCCAATCCGGGGAAGGTGACGCAGGAGCTCCTCGAGCACGGCATCGTCGTCGAGCAGTTCGGCGGCAGCACGCTCTCGACGCCGATCTCGGCCAAGAAGGGCACCAACGTCAACGAGCTGCTCGACCAGATTCTTCTGCAGGCCGAGCTGCTCGACCTCAAGGCGAATCCCGACAAGCGCGCGATCGGCACGGTGGTCGAGGCGCAGCTGGATCCGGGGAAGGGACCGGTCGCGACCGTTCTCGTTCAGAACGGAACGCTGCACGTCGGCGACGACTTCATCTGCGGCATGTACTCCGGACGCGTGCGCGCGCTGCACGACGAACGTGGGCGTCACGTCAAGGACGCGGGTCCGGGAACGCCGGTACAAGTGCTCGGCTTCGAAGGCGTGCCGATGGCGGGCGATCAGTTCCTCGTCGTCACCGACGCGGCCGACGCGCGCGAGATCGCGCAGAAGCGCCAGCGCCTCGAACGCGAGGCGAAGAGCCGTCGGACCTCCAAGGGCGGCATGTCGCTCGAAGACTTCATGTCGAAGGCGGCGAGCGGTGAAAAGCGCGCGCTGCGTCTGGTCATCAAGGCCGACCAGGGCGGTCCGGCGGAAGCGCTCGCCGACGCGCTCGGTCAGCTCTCGAACGACGAAGTATCGGTCGAGGTCGTACACCGTGGCGTTGGCGCCGTCACCGAGGGCGACATTCTGCTCGCCAAGGCGTCGGGCGCGATCATCATCGGCTTCCACGTACGTCCCGATAACAACGCGCGCGCGGCGGCCGAACGCGAAGGCGTGGAGATCAAGCTCTACCGCATCATCTACGAAGCGGTGGCTGACGTTCGCTCCGCGCTCGAAGGCCTGCTCCGTCCCGAGGAGCGCGAAGTCATCCTCGGCGAAGCCGAAGTCCGCGAGACGTTCAAGGTGCCGAAGTTCGGCGTCATCGCCGGGTGCTTCGTTCGCAGCGGCACCATCACGAGACAGGGGCGCGCGCGCGTCATTCGCGATGGCGTGGTCGCATACGAGGGCACGATCGGATCGCTGCGTCGCTTCAAGGACGATGTGCGCGAGGTTCGCGAAGGCTTCGAATGCGGTATCGGCATCGACAACTTCAATGACATCAAGGTCGGCGACGTGATCGAGTCGTATCGCACGGAGGAGATCAGCCGCACGCTGGCGGCCAGCGCCTCGTAAGGCGTCATGGTCATCGGCGTGGTATCCTGGGCGCTCCACGTCGCGGGCGCCCAGTCGTTGAAGGACAAGCGCGGCGTCATCAAGAGCATGAAGGACCGCATGCACAACGAGTTCAACGTGTCGGTGGCCGAGACGGCACACCACGACACGTGGCAGACCGCCGAGCTCACCGCATGCGTCGTCGCGGTCGACCGCGTGCACGCGGAAAAGGTGCTGCGGCAGGTCGATCGGTTTGTGGAGAGTAATCCGCTGTGTCGAATCACCGATTCGCAGACGAGCTTTCTTTAGAAGAAGGGTCCTCGGGGTCCTCGGGGTCCTCAGAGTCCTCGGGGTGCGAGGTGCTCAAGGTTTCGCACCTCGAGGACCCTGAGGACCCTGAGGACCCTGAGGACCCTGAGGACACTTAGCCCATGGCCGATGCCCGCCGCGCCGACCGCGTCGCCGAGGCCATCCGCGAGGAGGTCGCGACGTTCCTCGCCGATGGCGCGAAGGATCCCCGCATCGTCGGGCTCGTGACCGTCACGGGCGTCGACGTTACGCAGGACCTTCGTCACGCCAAGGTGTTCGTCAGCGTGCTGGGTTCCGACGTCGAGAAGCGATCGACGCTCGAGGGCCTGCAGAGCGCGGCGGCACACCTGCGCTCGCGCCTCGGCCGATCGCTCCGGCTGCGCTTCGCCCCGGAGCTCGTCTTTCACTCCGACGCGAGCGTTGCTCGCGCCGCGCGCATCGAGACACTCCTCGAGCAGATCCGCGATGGCCGCGTCCCCGCCGACGAGGAGCCCCTCGACTGAGGGGCTCCTGCTCGTCGACAAGCCGGCCGGCATGACGTCGCACGATGTCGTCGCAATCGCCCGCCGCGCGTTAGGCGAGCGACGAATCGGGCACGCCGGAACACTCGACCCCTTCGCGACCGGACTCCTCGTGCTCCTCACCGGCCGCACGACCCGGCTCCTCCCATACCTCGACGGCGAGCCCAAGGTGTACGAGGCCCGCATCCAGTTCGGCGCCGAGACGGACACCGACGACGCGACCGGCCGTGTCGTGCGTGAGGCGCCTCTGCCGATTCGGGCCGACGTCGATCGGGCGATCGCGGCGCTTACTGGGGTCCTGGACCAGGAGCCGCCAGCCTACTCGGCCAAGCAGGTTGGAGGGCAGCGCGCCTACGACGCGGCGCGCCGCGGAGTGCCGGTGAAGCTGCCGCCGTCACGGGTCACGGTGCATTCCTGGGAGCTTAGGGCACGCACGAACGACACGCTCGATACGGTCGTGACCTGCTCCGGTGGAACATACGTGCGCGCGCTCGCGCGCGATCTCGGCCGCCAGGCAGGGAGCGCCGCCCACCTCGCGACCCTCCGCCGCACGCGGAGCGGCCCCTTCCGGGTAAGCGACGCATGCGGGCTCGACGCGGTGCGCGACGGACGCTGTGGCGCCCTTCCGCCGCTGCATGCGCTGACCTCCCTCGCCGTCGAGCAGCTCGACGCCGCTGGCGCCGACCGTGCCGCGCGCGGGAACCTGGTCGACGCGACCGTCGTCGGCGATCGGGCGGCGCTCGTCGGGCCTAACGGCGAGCTCGTCGCGGTCGCGGTGCGCAGCGGAACGAGCTGGCAGCCCCGGACGGTGTTGCGCGATGCATGAACGGTTTCAGGCCTGGGAGGATTCCGGCCTTCCGCCCGATACACCGGGCACGGTCCTCACCGTCGGCACCTTCGACGGGATCCACCGCGGTCACCTCGACATCCTGCGCACCGTGGCCGGCCGAGCCGATGCGTCAGGCATGCGCTCCGTGCTCGTCACCTTCGACCCGCACCCGCTCGAGGTGGTGAACCCACCCGCCGCGCCACCGCTGCTGACCGTGGGAGTCGAGAAGAGCGAGATCGTCGCGGAGAGCGGCGTGGCGTTTCTCGCCGTGCTTCCATTCGACAGGCAGCTGGCCGCGTACAGCGCCCCGCAGTTCGTCGACGAGGTGCTGCGCCAGCGGTTCCTCATGAAGGAGCTCGTCATCGGGTATGATCATGGCTTCGGCCGGGGCCGCGAGGGCAACGTGGACACGCTCCGCGCGCTCGGGCGGGAGCGCGGGTTCCTCGTTCACGTGATCCCTCCCGTCTCGGTCTCCGACGGCGGATCGCCGCGACCCGCCTCGTCGACGCTCATTCGGCGCGCTGTCGCTGGGGGGGATCTCGAGACCGCCGCGCGCGAGCTTGGCCGCCGCTATTCGGTGACTGGCACCGTGAGGCCAGGCGACAGTCGCGGCCGGCTGCTCGGCTTCCCGACGATCAACCTGGGCTCCCCGCACCCGAGGAAGCTTTTGCCTCCTGAAGGGGTATATGCCGTTCTCGTCCACACCCCGCGCGGACCGTTCGGAGGCATGATGAACCTTGGCACACGGCCCACGTTCGGGGACACGACGGTCACGCTGGAGGCGCACCTGTTCGACGCCGATGTCGAGCTCTACGGAGCGACGGTCAAGATGGAATTCGTGGCGCGGCTGCGAGACGTCCGTCGGTTTCCGTCGCCAGACGCCCTCGTCGCGCAGCTGCGCACCGACGAATCGCATGCACGTCGTGCGTTGACTCGCATCGCGGCGGGGCATTAACCTTCATGACTCTCCGCGCTCAGTTTACCTCTCTCCAGTAGCGCATGTCGAACATCAAATCCCGCCTGGCGATCATCGTCGCCCTCACCCTCGCATCGATCGCGGCGCTCTGGCCGCGGGACGTCATCGTGCGGGAGCAGGACTCGCCGCCCGATGCGCCCACGTACGACACCGTCAAGCGCATCCCGATCAAGCTCGGCCTCGATCTCGAGGGCGGAATGCACATGGCGCTCGAGGTCGATGAATCGAAGGGCGCCGTGCCTGACAAGCTCGACGCGCTCGAACGGGCGCTCGTCGTGCTGCGCAATCGCATCGACGAGTTCGGCGTCAACGAGCCCGTGGTGCAGCGCGTCGGCGAGGAACGCATCATCGTCGAGCTTCCCGGTATCGATGATCCCGCGCGTGCCGAAGCCCTGATCAAGACATCGGCCTTTCTCACCTTCCAGATCGTCGATAAGGCGAATTCGCTCGAGCGCGCGCTTCCCCGGATCGATGCGGTGCTGAAGAACCGCGGGCTCGATGCAGCGGCAGCACGCGGGGTCGCTGGCGGCGACACCGCGCGCACGGGAGGTCTCGCCGACTTGCTCACGCCGAGCGGGGACACCAGCGCGCGCGTCGCTCAGGACTCGGCGGTGTCCGACACCGGCCTCCTCGCCGGCACCCGGGACGGCGCCTTCTCCCGTTTGTTGCAGCCAGGCGGCATGCCTGGTGAATACTTCGTGTCGTTGTCCGACACGGGCTCGGTGTCGCGCTTCCTCGCTATGCCGGACGTCCAGTCGCTTATCCCCCCGGGACGCGTCATTCGCTGGGGCGCGTTGGACGATAACGCGAAGCGATCGGGTTTCCGGCCGCTCTACGTGCTGGAATCGCGCGCGATTATCCGTGGCGACCAGCACCTCAAGGATGCGCGACCGAACACCGATCCGATCGAAGGGAACCTCGTTCTGTTCGAGCTGACCAACGAGGGGGGCCGGCGGTTCGGTGCCGAGACGGGCAAGCACATCGGCGACAACCTCGCCATCGTGCTCGACAATGTCGTGATGGGTACGCCGCCGGTCATTCAGGATGTGATTCGCACTCGCGGTCAGATCACGATGCGCGGAAAGCCGCTCCAGGAGGCACAGGACCTGGCCCTCGTGCTGCGTGCCGGGTCACTCCCGGTTCCGCTTCGGATCATGGAGGTGGGTCACCTGGGCGCCAGTCTGGGCCAGGACGCCATCGAGCAGGGAACGCGCGCCGGCATCCTCGGGATCGTCCTCGTCGTGCTCATCATGGTCGTGTACTATCGATTCTCCGGCCTCCTTGCGGTCGCCGGCCTGGTGCTCTACGTGGTGATCACGCTGGCGATTCTCGCCGGGTTCAACGCGGCGCTGACACTCCCAGGCATCGCGGCCTTCGTGCTGTCGATCGGAATGGCGGTCGACGCCAACTTCCTCATCTTCGAGCGAACGCGCGAGGAGCTCGCCCGCGGAAAGACGGTGCGGACCGCGATCAATGAAGGCTTCGACCACGCACTCAGCGCGATCATTGACACGCACGCCACCACCGCGCTGACGGCTCTGATTCTCTATCAGGTGGGGACCGGTCCGGTGCGTGGCTTCGCCGTCGCGCTCATCGCGGGTATCATCGCGTCCCTGTTCACCGCCGTGTTCTTCGTGCGTACCCTCTTCCTCATTTGGCTGAACCGCTCGCGCGGCGCCCAAACCCTGAGCATCTGATGCTGCGGATCCTGCACGATACCAAGGTCGACTTCATCCGCCTGTGGCGGTGGAGCACGGCGATCACCGCACTGTTCATCGTGCCGGGACTCGTCCTCATCGCGATATCCGGATTTCGCTACAGCATCGAGTTCACCGGCGGTACCTTGATGCGGTTGGAGTTCACGACCGCCCCCGATGTCGGCGAGGTCCGCTCGGCACTTTCCGACGCGGGAATTTCCGGTGCGGAGATCCAGACGTTCGGCACGCCCCGCGAGCTCCAGATACGTGCGCAGGACGCGCAGCACGTTGAGCAGCAGTCCGTAGGCGCCGAGTCCGTCGCTCAGCGGATTCGGGCAGCGCTCGACGCGCGCTACGGTGCGGATGCGTACAAGGTCTCTCGCACCGAAGGGGTAGGGCCGCGCATCGGCGCGGAGCTGCGACGCCAGGCGCTGATTGCGATCGTCCTGTCGTTCGCGGTGACGCTGATTTATCTCGCCTGGCGCTTCGAGTGGCGCTTTGGCGTCGCAGCGATCATCGCGACCATCCACGATATCCTGGCGACGTTGGCGTTCATGAAGTACATGAACCTCGAGGTCTCGCTGTTCGTCGTCGGCGCGGTCCTCACCGTCATCGGTTACTCGCTCAACGATACCGTCGTGGTGTTCGACCGCGTGCGCGAGAATCTCAAGCTGCAGCGACGCATGTCGCTCTACGACATTCTCAACCTGTCGGTGAACGAGACACTGCCGCGCACCGTCATGACCGGGTCGACGACGCTGGCCACGCTGCTCGCGCTGCTCATCTTCGGGGGTGAGGTCATTCGCCCCTTCGCGTGGGTGCTGACCTACGGGATTCTCGTCGGCACGTTCAGCTCGATCTTTGTCGCCGGTCCGGTGCTCCTGTGGATCGAGCGCAAGTGGCAACGGAAGGCAGGCGAGAAGGGTGGCGTCTCACACACGCAACTGGAGCAGACAGGCCAGACGAAGCGACGCGACCCGGAGCCTGTGGGCAGTCGCTGATGGACCACTCACCCGCCGCCGAAAGGCGGCGGGCGTGCATCGGGAACCCGCATGATCGATAGTCACGCACATCTCGCGGACGCGGCATTCAATGGCGAAAGCAACGAGGTCGTGCGCCGGGCGCGCGAGGCAGGCGTTGAGGGCATAATCTGCATCGGCGAGTCGCTCGCGTCGGCGACCCGCGCCCGAGCGATCGCCGAGGCGAATCCCGGTGTCGTGTGGTGGACGGCTGGCGTTCACCCGCACGACGCGGCCTCGTTCGATCGGCAGTGCGACTTGCCGGCGATTCGCGAGCACGTCGACGCGGGAGCAGTGGCGGTCGGCGAGTGCGGCCTCGATTACCACTACGATCACTCACCGCGCGACCGCCAGCGTGTCGCGTTCTCCGAGCAAGTCGGCCTGGCGGCAATGCTTGGCCGTCCGGTGGTGGTGCACACGCGCGAAGCGGAGGACGACACGCGAGCGATCGTGACCGATGCCGGTCGCGAGGGTGTGCGCGGGGTGATGCATTGCTTCACCGGGTCGCGCGAGCTCGCTCGAGCAGCGCTCGACGCGGGGTGGTTCGTGTCGTTCGCGGGAATCGTCACGTTCAAGCGCTGGAGCGACGACGATCTGCTGCGTCTCGTTCCCGATGACCGCCTGTTGGTCGAAACTGACGCGCCCTACCTCGCGCCGGTTCCACACCGCGGAAAGCGCAACGAACCCGCGTACCTGCCGCTGACGATCGCCCGCCTCGCCACCGCTCGCGGCACGACGGCGCAGCGGATTGCCGAGCTGACGGCGGCGAACGCGCGGGAGCTATTCGTGCTGCCGGGGTCGTCGAGGTAATCGAGGATGTCGAGGTGGCCGAGGCGACTCTACCTCGACGACCTCGACCGCCTGCTGTGCAGTAGTGGACTGCGTCTGAGTTTCGGAGTGCAGCCTCAACGAGCCAGGTAACCGCAGAAGGCCGCAACGGGACGGGCACTCCGTACGGATCAAAGCGTCGACCCCTCGCCCGAATGGCCGCAAATGCCGCACAAGGCAATGCGTTGTGGTTTCTCTGCGGCCATTGGACCATGCCCCCTGCACTCACCAACTCGGACGCAGGCCACTAGTATTACCGCCGCGTTTAACCAACCGAGGTCGCGCGTGCCCAACGTTCCCACCGACATCGAGATCGCGCAGCGCGCGAAGCCGCGCCCGATCGTCGATGTCGCCAGGGAGATCGGTCTCTCTCCGGATGATCTCGATCTCTATGGCAAGTACAAGGCGAAGGTCCCGCTCGAGATTTCTTCACGGCCCCCGCGCGGTCGCCTGGTGCTCGTTACGGGGATCAATCCCACGGCAGCTGGAGAAGGAAAGAGCACCGTCACGGTCGGCGTAACGCAGGCGTTCCGACGCCTCGGCGTGAACGCGGTGCTGTGCATTCGAGAGCCAAGCCTCGGTCCGGTGTTCGGAGTGAAGGGGGGCGCGGCCGGCGGTGGCTTTGCGCAGGTCATCCCCATGGAGGACATCAACCTTCATTTCACGGGAGACTTTCACGCGATCTCGAGCGCGCACGCGTTGCTCTCGGCGATGATCGACAACCATCTCCACCAGGGAAACGCACTCGGGCTCGATCCGCGTCGGATCAGCTGGCCGCGCACGATCGATATGAACGACCGCGCGCTCCGGGACTGCGTGATCGGATTGGGTGGCGTCGCGAACGGTGTGGCGCGCGAGGAGCGTTGGGTCATCATTCCGGCGAGCGAGGTGATGGCCATCGTCGCGCTGGCGACGAGCCGGCAGGATCTCGAGGAGCGGCTCGGGCGCATCATCGTCGGTGCCACCGCGGGTGCCAAGCGAACGCCCGTGCGCGCACGCGACCTGAAGGCGGCCGGGGCGATGACGCTCCTGCTCAAGGACGCGATCCGGCCAAACCTCGTGCAGACGCTTGAAGGCGGACCGGCGTTCGTGCACGCGGGGCCGTTCGGCAACATCGCCCACGGGTGCAACAGCATCCTCGCCACCAAGTCGGCGCTCGCGCTCGCCGACATCGTCGTCACCGAGGCGGGGTTCGGCTCCGATCTTGGCGCGGAGAAGTTCCTCGACATCAAGTGCCGGTTCGGTGGTTTGACGCCTGAGGCTGCGGCGCTCGTGGCCACCGTGCGCGCGCTGAAGCTCAATGGCGGCGCCGACAAGAAGCAGCTCGGCACTGAGGACCTGGGGGCGCTCGAGCGCGGGTTGCCCAATCTCGACAAGCACATCGAGAACGTGCGCCAGTTCGGGCTTCCCGTGGTCGTGGCGCTCAATCGATTCGTGACGGATAGCGACCGCGAGCTGACCATGGTCGCCGACCGTGCGCGCGCCGCGGGAGCGCGAATCGCGCTCACCGAAGTCTGGGAGAAGGGAGGCGCAGGTGGCGAAGAGCTCGCGCGCGAGCTTCAGGCCGTTCTCGCCGAGCGGCAGGGACGCTACGCCCCGCTGTACGATGCGGCGCGTCCGATCAAGGAGAAGATCGATACCATCGTACGAAAGGTCTACGGTGGAGAAGGCGCGGACTACGCCCCCAAGGCCGACCGCGCGATCGAGTATCTTGAATCCATTGGGCTGGGCGGGACGCCCGTCTGCATGGCCAAGACGCAATACTCCTTGAGCGATGACGCGACCAAGCTCGGTCGGCCGACGGGATTTCGTGTGACGATCAACGATGTGTATCCGTCGGCGGGGGCCGGATTCGTCGTCGCCCAGGCGGGAGACATCATGACCATGCCGGGACTTCCCAGGGAGCCGGCGGCGGAGCGCATGGCCATTCAGGCCGACGGCCAGATTGTCGGACTCTTTTAAGGAGGAGCTGTGACCGTTAGGCGCATCACGACGGCCAACGCGCCGCAGGCGATCGGTCCCTATTCGCAAGGTGTCATCGCGAACGGGCTGCTGTTTACCGCCGGGCAGATCGGCATCGACCCGCAGACCGGCCGCCTCGTCGACGGGGGCTTCGCCGAACAGACGGAGCGTGTTCTCACCAACCTGAGTGCGGTTCTCGAGGCTGCCGGCGCGAGCTGGGGCGACGTCGTGAAGACCACGGTCTACCTTCACGACATGGCCGACTTTCCGACGTTCAACGAGATGTACGGCCGCCACATCGGCGACGCGCGCCCCGCGCGCTCGACGGTGCAGGCCGCCGGCCTCCCACGCGGAGCACTCGTCGAAATCGATGCCGTCGTTAGGGTTTCCCTCTAGATCACCTCGACACCCTAGGCCCACCCATGCCCTCCAACAACACCCGCGACCAGCTCTTCCGGCTCACCGCGTTCGCCCGCTGCGCGGGTTGAGCCGCCAAGATGGGTCCGGGCGACCTCGCGCGTGCCCTGGCCCCGCTTCCGCATCGCGATGATCCGCGTCTGCTCGTCGGGCGCGAGACGTTCGACGACGCGGGAGTCTTTGTCGTGTCCGACGATCTCGCGTTGGTACAGACGGTGGATTTCTTTGCGCCGATTGTCGACGACCCGTACACCTTCGGTCGCATCGCCGCCGCGAACGCGCTGTCCGACATCTACGCGATGGGCGGTGAACCGCTCACGGCGCTCAACATCGTTGGGTTTCCCGCCAGCGCGGCACCTCTGGAGGTACTCACCGAGATCCTGCGCGGCGGGCAGGACGCGGTCCACGAGGCCGGCGCGTTCATCGTCGGTGGCCACAGCATCATCGACGAGGAGATCAAATATGGTCTCGCGGTCACCGGACGCGCCGACCCTCGACGTCTCCTCACCAACGCCGCCGCCAGGCCGGGCGATCGGCTCATTCTCACCAAGGCGCTTGGCACGGGACTCCTCTCGACGGCGGCGAAGTCACGCGCGGTGCAGGAGGACATCTATCGCGACATGATCGCGTCGATGTCAACGCTGAATCGCGATGCGAGTCGCGCCGCGCTTGCCGTCGGCGCGACGTGCGCGACCGATATCACCGGCTTCGGCTTGCTGGGGCACGCATCACACATCGCGCGTGCGAGCGAGGTATCAGTCGAGATTCGGCCGCGCGACGTCCCGGCGTTACGCGGGGCGCGCGAGGCGTGGCGGGATGGGGCTCGCACCGGAGGCGCTGAGCGCAACCTTCGCTATCTGGAGCCGCTCGTGAGCTGGGGCACGGCGAGCGACGAGGACCGCGCCCTCCTCGTCGACCCGCAAACCTCCGGCGGCCTCCTCGTCGCGCTGCCAGCCGCCGCCGCGCGCGATTACATTGCGCGTGTGGCTGGCGCCGTGGAGATCGGCGCCGTCGTCACACGCGGGACGCACGCGATCATTCTCGCGTAAGCGTGGGGGCGGATGGGGCCTGGTGGCTTCCCTGGTCTTCAAAACCAGTGTGACCTGACCACGTCGGGTTGGGTGGGTTCGATTCCCGCACGCTCCCGCCACGCGATCCTCGAACCGTCTGTCGACATGCGAATTCTCGCGCTGCCCGCGCTCGGCATCTTCCTCGCGGTGTCGGCGCTCGGCGCTCAGATCCCGGTCGATACGGTGCGCGCGGACACCATCCGCGCCGATAGCGCTCCCTCCGCGGTCGTCGTTGGGCCGGTTGCGATTCGCCGCGACACGGTGACCGGTCCGCCCATCTCGCCGCGCAGTGCCTTCCTGAGATCACTGATCGTCCCTGGCTTGGGACAGGCGGCGCTCGACCGCGGAACGGCGGGCGGCATCTTCGTTTCGCTCGAGGCCCTTTCGCTGCTCATGACGATCAAATCGAAGCGAGATCTGCGTGTCGCGCGTCGCCTGGAGGCGGACAGCGTGTTCTTTGGCGTCGGCCCTGACGGCGACACCGTCTTTGTCGCCAGTCCGCTAGCCGGCCGCGTGCGCGCTCGGAAACAGCACGTCGAGGACTGGGTCGCCCTGCTGATCTTCAATCACCTCTTCGCGGCCGCGGACGCGTTCGTCGCTGCCCAACTGTGGGATGTCCCCGCGCGCGTCTCCGTGACCCGCGACGGCGACGAGACCCGGCTCACGGCCACCGTGCGATGGTGATGGCCGCCGCGAATGCGAGCGCGCCAGTGGGCGTCTTCGACTCGGGCATCGGTGGCCTCACCGTCGTGCGCGAGATCATGCGCCAGCTGCCTGACGAGCGCATTATCTACTTCGGGGACACGGCGCGCGTCCCGTACGGGCCCAAGAGCCCGGATACCGTGCGGCGCTACGCCCGCGAGATCGTGACCTGGCTGCAGCACCAGGGTGTGAAGGCGATCGTCGTCGCATGCAACACGGCGACGGCGCACGCACTCGAGACGCTGACGCAGGAATTCGACTTTCCCATCAT
>DATFFP010000104.1:0-8248 GCA_035249985.1 Gemmatimonadaceae bacterium
GTACGGGCGTGAATGCACGTCCGAAGGGATTGGGGTTCCCATGAGCTAGAGCGCGGGAGGTACCGGCGAGGCGGCTGTCGCCCCAGGAGCGTTACGGGAGGGTCGCCCAAGAAGTTTCGATGCGCCCGGGTCAGGCGGCGCTATGCGCGCTCACCTCGCGGGTTGCGTACGCCGTGCTCAGGACGCACCATGTTCACAGGTCGCCGGTCTCGGACAGACGCCTAACAGGCCGACCCTCTCGCACTGCACTGCGGTCAGAACACGCCAACCCTTTTCGATTTCCGACATGGCACGAAGACGCGCGCGCGACCTCGAGCGCACCTACTCGCCCCGCCAATTCGCCGCGAAGCTCCGCCGATTGGCGAAGGCCGTCGAACGCAAACGCCCATTCACGATACGCGTGGCGGGAGAGACGCTCCGCATTCCGAGCGACGCGGAATTCAACGTCGAGCACGAGCGGGCCGGAGGGCTCGACGAGCTGGAGTTTCAGCTGCGCTGGCGGCGCAAACCGTGACGACCTCATCCGATCGCTGCGGGCGATCGCGCGACGCGAGGGCTCCTGACCCGGAGGGAGCCTAACGCTTCCCGGCCACGAACGCGCGCGCTTCCCGAAGCTCGGCGTGGCGTGTGCCAGCCTTGGCGAGAACGAGCAACTCTCCGTACGCGGTCCCGGCGACCGATGCATTGCCTGACGCGCGCGCGGCTCGCGCAACGCCGAGGAGGCTGTTGAAGCGACGGGGGTGCCCGGCGAGCGAATGCTGGTACGCCACGAGCGCCTCGGCGGGACGCGCCTGCTCGAGCAGGAGATCTCCGAGGAGCTCTGAAGCCGGCAGCGTCGGCGCTGGGGTTACCGGATGCTTGGGTGTCGATTCCTCGAGCGCGACGGCCTCGCGCATGAGGGCCACACCGGCGTCGCGCCGCTGCGCGGCGTGCGCCCGCCACGCGTCGACCGTCAGCCGGAGCACGCGAATGTGCCGAGCGAACAGCGCCTCGCCGCTCGAGCCGGCGGCAGTCTCGAGCTCGGCCAAACGCGCCGCGGCGGCACGTGCGCTCACGCTATCGCCGAGGTGGATGGCGCCGAGACCGCGCGCAAACCATGTCACCGCCTCGGGCCACTTGAACTGATCCCAGCTCAAGGTCGCCGGCTCGCGCGGCCGCAGCGCCCCCGCCTCGCTCCAGGCGCGTCGCTCGAGTGCATAACGAGCCTGGGTCGAGGCCAGATGAAACGCGGTCTTGAACGTCGGCTCCAGTCGCGCGGTCTGGGCCAGCCGCTTCACCTGCGCGGCGGCGAGCTCGTCGGCGCCCTGCTGGAGGTAGGCATACACGAGATATTCGATCGCGTGCGGAAACTCGTCCCACACGAGCTGGCCCGCGTCTCCCGCGGGATGCGCGAGCGCCGCTTCGGCCGCTCGCAGATTGCCCCGAATGACGCCGGTCCACTCCCCCAGCCGTACGAAGATGTGCGTCGGCATGTGGAGCGCGTGGGGATTCTGCGGCGCCGATTGCTCGTACTGGCGCACGACATCGGGCGATTCGCGCTCGCGCCCCACTGCGTCGTTCGCGTGAACGAGGTAGTGCATCGCGCCGGGATGATCGGGGTGCTTCTCGTGCACCGCCACCAGGATCGCCGCAGCACGATCGGAGTAGGCGCGCGCACGTTCATCCGATGGCGCGACGGCCAGGTGCGCCAGCGCGTAGAAGGCGGACGCCTCGGGATCCTCGGGGAAGGCGACGTGAACCTTCGTCATCGCTTCTTCCCAGCGTCGGATGCGCTCCCAGTAATCGCGGGCGTCCGTGTGAAAGAACGCGGCCGCGCTCTGAATGAACAGACGCTCTCGATCGGTTACCGGTCCGAGCTTCTCCGCCGCCTGCATCGCTTCCCATCCACGACGAAGGTCGGCGGGGCTGGGCCGCGTCGGCCAGAGCGGCTGGAAGAGCGTCATGGCTACTCCCCAATGCGCCATGGCGCACCGGGGATCGAGCGACGCGACTTGCTGAAAGGCCTTACGAGCTTCCGGATAAGTCATGTGGTGCAGCAGGGCGACGGCGCGGTTGAACTCGACTTGCGCCTCGCGCGAGCAGGAGACCGCGAACTCGACCTTGCCCACCTCGCGACCATGCGGGTGCGCGGGCTGCGCGTGCAGCCCGTTCGATGCGACGTTGAGCACGATCACCACTGCGATGGCGGGAGGGCGCCAATGGTGGGCTGCTGGCAGTTTCATCCTGGAGACCGGCTGATTTGTGCTGACAGGTATCCCTCGAGGCTCGAAGGCGCCAGTGGTGATCGGCCCACCGCTCTCACATCCGGGGTTCACAGCGGGACGCGGATTCTCGCGAGCTGACGCGACGCGCGGTAGAATTCGTCCATGAGCATGATACGCCGCAAAGGGTTCGGGCTTGCAGTGGCCACGTGCGCTTTCGCCGGAATCGCGGCGGCGCAAAGTCCAAATGAGCTGACCACCGCCGAGCGCGCGAACGGCTGGCGGCTTCTGTTCGATGGCACGACGTTGACCGGATGGCGCGGACTCGGCTACGACAGCGTACCGAGTGCTCATTGGCGTGTTGTCGACGGCGCGATTGTGAAGATTCCCACTGCACAGGTTCAGCGGCAGCCCGACGGGCAACCGGCGGCGGGCGGGGATCTCATGACGGTCGAAGCGTTTCGCGACTTCGAGCTCGCGTTCGAGTGGCGCGTGACGCCCGGGGCGAACAGTGGCGTGAAATACAACGTCTCTGAAGAGCTCTCGTTGAAGCACGCGTCGAACCACGCGGCGCTCGGGTTCGAGTATCAGGTACTCGACGACGTCCTCCATCCCGACAACGAGATCGCGTCACACCGCGCTGGCGCGCTCTACGACATCATCGAGCCCCGCGCCGACAAGCGGCTCCGCCCTGTCGGCGAGTGGAACAGCGCACGGGTTGTCCTTCGAGGCAACCACGGCGAGCATTGGCTCAACGGTGTAAAGGTGCTCGAGTTCGACCTCGAAACCCCGCGGCTGAATTCCCTGCTCGAGCGGAGCAAGTACAAGCCCGTTCCCGGTTTTGCTGCGCGCCGGCGTGGTCACATCGTCCTGCAGGACCACGGCGACGAGGTGTACTTCCGCAACATCAAGATTCGCGCGCTGAGCGCCCATTCGCACTAGCGTTCATGAGGGACGTTGCATGAACAGGAAGACGACTATCGGCCGACGGGAATTCGTCCGCGATGCATCGCTCGCGGGTATGGGACTCGCCATCGGCCATCGCGTCCCGGCTCCCGCCATCTCGCTCGGCCGCTCCCCGAGCGAGAAGGTGACGGTGGCCGTCATGGGACTCAACGGTCGCGGCATGGTGCTGGCCCGCAACTTCGCGCGCTCGGCGAATACCGAGGTCGCGTACCTGTGCGACGTCGACGCCACCGTCCTCGCGAAAGCCCAGGGGGAGCTTCGGCAGGATGCAACGAAGGCGCCCAAAGGCATCGGCGATTTTCGGCGCGCCCTCGACGACAAGGATGTCGATGCCCTGGTCATCGCTGCGCCCGACCATTGGCACGCGCCGGCGGCGATTCTCGCGCTCAAGGCGGGAAAGCACGTGTACGTCGAGAAGCCCGCCAGCCACAACCCGCGCGAGGTGGAGCTGCTCGTCGGCGCGCAACAGAGGTACGCGCGCCTCGTGCAGATCGGAAACCAGCAGCGGTCCGCCGTTCGCACGATCGAAGCGATGCAGTTGATTCGCGACGGCATCATCGGACGCCCCTATCTCGCTCGCGCATGGTACGCCAACACGCGAGGCACGATTGGGCGCGGCACGGCGGTGCCGGCGCCGGCCAACCTCGACTACGAGCTATGGCAAGGTCCGGCTCCGCGAACGCCGTATCGCGACAACGTCATCCACTACAACTGGCACTGGTTCCGTCGCTGGGGAACGGGCGAAATCTGCAACAACGGCACGCACGAGATCGACGTCGCACGCCGCGCTCTCGGGGTCGAGTATCCCACGCGCGTCAGCTCGGCGGGTGGACGATACCACTTCGAGGATGATTGGGAGTTCACCGACACGCAGGAGGTCGTCTTCGAGTTTGCGGAGGGGAAGACCCTCATCTGGCAGGGGCAGAGCTGCAACGGGACACAGACGCTGGGTCGCGGACGAGGCACGCAGGTACTTGGAACGAACGGCTCGATCGTCCTCGATCGCGACGGCTACGTGCACTACGACTTGAAGGGGACGGTCGTCCGCGAGGCACGTGAGGCGGCAATCGCGGACGGTCTCGATTTCGCCGGCAACGATGCGCACACCACCGCGCACATCGAGAACTTCGCCAGCGCCGTGCGCACGGGAGAAGCGCTTCGGTCGCCGGTCGCAGACACGAGCCGAAGTCTCATGCTCTGCCACCTCGGAAACATCGCCCAGTATACCGGCCGCAAGCTGCGCACGGAGCCGAAATCCGGGCGGATCATCGACGACCAGGAAGCGATGAAACACTGGAGTCGGGAGTACGCCGCGAACTGGGCGCCCACGATATGAGTGGACCACTGATCGCCCCGCGGTAGGCGTGCACCTTCCGGTCAATCCGCCGATTCTTCCCATGCTCGCCAAGCGGGTCGGCGAGCTTCCGCCCGGCGAGGGGTGGATCTTCGAGCCAAAGTGGGACGGCTTCCGCACGCTCATCTTCCGTGACGGCGACGAGGTCTTCATCCAGAGCCGTGACGAGAAGCCGCTCAATCGGTACTTCCCCGAGCTTCTCGATCCATTGAAGACCCAGCTGCCATCGCGGTGCGTGCTCGATGGCGAGCTCGTCATCGCGCGCGACGGGGGCCTCGACTTCGACGCGCTGCAGCTGCGACTGCACCCCGCAGCGTCGCGAGTGAAGCTGCTCTCCGGTGAGATGCCCGCGTCGGTCGTGTTCTTCGATCTGCTGTGCGAGGGCGATCGTGATCTGCGAAGCACTCCGTTCGCCGAGCGGCGCGCGCAACTCGAATCGATCCTCGGCAGCGCGGACCCGCCGGTGCACCTCACGCCGGCCACGCGCGACCGGGCCACCGCTGCCGATTGGTTTCGGCGATTCGAGGGCGCGGGATTGGACGGCGTCATCGCCAAGCTCGCGAACGGGCTTTACGAGCCCAACAAGCGGGTGATGCTCAAGGTGAAGCACGAGCGCGACTGTGACTGCGTGGTGGCAGGCTTTCGATGGCACAAGCGCGGGCAGAAGACCGCCGTGGGATCACTCCTCCTCGGGCTGTATGGCGACGGCGGCGATCTCGAGCACGTTGGCGTGTGCGCGAGCTTCACGGACGCGAAGCGTCGCGAGCTGGTGCAATTCCTCGAGCCGTTCCGCAAGCACGCGCTCGATAATCATCCCTGGCGCGAGTGGGCCGAGCACCAGTCTCCCGCCGAGGCTGCGCTGCACCGGCGGCCGGGGATGACGAGTCGGTGGAGTCAGGGCAAGGATCTCTCGTGGGAGCCGCTTCGCCCGGAGCTGGTGGTCGAGGTCGCGTATGATCACATGCAGGGCAATCGCTTTCGGCACACGGCGCAGTTCCGACGGTGGCGGCCGGACAAGAAGCCTAACGAATGCACCTTCGACCAGCTCGAAGTCGTGCCGCCGCACGAGCTCGCGACGATCTTCGCGCGGGGATAGCCGAACCCTATGAGCGGCGACGACGCGCCTCCCTCCACGCCCGCGTGGGATCATCGTCGGGGTCAGGCGTCTCTTGCGCGGGCCTGATCACTTCTGGAACGTGGCGAAGATTCACGCGAACGCGCGTCCACGTCGATGACCTGCCTCGCATCGAGTCGACGAGCACATCGTCGACCGCCAGGTGGGATGCCGCCTCTGGATGCCGCGCCCTCCACCGCTCGAGACCGGCGAGCGCTGCCTCCTTGTCGGTGGAGTTCGCCACGACGATCAACGGCATTTTGGCTCGTGGCTTCGCCGGCGCCTTCTTCTCCGCCGCCTTGCGGGCTCCCTTGGCGCGTGACGGCGCCACTCGCGCCGCTTCTCCCTCCATCTTCCGGAAATGGGGCGGCCATGGTGCGTCGCCCAGGCCCGCTGCTTCATCGCGCGCTGCCAGCTCGAGCAGACCGTCGAGCGAGTCGGGGCTGTCGTCGATCGTGCCGTGCGGATCTCCACCCTCAGCCAGGCGCGCAGGCATCGTGAGCACGGTGAAGTCGGCGGGCTCGACGTCCGGAACGTCCTCCCAGTGCAGCGGCGCCGAGACACGCGCATCGGGAAGGGGGCGCACCGAGTAGGCGGAGCACGTGGTTCGGTCCTTGGCGTTCTGGTTGTAATCGAGGAAGACGCCCCGCCGCTCCTCTTTCCACCACTTCGATGTCGCGAGCGTCGGAGCGCGTCGCTCGATCTCGCGCGAGAACGCGAGCGCCGCGCGGCGCACCTCGGTGAACGTCCACCGCTGCTGAATCCGGACGTTGATGTGCATCCCCCGCGAGCCACTGGTCTTCGGCCAGCCGCGAAGGGTCATTTCCTCGAGCAGATGCTTCGCTTCCATCGCGACGCGGCGGACGTCGTCCCACGCGACCCCCGGTCCCGGATCCAGATCGATGCGCAGCTCATCCGGGTGGTCGAGGTCGGTCGCGCGCACCGCGTGGGGATGGAGCTCGATGCATCCCAGATTGACGACCCACGCGAGACCCGCCGCACTGTCGACGACGATCTCCTCCGCGGTGCGGCCCGAGGGGAACGACAGCGCCACCGTTCTCAGCCACGCCGGCCGGCTCTCCGGAGCACGCTTCTGGTAGAACGGCTCGCGCTCGGCACCGTTGACATAGCGCTTCAGTACCAGCGGGCGATCCCGAATACCGGCGACAGCGCCGGACGCAACCGACAGGTAATAGCGAACGAGCTCGAGCTTCGTGAGCTTCACATCGCGCGAGAAGTACGGCTTGCCCGGATTGGTGATCCGGACCTCGTGCCCATCGATCAACAGGATCTCGGCCTCTTCCTGCTTCGCCATGGCACCGCTCGGGATAAAGGACAGGAGTCGGCCGTTAGGCTGACACGACATCGGTCCGCGTGACAGCGGGTATCTCCAGGATCACGTCCGCGCCATAGGCGCGGGACGGAGTCTGGAAACCCACGGGCGCATGGCCGTCGAGCGCTTTGGCGGCGAGATGCACCGCAGTGTGCGCGGTCATGACGTACCCGCTCGCGCCGCGCAGACGCGCCTCCGCTCGTTGTCCGTCCGGCGCAACGACTTCACCCCAGAGAAGACTCGCACCTCGTTCGCGCTCGACTGCGCTCGGCCCAGGTCGGCCGTGTCTCACGCGCGAAATGAGCCATCGGCGGACGGGCTCGCTGCGCAAAACCGGCCCGAGCCAGCGCGACGCGATCGCCGCGCGACGCAGCGCCGGCCGCATGGTCATGTAGACCTCGATGTTCGGAATGCCCGTGCTGTGGAACGCCGTGGACACATCGCCCCATGGAATCGTCGTCGCGTCGCGCTGCTTACCGTCGCCGAAGTCGATGGAACGCGTGCGCCAGGCGGGCGGCACCGGCACGATTCTGCCGTCGCGGCGAATCGCGCCCGGGGAACCGAGGTTCTCGATCATGGTCGTGAGGGTGCCGCGCGAAGCGCCGCCCAGCGCACGGAACGCCAGCGCAAGGTGTACCGCGTTGGGAAGACGGCGGGCGAGGTGTGCGGCGAGGCAGTCGGAGGGGACGACGTCGAAGCCCGTGCCGGGAAGCAGCATGATCCCCGCTGCCTTCGCCTCGGCGTCGCGCCGCGCGAGTCCCTCGAACACCGGGATCTCGCCGGTGATGTCGAGGTAGTGCGCGTGTTGCCGGAGGCAGGCATCGGACATGGCGCGCCACGTGTGCGCGAACGGCCCCGCGCAATGCAACACCACGGTAGCGCCCGCGAGCGCGGCGTCGAGGCCCGCAGGATCGTCGATGCGCGCAGCGCGCCATTCCAAACCGGACGCCTGGGCCTGCGTCCGCACCGCCTCGGCATTGCGAGCGGCGAGCGTGGGGCGCAACCCGTGTGCGAGTGCTTCGGTGACGATCAGACGCCCCGTGTATCCAGTCGAGCCGTAGATCAGGAGCACAACGCTGGCTCAACGCCGCTCGCCGGCTGGCGCGCCGTTAGGCGGAGGCTCGGCACCGCGACAGGGACCGAGAATGGTCATGAGCACGATGCCCCGGCGCGCTTCGATGGCATCGATGCGCCGGCGCCGGCGCGCACGCTCCGGCACCTTGGTCGCGGGCCGTCGAGCCGCCACAGGAACCCGAGCGGACGGCACGGCGGGCGCGACG
>DATFFP010000105.1:0-9684 GCA_035249985.1 Gemmatimonadaceae bacterium
GACTTTCCCGCCGAGGTGCGCACGGTGCTCGTGTCGGCACAGCACGCGCCCGACGTGACGCAGGTCGCGATTCGCGAGTACCTCTCCACCTCGGTCATTCCCGACGTCCTCGGCGAGTGGCATCACGAGAACCTCGCGATCCTGGTGAATCCCACCGGAAGCTTCGTCGAAGGTGGACCGTCGACGGACTGTGGCGTGACGGGTCGCAAGATCATCGTCGACACGTATGGCGGCGCGGCGCGCCACGGCGGTGGCGCGTTCAGCGGGAAGGATCCGTCGAAGGTGGATCGGAGCGGTGCCTACTTCGGCCGCTACGTCGCGCGCCAGGTCGTGCGCGAGGGCCTCGCCCACCGGTGCGAGGTGCAGGTCGCCTACGCGATCGGCCGTCCGCGCCCCGTGTCGGTGAGTGTCGAGACGTTCGGTACCGGCAATCCGCTGCGCGCCGAGCGCTTCGTGGCCGACAAGTTCGACTTCCGGCCGAACGCGATCATCGAGCGCCTCTCGTTAAGGCGACCCATTTATCGCGAGACCACCAACTACGGCCATTTCGGACGGCCCGGGTTGCCATGGGAGGCATGAACACAAAACTGCGAACTGCGAACTGCGACCTAAGACCCTCGCGATGCTACTCTCGCCGTTCAGGTCGCAGTTCGCAGTTCGCAGTCTCATTCCGTAAGCCCGTACCGCTCACGCAGCAGCTTCCGGTGATGCAGCTCGTGCCCCGCGATCATCCACACGAGACTGCGCACGCTGAAGCGCAGACCGGAGGCGGTTCCAACGCGCAACATCGTCTCGGGATCGAAGCTCTGCACCAACGTTAGGCTCGCGCCGCGCACGGACGCCCACTCGTACAATAGCTCGCGCAGCGGCCGGTGACGCGCGTTGCTGTTCGGCGCCCAGATGTTCTGCTCGAACGACGGCAGCGCCGTCTCCGGGTCGCGCGCGATCCAGAGCGCGCGACCGGCGAAGACACGCTCCATGTCGGTGAGATGGCCGACGACCTCGCGAAAGGTCCACTTGCCGGACTCGTACGCCCAGCACTCGCGCGCCAGTGGCACGGTCTCGAGCAGCTCGCGGGTCTGCGGGAATGCCCGCGCCAGCGTGACGGTGATATCGCCATCGGGCACGAGCGAGATGTACTTGTGATAGTACCCGTCGTACTCGTCGCGCCCGGGCCGCTCGGTGACTGCATCGATTGTCGTGCTCATCGTTTCTCCTGCGCCGCGCCGGCGAAGAGCGTCTCGACTCCAGGGGCCACGTCATCGTGGCTGACAGGCGATTCGACGTGCGCACCACCGGCGCGCGCCCGTCGCAACACGATCGCGGCCATCGCCGCCGTCGCGATCGCGACCATCGCCGAGACGGAGGCCGTGAGCTCGAGCCCCTCCGAGAAGGCGTCACGCGCTGCGCTCACGAGCTCGGCACCGATCGCCGGCGGAAGCTGCTCCGCGGTCGCCAGCGCGCCGCCCAGCGTGCCGCGCGCCGCCTCGGCGGCCTCGGGCGAAACACCTCGTGGGACTGCCTCGGCCATCATGGTGCGATACACGGCCGTGCCAATGCTGCCGAGCACGGCAATGCCTAACGCTCCACCCAGCTCGGCGCCGGTCTCCGAGAGTGAGGAGGCCGCTCCGGCGCGTTCGGGCGGCGCGCTTCCGACGATCAGGTCGGTTCCCAGCGTCACGACCGGGGACAGGCCCAGCGCCAGCACCACCGTACCCGTCACGAGGAGGGTGAGCGCGCGCTCGCCCTCGACCTGCGTCATGAGCATCAGGCCCGCGGCGACGAGGGTGAGCCCGCCGGCCATTATGTACGCGGGTCGAGCGCGGCGTACGAGGAGAGGCGCGGCCATCGAGCCGACGACGAAGCCGAGCGAGGACGGCAGCGTCCACAGTCCGGCGACGAGCGGAGTGAAGCCCAATACCAGCTGCAGGTACTGCGACGTGAAGAGGAAGGTGCCGAAGGCCACGAAGATGCCGAGCGTGTTCGTCGCCAGCGCCGCGCTGAATGATGGAACGCGAAACAGTCGGAGGTCGATGAACGGATCGGCGAGACGGCGCTGACGGCCAACGAACAGCACGCCGATCGCGATCCCCGTCACGATGAACACCGCCGGCAGCAGCCCGACCCCATCCTGGGCGATACGCTTGAGCCCGTAGATGATCGACAACACCGCCGTCAGCGACATGGCTGCGCTCGTGAGGTCGAGGCGCCCGGCATTCGGATCGCGGAACTCGGGGAGCAGCTTTGGGCCGACGACGAGCAACAGCGCCATCACGGGCACGCCTAACAGAAAAACCGACCCCCACCAGAAGTACTCGAGCATCACGCCACCCAGGAGCGGGCCGAGCGCGCCGCCGATCGAGAAGCTCGTCGCCCATATGCCGATCGCCACGGTCCGCTGGTGCGGGTCGAGGAACATGTTGCGGATGAGCGACAGTGTCGACGGCGCCAGGGTCGCGCCAGCCACCCCCAATAGCGCGCGCGTCGCGATGAGCATCTCGGCGCTATTGGAGAACGCGGCGAGCACGGACGCGACGCCGAACGCCGTCGCCCCGATGAGCAGGAGCCGCCGGCGGCCGATCCGGTCGCCTAACGTCCCCATGGTGATGAGCGAGCCGGCGATGAGGAACCCGTAGATGTCGCTGATCCAGAGGAGCTGCGCGCTCGTGGGCTTGAGGTCCGCGGTGAGATGCGGCACCGCGAGATACAGGACCGTGAGGTCCATCGAGTACAACAGGCAGGGGAGCGCGATGACGGCGAGCCCAACCCATTCGCGGCGCGTTGCTCTGGGGACTTCAGACATCAGACATCGTGATTGAGGCTACTCATCAGCGAGCTCGAGGAGCTCGCCGTGCGGACGAACGCGGAGATACGGAGATAGCTTTGCGCGTTCATCGGCCGCATGCTGGTCAAGCACTTGGAGGTATCGTTGGTTCCAAGTAACCGGCAAACATCTGTCATCGATCCTGACGGCAGCCGGTTGCGATGAGACCCAGCTTCCGTCGCCCATCGTCACACGGGAATTGCCCGCGGATTCTCAGCGGTCGCCGTTGAACAGCCGCCTGGAACCACCGACTTGCATCAATGACTCGAATGCCACGAATACGGCGGTATTCGTGGCATTCGAGTCATTACGCAATTCGGTGGTTCAGGCTGTCGGTGGCGCCGCCACCGGGATTCCGCTACCGCAGCGCTGCAGCGATCATCCGGGCCAGCCCCTTCTCCGCCATCTTTAGCCACTGCCAGCCAACAGTCAGCTTCACCGGGTTCGGCACTGACGGCGTCGTGGCGACGAGCACGACGTCACGGCCCGCGGCGGGCGTGCGGCGAGTCTCCGGGCTCAACGACCAAACACGGCCATCCTCATCGGTCACTGTGCGCGTATGCACAATTCCTCTCTTGAACGTGGTCTGTCCCAACGGCCCTCGTTTAATGAGACGGCCGAACCGCCCCTCTGGAAACAGGTTGGGCGGCTTCCGAATTGCGGGAACCGGGGCGCCGGTCGCCCCATTCTCCACGATGTATGGCGGGCGCGATCCCACTCCTTTCACGTGTGCTCGACATGGATCAGACCATTACGCTGGTGCTGCGGCTCCTCCACATCGTGAGCGGCGTCTTCTGGGCCGGCGCTGTCTTCCTCATGGTTGGATTCGTATTTCCCTCGGTGCGCGACGCCGGGCCTGGCGGTGCGCCTTTCATGCAGCAGATACAGCGGCGGCGCCTGCCGGTGTTCATGAACGCCGCCGCCGGCCTGACGATGCTGTCGGGACTCATCCTGTACGGTCGCGCGATCGCGATGACCGATGGAGCCTGGGCGCGAACGAACTCCGCGATGATCTTCGGTGTTGGTGGAGTCGCCACGATCGTCGCCGCAATCATCGGGGGCGCGTTCGTGAGTCGCTCTGGCGTGCGGCTTGGAAAGCTGGGCGAGGCGATTCAGGCGGCGGGTCGCCCGCCGTCGGCCGAGCAAGCGGCCGAGATGGCTGCGTTGCAGGCAAAGATGGGCAAGGGGATGCGGATCGTCGCTTCGCTGCTGCTCGTCGCCGTGATCGCGATGGCGACGGCGAGGTACCTCTAAGACTGCGAACTGCGAACTGCGACCTGCGACCTGCGAGCTGCGAGCTAGAGGCGAACGATGGCAGGAAGCGCCAGAAACTCGCCGTGACGGTGCGCCGCCCGATCAAGGGCTCGGCGCTCGGGCGGGGTGAGGCGCGTCAGCAGGCGCACGGCAATCGTCACGCGATCGTTCGTTACGGTGCGCTTCCAGCCGCCCACGAGTTGTCCATCGACGGCGATGACGTGGGCGATCAGCGCGTCGCCGCCGGTGACGAGCCTGGCCGACTTGAGACGCGTGCCGATCGCACCGCGGTCCCGGTGACCGATGAAGAGCTCGTCGTAGTTAGGTAGCAGAAAGACTTTCGGGGAGCGCCAGGCCGGCATGCGGACCGACGGATCTGACCAGTACGGCTTGTCGTCGATGAGCTCACGCTCGAGCGCGACGCCAGCCATCTCGATCCCGCGCCTGGCATCGGCGACGGTGAGTCCCGACCACCAGGCGAAGTCATGCGCCGTCGCCGGGCCACGCGTGGCGAAGTACCGCCTCGTCAAATCGAGCACCGCCTCATCACGCGGCTTCGCCGGCGCGGCGGCCACGCGCTCGTCGAGGAGTGCATACGTGAACTGCTTACCACGCCGTGGGCCGCTGCAGATGATCGCGTCGAGCTCAGGGCGGAGGAGAATGTGACCGAGCCGCTGCGACCCCCCGACCTCGAGCCCCGCGTGACGCAGCGCCTGGCCGATCTCCGCGCGCGTCAATTGGTTTCCGTCTCGCAACGCACGCACGATCGCCGCGTTGCTGCGCCGAAAGAACGCGTCGTCCAGCTCGAGCTTCCGGTCGTAGGACGCCATCGTCGCTTTGACGCGCGGGCCGGTGAGGGCGAGCATCCATCGAATGTCGGCCGGCGTAACGAAGTGCCAGGTCGGTCGCAGCACATGCGTCCGCACGATCGACCCGTCGGCGAAGGCACGCTCAATGCTGGCGTCGGTCGAGCCTTGCGTGCGCATGCCGAGTGCCCACTTCGCCCCGCCAAAATCCTGCGCCTGGACGGCGCCGAGAACGCGGACGACCTCGGCGGGGTCGGAAAGCGTAGGATTGATGAGGTGTTGGCGGGCGAGCCGGCGGCGGGCGATGTCCATGGCGTCAGCGGTAGTCGAGGATGCCGAGGGCGTCGAGGTCATCGAGGGGCGGCAACGACGTCGACTCGATCACCTCGACTTCCTCGACGACCTCGATCACCTTGGCACACCCACATCCAAATCAGGAGCTACGATGCTGCTCATTCGGGAAATCATGTACTGCAAGCCCGGCAAGGTTCGCCCCATGGTAGAGAAGTTTCTCACCATGTCGAAGCTCAACGAGCAGGCCGGGTTCGGGAAGATGCGCGTCATGACCGACTTCTGCGGCGAGCGCTACTGGACGATTACCTCGGAGTTCGAGGTGGCGAGCATGCAGGTCTTCGAGCAAATGATGCAAGGCGAGGGGATCACGCCGGAGCTCGCCAAGGAGTTCGACAACATCATGAAGGGCTACCACGATCTCGTCGATTATGGGCGGCGGGAGATCTACAAGATCGAGAGCTAGTGGTCCGCGTCTGAATTGCGGAGTGGAATGGTCGACGCCCCCTGAAGCCGCCACTCCACAACTCGGACGCGCCCCACGCCAGCGCCTGGTGACCGTACCTCCGATTCAGGCGTTTCGGTTCGCATGATCTGGTCGCTTGGAGCGCGGCCTCCTATACTGTTGCACCCGCCCTAACTGTTTACGAGGAACGCGCGTGAGTAATACGGTCGAGGAACTTCAAGCCCTACTCGGCCAGCGGTACATCGTCGAGCGGCCGATCGGGCAGGGCGGGATGGCGACCGTCTACCTCGCGCGCGACACCAAGCACGACCGCCAGGTCGCGGTCAAGCTGCTGAACCCCGAGATCGGCGCCCTCCTGGGCGCCGGCCGGTTCCTGCACGAGATCAAGCTCACGTCGCGCCTGCAGCATCCGCACATCCTCCCCCTGTACGATTCGGGCGAGGCCGACAACCGCATCTTCTACGTGATGCCGTTCGTGAGCGGGGATTCGCTGCGCGATCGCCTCCGCCGTGAGCACAGGCTCCCCGTCGATGCGGCGCTCGGCATCGTGCGCGAGATCGCCGATGCGCTCGCCTACGCGCACTCGTACGGCGTCGTTCATCGGGACATCAAGCCCGAGAACATCCTGCTCTCGGCGGGCCACGCGCTCGTCACCGACTTCGGCATCGCTCGCGCCATCAGCAAGTCGGGCGGCGAGAAATGGGAAACGTTGACGTCCAGTGGCGTCGTCGTGGGAACGCCCGCGTACATGAGTCCGGAGCAGGCCGCGGGCGACATGACCATCGATGGCCGCAGCGACATCTACAGCCTTGGATGCGTGCTGTACGAGATGCTGGTTGGCGTTCCCCCGTTCATCGGCCCCGATGGCGAGCTCAAGCTCGTGCGCCGCTTCACCGAGCGCGCGCCCTCCGTACGAGACTCGCGATCGACGGTGTCGGAGCGCATCGACGGCGTGATCGCCAAGGCACTCGAGCTCGATCCTGCCGATCGCTTCACGACCGCCGATGAGTTCAGCGCGGCACTCTTCGGCCCTGGAGCAGGCCCGCGCCGCAGCTCAGGTGCTCGCGCGCGCGGTCGCCTCTGGGGGCCCGGTCTGATCATTCCATACTCGATCGCCGTTGCCGCGGTCATCATCGCGGTATGGCTCGTCGCGCAGCGCACTCGGCAAGACACTGGTGACCGGTCCTTCGTAGCCTCGGTCGACACGAGCGCCCTCCCGAGCGTTCGCGACACGACCTCCGCGACCCTCCCGACACCGCCGCCTGTCGTCGAGCAGGCGGCGGCGGCTACGCCGGCACGTCCCACGAGAGAGACGCCCACTCCGCCGCGCACGCCTAACGTCGTCTCCCGTCAGCCCGTTTCGCTCCCGCGAAATACGCTGGCCGATGCGCTCGAGGCGCGACAGCGCGCCGCCGCCGCCGGGGCCACCGCCACGGAGCTCAGGCCGGGTGACACCGCAATGGACTCGGCCCAGGCACTCGCGCGGTCGGGACGCCTCGCCGATGCGATGAGACAGATGTCGGGCGCGTCATCCTCGTGGGTCGCCGCCGAGAACGCAGCGCGCGCACGCGCCACGCTCGAGCGCGCGGATGCACGGCCGACACTTCCCGTGGTCACGCAAGCGCCCCGGCCGGACACGCTGGCAACGGTGGTACCGGCCCCGTCGGTTCAGAACGCCCGGCCGGCGATCGAGGCGGTCGTCGACGAGTACGCCCGAGCCATTGCATCTCGCGACGTCGCCGCGGTGCGCCGCGTGTATCCCGGCCTAACGGCTGCGCAGCAGCAGGCATGGGAGCAATTCTTCCAGTCGACCGAGCAGATCCAGGCCACCCTGTCGATCGCCTCGATGGACCAATCCGGATCCAGCGCGGAGGTCGCGGTCGCCGGCAGCTTCGACTACGTCCTCCGCGGAAGCCAGCGCCGCGAGCATCGCCAGGTCTTCTTTCAGTCGACCTTCAGGCGAGACGGTGGTGGCGTATGGCGGATGGTGGCGGTACGGTGAACCGAACGAGGAACGAGGAAGCGGCGCGTCGAGGCCCTGCGCGCTGGGACCGTGTTAGCCACTTCCTCGTTCCTTCTTCCTCGTTCCAGTCAGAATCCATACTCCACGCCCGCCGTCCAGACGACGTTCGCGCGCAGGCCGCCGCGGTTGAGGGGCCAGAGCGAGTTGACGACCACCGTTAGGCCTGGCGCGGCGCTCAGCTTGGCCCCGATCGAGCCGTTGACGATGTCATCGCGTGTGTTCGGGATGAGAGCGGGGCGGATGGTGCGGCGGAAGGGGGCTTCGATGACGACGGGATCGGGGACCCGGAGTCCCTCCTGCCCGACCTGGAGCTCCGAAACGACGTCGACAGCGATCGCCGCCCATGGCGTGATGATCTGATCGAAGCCAGCGGTTGCGAGCAGCGCATCGTTCTGAAGCTCGCTGCGCCGATACAGGTATCCAACGTTGACGTGCGGCGCGAAGCCTCCCGCCTGCGCCGAGAAAATCGCCAGACCGCGCACGGCGAAGGTGCCCGAGCCGAGGAGGTCGTCCTCGCTGCCGGTCGCAAAGCGTGCGTCTCCCAACACCGAGAAGAGGGCGCGTCCCGTTTGCCGGACGTTTGCCTTCACGCGCACGGCGACGTCACCCAGGCCGCGCGCCTCCCCCTGCACGAGGCGCGTCGCTGAAAGCTGGGGATTGGTGGGAGTGCCACCAAAGAAGTGCGTCGCCGTCGTTCCCCCGAACGGGAATACCTGTGCCTGGCTTTGCGCGCGCAGCGACGTCGAGACGATGGGGACGACGACACCGACATCGACGCGATCGGTGACGCCGTACGTGAGGAAGAGCGTGGCGACACGAATGTCGAGATCGAGCGCGAGATCGAGCTCGATGACGTCGTTCTCCAGCAGCGGCACTCCCATGAGGCTGCAGTCACCGGCGAACGTGCTGTCGCACCCGGGGAAATCGACGTTGGCGTGTGTGAAGCTGAGATGAATGTTCTGGAGATCCACGCCGCGCAGCGTGGAGAAGTGCATCCCGCTCATGTGGGCGCCGAGCACGAGGCGCCCGCGTCCGAGCGTCTGGGCGCGCTCGCCGAAGATCGGTCCCGGTGATTCGGACGTGCGCACCGGTGTGCCCCCCTCGAAGCGAAAGGTGGCACCGCTGCTCGTCGCGCTCAGCGGAACGTTGGAGACGTTGCCGCTGATGGAGCTGACGAGAAAGGAGATGACGGTCGCGTTGGCGGCTGACGCCGCCGGGATGTAATGCGACCCGTGCGCGCGCAGTGCCTCAGGATTGTTCGGATCTCCCGACCCGCCGAGGAAGAGCGGGTCTTGACCGGGGCCGAAGATAAACAGTTGGGCAATTTGATCGCGAAGGGACTGTGCTTCAGCTCGTTGGTCGGCGACTGCGGGTGAGAGGAGCATCAGCGTAGGCACGGCGACAGCGAGAACGGTCGCACGACGCATGAATTCTCCGGGACGAGGTTGGGACAATGATAGGCCGCGCGTGCTGCGCTGCAACTCCCACCTGCCGTGGCCAGCTTCCTGCTGCAAGCTGCACCCCACCATCAGCCGTCCAGACGACAAACAAACGAGGAGGTTCCGCGTGGCGCGTTACGTCGATGGATTCGTCATCCCGGTTCCGCGGAGAAAGGTCGAGGCCTACCGCCGCATTGCGCAGCAAGCCGGCAAGGTGTGGATCGAGCATGGTGCGCTGGAGTTCCGCGAATGCGTGGGCGATGATCTGAAGGTGAAGGGCACGGTGCCCTTCACGCGCGCAGCCCGCGCCAGGGCCGGCGAGACGGTGTTTTTCTCCTGGATCGTGTTCAAGTCCCGCGCGCACCGCGATCGGGTGAACGCGAAGGTGATGAAGGACCCGCGCCTGGCGAAGACGATGGAGGGGAAGGCGATGCCCTTTGATGTGAAGAGGATGGTGTATGGGGGATTCCGGGTTCTGGTGAATCTTTGAGCGGGGGGTTCAATGTCGTACGAGCCCAGAGTGCTTCACCACAGAGGCACAGAGGGCACCGAGGAGAGCGAACTGCCGACAGCAGTTCGCT
>DATFFP010000106.1:0-10127 GCA_035249985.1 Gemmatimonadaceae bacterium
ATCTGAATCGGCACGATGTCCGGCGGAGCCTCCGCCGCGATACCACAGCCATCGACCGGCACCGGAATCCGCGGCTGCTTGTACACGTACCGCTCGCCCGCGTAGTTCCGGAAGATCACCTCGTCGTCGTTGATCTCCTCGACGTACTCCGGAAGCAGCGGCACCTTCCCGCCACCGCCCGGCGCGTCGATCACGAAGTGCGGCACCGCGAGCCCCGAGGTCCATCCGCGCAGCGCCTGCACGATCTCGAGCCCCTTCTGGACCTGGGTGCGGAAGTGCTCGCCGCCCGCCACCTGATCGGCCATATAGATGTAATAGGGGCGCACCCGCGCCTTGAGGAGCTTTTGCATCAGCTCCTTCATGATCGCCGGGTCATCGTTCACCCCGCGCAGTAGCACGGTCTGACACCCTAACGGCACCCCGGCGTCGGCCAACCGCCCCAACGCCGCCACCGCCGCCGGCGTGAGCTCCGACGGATGGTTGAAGTGCGTATTCATGTAGACGGGATGGTACTTCTTCACCATCTCGCAGAACTCAGGGGTGATGCGCTCCGGCAGGTGCGACGTGATGCGGCTGCCGATACGGATGATCTCCACGTGCGGAATCGCCCGCAGATTCTGGAGGAGGTATTCCAACCGCCGGTCGCTCAACATCATCGGATCGCCACCCGACATGATGACGTCGCGTATCTCCGGGTGACTCCGGATGTACTCGAAGGCCGACTCGTACTGGTTGAGCGGGATCTTCTCCGGATCACCAACTTTCCGGCGCCGCGTGCAGAACCGGCAATAGCTGGCGCACACCGGGCTCACGAGAAACAGTGCCCGATCGGGATAGCGATGTGTGATGTTCGGCACCGGAGAGTCGCCATCCTCATCGAGCGAATCGATCATCCCATCCTGGATGTCGAGCTCTTCCACCGTTGGCACGTACTGCTGCCACATCGGATCGCCGACTTCCTTGATCTGCTCGAGCACGGCCGGCGTCAGGCGCATCTGGAAGTTGTCGAACGCCGGCTTCAGCGCCTCGACGTCGATCACGTCGTGGCCGAATCGCTCCGCCAGCTTCTCGAGATTATCGACTCCCTCCCGCAAGACTTGCTGCCATTCACTCATCGCGAATCTGCTCCCCGCCCTTGGGCGAGTAGAGGAACCGTTTGACGAAAATGATCCGATCATCGCCTGGCGCGTAGAAGTCGCGCACGCGGGCGGCTTCCCTGTAGCCTCGCCGCTCATAGAAGCCGCGGGTCGCGGCGTAGTCGGATCGGGACGATGTTTCAGCGATCAACATCCTGGCGTGCTGTCGCACGAGCCTTCGCTCGACCTCTTCGAGGAGGATGGTTCCAATACCGGCACCGTGGAGCGACGTGTCGACGGCGATCCAGTACAAGTCCCAGGTGCGGTCGGTAGCGGGTGTCGGTCCCCAGCAGGCGTACCCGACAAGGACCTCTTCCGGGGTGAAGGCGCCGAGGAAGAGGTAGTCTGGAGACGATTGCGGATTACGGAGTGCTGTTTGCGAGTGACCAGCGGAATCCGCAATCGCTTCGTCGAACAACTCCAGCGCGATGCCGATCTCGGCCGCGCTGAACACCTTCGAGCCGCGAAGGATTTCGGCGATTCGTGGACGGACGGCGGCAGAGAGCTCGCCGAGGACGATTCCGGTTCCGCGAGAATCGGTCAGCTCTCCGGCGCCGTCGGATCGTCGCCGCGGCGCAAATTCCTCCCGGGAGAGCGGACCGCTCGGAGGCTCGGACTCGATCGCGCCATCGGTGGCGCGGGTGACGAGGCTCATCAGCGAACTCCGGCTGCGAATAGCTCTAGCGCCGCGGGATCGGTTGGGACGACGACGCCCGAGAGCCGGGCGGAAAGCGCCCAGCGATTCTGCTCCAGCTGCCGCTGGCGACGCGCACCCGCTTCGCACACGGCGGAGATGAGCGCGGGGAAATCCATTCCGGCGACGCCCGCCATACGCGCGAGTCCGGCGTCCGGGGCGATGTCCGGATTCGCGTTCACCTCGAGGATCCACGGACGTCCCTGAGAATCGATGCGCATGTCGACGCGGCCATAGCCCTCGCCACCAACCGCCTTCCACGCATCGAGAGCCAGCCGCTTGAGCTCGGCGGTGAGCTCCGGCGAGATCTTCGCCGGACACACGGGCGCTGCGCCGATGTCCTCATCGCTCCCCACCTCCCACTTCGAGCGATAGGACACGATCCGCCATTTACCCTTGGGCATCGCGTCGAACTCAATCTCGGCGACCGGGAGCACCATCCCATCGACGATGCCGACGTTGACCTCGCGGCCGTCGACGAATCGCTGGACGAGCACCTCGTTCCATCGCTCGTGCATCGCGTCGACGCGCGCGGCGAGCGCGCGCATGTTCCGCACGACGGAGCGCTGCTCGACGCCGATCGACGCGTCCTCGGCGGCCGGCTTGCAGATCGCGGGGAACCCGACGGTCGGCAGCGTGGACCCGGGGGTGACGACCGCCCACCTCGGCACCGGCAGGCCCGCGCGCTCGAGCAGCGCATTCACCACGTGCTTGCGGAGGCAGAACGCGGTGGTCCAGCTCGAGCTTCCCGTATACGGAATGCTGAGCACCTCGAGTACCGAGATGACCGCGGGCTCATACGAGGCGATGCCGTCAATGCACTCGCAGAGGTTGAAGGCCAGGTCGAACTTCCCGCGACGCACGCGTTCCACCCAGCGGCCATCGAGCGCCACCGGAACGCGCACGACCTGGTTCCCCTCGTCGACGAGCGATTTCTCCACCGCCTCGACCGTCTCGAGGATCAGCAGGTCCGCGGCCTGTCCGAGCGCCGACATTCCATCGAATAACAGGGCAATCTTCATTAGCGCGCCTCCTGTCCATTGCGCGGGTGCCCTCGGGGCAGGGCTGATTGCGGGTTGCGAATGGGTTTACTCGCAGTCAGCAATCCGTAATCAGCAATCAGCTGTACCCCCTGCCTTTCCGCGGCCGCGCGCAAGCACGCCCGGATGAGCTGGTCATAGCTCATCCCCGCCACGCGCGCGGCCTTCGGAAAGCACGAGTTGTCCTCCGGGTTCGGCAAAATCCCCGGAAGGGGATTCACCTCGACGACGTTGGGCTCGCCGGCGGCATCCAGCCGCACGTCGATCCGCGACCAATCGCGGCACCCGAGCACCTGGTAGGCGCGGAGAGCGACTCGCTCGATCTCGCCCGCCAGCGCCTCGTCGATCCGCGCAGGACATTCAAACATCTCGAGTGGATTCTCCGGGCGATCCCAGAGCCACTTCGCTTCAAAGCCGTAGACCGGCACGGCGCCTTCAGGCAGCGCGTCGAAATTGATTCCGACGATCGGCAGTACTCTCGCGGCGTTCCCGTTCCCGAGGATCGCGCAGGTGAACTCGGCGCCCGGCAAATATTCCTCGACCAGCACCGGCTGCGCGTACCGCTCGAGGAGGAACCGCACCTGCGCCCTCAGCTGGTCCGTCGTGCGGCAGAAATTCTTTTCCGTGATCCCCTTCGAGCTTCCCTCGTGGACTGGCTTCGCGAACAGTCCCGAGGACCGAGGACCAAGGAACGCGGAAAGATCCCTCTTTCCATTCCGCGATCGCTTCTCGCCGAGAAACGATTCCAGCTCCGCGACGTCACGGATGAGAACGAAGGGCGCTGTCCGCACGCCGTGATACGACAGCCATTCCTTGGTGCGCGCCTTGTCGAGGCAGAGCGAGAGTGAGAACGGGTCGCTCCCCGAGTAGGGAATTCCGAAGAATTCGCAGATCGCGGGGACATGCGCCTCGCGATTCACGCCGGTCGCCCCCTCGGCGATGTTGAAGACGATGTCCGGTCGCTCTCGCCTCAGCCGCTCCGGGAAATCCTGATTTGCCTCGAGGCGAATCACCTCGCCGCATGCGGAGAGGGCGCGCTCGACGGCGGCGATGGTCTCCTCGCTGTCCCACTCGGCGTATTCGTCATCCGCGGCGGGCTCGAGCATCTCGAGCGCGCTCGCGGAATGGGGGTCGATCATCTCGCCCGCGCGGCTCTCGTTCACCGCGAGGGAGCTGGGGGTCCGGGACGCGATGTCCCGGCGACTACTGGGAGGGTCGTCCTCGGGACGCGAGGGCGTCGCATCCTCCATCGAGAGTGGTGCGCTCGGGTCTGGCTTCAGATTGTAGGCGAAACCGATTCGCGTCATCCGGTCCGGGCCTGCTCGTGTTCCTTCTTTGGAACGATCGCCTCATCGTGCGGCGACTACGGGCTTCCGTTCGACCAATCGCGACTTGGTGCGCTAGCTCACTCGCGTCAGGCAAAGCAAACGCGATGCCAATTGGATGGCGCGCAAGATAAAATCCGTGGGAAGGCGATGCAATGATTTTTTGGGAGAGATCGAAAAAAATTTCTAGCGCGCTTCCTCGCTCCTCCTTCCTCGTTTGGTCCTCTCTCAGACTTTATGGAACCGGACTCTCGCGGCCTCTCGCCGATCCTCGGCGTCGTAGATCTCGAAGTCCGAGAAGAAGGCCGGCGCCTCCTTCTGCAGGAGACGAATCAGCGCCACGGCGCAGCGCCGAATCTCCAGCTCGGCGCCCTCGCCCGCTCGGAGCTCGAGCATCGTCCTCCACGCTCGAGAATTTCCCGTCACGACGATTTTCGTCTCGGTCGCATTCGGCAGAAGACTCCTCGCCGCCTCGCGCGCCATCTTCCGCCGATGGACTTTGTCCGCGACCCAGCCGTATCGCTCCATGAGACGATCGACCGTCTCGACGTAGGCGTGCTGTGCCTCATCGATCTGGCGCTTCCACGCGGCCTCGAGCGCTTCGTCGCCGATGATCGCCGGCGGAACGACGAAGTGCGCCTCGGACTCGTCGACGTATCGCTGTGAGAGCTGCGAGTAGGCGAAGCCGGCTCGGTGACGGACGAGCTCGTGGGTGAGGGACCGACTCACGCCCTCGAGGAGAATCGAGTAGTTCGCGTGCTCGAGAACGCTGCCGTGGCCTTGTCGCTTGATGTTCTCGAGATAGTCCTGCGTCGAGCGGCGGGCGGGATTCCGCTGGCTCATGTAGCAGAGGCGCCCGGCAAACTCGGCGAGACGCTCGCCTCCACTCGCTTCACCGAGCCATTCGACGGGGAGGTGGCTCGGCTCGGTGAACTGCGGGCGAGAGATCAGCGTGAGCCGGGGTTCTAGAAAGAGCAAAGGGTATCGAGGGTGGCGAGGTGGCGAGGGTGTCGAGGTCGCGAGGAAGCTACACTCACACCAGCGACAATCGGAAGCGCGCGTACCCGCGCTCCCGCTCGATCGCATCGAGAGCGTCGCGTGCGGCGGGGGACAGGGGCGCGATCGAAGGATCGTACTTCACCTCTTCGATCGCGCGCTGGCCCTGCAGCGGTACCTTCACGCCGGGGTTGAAGACGCCCTCGGGATCGAACGCTCGCTTCACGCTCGCGAAAAGCTCCATTGCCTCGACGCCCCACGTTCGCGAGGCCAATGGTGCTCGAAGTCGGCCATCGCCGTGCTCGCCAGCGAGCGTTCCACCGAGCGACGCAACCAGCGACGTGACCTCTTCGAGAAGACCGTCCACCTGATCTCGCCATTCCGGCACGCGCACGTCGATCAGCGGGTTCACGTGAACGTGAGCATCGCCGGCGTGGCCAAAGATCACACCGTGGATTCCACGCGACGCGAGCGCCGAGCGAACGCCATCGACGTACGTGGGCAGGCGGTCAGGGGGAACGGCGGCGTCCTCGATGAATTGCATCGACTTGAGATGAGGATCGAGCCGGGACAGGATCGGACTCGCGGCATGCCGCAGCGCCCAAACTTCCCGCTCAGTGCTCGCGTCCAGGGCGAGGCGGACCACGCTCGCACCCGCCGCAGCACATGCATCGGCGATCGAGCGGCTCCGCGCATTCGCCTCGGCCACACTCGGCTCCTCGACCTCGACGAGTAGGGCGGTCTCCGTCTCGGGCGGAACCAGACGCGCGCCACCGAGCGCCGCCACTTCGAGAAAGGTCCGATCGAGGAGCTCTGACGCGCTCGCTCCTCCTTCGCGACTCGCACGGGCTCCTTCCACCGCGCTCTCCAACGAGGGAAACGCGGCGAGTACGCTCGCCGTCGCTCCGGGAATCGGATCGAGGGCGAGCTCGAGAGCCGTGATGAGGCAGAGCGTGCCCTCGGATCCAAGGATCACGTCCAGCGGATCGCCCGACCGCACGAACTCGGCGAGCGCGTAGCCAGACGATTCCTTGCGCACGCCCTGTCGCTCGAGGAGCGCAGGCGAGCAGCTCCGTGCCCGTGGAGCGACGGATGAGAGAAATCGCTCGATCGCCGCAGGCATCGGCGTGGGCTGCTCTCCACGACGGACGATCGCCCGAGCCCCGTCCGAGAAAACACACTCCGCCGCCGTCACCCAGTCGCGGGTCGCGCCGTATCGCAGCGTGCGGGCGCCAGCCGCGTTCGTCGCCGCCATTCCACCCACCGTGCAGAACACCCCGCTCGACGGATCGACGGGGAACCGAAGGCCATGTGCCCGCGCCGCGGCATCGACGGCGCCGCGCAACGCACCCGGACCCGTCCACACGCGGCGATGCGCGATGTCGAGGTCCCCGATCGCATCGAGGCGGCTGAGATCGACGATCACCCCGCGTCCGACGGCGCCGCCAGCCATTCCACTGCCGGAGCCTCGTGCGATCAGCGCGGCATCGTGCGCGGTGGCCCACCGCACGAGCTCAGCGACATCATCGGCATCGGCGGGAACAGCGACACCGACGGGAAGTGCGCGCGCAATCCCCGCTCCCTCGGAGTAGACGGCTCGCGCGAGGAGATCGTCGCGATAGAGTCCGCGGATGGGAGGGAGCATGAAAAGCGACGGCCGATCGCGGATTGCTGACTGCTGATTAGTCCTGTAAAAGTCAGCAATCCGCAATCAGCAATCCGCAAACCTCATTGCGCCGGGCCAAACAAGGACTCGAGATCGGTCGCGCGCGCGATCGCCATCACCGTGTCCATCACCGCCGTCGCCTTCGTCGAGTCGCCGGTGCGATAGAGCCCCTCGGCGAGGTACGCGCCGGTGACGAGATACGCCATCGGCATGTTGGAGGACGCGCGATCGACCCACTTTCCTCGCGAGATCGCCGCCTCCTGCGCCCGATAGACGGTATCCCAGAGCGCACGGGTGCGCGCGACATCCATCCAGCCCACCGGCGAGCGGAGATATCCGTCTTCAGGACGCACGGCGCGTGGCATCACCTTGTAGGCGAGACCCTGCGCCACGACATAGGGCGAAAGTCCGAGGGGACCCGCGATGACCGGAGTCGCGAGATACAGGGGACGCTCGGGGAACGAATCGCGGATGAACCGGAGGATCATCAGTTGATCGCGCGTGAGAAAGCCTGGCTCGATGCGCGCGATGAGGCTGTCCTTCCGGAAAACCTGGGGCTCGCGCAGCTGCACGTACGGGGGAATCTGATCCGCTTCGGCTATCGTCAACGAAAGCGGAGGCCCCGGTTTCCGGGAGGCCATGCCCCGATATATCGCAGGGCCCGCACTTTCATCGTAGTCGTAGAGGGGGCGGCGGATGATCTGCCGCACATACCAGTCGGTGGCGAGCAGCGACGTCACGGCGACCGTTACGTCCTGCCGGATGCCCTCGACATCCTGAGCATACCAGAGCGGGAAGGTGTCGTTGTCGCCGTTGGTGATGAGGACCCCGTACGGCTCCACCGAGTTCAGAAGGTCGCGTGCCCATTCGCGAGTGAAGGTCTCGCCGCGACGCGAGGCGTCGTCGTAGTTGCCGGCGAGTGGGATCAGCGCGAGCAGGAGCACTGGGGATGCGGCCAGGAGAGCGCGTCGACGCGCCTGCGTGGCGCCGCCGACGAGCGACTCGAGCCCCTGACCGAGCTCACGCCACAGTGCGAGGAGGCCAACTCCCGCCCAGATCCCCCAGGCGGAGAAGCTCCACAGGTAAAAGTAGTCCCGGTCACGAACCTCGCGGAAATCGAAATCGTTCACGCCGAGTCGCTCGCCCTGCGTCCATCCGAGCTTGAAGTTCATGTAGTAGATCAGCACCAGCGTGACCGTCAGTATGAGCGGGCCGAAATACCAGAAGGTCATCCGGTCGCGTCGGTAGTGCACCCATCCGCCGTAAAGGCCGAGGGCGAGGAAGATGACGGCGAGCACCCGCTGCAGGCGGGCACTGTCGCGATCCGAGTCGCGCAGCCACTGCCACTTGAAATACTCCCACCACATTCCGACCTGCGCCGTGATCGGCGCCTGCCGCTCGCTGAGGGGTGGCTTCCTATACTGATCGCGATTGAAATTCGGGATGAAGCGGTCGACCGTCTCTCCACTGAAGAGGCACGAGGCCTCGAGCCGCTCGAGGCATCCCGTCGGCTCACCGGTGTTGAGCGGTGGATGATATGCCGAGCGAATTGGCTGCGTGGCGAACGGCGTCATGCCGAACAGCAGCGCGACGATCGCGACGAGGATCAGCTTCCACCGCACGAGAGTCGCAGGTCGCCGCACCAGCACGGCGGCCGCGACCGCGGGTGCGGCGAGAAAGCCTGCCATGTGGTTCGCGTAGCCCAAGCCCAGGAGGTACGCGATGAGGATGAGGATGCGGTCAGCGCGGAACCCATCCGGCGAATCGAGCCAGCGGAAGGTGAGCCACGAAATCACGGCGAGACCGAGCAGCGAGATCGTGTACACCTTCTCGTTCACGACCGACTGGTTCCACACCGTGAATGCCGTCGCCCCGATGAGCGTGGCCAGCGCCGCGCCGAGGAGCCGCTGCCAGTGATCCTCGACCCATGTTCGGAGAATGCGCTCGGTGACGAGGAACCAGAGGCCGGCGGAAAGCGCGCTGGTGATCGCCGCGAGCAGATTGACACGCTCCGCTATCGTCGGAGCGATCGGCAGGAGCGTAAAGACTCGTCCGATGAGGATGAAGAGCGGGTTGCCCGGCGGATGGGGCAGGCTCATCCGGTAGGCGGCCGCGATGTACTCGCTCGTGTCCCACATGGCTGTCGTGGGAGCGAGCGTGAGAACGTACAGGGCCAGCACGACAACCGAGGCAATCGCCGCCGCGACGTAGGGCGGCTTGCCGGTCGCGACTGGAAGAGATGCTGACGTCATAGGCCGAGGTCGTTCACTCGTGGCGGGTCGACTGCATAATCGTAGAAGCCCTTGCCCGATTTTCTTCCGTACATCCCCGCGAGGACCATCCGCTTGAGCAGCGGCGGCGGCGCATAACGAGTCTCGCGGTACTCATCGAACATGATCTCGGCGATCTTGTAGGTCGTGTCGAGTCCCACGAAATCGAGCAGGGTGAACGGGCCCATGGGATACCCCGTTCCCAGCTGCATGCCCCGGTCGATGTCCTCCACCGAGGCGACGCCGTGCTCGAGCTGGGTGATCGCGTCGAGCAGGTAGGGGACGAGGAGAAGGTTCACGACGAAGCCGGAGTTGTCCTTCGCCCGGATCGGCTCCTTGCCCAGCTTCTGGGCGAACGCATACGCCGCATCGAAGGTGGCCATGCTCGTCGTCACCGTCCGGACGACCTCCACCAGCTTCATCACGGGGACCGGATTGAAGAAGTGGAGACCGACCATGCGATCTGGACGCGTGGTGGCGGCGGCCATCGCGGCGATGGTGAGGCTCGAGGTGTTGGACGCGAAGATCGTGTGCGCCGGACAGAGGGCATCGAGCTCCTTCCAGAGCGCGTTCTTCACCTCGAGGTCCTCGACGACAGCCTCGATGACGATGTCACAGTCGCGAAGGTCGGCGACGGTCGTCGTGAACGACAGTCGGCCGAGGGTCTGATCGCGTTGCTCGGGGGTCACCTTGCCGCGCTCGACGACTTTCGCGAGCGACTTCTCGATGTTGGCGCGCGCGCGCTGGCAGAGTGGGTCCGAGACTTCGCGCACCTTGGTGGTGAACCCCGCGTGTGCGGCCACCTGCGCGATGCCGCTCCCCATGAGCCCGGCTCCGAGGACGCCAACGGTAGAGATGGATGCCATGTATGAGATCGTGAGATTGCGGATTGCTGATTGCGGATAGCGGACGGAAAGGTATGAGGCGGTCCTGTCGCGGGCCAGCGCTACCAAACTGCGAACTGCGAGCTGCGAGCTGCGACCTGCGACGTGCGACGTGC
>DATFFP010000107.1:0-6440 GCA_035249985.1 Gemmatimonadaceae bacterium
CCCACCGCGAGCGCGGCCACGTCGTTCGACGTCACGTAGTTGGTGAACGCGACGGCGTCCTTGCCGCGGATCATGAACTCGCCCATGTGGCTCACGTCGAACAGCCCACACCCCTCGCGCACCGCCCGGTGCTCGGCGGTAATTCCTGCCGGGTATTGCACCGGCATCTCGTAGCCGGCGAAAGGGACGAGCTTGGCGCCGAGCGCGGCGTGGATGTCGTGAAACGGGGTGTAGCGGAGGTTCTGCGACGCGGCTGAGAGCGACATTGGTGGCTCCGGAACTCGGGATCGGTCGACGAAATATGCCCGAATTGCAGGAGCACTGCCAGAAGAACGGTCAGGAGCGGGAATTCATCCCGGGAATCTTGGCCAGTCGCCGCTGTCGCCGCGCTCGCGCACGAACACCGCGCCCTCGCAAAGGCTCGCGAGCGTTTCGGCGGGCAGCTCCTCCCAGCGATCGGGGATGGGTGCCAGCCGCCGCTTCTCGGTCGAGGACTCGAAGGCGAGCCATCCTCCGGTGAGGTGCGGGCTCACGGTGCGCCGCTCCCCGCGCCTGCCGAGACGAACCTCCCACACCTCCCAGCGCTCTCCCTCGAGAAAGAATTCGCGATGCGCCACGGTCGCTTTCCTCTAGATGGTCTCTCCGATCTCGTGCACAACGAGTGCCGCCATTGTGACGTCGATCACAATTCCGTTTGGGGCTATATCGCGCTGTGGATAAGACCCGGCGCACCCTTTGCGCTATCCGTCGGTGTATGGCTTACGCCGAGTTCAGCGATCGGGAAGGACGATCGTGGCGCGTATGGCACACGCGGCCGCGGCTCGCGGACGTCCTGTCGCGGCTGCCCGCCGAGTGGAAGGACGGGTGGCTGACCTTCGAGTGCGACGCGGACAAGAGACGTCTCGCGCCCGTTCCGGCCGGGTGGGAGGACTTTTCCTCGGCGCGCCTCGACCTGCTGCGCCGCATGGCCGAGCCGGCAACGCCGGGGACGATCACGAACGAGGTGATTCGCCGCGAGGAGCGGCCGCCGGCGTAGCGGTGCGGGACGGCTCGTTAGGTGTGCCGTCGCTCGGCACGCGTCGCGATGGCATCGCCCCAGTGTCCCGGGCTCACCGTGTACGCGATGCCGTGCTGGTCGAGCAGTGGCAGCACGCGATCCGCGCCCTCGGCGCGGGCCATCTTCTCGGACAGCAACAGCTCCCAGGAACCGGTGAGACGACCATCTCGGAGCGCCGCTTCGACCTCGGCGAGGGATGAAAACTGGGGCATGGAGGACGCCTGGCTTGGAGGACGGCCGCGACTCGCTGCATCGCGCATGCCCGCCCGGACCATCGGTGACGAAATCGATTCGGCGACGAAGCGACGCGGTTAGGTTGGCGCATGGGCGCCGTGGGGCATGAAGCCTGCGCCGGGACGGCCGCCGCTATCCCGTGCAGAAACTACAGACGATTCCTGGAGTCCGGTGACAGACCAGCCTCAACCCTCGACGGAACGGGATGCCGAACATGCCATCCCACGGTGCGAGCCTCAGATCGAGGATGAGATCGTCATCATCGACGAGGTGAACGCGTTCGTCAAAACAGCGGGCGCCGACCTGCAGGCGTTGCACGCCGCGGTCATCCGCTTCGTCGTCCACTGTCGCGATCGCGGCGAGCCGATCGAGCGCATCATCACGACCCTCAAGTCGATCATCGGCGGAGCGGTTCGTGGAGACGTCGACATACGAGCTGTGAACGCCATCAACAAGCACCTGCTCGCCTGGGTGCTCGACGCCTACTACACGCACGAACGCTGAGTCCTCGCGTTACGGGGCGCGTCGCGTTCGTCACAATCGCGGCGAGCCGTCACGGGACGTGACGAGGACCGTGCTCAGCCCGTCCAACTGAGGGTATTCGCGCCAGAATTCATCTGCCCGAGCGAGCTGCAGGATGGGAATCGTCGCCGCGCTGCTGTCCGAGAGTCTGCGCCAGAACCGGCTGCGCACCGCGCTGCGCGAGCGCCATCAGCTCGTGGTCGCGACCAGCTGGGCGGAATTCCTCGACCTCTGCGACTCGGCGCCGGTCACCGCCGCGGTGATCGATCTCAGGGACTACGCGCAGCCCACCTTCGACGAGCTCCGGAAATTCCGGCTGCGCCACGGGTCTACCGCCCTCGTGCTCTACATCTCGGTACCGCCGGTCTCGGTGCAGGACGTGTTCGAGGCGGGCCGTTTCGGCTTCGACGCGATCGTCGTCGCGGGCGAAGGGGATGATCCTGGTGCGCTCCAGAGCGTCATCGAGCGGGCAATGGCGCGCGGTGTCGGTGAGCTCCTGCGGCGGGGACTCGGGAGTACCGCGCCGACGGCGCGTGATGCCGCGCTCGCCTGCGTCGCACGCGCGCACGAGCGCCTGTCACCCGAAAAGCTGTCGCGCCTGCTCGGCGTTCGGCGCCGCGCGCTGACGGACCGCCTCGTCCGCGCGGGGTTCCCCGCCCCGCAGCGGCTCATCGCCTGGGGGCGGCTGATCGTCGCGGCGCGACTACTCGAGGATCCCGACCGGAAGGTCGACGCGATCGCGATGACGCTCGATTTTCCCTCGGGGAGCGCGTTCAGAAATACGTGCCAGCGCTACCTCGGCGCCACGCCGCAGGAGATGCGCGCGCGCGGCGGGGCCGAGTACGTCGTCGGCGCCTTTCTCGGGGTCATAGCCCGGGGCGCACCTGCCTGAGGGTCAGGAGTCCGGGACCGGGAATCGCGTTCTTTCTGACAACCGCGCCTCTGGCTCTCCCATCTCCGTCTCACGACCGGCGCGCACGAGCGCGCGAGCACTCACGTCCTCCGCCTGGCTCATGAAGCGCGCGATCAGCGTCAACGCCTCGGAGAGCCCGTCGGGCGGAATCGAAGCGGCGTGACCGCGAACCGCGCGCTCGACTTCCTCGCGCAGAATTCGCCATTCGCGCGCCAGCGTCTCGCGCGACCAGCCGAGCCGCGCCCGACGAGCGCCGTGTCGCTCGGCCATCAGTCGCTGGATCTCCGATGCGCCGCTCACCAGGCTCGTCGGCTGGCCGCGTGATTCTTCAGCGGCGATGAGCACCGCCGCGAGGTCGGCGAGGTAGGTCGCCGCATGATCCGCCAGCTGCGAGAACCGGAGCGAGTCCGCCGACGGAATGATCCGCTCGGCGCGCAGCCGCGCGACGAACGCCGAGATGACGGCGCCGAGCTCGCGGAGCAGCGCCTCGCCCGCATCCGCGACTCCGTGCAGCCGTGTCTCGGCGCGCACCTCCTCGCTGGAGTGTGTCGTCGTGTCGTGCCCGCCGACCGGCGCGGCGGGAAGCCAGAGCGTGAAGGCCGAGCCGCGCCCGGCCTCGCTGCGCACAGTGACATCTCCATTCATGAGACGCGCGAGCCGGCGGCTGATCGTGAGGCCGAGCCCTGAGCCATCCTTGGGGCGCGTGTGGCTCGTGTCCACCTGCACGAAGGGATCGAAGATGGCCGCGAGACGGTCGGCCGGAATTCCGATGCCGTTGTCCTCGACGCGCAGGTAGACCCAGGGGCCGGGTCCGGTCAGTCGCGTCTCGGGAGGCGACTGCTGCGCGACCCCGGCCTGGACCACGACGCGCCCACCCGGCTCCGTGAACTTGATGGCGTTGCTCAGCAGATTGACGAGAATCTGACGGACGCGGCTTTCGTCGCCGTCGTAGACCGCGCGTGCCAGTCCGTCACGCTCGGCCTCGACCGACACTCCGCGCGCTTCGGCCATCGGCTGGGCGACGGCGATCGCGGCGTCGATCGCGAGGCTCGCGGGTGAGGCGCTCCGCTCCACGGCCAGGCGGCCGGCGTCGATACGCGCGAGATCCAGCACCTCGTTGACCAGGCCTAACAAGTGACGGGCGCTGGTGAGGATGCGCGACACCTGCGTGACCTGCTCCCCGGTGAGCGCGCCGGGGATACCAAGCTCGAGCAGCTCCGCGTATCCGATGACGGCGTTGAGCGGCGTGCGCAGCTCATGGCTCATCATCGCCAGGAACTCCGACTTCGTGCGATTCGCCGCTTCCGCCTCGGCGCGCGCCAGGCGTTCCTCCTCGAGCTCCGAGGCGCGCTCTTCAGCCCGCTTGCGGTCGGTGGTGTCGCGAAGCGAAACGAGGTGAGCGGGAACGCCATCCCATTCGAGATCGACGACGCGCAGCTCGGCGCTGACCGCGGCGCCGTCGGGACGTACGATCTCGATCTCGAAGCTCTCGCCCGCGACGACGGGGTAGCCGAGATGCGTTCCTTGCAGCTCGGCGCCAGAGCGTCCGAAGAGATGTTGCGCGGCCGGATTGCTGAAGCGGACGATGCCATCCAGCCCGACAATGACGATCCCGTCGGCCATTCGCTCGACGATGGTCCGCAGGCTCGTCGGTTGAGAGCGCCGATTTTGGCGTCTGTCGATCCCGGATCGCTGCTCCGTCCTCATCCGTCCCACATCGAAAGGAACGATTGGCGCCTTCGCGATCGTGTGGCTGTACAATCTCCGTGCCCGCGAGGATCGACGATCGATGGCTGGTCTAAAAGATGCGTTTCCCGCTCGCATGACCGAGGTTCCGCTCGTAAATAGTGAGGCGAACCGGCAAGGGGGAGCGCTGCCAAGGTACGTACTGCGACTCTACGTCACGGGAACGAGCCCGCGCGCGCAGGTGGCCATTGAGAACCTGCGCCGTATTTGCGAGCAGGACCTGCGCGGGCAGTACGATCTCGAGATCATCGACGTGCTGGCGCATCCCGAGGTCGCGGAAAGCGAGAAGATTCTCGCCACGCCAACGTTGATCAAACAGCTGCCGCCACCGCTCCGACGCGTGATCGGCGACTTGTCCGACAAGGAGAAAGTGTTGCTCGGTCTCGAGGTTCGTCCCGATTCGACCACCAACGACCGTTCCCAGTGACTGGCACCGCGCCCACCACGGATCCGGCGGTTCAGAAGCTGCCGACCGGCATCGAGAGCTTCGACATCATCGCGAAGGGCGGGCTGCCCCGGCACCGCACGACGCTGCTCTCGGGGACGGCGGGCAGCGGAAAGACGGTGTTCGCGATGCAGTTTCTCGCCGCCGGCATCCGCGACTCCGATGAGCGCGGCGTGTTCGTCACGTTCGAGGAGTCGGCGGCCGACATCCGCACGAACATGCGGAGCTTCGGCTGGGACCTCGAGGCATGGGAGCGTGACGGCAAGCTCGCGTTCGTGGATGCGTCCCCCGATCCGCACGTGGAGACCGTCGAGAGCGGCAGCTTCGACCTCGGCGCACTGCTGGCGCGCGTCGAGCACGCCGTCAAGCGCATCGGAGCGACGCGTGTCTCGGTCGATTCACTGGGAGCGGTGTTCTCGCAGTTCTCCGACCAGTCGGTCGTCCGGCGGGAGCTCTTTCGGATCGCCTCGGCGCTCAAGGCGATGGGCGTCACCGCGCTCATGACCGCCGAGCGCACCGAAGATTACGGACCGGTGGCGCGATTCGGGGTCGAAGAGTTCATCGCCGACAACGTGATGGTGCTTCGCAACGTGCTCGATGACGAGAGCCGCCGCCGCACGATCGAGATCCTCAAGTTTCGCGGCACCGACCACCAGAAGGGTGAGTTTCCCTTCACCATCGTGCCCGACGGTGGCCTGGTGGTCATCCCGCTGTCGGCGATGCAGCTGAAACAGAAGTCGTCCGACATCCGGGTGTCCTCGGGAAGCGCCGAGCTCGACAAGATGTGCGGTGGAGGATTCTTCCGGGACTCGGTGATTCTCGTGTCCGGAGCCACCGGCACGGGAAAGACACTCACCGTGACGCAGTTCCTCAATGGCGGCGCCGCGGTCGGCGAGCGCTGCCTGCTGCTGGCGTTCGAGGAGAGCCGCGACCAGCTCTTCCGAAACGCGAGCGGTTGGGGTGTCGATTTCGAGCGCCTGGAGCGCGAGGGGCTGCTTCGCGTCGTGTGCGATTACCCCGAGATACTCGGTCTCGAGGACTGGCTGCTCTCGATCCAGCGCACCGTCGCGGAGTTCAAGCCCAACCGCGTCGCGCTCGATAGCCTTTCCGCGCTGGAGCGCGTGGGCAGCATTCGCGCGTTTCGCGAATTCGTGATCGGCTTCACCTCCTTCATCAAGCATCAGGAGATCACCGGTCTCTTCACGGCCACCACGCCCTCGCTCATGGGTGGCACGTCGATTACCGAGGCGAACATCTCGACGCTCACCGACTCGATCGTGCTGCTGCGCTACGTGGAGATGTTCGGCGACATGAAGCGCGGCATCACCGTGCTCAAGATGCGCGGCTCCCTGCACGACAAGGGGATTCGCGAGTTCACGATCGACAAGAAGGGCATGCACCTCGGCCGCCCCTTCCGCAACGTCACCGGCATTCTCGCCGGTACGCCGGTCCACGTGTCGCCGGCCGACGTCGAGCGCATCTGGAGCCACTTCGAGGCGGAGGGCAGCGAGGGCCGGCGCGCC
>DATFFP010000108.1:0-3359 GCA_035249985.1 Gemmatimonadaceae bacterium
TCGATCGGGGGCCCGCGCGCGCTGCCGCCGGGCGCGCCGGGCGGCGCGTCGGCGACCTTGCCCGATCGTGCGCTTGGCCGATTTGGCGCAACGGTGAGGCAGGCCGCCCAGGACAGGACGGAGATTCGCCGGCTGGTCACCGAGCTCGCCCCGTCCGATCGCAAGCGCGTCGCGGACGTGCTGCCGTCGGCCGACACGCTCTTCGATCGCGTGCAGACGCTCGCGGTCTCGGCGGCCGAGCTCGATCGTCAGGCGGACACCGGCGATGCGGTGAAGCAGGTGGACACGCAGATCAAGCAGCTGGAGGATGAGGCGAACCCGTTCGATCGCGCGCGCAGCGAGGAGCGTGTGCGACGCCTTGCGCTGCTGAAGCGTCAGCGGCGGACGCTGCTCTCGGTCGGGCAAAAGCGGGATGAGACGCAGGCCAAGCTCGAGCGCGTCGCCCTCACGCTCCAGAACATGCGCTTCGACCTGGTTCGCCTGCAGCACGGCGGCATATCGGCGGACCACATGACGTCGGTAACCGAACGGGCGCGCGCGGTCGCCCAGGAGATCGATGCGGTCGTGGGCGCGGCGGACGAGGTTCGCTCCGCCGTGCGCCCGCGCGCTCGGCGCGGCTGATCGCCGATGAGTGATCTGCTGAAGGACCGTGTCATCGTCGCGATCGGCACCCAGTACGACATCGGCGATGAGATCGGCCGCGGCTCGATGGGCGTCGTCTACCGAGCGATCGATCTCCGGCTCCGCCGAACGGTGGCGATCAAGGTCCTTCCTCCCGACCTCGCCTTTCGTCCCGAGACGCGCGAGCGCTTTCTCCGCGAGGCGGAGATGGCTGCCCAGCTGTCGCATCCGAACATCGTCCCGATCTTCAGCGTCGACGAAAAAGACGGGATCGTGTACTTCGTCATGGCACACATCGACGGGGAAACCCTCGGCGAGCGCCTGGAGCGCGAGCCGCGATCGCCGGTCGACCTGGTGCGACGCGTGCTGCGCGAGGTCGCCGACGCGCTCGACTACGCGCATCGGCGCGGCGTCGTGCATCGCGACATCAAGCCCGACAACATCCTGCTCGATCGCCATGGCGCGCGTCCCGTCGTCACCGATTTCGGGATCGCTCGCGCGGCGGAGGGGCAGTCGCGTCTCACCGTCACCGGCGTCGCCGTCGGGACGCCGGCGTACATGTCGCCGGAGCAGGCCATGGGCGACCGGGAGCTCGACGGCCGGAGCGACATCTATTCGTTAGGTGTCGTCGGCTATCGCATGATCGCGGGTGAGCTGCCCTTTCGGGCGTCGAGCTCGGCCTCGATGATGCTCAAGCACATGAGCGAGCGGCCGACACCGCTCGGCGGCCAGCGGACGGATGTCTCGCCGGCGCTCGTCGCGGTCGTGGAGCACGCGCTGGCCAAGCGACCCGAGGACCGGTGGCAGAGCGCGGGCGAGATACGCGATGCGATCGACAGCGGGACGACGGCGACGTTCACGCCGGTTGCGCCCCAGGCGCCCGCGCCGCTCGCCCCGGTGGGGAATCCGCAGCCAGTGCCGCGGGAGAGGAAGCGGGGTCGGAAGCGGCGTGAGGACTCGCTCGAGACGTTCGCGGCGCGCCCCATCGATCAGCGAATTCGGATTGCGCGTCGCGATGGCTTCATGGCTGCTGTTGGAGTGACGGCGTACGTGGGCGTCAGTATTTTTACCTGGCCGTTTCTCTGGTGGACGGTTTTTCCGGTGTTCTTCATGGGCGCGTCGACCGTCGGGAAGATCGCGTCACTCTGGGGGGATGGCGTGCCTCTGCGAGACATCTTCAGACCCAACCGCTCTCCGCAGTCGTTGAAGGCGGGGTCGTCGGCCGAGGCGCCGCTCGCGCCCGAGGACGTGCTCAACGGTCCGCACGGGCCCGCGGTGCGCCGCGCCGCCGAGGATCGCGCGCACATCCAGCTGATCGTCAAGAACCTCGCGAAGCCGGACCGCGAGCTCGTGCCGGATGTGCTTCCCACCGTGGATGCGCTGGCCGAGCGGATCGCGTCGCTCGCGCAGATGCTGCATCGGCTGGACGTGGATGTCCCCACGGGCACGCTCGAGCGTCTCGACGCGCGTATCGCGGACGTGGAGCGTGAAGGTCCGACGGCGATCGATCAGGAGCGGCGGCTGGGCCTGCTCAAGCGTCAGCGCACGACGCTGGCGGATCTCGCCGAGCGCCGCGCACGGGTGGCGCGCCAGCTGGAGAGTGCGGGGCTCGCGCTGGAGAACCTGCGTCTGGATCTGCTCAAGCTCCGCTCGTCAGGCGTGCAGGCCGCGATTCACGACGTGCAGAACGCGACGCAGGAAGCGCGGGCGTTGTCGCGGGAGATCGGGCACGTGCTGGAGGCGGCGGAGGAAGTGCGTAGGATCTGATAGGGGTCAGGAGTCAGGAGTCAGGAGTCAGGGGGTGTCAGGGAATGGGTTTCAGGAGAGAACGGCAACGCCGCTCCTACACCCTTCACCCTGACACCCCCTGATCCCTGACTCCTGACTCCTGACCCCTACGTCACTTCACTCGCGCGAACCGCGGTCCCTCTCCCCACTGGAGCGCCTCCACGCTGCCGTCAGCGCCCAGCACCACGCGTACCGTCGCATAGTCCTGGGGCGAGTAGAAGGTCGAGTCGCTGGTCACGAACAGGAGCCACGAGCCAAGCGCCGCGACCGAGTCGCTCTCGAACTTCAGCGGCTGCGGCGGGTTCATGTCGAACGATGCGCCCGCGAGGCGCGCGCGGGCGGCGCCGCGCAACGGCCGCAGGCTCACCGTCGGGACGATCGGGGGATCCACCTGCTCGCCGCGCGCGATGCGCGGCATGTCGCGACGCACGAGATCGGCGGCGCCGGCAAACAGATTTCCGGTAAAGATGACGGTGACGTCAGTCGCCCCATCCCAATCCGCAAATGCACGGAAGCCGTCGGTGATGCCGTTCCATCGCAGGCCGTTGTTGCGGACGAGCGCCGTTCGCGCCGCCGTGCCATAGTCGCCAGCCGTAAGGCGGCGCATGATCGCCAGTACGTCGCGCGGCGTCGAATACACCGACCCGGCCCCGACGAGGAAGGAAAGGTCGCGAGAGGTTCTCCTCGGCCCGTTCGGCCCACGCAGATGTCCGCTTGCACGACCCGGCTGCATGCGGTCGGCGTTCGCGGTATGGGTCGCGCCGGCGGGGCGCAAAACGATTTCCTCGAGGAGCTGGGCGTATGGTTTCCCACCCGCCAGCTCGAGAACGCGCGCGAGCACGCTGTATCCGCCGGAGCTGTAGAGCGATGACGTGCCTGGCTCGAACGCGAGCTCGCGCTTCGCCGCAAACCGGACCATGTCCTCCGCCGTGTGCGGAGCCATCTCGTCC
>DATFFP010000109.1:0-28062 GCA_035249985.1 Gemmatimonadaceae bacterium
GCCCGCCAGGTCGAAACCCAGCCCGAACGCCTGCGCCTTGATGCGCTCCTCGAGCGCGCTCGTTTGCGTGACCGGAGCGATCATGGCGACTTCACCGCCCACTGTGCGTAGCGGACGATGTCCTTCACCGGGGGCACGGCATCGTGGTCACCGTACGCGGTGTGCATGCGCCAGCGCACGTAGTCCCGGGACGGGACGGGAAGAAACGGCCAGCGGCGATACCACTTCCGGCGACGAAATCGCCAGATTACGCGCACGAGCGCCCCCGCAAGCGGCGGATTCACGGCCGCGCGCGCGGCCAGCGCCAGTGTCAAGCGTCCCCATCCCATACCTGCAATCTCACGAGTCGGACATGCTGCATCAACTCATCGGCGTCCTGGGCGCCCTGCTGGTTCTCGGAGCCTACTTCGCGCTCCAGCGCGGATGGCTCACTCTCGAGCAGCGGGTGTATCACGTGATGAACTTCGTCGGCGCCGGGCTGCTGACGTGGATCGCGGCCGCCGAGCGCCAGGTCGGATTGACGCTGGTCGAAGGCGCGTGGGCACTCCTGTCCCTTCCCGGACTCGTGCGACCGCCCCGAAAAACCCCGTAAGTCTTCCGTAAGACGCGTTGACGCCCGCCAGGCGCCGACCGACTTTTCCAACGCCCATTTCCGAGACACTCCATGATCCAGTACGCCCTCCTGCTCGCTGCCGCGTTTCAACAGCAGCCGACACAACCACCGCCGACGACGCTTCGCGTCTCGCCGATCGCGCGTCTCGTCATCACGCCGGCTCAGCGCACCGTGACTGCCGGTGACACGCTTCGCCTGCGTGTTCAGGCGGTCGACTCGGCGGGCCAGCCCGTGCCTAACGCCCGCATCCTCTTCCGAAAGGTCGGAGCCTATTTCGAGGGCGAGGTCGATTCCACCGGTCTCGTCACCGCGGGTTCGCCTGGCGTGATGCCGGTGGGTATCGCGGCGCTCGTCGACGGTACGCGGCCGGTGACGGAGCGCATCGAGCTGCGCATGGTCCCGGGTCCGGCGACGCGTGTCGAGCTCAGCCCTCGGATCACCAGGCTCGCCCCCGGTCAGCGCATTCGCCTCGAGGCGGAGAGCTTCTCCGCGACCGGTGACGCGCGTCAGGATGAGATCGCCTGGCGTAGCTCGGCCCCTTCGATCGTACGGGTAAACGATGCCGGCTTGTTGACCGCCGTGGCGGCTGGGCGCGCCACGATCACCGCGACCGCGGGCAATGCGAAAGCCACGCTCCCGGTTCAGGTCATTGCCACCCCAATCGGCTCGATCGAGCTGACGCCGGCGACGACGCGCGTGCGTCAGGGCGACGTCATTCGCTTCCAGGCGGCGGTGAAGGATCGCGCTGGTGCCCGGATCACCGGCCTGACGCCGAGCTGGACGTTCGCGCCGGGGCAGGGGATGATCGATGCCGACGGTGCATTCGTCGCGTACGAGCCCGGTGAGTACACGGTGACGGCGAACTTCGGCGCCCGAAGCGCGGATGCGGTCATACGTGTCGAGCCGCGTGACGTGCGACGTCCGCTGTCGGTGGTGGGCCGTCTGCCGCGGTCGCGCTTCAACACCGAGGAAGTCTGGATTCATCCGAACGGGAAGTACGCCTATCTCGGATCGGGCGGCGGCGGTGACGTGATGTACACGATCGATATCAGCGATCCCACGAAGCCGTGGGTCACCGACTCCATCATCGCCAATACGCGCCGCGTCAACGACGTCATGACGACGCCGGACGGCAAGTTCCTCGTCTTCACGCGCGAAGGCGCGAACGATCGGAAGAACGGCATCGTCATTGCCTCGACGGAGGATCCCGCACACCCGCGCCCAATCTCCGAGTTCACGGAGGGCGTCACCGCCGGCGTGCACTCGGCCTTCATCTACAAGGATCCGAAGTACGGGACGCACGTCTTCCTGACCAACGACGGCACCGGTGCGCTTCACGTCGTCAACATCGACGACCCGTACCATCCGAAGGAAGTCGCGCAGTGGCGCACGGAGAATCGGCCCGATGCCGGCCGCTCGCTGCACGACATCGACGTACAGGACGGAATGCTGTACGCGAGCTACTGGAACGACGGGCTGGTCATCCTCGATGTTGGGAACGGGATGAAGGGCGGATCGCCCTCGAATCCCAAGTTCGTGTCACAGTTCAAGTATGACCTCGAGGCACTGTACCGCGATGTCGCCGCCACCGGTGGCCCCGGCTACATCCGCGGGACGCACACCGCGTGGCGGCACCGCAACTACGTCATCATTGCTGACGAGGTGTTCCCGGCTTCGGGGGTAAAGGGCGCGAAGGACGAATCGGCGGGGCGGGCCTACGGGCGTCTCCAGGTGGTCGACATCAGCGACATCGCGAAGCCCAAGTCGGTGGCGTGGTACGAGCCGGAATATGGCGGCGTGCACAACGTCTGGGTCGCGGGCGACACGCTCTACCTTGGCGCCTACAACGGAGGCTTCCACGCCTTCGACGTTTCGGGCGAGCTGCGCGGCGACCTGCGCGCGCAGGGCCGCGAGATCGCCAATCTCCTGACCGCCGACCGCGATGGCACGATGCCTAACGCGACGATGACCTGGGGCGTGGTGGTCAAGGACGGACTCGCCTACGTGAACGACATGCGGAACGGGTTGTGGATCGTTCGTATTGAGCCGAGAGTGCTTACTCCGTAGGAGTCAGGAATCAGGGGTCAGGGGTCAGGGGTGGAAAGGCAAACGGCCGCGCTCGCGCGGCCGTTTGCTCATCTGATGAGCGCGTCTGCCGCGTAGCGGCGACGCGCCTTTCCACCCCTGACCCCTGACCCCTGACCCCTGATTCCTGACTCCTCCTCTTCCTACCGAGCATAGCCCTCCGCACTGCGCAGCCCCTTCCGGCATTCGGGCCACGCGCGGGCCTGGCCCGTCTGCGGATCGGTGGGCAAGGGATCGAGACGGTCGCGGGGCATCGTCGTCGGGTCCTCCGACGCCTGGTAGGCGAGCGACGCGATGAGAATCGCGTTGCTGCGCAGGTCGTCCAGCACGATCTTGTCGTACGTGTCGCGATTGGTGTGCCAGGTCGTTAGGCCGTAATCCCAGCTGAGGGAGCCGAGGCCGAATGCCGGCGCCCCGGCGCAGGCGAACGAAGCGTGGTCGGAGCCTCCCGTCGGCGGCATACCCGGGCGTCCGAACCGGATGAACTGGGTGATCTCGCGCGGAATCTCGCCGAGGTACCGCTGCAGGATCGGCGCGGTCCCGGGCAACGCGCCGGGGCTCATGGACACGATGCGACCGGTGCCATTGTCCTGGTTGAACAGCGCCTGCAATCCCTGCACGATCGCCGGGTGATCCTCGACGAAGGCGCGCGAGCCGTTCAATCCCTGCTCCTCGCCGCTCCAGTGCCCAACGAGGATCGTACGACGTGGGTTCGGAAGCACCGCTTTGAGAATCCGCATCGCCTCCATCATCGCGACGGTGCCCGTTGCATTGTCGGTGGCGCCACCGGAGGCCGACCACGAATCGAAGTGCGCGGAAAGAATCACGTACTCGTCAGGCCTCTCACGTCCCCGCATCTCGGCGATGGTGTTGAACACCGGGCGCTCGCCGCGCATCTCCGTTGCCGCATCGACACGCAACCGCGGTGACTGCCGCCGCTCGGCCATCCGCGCGAGGAGACCGTAGTCCTCACAGGTGATGTCGATGCCGAGGATGCGAAGCCGCGGCGAGCCGAAGACCTTGTCGATGCCGGGATAGCCGGAGAAGCCGTGGGTGATGACGCCGGCTGCACCGGCGGCGCGTAAGCGGTCCTGCAGGCTGTCGGCGGCGGCGATTCGCGAACGCCAGACGCCATTCACCGAGTCCTGCTGCGCACGAATCCGCTCCTGCGATTCCGGCGTTCCATACTCGGCCCACTGGTCCCGCGAGCGACAGGACAGCTGCGGGGCACTTGCGAGAACGAACTTCCCGCGGACGCTCCGCAGCCATGTCGCGTAGGCATCAGTGCCGGCCGAGTCCGGCAGCGTTACCACGTCGCCGGTAACGGCTTTGCCTCCCGTTCCGGGACTCCATGCGAGAGAGATGGCTTCGAGTGTGCGCACCCGTGGTGCTATCAGATCGACGTGCGTGTGGCCGCGCTGCCAGGATGGCCACGTTCCATAACGGTGCTGCCGCGCCGGGATGCCCCATCGCTGGTACATGGACATCGCCCAGCGGCTCGCGCTCTCGATTTCCGGGGATGCGGTGAGCCGCGCGCCGATGGAGTCGACGAGCGCCTGTGCGAGTGTCGCGACTTGAGAGCGCTGCGTCCCCTCGTCCCAGATGCGCGCAATGATGGGATCGGTGGGCGCAGATTGCCGCACGTATGGGGGCAGCGAGTCGGCGGGAATCGGTGTCGCGCCAGGCGCTGGTGGTATCTCTCGACGCTGCCCGCCGGGCTGGGCGTTGAGGACGGTGCCGACGAGGAACAAGGCGACGGAGCCATAGCGAAGTTTCATTGCGGGACTATCCGAGGTCAGGTGTGGATTTCGAGCACCGGGGCCACGTAGCTGCTGAACTGCCGAATGACCGAATTTCACGAATGCCACGAATAGGGCCACTGCTCTTGTTAACTGCCTGCCGTATTCGTGTCATTGGTGAAATTCGTGTCATTCGGCAGTTTGGGTGTCCGTGGCCCCCGCGATGAGGATTCTCCGCACGAGCGCCCCTAGTATGGCTGTCCGGCACGAGTAGTCGGAAGTATCGATCTCCGCTACCTTTCGGCGCCCGTTGTGGTCTCACTCGGTCGTCGATCCACAGGCATGGCCAGAAAAAACTCGAAAACTCCAAAGACGTCTCGCTCGCAGAAACGAGGGCGCACGCTGCGAACGGCGACCGGGAAGAAGGCGAACCCGTCCATCACCGCGGAAGCAGAAGCGGAGTCGCGTGAAGGGCTTCGCGAGCGCACCGAGGAAGGGCATATCGCCGCTGGGCGTCTCCCGCCGTCCCGCGAAGCGCCCGGGCGACGCTCCGGTGCCACGAAGATCCTCATCGACCAGTCCATTCGCGATTGGAGTCCGCCCGTCACCGAGGACGAGAAGCTGCTTCACACGAGGAGCAACGAACGACGCGATTTTACGCGCACCGATACGTGGCGCGTACTGCGGATCACGAGTGAGTTCATCGAGGGATTCGATACCCTTGCGACAGTCGACAAGGGTGTCACCGTGTTCGGCTCGGCGCGTATCGGGCCCGACGACCCGCACTATGAGAAAGCGCGCGAGACGTCGCGACTACTGGCCGAGGCTGGGTTCGCGATCATCACTGGCGCGGGTCCGGGAATCATGGAAGCGGCCAATCGTGGCGCCCGCGATGCCGGCGGTCGCTCCATCGGTTGCAACATCGAGCTTCCCTTCGAGCAGGGGGCGAATCCCTACGTCGACACGCTCATCAACTTCCGCTACTTCATGGTGCGGAAGACGATGTTCATCAAATACTCGATTGCGTTCATCATCTTTCCGGGTGGGTTCGGAACGCTCGACGAGCTCTTCGAGGCACTGACCCTCATCCAGACGGGAAAGATCTATCAATTCCCCGTCATCCTCATGGGGCGCCACTACTGGGCGGGCCTGATCCGCTGGCTGCAGTCGCGCGTGCTGCTCGAGAAAAAAATCGCGCCGGGCGACATGGATCTCATTCTCATCACGGACGACCCCGCCGAGGCGGCGAGCGCGGTGGTCACGGCGTACAACGCGCAGACGCAGATCGCGAGCGAGCGCGAGGCGATCTATGAAAAAATCTAAAGGCGGTCGAGGGGATCGAGGTCGTCCAGGTGGCCGAGGGAAGTCCGACGAGCGAGATCGCGGAGGCTTCAAGGCGTCTCGGCACGGTACAGGCAAGCGCGCATCCCCGGCCGGACCGAAGGCCGCGCAAAAGCGCGCCGCGGAGGCTCGTGAGGCAGGCGAGGGTGGCCGCTCGAAGGCGCAGGAGTCCCGCTTTCTGCGCGGACAGGCGATCTCGCCCTCGCCAATAACCGGGAAGGAGACCGCCGCGGACCTCATCGACAACGCTTTTCTCGCCTACAACGCGGCACGCCTTCGGGAAGCGTGTCTCCTGTACACGCGCAAGATGCTCGAGGCCGACGTCACGGTCGGGCTCACGCTCACCGGCGCGCTGACCCCGGCCGGACTCGGCATGGCCGCGATCATTCCGCTCATTGAGGCGGGCTTCGTCGACTGGATCATCTCCACCGGCGCCAACCTGTACCACGACACGCACTTCGGGCTGGGCCTCGCGATGCATCGCGGGAACCCGCAGGAGTCGGACATCGTGCTGCGTGAAGAAGGGATCGTTCGCATCTACGACATCTTTTTCGACTACGACGTGCTGCTCTCCACCGATGCGTTCTTCCGCAAGATCATCGCGCAGCCGGAATTTCAGCGGCCGATGTCGAGCGCCGAGTTCCACTGGCTGGCGGGGAAGTACGTGCGCGAGCGGGAGCGGGCGTTAGGCATCGGTGCCAAGTCGATGCTCTCGGCGGCGCACGGCGCTGGCGTCCCGATCTACACGCCGTCCCCCGGTGATTCCTCGATCGGGATGAACATCGCGGCCCTCGCGCTCGAGGGGAACAAGCTCCTCCTGGACCCGAACCGCGACGTCAACGAGACGGCGTCAATCGTCCTCAGCGCGAAGCGCGGAGGTGGCAAGAGCGGTGTGTTGATCGTGGGCGGCGGGTCGCCGAAGAACTTCGCGCTCCAGACCGAGCCGCAGATCCAGGAGGTGCTCGGTATCGACGAGAAGGGCCACGACTTCTTCCTGCAGATGACCGATGCGCGACCCGATACCGGCGGCTTGTCGGGAGCGACACCGGCGGAAGCGGTGAGCTGGGGGAAGATCGATCCGGATCGCCTTCCCGACGCGGTGGTGTGCTACGCCGATTCGACGATCTCGCTCCCGCTTCTCACGAGCTACGCGCTCGCCAATCGCCGCGCCCGCCCGCTCAAGCGGCTGTACGACCGCCGGGAGGAGATGATGAGGCTGCTGATTCGGGAGTTCGAGCAGGCATCAGGACCGGCCGACGCGGGCGAGATCGACGCGAAGCTGCCAATGCATAGATAGAAGCACTGCGTACTGCGTGCTGCGTACTGCGAACCTACGGCTTCGGGTGGCTTCGGTAGCTACACGGGATGCGGACAGTTAGCACGCAGTACGCAGCACGCAGCACGCAGCACGCAGTACGCAGCACGCCCGTTGCTCCCCCATCGCGAGACTCGTCTTTTCTGCGATGCTGACGCCCTCCCGACTCACCCCGAAGTTCAATCCGGCCGCCCCGGTTCCGCGCAGGACGATGCAGAACATCATGGCGACCGGGGTCGGGCAGGCGGCGACGCGACCGCTGGCCCTCGCCGCGGTCCTGTGCACGGCCGGCGCCCTCGCCATCCTTCTCTTCCTGCCCGAACATTGGCCGTTGGTGACGCCGCTCATTTGCGTGGCGTGCTTTGGGGCGTGGGGACTGGCGGCCAAGCAAACGCAGGTGCTGGACCTCCTTCACCGGCGGGCTCCGACGCTCCGATTCTGGCTGCGCGTGGCGCGGACGACCGCCACGAGCATCGGCGTCGCCTCGGCGGCCATCGGAATCGTCGAGCTGTTCCTTCGCCTCATCCGGCCGGCCGCGCTGCTGTAGCGCGCACCGCGCGCACGAAGTTCAGCCGCGACAGGTCGCCGCGGGACACGACGGCGACGACATCTTCCCGGCCCAGCACCACGCGCGTGATCGCGCGATCGCTCCAGCCGCGCGCGACGTGCTCGTCAATCGTGCCGATCGTCTCCTCCAGCCACGCCGCCTTTGCGGCAAGCGCGTGCGCGCCATTCGGCACGAGGCCGCGATGCGCATCGAAGAGGACGCGCGGCCGGAGCGCGGCCGCGCGGCGTGCGCTCTCTGCCAATGCACGAGGATCCTCCATCGGTCGGGCGACGCGCACCTTCACCCCCAAAAACAGGTCGCCGGCGAACAGGATCTCGCGCTCGGCATCCCATACGACGTGATGGTCGGGCGAGTGACCGGGCGTTGCGAGCAGCTCGAGCCCGACCGGGCGATGGGGCTCGATCGCCGATCGCAAGGGCGCCATCGCACCCCAGCACGCGCGCCGGTAGAGTCCAACGTTCGCCTCGCCCGCGCGAAGGGCCTCTTCGGTCGACCGCGCCATCGCGATTGGAATGCCCCGCTCGGCGGCGAGGGTGACGTTGCCCGCGTGATCCTCGTGCTGGTGCGTGACGACGATCCCGCGCGGCCGGCGCTCATCGAGCAAGCGCGCCACCGTGCGCCTCGCGCCGGGAAAGCCCGTGTCGATCAGCTGATCGCGAACGAGGAAGACGCACACCGAGTATCCCATGGCCGCGCTGCGCCAGGACCGGAGCCGTATCAGCTCGACATCGTCGGCATTGACCACGCTTTACTTTGTCCGACCCCCTGCCTACAATGAAAAGACACGCGGAGCGCCCTCCCTTCCGGCAGGGCGCTCCGACTTTTGCACCCCCGAGATCGCCGCATCATGATCGAAGAGCTGAAGCAAAAGCTGGGACAGGAGGTCGAGCACCTCCAGCACGAGCTCAACGTCACACTGCCGAACGAGATTCGGAAGGCAGTGGAGCTCGGCGACTTGCGCGAGAACTCGGAATACAAGGCCGCGCTCGAGCGCCAGCAATTCGTGCAGGCGCGCCTCGGGCAGCTCCGTCAGCGTCTGAGCAAGCTCTCGCAGATCGACATGACGCAGATTCCCACCGATCGCGTCGGCCTCGGCTCACGCGTCGTCGTGAAGGACGTGAAGACGGGCGCCTCCGAGGAGTATCACCTGGTGTTCGGTGATGCCTCGGAGTTCGACGAGGGTCACGTCAGCATGGCCTCGCCCATCGGCAAGGCGCTCGTCGGCAAGAGCGTGGGCGACGTGACGATGCTGAGGCTGCCGACGGTCACGCGCCAGCTCCAGATCGTGGAGCTGGTGACGATCCACGAAGCGCCAGCGACGAACGGGAAGAAGTGACGAACGAGGAACGAGGAACCTCGTTCCTCGTTCATTCCGCGATCCCGAATATCCTCGCGATCTCCGCCCTGTACTCCGCCAGCTGCGTCGAGTAGTCGCTTTCGCTCCATCCGAGGAGCGGCCCGACCGCCCGGGCGGCGGCGGGTGCCGCGGCGATGCCGTGGTCGCGCGTCTCGTAGGCCACGTGGAGCCGGCGGATCAGCAGGTCGCCTAACGTCAGCGCCATCTCCTGCTCGACGGCGTAGTGCAGCTCGGCCACGATGTAGGGGAGCGTCGGCACGACTGGCGCGGACAGCGCCGTGTTGCTTCCAACGATCGTCCAGACGGCGCGCCAGGCGGTTCCGTACATCCGCACGAGATGCTCCGCGAGCGGCGCGATGCCGATGGCCGCCGTGGCGATGGTCGTCTCCTCCGCGAGCGACGACATGTCGCCGCCGGGAAGAGGCACGGCATGCGTGGCGGCGGGATGACCCGTCGCGCCTAACGCGCGCACGACCTGGTCGACCACGGACGCCGCCATCGAGCGATAGGTCGTGAGCTTGCCCCCGGTCACCGACAGCAGCCCGGGAGCCGTCCACGTGATCGCATGCTCTCGTGAGGTGCTGCCCGGATCCGCGCCTCGGCCAGCGACCAGTGGCCGGATCCCCGCCCAGGCGGCGATGACATCGGACGCGGTCAGCTGCGCGCCGGGAAAATAGGCGTTCGCCGATCGCAGCAGGTAGTCCACGTCGGCGCGCGTCGCGCGCACCTCATCAATGGGGCCGGCGTAGTCGGTGTCGGTCGTGCCCACGATCGTGAACAAGCCCGCTGGCAGCACGAACATCACCCGGCCATCGATCGCCGAGAGCACCGTCAGGGCATCGCGATTCGCAACGCGGGCGCGCGGGACGGCGATGTGGACGCCCTTGGTCCCGCGCAACGCGGTCGATGCGTGCGGATCGACCATTCGACGAATGGAGTCGGACCACGGGCCGGTCGCATTGACCACGGCTCGTGCGGTGACGTCGACGCCTTTGCCCGTGATCCGGTCGACGACGTGCGCACCGGTCACGTGCGACCCCGCGCGACGCAGCATACGGACTTCGGCGTGATTCATCACCGTGGCGCCTTCATCGACTGCCGCTTTCACGTTTGCCAGCGTGAGGCGGACGTCGTTCGTCGACGCGTCGAAGTAGCGCGCTCCGCCACGGAGGCCATCGCGCCGGATCGCCGGCTCGAGCTCGACCACTTCATCCGGCACGAGCCGCCGGTGGTTGCCGCCCAGGTTGCGGAACAGCGCGAGCGCGTCATAGACCATGAGGCCCGCGCCGAGCTTCCAGAGCGGGACGCGGGCCTCGTCGTACACCGGCCAGGTGAACGCAAGCGGGCGCACCAGATGTGGCGCGATGCGCATGAGCGTGCGTCGCTCGCGGCTGGACTCGAACACGAGATGCAGCCATCCGTGCTCGAGATACCGAAGGCCTCCGTGGATGAGGCGGGAAGAGCGGCTCGACGTGCCGCTCGCGAAGTCGTCCCGCTCGACGAGGGCGGTCCGAAGCCCCCGCATGGCCGCGTCGCGCGCCACGCCGGCACCCGTGATGCCACCGCCGATGATGAGGACGTCGAAGCGGGCGTGGCTCAGCAGGTCCAGCGCCGCACGTCGAGTATGCGCGGAGAATGGCCGTGTCGTCACGGTGCGGTGCGTCTCCGGGCGTGGCGACGACGGGGCCACGCTCCTATGTTCCACACATGGCAACCACGAGCAACGGACGGCGCGTCGCCATCGTCGCTGGATTGCGCACGCCGTTCACCAAATCCGGGACGGCGTTTCGCGCGCTGACGAGCCAGGAGCTCGGCAAGCTCGTGGTCGCAGAGCTCGTGCAGCGGACGAGTCTCGAGCCGAAGGACGTCGATACACTGGTGTTCGGCACCGTCGTGCCCTCGGTGCTCGCGCCCAACATCGCGCGCGAGGTCTCGCTGCTGCCGCTGCTGCCGAAGGGAATTCCTGCCGTCACGGTGAGCCGCGCGTGCGCCTCCGCCAACCAGGCGATCACCGACGCGGCCGATCAGATTCTGCTGGGTCACGCCGATGTCGCCATTGCGGGTGGCGCCGAGTCGCTCTCCAACGTTCCGATTCTCCATTCCCGCGGGTTTGCCGACGCTGTCGTTGCCGCCTCGCGTGCCAAGTCGGCGCCCAAGCGTCTGCGTGCGCTGGCGCGCCTCCGGCCGCGCGACCTCGTGCCGGTGACGCCGGCGATCGCCGAGCCCTCGACTGGCGAGACCATGGGCCAGTCAGCGGAGAAGATGGCGAAGCTCAATCACGTTGCGCGAGAGGAGCAGGACCAGTTCGCGCTTCGATCGCACCGGCTGGCCGCGGCGGGGACACACGATGGACGTCTCACGAGTGAGATGATGGCGGTGTACGTGCCTCCCAAGTTCGATACCGTGGCGACTACCGATAACGGCATCCGCTCCGACACGACGCTCGAGCAGATGCAGGCGCTGAAGCCCGTCTTCGACCGACGGTATGGTACCGTCACCGCCGGCAACTCCTCGCCGCTCACCGATGGCGCCGCCGCGGTACTGCTCATGAGCGAGGAAGCCGCGCGTGCCTCCGGGTACGAGCCGCTCGCGTTTATCAAGTCGTATGCCTACGCGGCGCTCGACCCCGGCGAGCAATTGCTGATGGGCCCGGTCCTCGCAACGCCGGTCGCGCTCGATCGCGCGGGACTCACGTTGAAGGAGATCGATCTGGTGGAGATGCACGAGGCGTTCGCGGCGCAGGTGTTGTCCAATCTGCAGGGGTTCGAATCGCGGGAGTGGGCGCAACGCGCGGGATACCTGCATCCCGTGGGCGAAGTCGACCGCGCGCGTCTCAACGTGATGGGGGGCTCGATCGCGATCGGCCACCCCTTCGGCGCCACCGGCGCGCGCATCACGATGACGCTGATCAACGAGCTGCGGCGTCGTGGCGGCCAGTTCGGCCTCATGACCGTGTGTGCCGCCGGGGGCATGGGCTTCGCCATGGTCGTGGAGAACGCCGGATGAGCGCCACCACCGCGACCCGACCGGCCGACGTCTCGCGCAAGTCCGGCGCGATGACCGTCGACGTCGAGGATGGCGTCGCCGTCATCACGATGGATCTTCCTAACGAGCCGGTGAACAAGCTCAACCAGGCGGTGAAGGACGATTTCATCGAGCTGATTCGCCGTCTCGACGGCGACGCATCGATCCAGGCCGCGGTCCTCATCAGCGGCAAGCCGGATACCTTCATCGCCGGCGCCGACATCGAAGAGTTCCTCCAGGTTCGCTCGTCGGACGACGCCGAGCGCCTGTCACTCGACGGCCAGTCGCTGCTGGACCGGCTGGAGCAGCTGCGCACGCCGGTCGTCGCCGCGATTCATGGGGCGTGTCTGGGCGGTGGTCTCGAGACGGCGATGGCATGTGCGTGGCGCATCGGCACCGACCATCCCAAAACGGTGCTCGCGCTCCCCGAGGTGATGCTCGGGCTCATTCCGGGCGCTGGCGGAACGCAGCGGCTTCCCCGGCTGGTGGGTCTTCGCAACGCACTGGACATGATCCTTACCGGCAGGAACGTGCGCGCGAAGAAGGCGCTGCAGATGGGACTGCTCGACGAGATGGTGCACCCGTCGATTCTGCGCGACGTCGCGGTGAAGCGCGCGCGCGAGCTCGGGCGCGGGGAGAAGAAGCCATCGGTCGGGCGGAAGCAGCTCACCCTCGCCGATCTCGCGCTGGAGAGAAATCCCGCGGGCCGCGCGATCGTGTTCCGGCAGGCGCGCGAAAAGGTGCGCAAGCAGACGCACGGCCATTATCCCGCACCGCCGGCGGCCATCGATGCCGTCGCCGCCGGCTACTCGTTAGGGCGGGAGGGGGGGCTGGGGGAGGAGGCTCGGCTGTTCGCGCAGATGGCGGTGACGCCACAATCGCGCGAGCTGATCTTTCTCTTCTTCGCGACGACCTCGCTCAAGAAGGATTCCGGTGTCTCCGGGCCGGCGCCGCCCGCGCGAGACGTGCAGCGCCTCGCCGTGCTCGGCACCGGGTTCATGGGCGCCGGCATCGCCGCGGTGTCCGCGATGCAGGGCATCGCGGTTCGATTCAAGGACGTCGACCATACGCGCGTCGCGAAGGGGCTCAAGTCGGTCTACGACGTGCTCATCGAGCGGCTGCGCAAGCGCCAGATCACGCGCACGCAGTTCGACGATCAGATGGCGCTCGTGGGCGGCAGCGTCGACTACAGCGGGTTCAGGACCGTCGACGTCACCATCGAGGCGGTGTTCGAGGATCTCGCGCTCAAGCACCGCGTGCTGCGCGAGGCCGAGGCCGAGCTGCCCGCGCGCGCTCTCTACGCGTCGAACACCAGCTCCATCCCCATCTCGCGCATCGCGGAAGCGTCGAAGCGGCCGGAGCGCGTGCTCGGCATGCACTTCTTTTCGCCGGTGCACAAGATGCCGTTGCTCGAGATCATCGTCACGCCGATCACGGCGCCCGAGGTGACGGTGACGGCGGTCGCCCTCGGCAAACGACTGGGCAAGCACGTGATCGTCGTGAACGATGGGCCGGGCTTCTACACCACGCGCATTCTCGCCGCGTACATGAACGAGGCGGGTCGCCTGCTCGATGAGGGCGCGGCGGTCGAGGCGATCGACAAGGCGCTCCTCGAGTTCGGGTTCCCGGTCGGGCCGATTACGCTGCTCGACGAGGTGGGTATCGACGTCGGCGGGAAGATCGCCGGGGTACTCGCGGACGCGTTCGGAGAACGGTTCGCGTCATCGGAATCGATGCAGCGGGTGATCGCCGCCGGCCGAACGGGTCGCAAGGGCGGCTCGGGGTTCTACACGTATGGCAAGGATGGGAAGAAGGGGGGCGTCGACCAATCGGTCTACGAATTCCTGCCGACCGGCACCGCCCGCGCCGATGTCCATCCCGAGGAAATCCACGACCGGACCGTGCTCGCCATGGTGAACGAGGCGGTGCGGTGCCTGGAAGAGGGTGTGCTGCGCTCCCCTCGTGATGGCGATGTGGGGGCGGTTTTCGGCCTCGGATTCCCGCCATTCCGGGGCGGCCCGTTCCGCTACGTGGATACCGAGAGCGCCGAGATGATCATCCGGCGGCTGGAGCAGCTGAACTCGCGGTTCGCGCCCCGGTTCGTGCCGGCGGGTTTGCTCCTGGAGCTGGCTGAGCGCAGGCGGCGGTTTTATCCGGTAGAAGGAAAACCGGTGTGAACGGCGGAGGCGCTAGAGGCGCTAGGGGCGCTAGAGGCGCTGAGGGGTGGCAGTTCAGCGCCTCCAGCGCCTCCAGCGCCTCCAGCGCCTCCAGCGCCTCTAGCGCCTCCAGCGCCTCTAGCGCCTTAGGCGTCGTGTGACTCCAACCCGCCCACTCAGGGTCTCCCCCCCGTGACGGACCGCGCTGCCGCCGCCGACCCTGACGCCCTGCTGGTTCGGCGCGTGCTCGACGGCGACGTGGAGGCGTACGCCGTCCTCGTCGTGCGCTATCGCAGCCGGTACGTGCGTTTCGCGACGCACATGCTGGGGAGCGTGGAGGACGCCGAGGAGGCGCTGCAGGACGCGTTCGTGCGGGCCTACCGCTCGCTGGCGCGGTGCGAGGATCCCGAGCGTTTCGGCTCATGGCTGTTCCGGATTCTGGTGAATCGGTGTCGGACGGCGGGTGCGCGCCGGGGACGACGAGAACGCACGATCGTACACGACGAGATCGCCCTCCGTGACGCCGCGGAGGACCATCCCGAGGAGAGTGTCGCGTGGCGTGAGGAGATCGGTCGCGCGCTCGAGCGTCTGCCCGCGGAGCAGCGGGAAGCTTTTCTGTTGAAGCACGTCGAGGATTTGAGCTACGAGGAAATCTCTGTCGTCACCGGCGTCGGTGTCTCGGCGCTCAAGATGCGCGTGAAGCGCGCCTGCGATCGATTGAGGGATCAGTTGAGGGAGGTTTACAGTGCACGAGAGTGATGAAGTGATAGAGCGCGTAGCCATGACGTTGCGCCGAGACCCGGTCGAGGTGTCACCGGATTTCGACGCGCGGGTGATGCAACAGGTGCGAGCGGAATCCCGTCAGACGCCTGCTCGCGGCGTGTGGCGGTGGATGACCCGCTCGCGGACGATCAGGGTGTCACCGCTGGCCGGCTTGGCGCTCGCCGCGGGTCTTGCGGGTGTGGTCGCGCTGGCGGCGCGGGAGGGCCCCGTCGGCGTCCCCGCGGGAGCGCCGGCGCCCATGGCCAGCGTTCCAAATCGGCAGATGATGCAATTCATCTTCGTGAACGATTCGGCTTCGAAAGTCGCGATCGTGGGCGACTTCAACGATTGGGATGAGGGCGTCTCGCCGTTGCGGCGGGTGAGCGACAAGGGCGTGTGGACCATCACCATCCCGCTGGCGCCGGGCCGGTACCAGTATACCTTCGTAGTAGACGGCACGACGTGGGTCCCCGACCCGGCCGCGCCGCGAACGCTCGAAGACGATTTCGGGCGGCCGAACTCCGTCATTACGGTAGGAGATGCGACCACATGAAGCGATTCGGGCAGGCAGTCCTGGTGCTCGCGCTCGTGGCGGAACGCGTCGAAGCGCAGGATTCGCGGTTGTCGCGGCTCGATCGCCGTGTGCAGACGGAGGTCGCGGCCCTGATGGACTCGGCGCGCAGCATGGGAATTCCGAGCGAGCCGGTGGTCGACAAGGCGCTCGAGGGGGCGGCGAAGCGTGCACCAAACGACCGCATCATCAACGTGGTTCGTTCGCGGTTCCGCGAGCTCGTGGCGGCGCGCGGAGCGCTCGGCAGCGGGGCGCTGGATGCCGAGATCATTGCGGCGGCCGACGCGCTGCACGCCGGAGCGAGTGCCCAGGTGATCACCTCGCTTCGGACACGGCGGGCCAATGTCCCGTTGACGATTCCCCTCGCCGTGCTCGCTGATCTGATCGCGCGAGGCGTTCCGGCGGACACCGCGTCCTCGGCGATCATCGCGCTGGCGATGAAACCGGCAACGGACGCGGAGTTCGCGGAATTGCGTGCCGACGTCGAGAGTGACATCGCCAAGGGTGTCCCTCCGGCCATCACCACCGCGGTGCGGACTCGCGGCGTACCGCCGGGTGCTCGAATTCCGATCGCGACCGAAGCGTCGACTCCCGGTGTCGGTGTCACCTCAGCGAGCCCCAAACCCTAGCGTCTCCACATGCCCCGGTGTCACGTGACGTTCGCCTCGCTCGCGTTCACGGCGCTTGCCGCCGGAGCCGCGCGTGCGCAGGTGGTCGGAACGTTAGGCGCGGGAACCGGACGCGTCACCTACGACGACATGCCGCGCATGACGGTCGTGAGTCTCACTCCAGCCGTCTTGTTCGAGGGAGAGCGCACGACGCTGTCGGGCACCGCGTCGTTCACACGATTCGACGGTGGGATCTGGAGCGCGCAAGCGCTCGCGGCGGGCTCGCGTTTCACGGAGGCCCGTGGCCCGTTCCGAGGCGAGCTCTCGGGTCAAGTGGAGACCAACTCGCATCGCGGAACGCTGCGGACGGCGCAGGCCATCGCGCAGGGTCGCGGACATCTCGTCGTCGGCGGCGACCGCGGTGTCTGGCTCGGCGCTGGGGCAGGGCATGCCTGGCGGTCGCCGGAGGGAGGCGGGTTGCTTCGTGCCGATGCCGGCGCCTGGGCGCAGGTGGGCGATGCGACCGTGCGACTCACGGCCACCCACAATGTCGTCCGAACGAGCACTCGCGTCGTCACCGAGGCACCGAATCTGAACTCCGAGGTGATCGATACGCGCAATACATCGGTCGCGAAAAGCAAGCTCCGGTACCTCGATACCGAGGCGCACATCTCCTGGTCGCACGCCCGAGTGGCGCTGGAGGCCCTGGCTGGCCGTCGCATGGTCCGAGACGGCGGACACGCGAACACCTGGCTGTTGGGTGGAAGCGTGATGCTCACCGAGCGCCTCGCCCTCGTCGGCTCGACGGGCTCGACCGCGTTCGACGTTGCCCAGGGACTTCCGGGCGGTCGTTATGCGACGATCGCGCTCCGCGTGACGACGCGCGCGGGCGGACCGCTCGAGCTGCGGTCACGGTCCCGGGCGACTGCGCGCGGCATGGAGACGTGGCGGGAGCAGGACGGGACGGTCCTCCTCGTCGTGCACGCCCCCCGGGCGCGTCGAGTGGAGCTGATGGGCGACTTCACCGATTGGCGTCCACTGGTGATGCGCCGAGAGGCCGACGACCATTTTGCGGCCCGCATTCGCATCCCGGCAGGGAGCTACCGCATCAACGTGCGGGTCGACGGCGGAAGCTGGACCGCCCCTCCGGGAACGACACCGGTGGCGGACGAATACAACGGCGCCGCCGGACTTCTCGTCGTGGGCACCTGATCACGGAATTGGCGTGAACGCCTCGACGCGGAAGACGACCTCGTCATCGACCGCTACCTCATCGCCGTCGATCGAGATCTCCGTCGGAAAGCCGTAGACCGCATCGAAGCTCGCCTCGAGCTCGTCCGCGGCAACCGCCGCCTCTTGGACAATCGCGAAAAGACCGGGCACGTGGGGAATATGCCCCGCGTAGGTGACTGGTACCGGGTCACCCGACGGCACGACGGTCCGTGACACGATGGCGCCGTCGACCACGCGGACGCGCACCGGCTCGACGAATCCACAGAAGCACAAGCGGCGGACCGTGATCTCGTAGCTTTCGATGCCGCTGCTCTCCCAGCGAGCTTGGGCGGCGCGGAGCGACAACACGAACCCGGTGCCGACCGGGTCCCCCTCGCCACAAGCGCCCGACATGAGCAATGCGGCGGCGAGAAATGTGCGCTGGAGCATGCGGCCTCGAAGGTGATGGCTCGACGGAGTAGACCCCTGGCGTATTGGCGTGGTCACGGTCGCCTAGACCGTCCCCTTGCCCGGGCTATATTCCGCCGACCGCGGCCGTTTCCCCATGAGGTGTCATGCTCCGTCAGGCGTTCCTGTATCTGTCGAACCAGCAGAACATTTTTCGATTCGTTCGCAACAACCGGTTCGCCAAGCGGCTCGCCCAGCGATTCGTGGCCGGAGAGACACTCGAGGAAGCGATTCGGGCGGTCGACCCTCTCAACAAGAGGGGCATCACGGCCTCGCTCGACCTGCTCGGCGAGAGCGTGCACACCGAGCGCGAGGCGCAGGCCGCCACACGCGAGATCCTCACGATGCTCGATCGCATCAACGAGCGCCGTGTGCAGGCCAACGTCTCGCTCAAGCTGACGCAGATGGGGCTCGACATCTCGGAGGAGCTGTGCGTCGCGCTCATGCATGACGTCGTCGGCCGTGCCCGTGACCTGCGGACCTTCATTCGCATCGACATGGAGGACAGCACCTATACGGAGCGTACGCTGCGGCTGTTCGAGGATCGGCTCCACCCCTCGTACGGCGATCACGTCGGCATCGTCCTCCAGAGCTACCTGTATCGTACGCTCGCCGATGTGGAGCGCGCGATTGCGATCAAGGCGCGCGTGCGGCTCTGCAAGGGCGCGTACAAGGAGCCGGCGACCGTCGCCTATCCCGAGAAGGCGGATGTCGACGCCAACTATGTCCGCTGCATGCACAAGCTGCTCTCGGAGGGAAACTATCCAGCGCTGGCCACTCACGACGATCGCATCATCAAGGAAGCGACACGCTACGTTCGCGCGAACGGGATCGGCGCGGACCGGTTCGAGTTTCAGATGCTGTATGGGGTGCGCCGTGATCTTCAGGACCGGCTCGTGCGCGATGGCTGGCGCGTGCGCGTGTACGTTCCGTTTGGGACCCAGTGGTATCCCTACCTGATGCGCCGCCTCGCGGAGCGTCCCTCGAACATTGCGTTCATCACGGGGAACGTGATCAGGGAGATGATCAGGCGATGATCCGGACTGCGAGGTCCATACTGCCTACTGCGTGCTGCGTACTGCGTATTGCGTACTTCGCGCTTGATGGCTTCAACACTCGCCAGGCAGTACGCAGTACGCAGTACGCAGTACGCAGATTTCTGCGCTAGCATGGGCCGCTTCCTCCCCCCCGATCACTCCAAGGGCGACGAGCGCACACTCGGCGGATACATGGCGGTGCATGCACGACCTGCCGCCTTCGAAGGTGCCGATGGCGCGTCGTACTCGGTGGACATTGCCGTGGACGAGACCGGCGATACCGCGGCGCCGGTGGGCGCCTATATCATCTTCCTGCGGTGGGGAGCGGGAGATCCGCGCGTCGTCGGACATCTCGAGAGCGATTTCATCGCGCGCGCGCGCACCGAGGATGAGGCGCGCGCCCTGGTGGGCGGGCTGTCCCTGGACGAGACCAAGCACCTGCTCGATGAGCTGATTCGCGCGTCGCGGCCAGCGGCCGGCGAGCGGCCATGGTGGGATGTCATGCGCGAAGAGAACGAAGGGCCGTGACGGACGCCCGCCGCGCCCAGGGCATCGTCCTTCGAGGAACTGGCGGCGTGTGGCAGGTGCGCACGGAGACGGGGGAGACGTACCCCGCATCGCTCCGCGGTCGGCTCAAGCAGGGCGAGCACGAGAAGCTCGCCGTTGGCGATGACGTCATCGTCGAATGCACCGAGCGCGACGATGCGTGGTCGATCGTCGAGATCCTGCCGCGCCGCTCGAAGCTCGCGCGTCGAGCGCCCGGTGGCGGACCCGGCGAGCGCGTCGTCGCAGCGAATCTCGATCAGGTCGTCGTCGTGTTCGCCATTGCCGAGCCGGAGCCGCACGTTCGCATGCTCGACCGGTTTCTCGTCATCGCCGAGGCCAACGATCTCGCCTCGCGCGTGGTGGTGAACAAGGTCGAGCTCGCGCCCACCGAGACACACCTCTTCGGCGAGTACGAGAAGATCGGCTATCCCGTGCACTACACGAGCGTGAAGCGGGGCGATGGCCTGGCGGAGCTCAAGGACGCGCTGCGCGGCCGTGTGTCGGCATTGACGGGCCCATCCGGCGTGGGGAAATCATCGCTGCTCAACGCGATGTTTCCGGGCCTCAATCTCCGCGTCGGCGAGATCAGTCGATCGGTGATGAAGGGACGTCATACGACGGTCGGCGCGGACCTTCACCCGCTTCCCGAAGCGGGGTACGTGGTCGACACCCCGGGATTGCGCGAGGTCGGCGTGTGGGGACTGGACGCGCGCGAGCTCGATCGCTGTTTCCCCGAGATGCGTCCGCTGCTCGAGCGGTGCCGGTTCGGCGACTGCACGCACCGGGTCGAGCCGGGATGTGGGGTGCAGGCCGGCGTTGAGACGGGCGGTGTGTCCCGGGAGCGGTACGAGTCTTATCTCAAGTTGAGAAAGGAGCTGGAGGAGGGATTTCGGGAGTACTAACAGCAAAGACGACAGAATTCAGAATACAGAATTCAGAATTCGGAAACGACCACGGGGAGCCACGAACTGGCTCCCCGTAGGTTTCTCTGAATTCTGAATTCTGTATTCTGAATTCTGTCATCTTTGCCGTTACCAACTCCCGCGCTCGCCCGCCACCTCGATGACTTTCCCGAGTCTCTCGGCCGCGTGCCGCCAGTTCGTCTGCACCGCGTGCTGGGCGCCCTCGGCATCGCCGTCCCGAATCGCGCGGATGATCACCTCGTGCTCATCGACCGACGGCCGGATGTCGCCGACGAGGAGACTGATGTACATGCGGATGTAGCGCTCCGCCTGCGGCTTCACGGCTTCGTGCAAGGAGCGCAGCCGCGCGCCCGCACCCTGCTCGACGAGGCGCTGGTGAAAGGCCTCGTCGAAGTCGTATACGCGATTGTGATCCGTGGGATGGGCCTCGGCGGCTCGGCGGAAATCGGCATTCAAGGCCCGAAGCGATCGCGCGAGCGCCGCGCGGTCGCCGGCCGCACGCTCGGCGGCCCCGAATGCGGCGAGCCCCTCGAGAGTGCCGACGATGTTGAGCAGCTCGCGCACGTCCTGCTTCGTCAGCGGAGCGACGGTGAGTCGCGACTGGTGCGCGAGCGGCGCACCGACGACGTAGCCCTCCTGCTGCAGTCGTTGCAGCGCCTCGCGGACGGGGGTCCGTGAGACACCGAGCCGTTCGGCGATGTCGGTCTCGATGATGCGGCTTCCCGGCGCGAGCTTGCCCTGAACGATGAGCGCGCGCAATTGGCCGTAGACCTGGCTTGGCCGGCCGGCGCGCGCGGCACTGGCCGAGGGCGTTCGGCGTGCGGGGGCCCGGCGTCGAGAGAGGGGGCTCACGCCCGAATAGATGTCCGCCGCCGGCGACGGCCACAAGGTCGGGACCGCACCCTTGCCACGGGTTCGCCGGCCGTTATCTTGGGCCTACATTTTGTATACAAAAACGTATGCAATACACCGCCCGGGATTCCCATGACTCTGTTGACGAAAAAACCCCTCTCGGCGCTGCTCGCCGACGCCGAGGCGACGCCGCTGCGCCGGGTGCTCGGTCCGGTGCACCTCACGATGCTTGGCGTCGGCGCGATCATCGGCAGCGGCATCTTCGTGCTCACCGGCGTCGTCGCCGCTCAGAATGCGGGGCCGGCGCTGGTGCTCTCGATGATTCTCGCCGGGGTTGCGTGCGCGTTCGCCGGACTCTGTTATGCGGAGTTCGCGAGCATGATTCCCGTCGCCGGAAGCGCCTACACTTACGCCTACGCGACGCTCGGTGAGATTTTCGCCTGGATCATCGGATGGGATCTCATCCTCGAGTACTCGTTGAGCGCATCCACGGTCGCCGTCGGCTGGTCAGGGCTCGTCGTGTCACTGCTCAACGACTTCGGACTCGCGCTCCCGCCCCAGCTCACCGCGCCGACCGGCGCGACGGTGGCGCTCGCCGACGGCAGCACCGTGACCGCGCTCCTCAACCTCCCAGCCGTATTTGTCGTCGTAGCCGTTACGGCGCTTCTCGTCGTGGGCATCCGTGAGTCGGCGGGGGCAAATGCGGCGATCGTCATCGTGAAGGTGCTCGTCCTGCTGCTCTTCATTGGGTTCGGCGCGGCCTATGTCCAGCCCGACAACTGGAAACCGTTCATCCCCGAGAACACCGGAACGTTCGGCGAATTCGGGTGGAGCGGCATCCTGCGTGGTGCGGGAATCATCTTCTTCGCCTATATCGGCTTCGATGCCGTCTCCACCGCGGCGCAGGAGGCGAAAAATCCGCAGCGCGATCTGCCGATTGGCATTCTCGCATCGCTGGCCGTTTGTACGCTGCTCTTCATCGCGACGGCGCTCGTGCTCACCGGGATCATTCCCTACACGAGGCTGAACGTCGCCGCCCCGGTCGCGCTCGCGGTCGACGAGACTGGACTCGGATGGCTGCGCCCATTCATCAAGCTCGGTGCGATCGCGGGTCTGTCGAGCGTCATCCTCGTGCTGTTGATGGCGCAGCCGCGCATCTTCATGGCGATGAGCCGCGATGGTCTCCTGCCACCGCTGTTCTCACGCGTCCACGCGCGCTTCCGCACCCCCGCGATCACGACGGTGCTCACCGGAGCGGTCGTTGCGGTCGCGGCGGGCCTCGTGCCCATCGATGTATTGAGTCAGCTGGTCGCGATGGGCACGCTGCTCGCGTTCGCCATCGTCTGCGCGGCGATCCTCGTGCTGCGGCGAACATCGCCCGAGCTCCATCGCCCATTCCGGACGCCGGGCTCGCCCTGGGTGCCGCTCGCCGGCGTCGCTTCCTGTCTCTACCTCATGTCCGGTCTCCCGCTCGCGACGTGGGAGCGGCTCGTCATCTGGCTGGCGATCGGGTTGGCGATCTACTTCGCGTATAGCCGGGGGCGGGCAGCGAAAGTGAGACTACGGCTTGGTACCGCTACCAGCCCGACAGCATGACCACAGAGGCACGGAGAACGGCCAACTGCAACAGCTGTTGCAGTTGGCCGTTCTCCGTGCCTCTGTGCCTCTGTGGTCATGCTGTCATGGCTCGTGATCGCTGCAATCCTCACCGCACTCGCCGTAGCGCCGCCTTTACCTCGCCCCGCGTCGGCTCGAGGCGGAGACTCGTCTCGAACTCGCGCTTCGCCTTTTCACGATCACCCATCCGCTCGTGCACGAGCCCGAGCCGGTAGTGAGCGGACGACCGCGGCGGCTCCCCCTCGTGAGGCTCGTAGGCGATGTAGCGCTCGAGCGCGGCGATCGCTTCGGGGAGGTGCTGGCCGGAGAGGCTGGCCGCGCGCCCGTAGTAGTAGTAGGCGGGCATCGCGTCGGGCTGACGTCTGATCAGATCGTCCATCAGCGCGAACGCGCTGTCGAAGCGCGCGCCGCGCTGCCAGAGCTGCGCCAATCCCCAGTAGGAAATGAGGCTGTCCGGAGCCTGGGTGATCGCATCGCGATACTCCCGGGCTGCCTGATCATAGTCCTTGCGATCCTCGGCGATCCATGCGCGCGCCAACGCTCCCCGAAAGGGATTGCGCTTCGCGATCTCGGCGGCGTGCGCGCGTGCCTTGGAGGAGCTTCCGCCGACGAGACCGGGCGCGAGGAGGTGGAACTGGATGAGCCCTGAGCGCGCCTCGATACTGCTCGGATCGAGCTCGACGGCGCGCTCCAGGGCCACTCGTGCTCGTTTCGCGAATCCGAACTTCTTTCGCAGGCCGGATCGCACCGCCATCTGTCCGTAGGCCCGCCCGAGCAGGATTTGATGCTCCGCCACGGAGGGCTCCAGCTCGGCGGCCCTCTGCAGATGCGTGATGGCATCGCCGAAGCGGGTCTCGTGCATCGCGATCCGCCCGAGATAGTGATGGGCGCGCGCGTCGTTCGGGTGCTCGCGGACCGCGGCGTCGAGCGCGCGTCGCGCGTCTGCATACTGGTTGGCATGGAACGAGGCGATGCCTGCCTCGCCGCCGTTTTGCGCAGACGCGCTCGCCGCGACCATGAGCAAGGCCCCCGCGACGAATCGCAGTCCGTACATGACTCCTCCGACAGAAATGCTGGAGGAGACAAATGCATCATCGGGACCAGCGACGCGCCTGACCGGCTAGGCGGGGCGGGTGATCTTTCTGGGGTGCGCCTTGGGCGCGGCTGACGGGGGTGGAGCGAGCCGCGAGGCGCGCTCCGGCGTCGCATCGGCCTCTCCGGACTTCGCGGCGGGGCGCGCCGAGGCACGGTTGATCAGCGCGACGCCTGAGAGGATGATCGCCGCGGCGATGATCATGCGAGGGCTGAACTCCTCGCCGGCGATGAGCCAGCCGAGGAACATCGCCACCATCGGGTTGACGTACGCGTACGTCGCCACCGCGGCCGGTGTGCACACGCGCAGCAGCCACGAATAGGCGGTGAAGCCGACGAGGGAGCCGAAGACGATGAGATAGGCGATCGAGAGCGCGGAACGCGTGGTCACGTCGGCAACGTCGAACTGCCCGAGCTCGCCTGACGACAGCCCGACGATGGTGAGCACGACTCCTCCGGCAAGCATCTGCATGCCGCTGCCGACCGCTGCCGATGAGGGTCGCGCCAGGACGCGCGAGTATACGGACCCAGCCGCCCAGGACAGCGATGCTCCGATGAGCACGAGCGCCGCGAGCACATCGAGGTCGCGCGCGTTCGTCAGCGCTGCGGGTCCAACCAACACCGCGACGCCGCCGAATCCGAGCAGCAGCCCGAGGATCGACAGGCGAGTGGGGCGCGTCCCGTTCTTGCGCAGGAACTCGAGGAGCACCATCCAGAGCGCGACGGTCGCGACGAACAGCGCGGCGAGGCCTGACGGAATCCGCTGCTCGGACCAGGTTACCGCCCCGTTCCCCACGGCAAGCATTAGAATGCCTGTGATGGCCGTCGCCATCCACTGGGCTTTCGACGGGCGCATCGCGCCCGTTAGGCGCGCCCATAGATACAGGATCCCGCCGGCGACGAGGAACCGCGTACCCGCCATGAGGAAGGGCGGAATGGTCTCGATGGCGTACAGGATCGCCAGGTACGTCGATCCCCAGACGAGGTACACGGCCGCGAAGGCCAGTGCGATGCGCGTACGACTGGGGCGCGGCCGGGAATCGATCGTTGGGGTAGTCATCGCAGATGCCGAACACACGGGAGGCAGGATCGGTTCCAGAACGTCGGTGAGGGGTACCGTTCAAGCGTTCGTGCCGCGACCGGCATCCCACTGTTACCGAGGATGACGTGTCCCTGAGCGGTTCAATCGTGCGCGGCCCGTCGCCACCCGTGGCGGACGAATCCGCTGAGCTCGCGCGACGCGCGCAGGCCGGCGACGTTGCGGCGTTCGAGCGGCTCTATCGGACGCACGCCGGGCACGTTCGTGCCATCTGCCTGCGCCTGTGCGCCGACGGCCAGCGTGCCGAGGAAGCGGCGCAGGACGCGTGGGTGCGAGCGTGGGAGCGGTTGTCGACGTGGCGCGGCGATGCGGCGTTCGGAACGTGGCTGCACCGCCTCACGGTGAACGCGGTGCTCGAGTCGTTTCGCGCCGAGCGGCGGCGAGTCGCGCGAGTGATGCTGTCCGGAGACGAGGACGATGGCGTGGACGCACCGATCTCGGCGAGCGAGCCCGGCGATGCGCTCGATCTCGAGCGCGCGATCGCCCGGCTTCCTCGGGGGGCGCGAACCGTGTTCGTGCTGCACGACGTCGAGGGCTATCGTCACTCGGAGATTGCGACGATGACGGGTCTCGCCGAAGGAACCTTGCGGGCGCAGCTGTGTCGCGCGCGCCGACTCTTGATGGAGATGCTGGACCGATGATTCACCATCTCGACGACCAGACACTGAGCGACATGCTCGACGACGGGCTCGACGCGGCCGCGCGAACGCGTGGCGAGGAGCATCTCGCCACCTGCGACGCGTGCTTCGCGCGGCACCAGCGCCTGCGAGTGCTCGTCGCGCACGCCGGATCGTTGCCTCGCATGATGCCTGCGCCCGCGGGCGAGTGGCAGCAGATTCGTGCGCGGCTGCACACCGGCGGTTCGCGCGCGTCCGCAACGCCCTGGTGGACGAGGCGAAGTGCACTCCTCGCGGCGGGACTGGCACTCGTCATCGCGTCCTCCGGAGTCACTGCGCTCGTGGTCGGCGGACGACGCGACGTGCCATCGCCGACGGCGGCCGTACCGTCGACCACCGCCGCGCTGACGCCGCGTTTGGCGGCACTCGAGTACGAATACACGACGGTCACGCGCGACCTGGAGCGTCAACTGGCCGAGCGAAAGCATACACTCGCCCCGGAGACCGTCGCGGCGGTGGAGCGCAGTCTTCGCACGATCGAAACGGCCATCGCCGAGGCTCGTGCCGCGCTCGCTCGCGACCCGGGGAGCGAAACGTTGGCGCGGCTGCTCGTCGCCGGCCACGATCAGAAGGTCGAGCTGCTCCGGCACGCCACGCGGCTCGTGACGCAAAGTTGAGGACCATTCCATGAGACGGACTCTGTGTATCCTGGTTCTGGCGACCTGCCTGACGAATGCCGCCTCGGCTCAGAACCGATTCAACCGCCGACTTCCACTCGCGTCCGATGGAAGCATTCGCATTCAGAACCTGGCTGGCATCGTGCGCCTGCACGGATGGGATCGCGACAGCATCGTCGCCACGGGCGAGGTGGGCCGTGGCAGCAAGGGATTCTTCATGGGGGGCGACCGCAACGGGGTGAAGCTCGGCATCGACATTCCGAATGACGATGTCACGACCGCCGAGCCGTCGACGCTCGAGGTCTGGGTGCCGGCGGGTAGTCGCGTGCGCGTGAAGAGCACGCGCGGCGAAATCGTCGTCGATGGAGTGACTGGCGCGCTCGATCTCGGGTCGACCAGCGGCAACGTCACCGTCACCGGCATCCCTCGCGAGCTGACGGTGGAAACGATGGACGGCGACGTCCAGCTCGATGGTGCGGTCGTCTGGCTTCGCGCGCGCTCGGCCGGCGGCGACATCACCGTTCGCGGTGGGGCGGAGGATCTGGTGTCGGCATCGGTGAGCGGGGCAGTGACGGTGACGGGAGGCCCGGTGCGTGCGGCGCGACTCGAGACGATGACGGGCAACATCGTCTTCGAGGCCTCGATCGCGCGCGGGGCGGTGCTCGATCTCGGCACCCACTCGGGCGCGGTGCGGGTTCTCCTTCCCAAGGGGAGCACGCCGATGGTGGAAGCCACGACGGTCGCCGCTCCGATCGACAACAACCTCACCCCTCAGCGCGCGCAGCCGCGCGGTGATGGCCGCGAGCTGGCGTTGTCCCTCGGCGGCGACGCGCGAGTGACGGTGAGGTCGTTCAAGGGGGCCGTCACGGTAGGGTGGGGCGGGCCTCCACTGCGGCTCGTCAAGCAGTAAGGAACGGCAAAGATGACAGAATTCAGAATACAGAATACAGAATTCAGAAACGACCACGGGAAGCCACGATTTGGCTCCCGTTGGTTTTGTCTGAATTCTGAATTCTGAATTCTGTATTCTGAATTCTGTCATCTTTGCCGTTAAACCCGCATTCAAGCACGCGGACCCCGACCGGCATCGGACCTATGAACCCATTCGTGGAGCCTATATGATGCGCCGATCTCTCAGCCTTGCCGCGCTCGCGCTCGTGACTCTCACCGTTGCTGCTGCGGCGCCCGCGCCGCTGGGGCCGCCGTGGATCTCGATCGAGTATCCGCCGAGCCCGTACGATGCCAACACGCGAGACGCCTTCCTGCTGGTGCACACCTTCCATCATGCGACGCCGATCGGTGCGCCCGTGGCTGGGAAGGCGGAAGGCATTGTCGCCGGCGAGCGGCGGAGCGTGTCGCTCAAGTTCGGCAATACATCCCGCACCGGGGTGTACGCACTCGACAAGCAGTGGCCGTCGGAGGGGACCTGGGTCCTGTTCATCACGGCCAATCAGGGCCCGAACGATGATGTCACCGCGGTCGTCGAGCTGGCGGCGGATGGTCAGGTGGCCGCCGTGCGCGTTCCCACGGAGCGCAAGGGCTCATGGAGGATTCCGTCCGACGTCAGTGCCGCCGAGCGTGAGAGCATCGTGAAGGCGCGCTTCGCGGTCAATGAGGGAGCGAAGAAGGGCGCGATTGCCGCGAGAGCTCCGTAGTGAGTGGTCGACGGCATTAACCACAGAGGCACGGAGGCACAGAGGAAACCCTGAACTGCTGGGCCCAGCCGTTCCGGGTTTCCTCTGTGCCTCCGTGCCTCTGTGGTTATGCAGTCTCGCCTATGAGC
>DATFFP010000110.1:0-16717 GCA_035249985.1 Gemmatimonadaceae bacterium
CCAAATGTGTCCTCGGACTCGATCGGCAGCCGCTTTCTCATTGCATCGACACTCTATACCGGCGACCTGTCGCGGATCCGCGACTATGAGGTTCCCGAGCGGTTCTTCGGAACGAGTGTCATCTCACCTGACGGCGCGTACGGATATCTCGCGACGCAACCCGGGTTGGCGGTCGTCCGCCTCTCGGACGGGGTGGTTGAGACCTTGTACCTGCTCAATGGCCAGCCGAGCCTGCTGTTTGCCATGCCTAACGGTCGCCAGGTACTTGCCGTAGTCGGGACGATGCTGCACGTGGTGGACCTGCAATGATGCTGTTGCTGTCGCAGACTTGAGCGCGGCGGCGTAACGCGGTACGTTTCAGGAACTTCGGCGCGGTAGCCAAGTGGTAAGGCAGGAGTCTGCAAAACTCCCATTCGCCGGTTCGATTCCGGCCCGCGCCTCTGATCCAACTGCGAACTGCGAACTGCGAACTGGAACCCCCGGTCGGCTACCCGCGCAACGAGTAGCTCTCTGGGGGTTCTTCCCAGACACTCGCAATTCGATCATATCAGCACCGTTGTCCGTGCCCGTCTCCTTACGTAAGGTTTCGGCGACATGACCCGAACTGCCGGAGTGCGCTCGCGACTCGTCAGCCGGTCGACGCTGTTCGCGATTGCCACACTCGTCGCAGCGTGCTCTCGCGCTGCCGTCGTCCCCCTCCAATCCCCCGCGCCCAGCGACATACGCACGGTACAGGAACGCCTCGGCTACCCTGCCACGGCCAGGCTTCTCATTCTGCACGCCGACGATGTCGGCATGTCGCACTCGGTGAATCGCGCCTCGCTGGAGGCGCTCGAGAAGGGCTGGATCACGTCGGCGAGCATCCTCGTTGTTTCTCCCTGGTTCGCCGAAGCGGCAACGTGGGCGAGAGCGCATCCGAACGCCGACCTTGGCATCCATCTCGCGCTGAACAGCGAGTGGACGACCCTGCGCTGGGGACCCATCAGCGGACGGAGCGAGGTGCCGACCCTGCTCGCGGCTGACGGCTATTTGCCGCTGGTGACGGACAGCGTCGAAAGGACGAACCCGCGTGAGGTGGAGCGCGAGCTGCGAGCCCAAATCGACCTCGCACGGCGGTCGGGAGTGAACGTCACGCACCTCGATTCACACATGGGCGCGCTCTTTCGCGCCGAAGCGCCCTTCAACGTGTACCTCGGGCTCGGACAGTCATACGGACTCCCGGTGCTTCTCGAACGTACCAGCGTTCCCGGCGCCGACCCGCCGCCGCCTTGGGCCGAGCGCGCGGCGAGCGTCGCGCTCGTGGATCGCGTGCTCCAGATGCTGCCCGGAGTCTCTCAGGAGGGGTGGGTCGACGCGTACAAGCGGATGCTGGCGCCACTTGGCCCTGGCGTCTATCAGCTCATTCTGCACCTCGGCTACGACGATGACGAGATGCGCGGCGCGACGTTCGATCATCCCGCCTGGGGAGCGGCCTGGCGGCAGTGGGATTTCGATCTCGTCCGCAACCCCGAGTTCCGCGACTGGCTGAAGCAGCAGGGCTTTCAGCTGATCACGTGGCGGGAGCTTGCCAAGGCGCAGTAAGAGCGCTGCGTACTGCGTACTGCGTACTGCGTACTAAAACCCTCGGGAGGCTACTTGTGGCGTCAGTAGACTCGTGAGGCTTTCGTACGCAGTTCGCAGTACGCAGTTGCTGTCAATCTATCCCCACCCGCCCCTTCACCGCCGCGATGAGCTTGGGCGAATCGTAGCCCACGCCGTCCTTGAACACCGTCGTCACCTCGCGGATGACCACGGGATTCGCGGTGAGATCGCCGCGCAGCACGACCAGGTCGGCGAGCTTTCCCGCCTCGATGCTGCCTAACCGGTCCTGCACGCCGAGCACTTTGGCTCCGTTCAGGGTCATGATCTGGATGACCTGCGCAGGACTGAACCCCGCCTCGGTCAGCAGCTCGTAATTGCGCTGATCGCCGAAGCCCGCCAGCGCGCCACCAGCTCCGGTCGGATCGACGCCCGCCGCGAGGAGGCCACCCGCCTGCACGAAAGCGCGCTCGAAGGCGAGCGCCTTCTTGAACACCTCTTCGGTGAACGGGCTGGAGCGCGCGGAGTCGATGCGATGCTTGAGCGTCTTATACGCTTCCTGCAGCGGCGGCGTCATCATCGACAACGTGCGCTCATCGTTCGAGAGGCGACCGGGCACGAACGGCTCGTACACCGCCAACGTCGACGTCATCGACACGCCGCGATCGACCATCGCCTTGATCACGGCCTGCGCCTCGGGACCGGTGGGATTCGCCTGCGCGATGCCCGCCATGTAGTTCGTCGGGCAGACATCGACCGGCTTGTCCGACGCGAAGTCCGACGCGGTCAGCATGCCATGCTCGAGATTGTCGATGCCCATGGCCACCGCCTCTCGGAAGCTCACCGAGCAGAGGTGGCCAGTGGCCTTCATCCCGCGTTTGTGCGCTTCGTCGATCGCGGCCGCGAGGTCGGCACGGCTGATGTCGGTGTATGCCTTGATCCACGTCATTCCTTCCGCTGCCCAGTACGCGACGAACCGGCGAGCCGCCTCTGGTGAATTGATCGCGGCCATGCTGCCCGCTGCGCCTCCCGTGCCGCCGGTGATGTATGGAGCAGTGAGATGCACACGGGGCCCTGGGACGCGGCCCGCGTCGATGGCAGCCTTGGTGCTGATCTCCGCATATGGCGATCGGCCGCCCGTGGTGCGGATCGTCGTGACACCCGACCCCAGGTACAGCCGCGGGCCGGTGAACCCCATCTGCACTGCGCGTCCGCCAGCCGCCGTGTAGAAGAGGTGGTCGTGGATGCCGATAAGCCCGGGAATCACCGTGTGACCCGCCAACGGCATGACGCGCGCGCCGGCAGGCGCCTTCACTCGTGAGGCAGGCCCCACCTCCGCGATCCGCCCGTCGCGGATGACGATCGTCTGATCGCGGCGCGGAGCGGCGCCGGTCCCATCGATCACGGTCACCCCCGTGAGCGCCACCACCGGTTCCGCCACGGACACGAGCGCGCGAACACTCGACGAGAGCGAATCCGCCCGCTGTGCTTCGAGGGTCGTCCCGAGGAGGCCCACCGCCAATCCAATCGTCGTCAGGTACCGCCGCATAGGTCACTCCACCGTGAAGGCCATCATCATGTTCGCCGACAGATGCTCGGCGATGTGGCAGTGCAGCATCCACCGCCCGGGGTTGCTCATCTCGACCAGAAGATCCACCGTCGCACCCGCCGGGAGCAAGACGGTATCCTTCCAGGCACGATGCCTCGTGGGCACGCCATTGACCGCCAGCACCAGAAAGCGCTGTCCATGAAGGTGTATCGGGTGCTGCATGGCGTGCACGCTCTCCCGCTCGCTCACGAGGCGGAGCTTCACGATCTGCCCGCGCCGAAAGCGCCAGTCGATATCCATGTTCTCGCGGCCCGTCGCCGGATCGCGCAGCACCCATGTCACCTGCCGCGCGTCCGATGCCCAGTTCATCGAGGGCATCGTCCCGATCCACTCGATCGGCGCGAAGTAGATCGAATCCAGCATGAGCAGCTGGTTCGTGATGAACGGCAGACCGGTCCGGCGAAGGAAGAGTACGAGCGACCGATCCGGCGGGTCTGCTACCCGATCATCATAGCGCGTGGCATCGGCAGTCGCGATGCTGTCGCGGCGCAGCACGGCGAAGCTCGCCCCGAGATCGGGATCGGCAGCTTGGTCGGCGACGCGGATGTGGCCTAACGTGTCGACGTGCGGAAAGAAACGACCAAAGAGGTGATCGAGTCCGCGCACGTGATTCACGAGCGTCGTCGTACCGGCCGCGTCGAACCGAACGTGCACCACGTATCGTTCGGCGGGCGCAATCACGACGCTCTCGATCCATTCTTCGCGGGCGAACGACCCCACGTCCGACGCGACGACCTTCATACGCGCCCCGGTGAACGACAGGTTGAGCGTGCGCGTGTTCGAGACGTTCGTCAGGAAGAAGCGGACGACCTCACCGCGCCGCACACTCAATTGATACCCGGGCTCGCCGTTGACCAGGAGGACGTCACCGAAGCGCCCCATCAGTGCGTGAGTCGCTGCTTCAGCACCGAACGGCACGAGACCCGACTCGGTGAGAAGCAGGTCATCGAGGATGAGCACCTCTTCCCGGTTGACGGGTCCGTAGTAGTCGGGGCGCGGCGACCGGATGAGGAGATTCCCGTAGAGACCGAGCTCCTGCTGCACGTCCTCGCGCACGTGTGGGTGGTACCAGTAGATGCCAGCGTCGGGAAAGCGCAGGCGGTAGGTGAAGCGGCCGCCGGGCGGCACGGGCGCCTGCGTAAGATCGGGAACGCCGTCGAAGCGGTTATCGAGGCGCACGCCGTGCCAGTGAATCGTGGTCGGCTGATCGAGCGCATTGCGGAGCACGACGACGACCTCCGCATGCTGTGGCACCATCAACAACGGTCCGGGGTGCTGGCCGTTGAAGGCGTACATCGCCACGTCCCGTCCCTTGAACGACCGCCTCACGAGCCCCGCCTCGAGGTGCAGCGTGTCGCCGTCGGCAAGACGGACGAGCCGAGAGGGCTGAACGAGAGGCAGCGTCTTCGACCATGCCGGCAGCCACGGCGACACTTCGGGTCGCAGCGCCATCTCCGCCGCGAGCATCTGGAGGCCGGGCAGCATGGGCACTGAGGTCCAGCTCGCGGGAGCGCCGGGCGTCGTGATCTGAGCGGTCGTTCCGTGCGCCCCATGGCCGGAATGGTCTGCGCGTGGCGCGGGAGCGCCGCTATCGACCATGGCGCCGAGCGCGAGCTGCATGATCTCGGGCGGCTGGAGGCGAGTGGACGGCGACTGCCCGCGAAGCACGATGCGACCTCGCGGCGCTGCTCCCTCGCCCGGCGGCTCCGCGGTGATGAAGATGACGAACTTCTCGAGATCGATAGGCGGAAGCGACGTGGTGCCCTCGGTGACAGTGCCGAGCCGCGCTGTCGAGTCCATGCTCGTCGTGCTGATCCAGGCGACATACTGCGTGAAGGCACCTAACGACGCAGGCCGTGGAAGGCCGCTGAGATAAGCTACCGGCTGGTGTCGCAGCCGTCCGTCGACCCGTGCCGCGACGGTGAAGGGATTCGGCAGGTACGCGAGCTCCACCCGCCCTGTCGCACCGGGCACCCCAGGGACGGGAACGAGCTCGATGCAGTACAGGTCGCGGCTCGGCCCGTTCGGAGCCGGCGACACGTCGCATGGACGCTGCGCGTAGCTGCCGCTGGCCGCGAAGAGGCTGGTAGTTGCGACGACGCCAATTGTCCTGACGAGACGAGTCATGTCCCACGTTCGCTTCGGGAATTACGGAACGCTAGAAGCGAACGCGGAATGCGGACCGCGGAAGTCTCGGGGTACGACCCTATGACAAGTCCGCAATCAGCAATCCGCAATCCGTAATCCCTAATCGACTCGTCGCATTCCGGGGACCGCGGTTCCCAGCAGGAGGAACCACAGGCCCAACGAAAGCGCGGTGAGGGTCCAGTACGGGCTCGTGAACGGGCCCGGCGAGAACTCTCCCTGCGCCGCGGCGATCAACGGCCAGCCACCGATGAGCAGTCCGAGCCCGCCCACCACGGCTTGCCACGAACGGAGGCGTGCCCCAACCAGCATCGCCCCGCTCAGGACGAGAATCGCCCCTCCGATGAGAACGATCGCCAGCATTCCCAGCCGCGCCATCGTGAACTGATTGATGACAAACGTTCTGAGGGGGAGCGCATCGGCTCCAGCACCGGCAGTTGCGATCGCCTGAGCCAGGCGAGGTCCGACATATCCATCGAGCACGAACGCGATCGCCCACAAGCCAGCGCCAAGCATCAGCGCGCTCTTGCCAATGTCGGCGAGTGGAACGGCTTTCGTGGCGAGGAGGCGCGCGATACCCGCGACGCCCAGTGTCCACAGTACGGGTCCCGCAAGGATTCCAAGGTGCATGGACTCCCAGTTCGGCATGTGCAGCATCTGCGCGGCGAATGAGCGAAAGTACTCGTCACTTCCGGCTGGGCCGAGGGTTGGACCGATGATGGGGTGCTGGCGTCCGGCGCCGAGGAAAACGAGGGAGCCGGCCATCAGGAGGAGGGCGGGGAGCCAGGCCTCCAGGCGAACGCGTTGGGCGAAAGACATACGGACTCCAGGTCAAATGTTAACACCGTAAACATGCCTGGCGAAGTATACGGTGTCAACATAGATTGGGTTTCATGGCCAAGGGCGCTCAGAAAAAGGGCTACCACCACGGAGATCTTCGGCGCGCTCTCGTCACGGCAGCCATTCCTCTTCTGAGGAAGGGAGGTCCCGACGCGCTGACCATGCGCGCGCTCGCGCGTGCCGCGGGAGTGAGTCCCATGGCGGCGTACCGGCACTTCGCCGACCGGGCGGCCCTCGTTGCGGCCGTTGCCGATGACGGATTCAAGCGCTTGCACGTTCGGCTGCGGGCCGCTGCCGAGTCACCAGAGCGCACCCTTCGAAAACCGCAGCAGACCGCGCGCGCCGGCCTCCAGGCGATCGCGCTGGCCTACGTGCAGTTTGCGCTCGAGCACCCCGATGAATACCGCGTGATGTTCGGCAGCGAGCTTGCAGCCGACCCAGCGATCGCTCCGCCGTCGCGGAACGAGGTCTTCGCCTTTTTGCGTGAGGGCATCGCGATGCTTCAGCGCCAGAAGCTGGTGCGAGCCGGCGATCCACAAGCCATGGCATATGCGGCGTGGGCCCTGGTGCATGGGCTCGTCATGCTGGCCATCGATGGACAGGTGCACGGCAAAGGCGCGCCGTCGCCCGAGGAGCTGACGCTGACTGCGACTGAGCTGCTGATGTTCGGGATGGCCGGCTAAAGCACCAGTTCGCAGTTCGCAGCTCGCAGTTCGCAGTTATCAGTACAAATACACCGCCGTCCCCACCGGAACGTTCGCAAACAGCCATTCGATGTCGTGACCGCGCAGCCTGACGCAGCCATGCGTCGTCGCGAAGCCGATCGATTCCTCGTGAGGCGTTCCATGAAGGAGATAGCCCTCGCCGAGGTCGAGCTGGTAGGTGCCGAGCTCTCCCTCGATTAGGCGATTGCGCGTGCCGAGCGGGGGAACGTAGAGCGTCTCGTCGAAGACGATGTGCTCCTCGACGGGCAGGGGCGCGAAGCCGTCCGGCATCATCACGCCGACGAGACTGTCGCGCACGAGGAGCTGCCGTCCGTCGCTGAGCGTCACCGGACGATCGCCGCGCAAGCGCTCGAGACGCAGCCCGTGCTCCCGCGCGACTTCAGCATACGCCCAATCCGGCGGCCGCCAGTATGGCGTCGACCGCTTCGTCAATACTTTGCGCACCCCGATCGGGGTCGCGAACGTCCACCGCCTGCCGGCATACGAGAGCGTGCGCCCCATGCCAACCGCAACCGGCGCATTGAGCAGCGTGTCCATCCCCGATACGACCCAAAGCCGTCGCGCGCCTATGGAGACGACGACGCGCATCGCGCTCGAGCGTTCCGCGGCGCGGCGCGCCCTGGCCGACGCGATGCTGTCTTTCCGAGAGACGAGGTGGGCCGTCGACTCGAATACCGGGGGGCTCAGCGGCAGGAGCTCCACGTACGCCGTGTCCAGGTAAATCTCCTGGGCGGAGGCCGACGTGGCGAGAAGCGCGGCGAGAACCGTTAGGCAGAGTCTATTCATCACAGGCAATCGAGGTGATCGAGGCGGTCGAGGTGCTCAAGGTGAAAAGCCTCGAGCACCTCGATGACCTTGACCACCTCGACCGCCTTCCGTCTACCGGAACGTAATACCCAGAATAATCGGAACGTACGTCGCGCGCTCGCCCGGCGTGCCGACGCTCATGTAGCGCGACTCGACGAACAGGCTCGTAAAGCCCCATCCAAAGCGGAGACCGCCGCCGACGTTCCAGCCGAACTCGGTGGACGCCTCGGCATCTTCTACACCGTAGTCGTTGAAGCGGTACACACCACCACCCGCAACGAGGTACGGATTGAGACCGAGTGCGCGGGGGATGCGGAGTGTGACTTCTCCGAGACCCGCGAGCACGGCCGCGTCAGCAAGCTCGTTCGCGCTGCCGGCCGGAAACGACTCCCCATTCAGGCGATCGTAGCTGACGTCGAAACGAACGCCGAATGGCGATTCAGTCGGGTGCCATCCGACCGAACCGGTGACGTTCCACCCGTTGCCATACAGGTCATCGAGTGCCCCGGTCGGCATGCTCAACCCACCACCGAGGTTGAAATACCAGCCGCCGAAGCGGCCCACCCGGAAGCGCTCTGCAGCTGCAGCCTCAGCCGCCGCGATCGAGTCCCGCCGAGCCTGCTCGGCGCGCGCGATCGAATCCTGACGGGCGCGCTCGATCCGGGCCAGCTCTTCCTGACGCGCCCGTTCCGCCGCGGCGATCGAATCCTGACGAGCCCGCTCAGCGGCCGCGATCGAATCCTGACGCGCGCGCTCGGCGGCGGCGATCGAATCGGCTCGCGCTGCGCTATCCTGCGAGATCGCGCCCGGCGATTCCGTTACCGTCGTGCCCTCTTTCTGAACGGGAATCCGTCGGGTGGACGTCACGGGTGTCTGCGAGCGCGTCGTGTCCTGCGCCGCCCCCTCCGTGCTCATTCCGGCCGTGAGCGCAATCGCCACGGCGACAGGGAAGAATCGAATGGTTCGACGTTGCATAGCGTCATCTCCTTGCCTCGCCCTCCAGCTCTGCTCCGCGGGCGTATGCGGACGGGGTGTCGCCATCCCCCCGAGCGACGGAAAGGTCGCTGCGAACATCCCTTACAAAGCAGAGCCCATGCCGCCCGAGGTGTTTGCCGTCATTACATTCGCGACAAAAATCGTGATTAATGTCACACGGTTACTTAAACCGTCGAGACCAGGGCCTAACGTGCGTCGGGTGTTTCGCTCATCGGTCGGCGTTGAGACTGAAATCGGGACCGCATCCTGACGGTGCCCTTACGGTGCCTGTATTGCCGGTCAACGCACTCCCTCCAATCGTGGACGCGCACCTGGCCGGGTCGCGCGCACCGCGTGGCCCGATCGATCGACCCGACTTTTTCGACGGGGGAGGTAGCAATGATCAGCGTCCGAATACATGCGTTGCTCGCGGCGGCGATCGTCGCCGGCGCGGCCCACGCACAAGCCGTGGCGGTGAGCGAGAAGGCGGGCGCCGTCGCGCGAGGGGAGGAGATCCCGATTACGACGGCTTCGTCCTCCGCGCGAGCGCATTTTACCCGTGGCCAGAGACTGCTCGACGTCGGGCGTCCTCGTGAGGCGCGCGAGTCCTTCCGCCTCGCCGTGGAGCAGGACCCGAACTTCGCGTACGGCTATATCAACCTGGCCGCGGCGGCGGCCTCGGCGCCGGAGTTCAAGGAGAACCTGGATCGCGCCAACGCCAGCCTCACGGGGAAGAGCGATGGCGAGCGTCTGCTCGTCGAGATCAATCGCACCTTCCTCGACAACAACGCCGAGCGGCGGGTGGAGCTGGCGGAGAAGCTCGTGAAGACGCACCCGTCGTCAGCGCGAGCGTGGATCATCCTTGGCAATGCACAGGGCGCGCTCAATCGCCACGAGATCGCGCGCAAGGCGTACAGCCGGGCGATCGAGCTCGAGCCGAAGATGTTTCTCGCGCAGAGCGCTGCGGGGTTCTCGTATCTCTTCAACGAGCCGCGTGACTTCGCGAAGGCGAAATGGCACATGGAGCAGGCGATCGCGGCGGATCCGCAGGAGGCCAAGGGCTACGAGCAGCTCGGCGACGTCTATCGGGCGGTGAATAAGCTCGAGCAGGCGCGTGACGCGTATTCCCGCGCCGTCGACAAGGATGCCAAGCTCGCCGTTGCCGTGTTGAAGAAGGGACACATCAACTCATTCCTCGGGAACTACGACGAAGCGCGCGCTGCGTACGACGCCGCGATCGCGGACGGGAAGGAGGTCGAGAAGACGACGTACGGCGTGTTCCGCGCGTATGCGAGCGTCCACGCGTCGCAGCCCGCGGCCGCGATCGAGGAGCTCACCGCCGTGGCACGCTCGGCGGAGAAGACGGTTCCGTCGAAGCAGGTCAACGGCGCGAAGGCGTTCGCGCTGGTGAGCGCACTGCAGATCGCCCTGCATAACGATCTTCTCGAGGACGCCGAACGGGTGCTGGCGCTTTATGGGCCCGTGGTGCGCGCCGATGCCAAGGCCGTGAACGACGCCGCCAACACGCGCCTAACGGAGGCGGGGATCCTGGCGTGGGAGAGCCAGCTCGCGGCGCGCCGTGGCGATTTCGCGAAGGCGTTGAGCAAGGCCACGGAGCACAAGGCGCTCGTCGCGAACGACCAGAATCCGCGCCGCTTCGAGACCTATCATTCTCTTCTCGGCTTGATCGAGCTGCGCAAGAAGGCGTTCGCCGAGGCCGTCCCACACTACCGCCAGGCGGATCTCACCGACGTGTATCAGAAGTACCACCTCGCCATCGCGCTGAAAGGCACCGGGCAGTCGGACGAAGCGCGGAAGCTCTTCCAGGACGTCGCGAGCTGGAACTTCAACTCAGTCGGATTTGCGCTGACGAGAAAGGATGCGTTGAAGAGGGGGACGGCGGCGAACTGAGCTGGAACGAGGAACGAGGAAGTTGGATTGGAGGGCATCATCTCACACTCAACTTCCTCGTTCCGCTTTACTCATTGCTTTCGAACCATCTCTTTCAGCGCCGCGAGTTGCCTCGCCAGAAGATCCGGCTCCTCGCTGCGCTCCCGCTCGACCTGGTCTCGCAGTGCTCGCGCGGTCTCGCGCAGCTTCTTCAGCGCGTGTCGCTCGATCGGACCGATTCCCGCCATACGGGAGCCCGGAACAGCGAAGTTGTGATAGGTCAGTAGCGTCCCATCGCGACCGGTCAGTGCGTTGCGATAGGGCTCGAAGTGCGCGTACCCGGTGACGCTCTTCGTCGTGCGGGCGCGAACGAGCGTCCAGGTGATGCGATAGCTGCCATCATCCCGCGCGCTCACCGTGTCGCGCACCTCCCACCATTCATCCTTCACGATCGGGACGCGCATCTCCTGCGCGACTTCGATCACGCCCGGAGCGATCGTCCGGGTCACGCGTGAGCTCTTGAGATCGGGGACGTAGTCGACCTGTCGCTCCGCATCGGCGAAGACTGCAGCGGCGACCTCCGGTGTCGCGTCGATGAACTGGTAAGCCCACGCCATTGGCCACGGGGTGTTCGCCGAGTCACGCGTGACGAACACCTGCTCGCGCGCATCGATGAGGCGGCGCTGCTCGGCCGTCAGCTCCGCCGCGCTCGTCTGCGCCCCAAGTGGGGCCATGGCGAGCGTGCCTACGAGGGCTCCGGCGATCCAGCCATAACGAGCGTCTGACCGCATTCCTCGACCTCTCTGACGCACTCGACCATGCGCACCGCCGCGGAATCATTCATCGCGACCTCGAACCAGAAATATTCTGATCGGTGCCGACTCTGGACGGCCGCTCCTCGCAGACCCATGGACGACGGAAGCCGCCTCACGCTCATCGGCTACACCATGCTCGCCGGTCGCCGCCCGCACCAGAGGTCCGGGCGGCCAAGGTCATCCACGCGATGCGAGAGCTGAACGAGGGATGAGGAACGAGGAAGCGATTCGAATATCAGCTTCCTCGTTTCTCATTCCTCGTTCCTCTTGCGCTTCGCTCCAGTCCCCGCTCGGCCCAGACGTTCTTCGGAAAGCGCGCGAGATCCTCACGATAGACGCGCTCCGCCTCGGCGGTGCGGCCAAGCTCGAGAAGGGCCGCGCCGAGCACGTGCCGCACCGGTTGATGCCAGAAGGGCGGCTCCATGTACATCAAGCCATCCTCGATGTCCTTCGCTTCGGTGAGGGGCGCGATCGCATCGGCGGTCTTTCCCGATCGCATGGCGATCTGAGCTGCGAGCACCCGCTCCGCGATGTTCATCACTGGATCACCGGGATTGGTCGTCAGCGTGGCTGATATCGCACGGACGGTGTCGAGGGCGGCGCGCGCGTCGGGGAACCGGCGCTTCGCGGCGAACGCCACCCCGCGCGCGAACCACGCGAGGCCGGTCGCGACACGGAGGTCGCCGCGGGGGAGCGGCTCGCGCAGCACGTCGTCGAAGCGCTCGAAGGTGGCCAGCGTCACGTGTGGATAGGCCACGAGGAGCTGGAGATCGGGCGCGACGGCGGCGATGTCGAGTGGAATCTTCGACCCCGCGGCGCGCGCCGCCTCGAGCGCACGCGGGCCGAGTCCGGCCATGGTCGCGGCGAACGCGAGAAAGTGATAGTTGTGCGGATAATACGCGACGGTGTAAAAGCTTTGCGCGCGCTGATCGGCGATGTAGGTCTCGTCGGCGTGCACAGCATGCTCGTTCGCGCGGATCGCGTCCGCGTAGCGTCCCACGCGGAGGTAGATGTGCGCTGGCATGTGCACGATGTGGCCGGCCGACGGCATGAGCGCCGCGAGCCGTTCGGCGCAGGAAATGGCGCGCTCGGGGAACGCCGCTTCCACGGCGTGGATGTAGAAGTGGCAGGCGCCGGGATGCTTCGGATTCCGCGCGCTGACTCTCTCTAATGCGGTGATGATCTCGGTCGTTCCCGGGAGCGGGCGCTTGTCGCGCGTCCAGTACATCCACGGCGTCAAATTCATCCACGCTTCGGCGGAAATGGTCGCGGCATCGTCGTCGCCAGGAAATCGCGTGGCGACATCGCGCATCGCCCGCGCGAACGCGCTATCGAGCGGTGCACGGTTCTCCTGCGGACGTTCGGCATACCGCTCAGCCAGCGCTTCGATGTAGGCCCGCTCGCGCGCGGTGACGTCGGACGCCAGCGCGAGCGCGCGCCGTGACGCGGAGTATGCCTCCGCGTTCGCGGCGGGATCCATCGAGGCATTGATGTTGGGGCCGAGAACGAAGGCGATTCCCCAGTGACACATGGCGCATGACGGGTCGAGGCGAGCCGCTTCCTCGAACGATCGCTTCGCTTCCGGATGATTGAACGCGTAGGCGAGCGCGAGCCCCTGGTCGAAGAACCGCTGCGCCTCCGGGCTCTCCGTGGTGATCTCGTGATGGTGATTGCCGAGGCCGCTGAGGAGCTTTGCCGTCGAGTGATGCTGTGCTTCAGCGACGAGGGGCGCCAGCGCGAGGGCGAGTAGTGTCCAAATCGTTCGCATTCTGCCTGTACGACACCGGGTTCGATGTGAGGAGACGGATTTGCTCCATTTGCGGAGCGGCTCAAAAGCTACTGCATTGTGTCGCGTCGAGGGCCCAATGTGCGGAGGAGTCGATCCGTTCCATCGGCCGCATCTGCGGCGAGAACCCACGGCACCCCTATCGCGTTGATGAGGAGGCAGCGATAACCTGTCGGTTGTCGCATCGAGCGTCTCAATCCGCAGGCAGGTACACCATGGACACGACTACGCTTCCGGGTACACGGTCGGCGAAGGATACGACTGCCGCCGGTGCCCTTACCGGACTGCACCACGTCACGGCCATTACAGGGTCGGCCCCCGCAAACGTTCGGTTCTACACCCGTACGCTCGGCATGCGTCTCACGAAAAAGAGCGTGAATCAGGACGACGTCACCGCTTACCACCTGTTCTATGGCGATGCGGTCGCCAGTCCTGGCTCGGAGCTCACGTTCTTCGACTGGCCGCATGCGACACCGAGACGGCGAGGGCCGGGCACGGTGGCCTCCACGGGGCTGCGGGTGGGAAGCGAGCAGGCCCTCGAATGGTGGGCGCGACGCCTGACGAGTGCCGACGTCACGCACGGCGATATCGCGGACGAGAATGGGCGGGCGACGCTGCGCTTCCTCGATCCCGAGGGACAATCGCTCCTGCTGGTCGACGACCGCGGGCTCGCGAACGGTGTCACCTGGGATGCGGCAGAGATCGTGCCGGAGCATGGAATCAAGGGTCTTGGTCCCGCGACGATCGAGGTCGCCGATCCTCGCGCAATGACCTCGTTTCTCGCCGACGTGCTTGGATTTCGTCAGGTCAACGAGTACGTCTCGCAGACGTCGCCAGATGTCCCGGCAGAAACGACCATCCGCGTGTTCGCGACCGCTGACGGGGATGTCGATGCGCAACTTCACCTCGCCCTGCGTCCCGATGCTCCGCGTGGCCGGTTCGGACGCGGCGGTGTGCATCACGTCGCCCTGCGCACGCCCACCGAGGCGACGCACGCCGCCTGGCGCGAGCGAATCGATGACGCGGGATTTCAGGTGACGCCGGTGATCGATCGATTCTATTTTCGCTCGATCTACTTCATGACGCCCAGCGGCGTGCTCTTCGAGATCGCGACCGATGGACCGGGAATGACCGCCGATGAGCCGCTCGAGCATCTGGGCGAGCGCCTCTCATTGCCCCCATTCCTGGAAGCACGCCGGGCCGAGATCGAGAAGGGTCTCATTCCCCTGGGGTGACCACGTCGCGCGATCACTTTTCCGAGATTGCGCGCGACTACGCGGCCTATCGACCGCGCTATCCGGAAGCGCTGTTCGATTTTCTCGCCGAGCGTGCTCCGGCGCGCGGGGTGGCGTGGGACTGCGCATGTGGGAACGGGCAGGCGACGCTGGATCTGGCGGAACGATTCGATCGGGTGATCGCTACCGACTCGAGCGCGGCCCAGATCGCGCAGGCACCGGCGCACCCGCGTATCGAGTGGCGGATTGCTCCGGCCGAGCGAAGTGGGATTCCCGGCGGAGCGTGCGATCTGGTGACCGTCGCACAGGCGCTGCACTGGCTCGACATTGACGCGTTCTTTCGCGAGGCCGCTCGCGTTTCACGACCGCGAGGCCTGGTCGCGGTCTGGAGCTATGGTGGGGGCAGTCTCGATCATCCCGAGGCGAATGGGGTGCTTCGACACTTCGCCAGAAACGTCATCGGCCCCTACTGGCCGCCGGAGCGCCGCCTTGTCGATGAGGGCTACCGGTCGATCCGGATGCCCTTCGACGAGATCGAGGTCCCGGACTTCGAGATGGCCGAGTGGTGGACGGTCGAGCAGCTCGCCGGGTACGTCAGCACGTGGTCGGCGACGAGCGGGTATCGTAAGGCGCTGCACGAAGACCCGATGGTCGACTTCGAGGCGAGGCTGCGTGAGGTGTGGGTCGATCCTGACGAGGTGCGCCGCGTGGCGTGGCGCCTGACGGTGCGGGCCGGGAGAGTGAGCTGAGTCACGGATACCTTCCCCATGATTTTCTGACGATGCCAGACTTGCGGGACGGCCTCCCAGGCCACCGATTTTGACCACTCTCACTGGAGATCAGCAAATGCGCACCGTTCGGTTCACGCTCATCGCCGCGGCGCTCGCGGGCGCCGTGTCCGCGGCGGGGGCACAAGCAGCAGCGGCCTCGGCAACCGCAGCCGCGCCCACGTCCGGGTATCGCGCCGAGTTTCTGAACGAGATGAAGTATTTCGAGGGTCGCTTCACGCAGCTCGCCGAGGCGATTCCGGCGGACAAGTTTACGTGGCGCCCCGCAGCGGGTGTGCGATCGGTGGCGGAAGTTCTGCTACACGTCGCCGCGGCGAACCAGGGCCTTCCGCGGATGGCTGGCGTTCAGCCGCCGGCGGGATTCTCGGGACAGGGCTACGAGGCGTCGACGACCGACAAGGCGAAGATCATCGCCGAGCTGAAGAAGTCGTTCGCGCACGTCCAGGCGGCGGCGAGCTCGATGAAGGACGCGGATGCCGACAAGGCGATGAAGGTGTTTGGGATGGACATGACGGGGCGCAGCTTTTCGTTTTTCATGGCCCGCCATCTCGGGGAGCACCTCGGACAGCTGATCGCTTATGCGCGAGTGAATGGCGTTGTGCCGCCCTGGTCGGATTGATCGATCGAACGGCAGAGAGGACAGAATTCAGAATACAGAATACAGAATTCAGAGTTCAGAGTTCAGAGTTCAGAGAACCAACGGGGAGCCACAAACTGGCTCCCCGTTTCATTTCAGCGGCTGGCATTCGGCGGTCTGGCATCCAGGTTCAAAGTGGAGACGCGGACTACGCGAATCTCAGCCGATCGGGCGAATCATTCCTGGCGCTGGAAACACTCCTCGCGCAGCCCAAAAAGGCTTGCTTTTTGTTGCGGTGCAGGAGGGATCAATGCGCCACGAACGATCCGGCTGTTTCGCCAAGATCCGTGGAATCCGCGTCTCATTTTCAACCTTGATGCCGGACTTGCCGAGCGCTGATTTCTGAATTCGGTATTCTGCATTCTGTCATCTTGCCGTTCCGGACGACTTGCGCGAACGATGCAAATGCACAACTGTGTACGAACACGTACACTCGTGATGCGCATCACCGCGAGCGCACGACAATTGCATTTTCGTGGTGACGTCGCTGCGGAGGTGGATCGTGATTACGAGGTTCATAGACAGCAAGGGACGCGATTGGACCGTGCGCGAGGTGAAGGATCCGAACCTCGCGATGATTCCTCCGTACCTGCTGACCGACCCGGAGTTCGCGCGTGGCTGGCTCCTGTTCGAGTCCTCCGGCGAGAAGCGACGGCTCGCGCCCTACCCGGATGATTGGAGGCAGCTCTCGATACGCCAGCTCGAGGATTCGTGCCTGCACGCGACGCGTCTCGAGCCGCTCCCGTCAACATCGAGTTTCTTTCCGGTAGCGCGCGCGGCGGAGAGGACTTCGCGGGTGTAGCGCTCTGGTGCGGTAGGACCGTGGGAGTCAGGAGTCAGAGCGCGCGCGGCGGAGAGGACTTCGCGGGTGTAGCGCTCTGGTGCGG
>DATFFP010000111.1:0-69857 GCA_035249985.1 Gemmatimonadaceae bacterium
ACAGCAGTTCGCTCTCCTCGGTGCCCTCTGTGCCTCTGTGGTGAATACACTCGGCCGTCGCGAAACGACCCTGTCGATTCGAGCACCCCTCATTCGACATACAGGTAGAGCCGGGAGTTCCGGCGCTCAAACCTTCAAATCCAAAAGGAGACCGACAATGCGGTTCATGGTGATCGTCAAGGCCAACAAGGACTCGGAAGCCGGCGTCCTGCCTGACGAGAAAATGCTGCTCGAGATGGGGAAGTACAACGAAGAGCTGGCGAAGGCTGGAATCATGCTCGCGGGCGAGGGCCTCCAGGCGAGCGCGAAAGGCGCGCGCGTGCGCTTCGATGGGAAGAAGCGTACGGTCATCGATGGCCCATTCGCCGAGTCGAAGGAGCTCGTCGCTGGATTCTGGCTCTGGCAGGTGAAGTCGAAGGAAGAGGCGATCGAGTGGTTGAAGCGCGCCCCCTTCCAGGAGGGCGAAGTCGAAATCCGACAGGTCTTCGAGAACGAGGACTTCGGCGAAGCGCTCACTCCAGAGGTCGCGGCGCTCGAGGAGCGCATTCGCAAACAAGGCGGGTACGCCGAGCGGGAGGGGCCGCGGGCTTCGGCCTGAGAAGTCCAGGTAGTCGAGGAGCACGAACCTGAGCTCATTGGTTCGCCTGTGACGGGTTAGCGCAGCCGACCTGTTCTCTCAACCGCAGATGGCCACAAAGGGACGGTCCTCCCCGCCAAAGGGAGGACCGTCCCCTCGTCCGTAATGGCCACAGAGACGCGACGGCAACGGAGAACAGCAAATGCAACCGCGTTAGACGCGAATTACGCGGATCTCGAGAGCAAAACGGCACGGATACGGCAACTGCAAAATGCGTTGGGAACTGCAACAGCCCCGCGTTCAATGGAGCTCGGCGACGGGCAATGCACTTGCATCCGAGAGCAGTTACAAAAAGCCTTGCCGTTGCCGTATCCGTGCCGTTTTCGCTTTTCAAACCGCGTAATCCGCGTTTGACGCTTTTGCAGTTGGCGTTTGTACTTTGCTGCGGCCTTCTGCGGTTCCTGGCGCCTCTGACATGAAACCCAAACGGCGAACAAACCGACGCGGAGCCGATCATGAATGAGTACGGCGTCGTTCCCGAAGCAGGCACGGTAAAGTTCGAGCGTTTGTTGCCTGGACCGATCGAGCGGGTGTGGGCGTATCTCAGCGACTCGGAAAAGCGCGGGCGATGGCTGGCGTCAGGCGCCATGGAGCTGCGCGAAGGCGGCCGCGTCACGCTGGAGTTCAAGCACAAGCATCTCTCCTCGGAGGTCGAGCGGACACCCGACCGTTATAAGGAATACGACGAGGGCGCGACGATGCAGGGCCGAGTCACCGCCGTGGAGCCCCCGCGTCTCCTTGCCTACACATGGGGCGAGCGGGACGACGAGACGTCGCACGTGACCTTCGAGCTCGAGCCCCAGGGTAACGAGGTGCTGCTCACCGTCACGCACCGTCGTCTCCCCAACCGCACGGAGATGATCAGCGTCTCGGGCGGATGGCACACCCACCTCGCCATTCTCGCCGACGAGCTGAACGGACGAGACCGGCGACCGTTCTGGTCCACGCATGAGCGACTCGAAGGCGAGTACGAGCGGCGGCTCGAGAATGGACCTGACGATGACATCGCAACGAGCCATTAAGAGCGGTGGCACGGAGACACACAGAGAACCCCAACTGCGAGCGCTTTGGAAAAGCCTTCGCAGTCGAAGCTCTTCGTGTGTCTCGGTGTGTCTCTGCGCTGCTGCTCTTTGAAGGGCCTGCCGCTAGCCCAGCAGGCGGGAATCGAAGGCGAACTTCCGCCGGCCGATGACGTGAATGGATTTCGCGGCGCGATGCGCAGGGTTGATGATGTAGTTCGATTCCTCCGGCACCACCGCCGACGGCACGCGCAGCACCGCCGTTCGCTCCTCGGCGAGCCAGGCGTCGCCGATCGAGCGACAGGCGGGATGACCGGGAAGCCGCCAATCCTCCGGTAGGGCAGCGAGCTCGACGGACTCGATCTCGAGTGTGTCCGCGATCTCGATCTCGAACGCGACGAGATCGGGTGGCACGAGCGGGACGTCCGTGTGAACGAGGAGCTCGAGCGCCGCGAGCGAGAGCCGGCTCGACGCGTAGACCGCCGCGCGCCCCCGACTATTCCACCGTCCGCCCGCGAGTCGCGCGCCCTCGCCGTCGAGCTTGGCGTGCCCGAGGCGGGCGAGACGGTGGACGATCATGGGAGCTGGGGGTCAGGGATCAGGGATCAGGGGGTGTCAGGTTGAAGGTGTTGGGAGATGGCTTGCCGTTCTCTCCTGAAACCCCTTCCCTGACACCCCCTGATCCCTGATCCCTGACGCCTGACCCCTACGCAAAGACTCCATGCGCAATCCGCAGCAGCGCATCCTCGACGAGTCGCGCGCCGGTGCTCGTCACGATCAGGTCGAGCGGGATCTCGCCGGAAAGGGCGCGGTTCGGTGTGCGAAGCCACGTGCTCACCTTCTCGGTCTCACCATCGAAGGTCTCGAGCGCGATCCGGTGGAGGTGGAGTACGCGCGCGAGCCGGTCGGACTCGTCGGGCGAGAGGTGCTCGCCGCGGCGCTTCCGGTGCGCGAGCGTGCGGCGCGGGAGGATGAGGCGAGTGACCTCATCGCGGCTGAGGATCCCCTGCTCCACGACCTCGCCGAGGAGCGACGTCGGGATGCCCTGGGCAATGAGCCGGGCAAGCTCGAGCTCGGACCAGGCTTCCCTGCCCCCTCGAAGCCACCGGGAGGCGGCTGGCCGGGCCTTGCGTCGGGGGTGTGCCATATTGCACTCAATCTAGTGCAATATGGCCTATAGGCAATCCCCCGAACATAGGCTGAAAACCGTTGCACGAGCCGTTTCGAAAAGCAGGAACACGGAGACACACAGAGACATTGCACGGAGACACACAGAGAACCCCAACTGCAAGTGCTTTTGGAAAAGCTTTCGCATTGAATTTCTCCGTGTGTCTCTGTGAATGTCTCCGCGTGTCTCTGTGCTACTGCTTTTAAAAAAGGCTCGTCGCTGGATGTCGATTCGACGAGCTTTGGTTCGACGTATGTGTAGACACTACCCGAGCGGAGGCCGCCCATGTCCAGGCTGCGATTCAGAATCTCGATGTCACTCGACGGCTTCGTCGCCGGCCCCAACCAGAGCGTAAAGGAGCCGCTCGGGATCGGCGGTGAGCGACTGCACGAGTGGGCAGTCTCGCTGGCGGAGTGGCGTGCGGAGCACGGCCGCGAAGGCGGCGAGGTCAACGCGAGCAGCGCTGTCATGAAGGAGTCGCTCGAGAACATCGGCGCCACCATCATGGGGCGGAACATGTTCGGCGGTCATCCCGGCCCGTGGGACTCCGCGAAGCCCTGGACCGGCTGGTGGGGCAAGAATCCGCCGTTCCATCACCCCGTGTTCGTGCTCACGCATCACGCGCGCGAGCCGCTCGAGCTCGAGGGAGGGACGACCTTCACCTTCGTCACCACCGGCATCGAGGATGCGCTCGCGCAGGCGCGCCGCGCCGCGCGAGGCAAGGACGTATCGCTGGCCGGCGGAGCGAGCGCGGCTCAGCAGTATCTGGTTGCTGGTCTCGTCGACCAAATGGAGATCAGCGTCGCGCCGATACTGCTCGGGGGCGGTGAGCGGCTATTCGACGGCGTAGGCGATAATCTCCATGGCCTGGAGCTCGTGAGAACCGTGCCCGCACCGAAGGTTGTCCACCTCAAGTTCGCGAGGCGGTAGAGAGGGAGCGTCGCGATCCCGAGGAAGCGATACGGCGCCGGGTCGTCGTTCGTCTTTCTTCGTGACCTGGCATTCTCTACGGAAAGGGGTGTCGTGGCTCGTGCCCGAGGCATTGCTGCTCGGCGCAGCCATCGCGTCGCTGCACGTCGACGCTCTGCGCGACCCGTTACGCGAGTTCGCGCCCTTTTACCCCGTCGTCGTCTTCGCGCTCGGCTTCCTGCTGGCCCTTCGGTTCCAGCGCAGCCGCCTCGTGTTCGCGCTCCTCATTCTCGCGCTCGTCGAATGGGGGCTCGACCGCACGCGCGCGGGCGACGTCGGCCGCTTCGTGTGGCAAGCAGCGGCGGTACTCATTCCATTGAATCTCGCCGCCGTCATGCTGATGACGGAGCGAGGCATCTTCACCCGCGTTGGGCTCGTGCGAATAGCGGCCCTGCTCGCGCAGGTTGGAGCGATCGCGGCGGTTGTGCGATACGCGCCCGGCCTGGCAGAGTCGTTCGTGAATTACCACCCCTTCCCGGCTGACTGGTCCAGCTGGACCCCACTCGGTCAACCGGCGTTGCTCGCGTTTCTCGTCGGGGCCGCACTCATCGTTACGGGGATCGTCTTCCGCGCGAGCGCAACGGGACGGGCGTTCCTCTGGGCGCTCATTGCGGCCTTCCTCGCGATGCATTCGGTCGACACGCCCGTGGCCGCCACGATCTACGGTTCGACGGCCGCACTCATCCTCGTCGTCGCCGTCATCGAGGCCTCGTACCTCATGGCGTATCAGGACGGTCTCACGGGACTGCCCGCGCGCCGAGCGCTCACCGAGGCGCTGCAACGCGTGAACGGGAAGTTCACGATCGCGATGGTCGACGTCGATCATTTCAAGAAGCTCAACGATCGCTATGGACATGACGTCGGCGACCAGGTGCTGCGCATGCTGGCGTCGCGACTGGCCAAGGTGTCCAATGGCGGCCGCGCGTTTCGCTACGGCGGCGAGGAATTCGCGATCCTGTTCCCGGGCGATCGCGTCGAGGAGTGCCTGCCGGAGCTCGAGGCGCTACGTAATGCGGTGGAGGAGTCGAAGTTCACCGTTCGACGCCGCCTGCAGCGACGCAAACCCGCCAAGAACAAGAACGGCGGGAACGGCGCGCGCGCGCGCCCGCAGATTACGATCACCATCAGCATTGGTGCAGCGGAATCGAACGGGCGCCAGGAAGCGCCGGAGATGGTGCTGCAGGCCGCGGATCGTGCGCTCTATCGCGCCAAGGACGCGGGGCGCAACCGCGTCGAGACCTGATCAGGTTACGAAGCTCGTGCGCACAACGGGCTTTTTTTTAGGTTCTTCACGGATTTCCGGGGTTGGCTGGTGTTTGGCTTCGAGCCCGCGGGGCCACGGACTGGGATCATCTCGCGGGAGCAGTCGAACACGGATCACACGGAACCGTCTGAAGCGGCAGGATCGTTCCTCGTGAATCGGTCCCGCCTCTCCACCCACACCGGCCCTTGCCTGTGTTATTGCGCGAGGAGCGTTCGCGGGGCCACGGAGCGATCCTGGCGGTTTCCGTCCATCCGTGTGATCCGTGTTCGACGGCTCCCGCGGCATGGGCATTCTCGGTCGACCACTTTCCAGCAACAAGGTTCAGCACGGGCTAAGCGCTGGCGAGGCACGACCCCTTCGTACACCGGCATTTCCCGGAAATCCGCGATGAACCTTTTTTTACCGCAGAGGACGCAGAGGACGCGGACGAACTGCAACGGCAGCTTTTGCCGTTGACGTTCCTCTGCGCTCTCTGCGTCCTCTGCGGTAAAAAAGCAGTTTGCCCTTGCCCGCAGCGCCTAACCACGCGAGTAGACGGCGACCCGCCAGAGAGCGGTATCGGTGACGGAAAGCGGCGCGAGGCCCTGTCGCCGCAGCGTCGCATCGATGGCCGCCGTCGAGTGGATGTACGAGCGGAATGGATTGCCGAGAACCTTCCACAGGAAGTTCTGAAGCGATAGCACCGCCTTGAGTGCGCGTCGCTCGCGCGGGAAGACCGCCCCATAGAGCCGGCTCGCCTTGGCCGCCGACTTGGCGACGAGTTGCTCCATGTCGGGATAGCAGCAGATCACGCGGTCCAGCGTGACGACGTCGGCCGTCGCAATGCTCTCGGCGAGTCCGACGAAGTCGCCGAGGACGAACGTCACTTGCGCGGCGTGCCCCCGCCTCGTGGCCTCCTCCTCGGCGACGCGAATGTGCGGGCGAGCCGCATCCACGTGAATCGCCGATCGAGCGCCTTCGGTGAGAAGCTCGTGGTGGACGACGCCAATGCCAGCGCCCACGTCGAGCAAGGACGCATGCCTGATCCCCGCCGCGCGCAGCGCATCGAGCAGCATGCGGGTGGTCTTGTTCGGCCCCCGCTTGCGGTAGCGTTTCAGCTGCCTCTTCGCGTGGCGGTCGTTGAACGTCGATTCGAAGCACTCATTGCTGCAACAAGTCATCATGGGCGAGCTCCTGGGCGACCATCGCCGATTTGCCGGTACGGAGCTAAAGTATCACCACCCGGCAACGCCAACAGGAGTGAGAATGCGCCACCCGAACCGCCTTCTACTGCCCGTCCTCCTTTGCGTTCTGTGCGTCGGCTCTGCCGCCGCACAGACGTTCCGCAGCCCCGATCCCGTGATCCGGCGGATGTGGCAGGTGGGCATGGAGCAGTCGCAGACCGAGACGCTCGCGCAGGTGCTCATCGATTCCATCGGCCCCAGACTCTCCGGGACTCCGGGATTTCAGTCCGCGGTCGAGTGGCTCGAGCGCAAGTATCGGGAGTGGGGCGTCACGGTTCGACGTGAGCGCTACGGCACGTGGCGCGGATGGCAGCAAGGAACCGTGCACATGCAGATGATCTCACCCCGAGTGCAGAACCTCGAGGTCGAGCTGCTCGCCTGGAGCCCGGGCACCCCTGGCAACCGACCCGTGGAAGGTGAGGTCGTGGTGATTCCGCGGCTGACCAACGCCGCCGCGGCGCGCCAGTGGCTGGGGACCGTGCGCGGCAAGTTCGTTCTCGTGTCGGCACCGGAGATCATGTGTCGCGCGCCCCAGGAGCTCGAGCGCTACGCGCGAGCGGCGACCGTTAGGCGCATCGACTCGCTCCGCACCGAGACGGAGCGAGCGGCCCTCGCCGCCTTCCGGTCATTGATCCCGGAAGGCACTCCCCAGCAGAACGCCGGTCGCGCCGTCTACACGCGCCTCGACTCGGCCGGCGTCATCGGCATCGGCACGTTGACGTGGTCCGGTGGGTGGGGGGTGAACAAGATCTTCTCCGCCCAGACCACGCGGGCGCCGGCGGTAGACCTCTCGTGCGAGGATTACGGGCTGCTGTACCGCATGGCGTCGAAGAATCAGGCGCCGCGCGTGCGGCTCACGGCGGAGTCGCAGTCCACGCCGGCCGAGGTCCCCATGTTCAACGTCGTCGCCGAGCTGAAGGGCACCGAGCTTCCTAACGAGTACGTCGTGCTCTCGGCGCACCTCGACAGCTGGCACGGGGCCACCGGCGCCACCGACAACGGAACCGGCACGATCACGATGCTCGAGGCGATGCGCATCCTGAAGGAAACGTATCCACGTCCGCGCCGCACCATCCTCGTCGGTCACTGGGGCGGCGAAGAGCAGGGCATCATCGGATCGCAGTCCTTTGCCGAGGACCACCCTGACGTCATCGACGGCCTGCAGATCGCCTTCAACCAGGACAATGGAACCTGGCGCGTGGAGATCCTCGAAGCGCAGGGATTTCTGAAGGCGGGCGCCAACCTCGCGCGCTGGGTCGCGCAGATTCCCACCGAGATGACGGACAGCGTGAAGCTCCAGGTGCCGGGTCCGCAGGCGAACCAGGGCAGCGATCACACATCCTTCATCTGCCGACCGGCGCCCGCGTTCCGGCTGCAGTCCAGCTACACGGAATACCGCCAGTACACCTGGCACACCAACCGCGACACGTACGACAAGATCGTGTTCGACGATCTCAAGAACAACGCGACGATGGCGGCGATGCTGGCATATGCGGCATCGGAAGACCGCGAGCGCGTACCGCGCGACCAGTCCATCCTGCCACCGCGACCGAACGGCGAGGCCCGGCCGTGGATCAGCTGCGGGAAGGCACGGCGGAGCTTCGCGCAGCCGTAACCATCGAGGCGTCGCCGCGTGAAACCGACCTTCTTCCCCACACCCGCCGACTTTCGCACGTGGTTGGAGAAGAACCACGACAAGGTTCCCGAGCTCCTCGTCGGCTTCTACAAGAAGGGGTCAGGGAACCCGAGCATCACCTGGCCCGAGTCGGTGGACGAGGCGCTCTGCTTCGGCTGGATCGATGGCGTTCGTCGCGGCATCGACGCCCAGACCTACTCGATTCGCTTCACGCCACGCCGCGCGCGGAGCATCTGGAGTAACGTCAACACGAAGCGCTTCGCCGAGCTCACGAAGGAGGGGCGCATTCATCCCGCGGGACTGGCGGCGTTCAAGGCGCGCGATCCGAAGCGATCGGGGATCTACTCGTACGAGCAGCGCAAGGCGGCGCAGAAGCTCGGCGCCGCGTACGAAGCGAAGCTCGAAGCGAACACGAAGGCGTGGGAATTCTTTCGGAAGCAGCCGCCGGGGTACCAACGTCTGGCGAGCCTTTGGGTCATGAGCGCCAGGAAGGAAGACACGAGGCTCCGGCGTCTCGCGGTGGTGATCACCGACTCGGCGGCGGGGCGACGGATCGGGCCGCTGGCCAAACCGGAGCGCCGTTAGCGGCGCTCCAGAACGGTCCTCAACCGGGCCATGTCCTTCCTGTTTGCGCGGCGGATGGCCATGGCCATTACCGGCGCCGCGAGCCTGGAGAAGCCCGACGGCCGACCGCGATTCCGGAGCGTCATGCGCGTCGCGCCGGCGCCAGCGTCCTGCCACGCGTAGGTGGTTTCCATCGGAAACGGCCCTTGCGTCGTACGCATAACGAGACGGTGACCGGGGACGTACTCCGTGATCTCGTAGGTGTAGCGCAGTCGTCGCCCCAGAAAGTGCGCGACAAACTCGATGAGAGACCCGACTGCCAGCGGTCTCGGCGTTTTCCATTCGACCGATTCGATGTTCTCGTACCATCGCGGCGCGTTGTCGGGATCCGCGACGTACCTCGCGACTTCCTCCCGCGGTCGTTGAATCACACCCTCCGTGACAACGTCGACGTCCATAACCCTCCGATCAACAGTGAGAGAGACCACGCCGGCCGTGGCGCCGCGCGCGCCCGATCACGCACGCGGTTCCACCCTTCGAGCGGAGCATCCCCATGAGCAGACGAATGGCTCTCACCATGGCGGCCTACGTCGTGCCCACCTTCCTCCTCGGCTTCGTGTGGCAACTCGTCCTGTTCGCCCAATATTACGAGGGGCTTCGCATCTACCGACCGGACGTCATCATACCGTTCGGGCTGGGGTCGATGCTATTGCAAGGGGGAATTTTCGCGTGGGCGTATCCGAAACTGGTCGAGCGGCCGCAGCAGGTCGGCACCGGCCTCAAATTCGCCGGGTTGGCGGCACTCCTGTCCTGGTCCTTCACGACACTCGCCGTAGCGGCGAAGCATCAAATGACCTCGATCGGCGGGTTCGTCGCCATCGAGACGGGCTACACCGCCCTCCAGTTTCTGTTGGTTGGTCCGCTTTTGGCGCTGGCCTCGCGCGTGCAAGACCGTGCGACGGCACGCGTGGTTGGTGAGACGCGCTAACACCGCTCACCGACGCGGAGCTCCGACGATCGCCACCAACGCCGCTCCGTACATGCGCTGGAGTTCCAGGTGGAGGAGCTCGGTGCGCTGACTGAAGACACGATGACAATCGGTGACATGGATCCGGAGACGTTCCGGCGATCGGCGCACCAGCTCGTGGATTGGATCTCCGACTATCTCGCGGGCGGATCCGACCACCGCCCCGTGCTCTCACAGGTCGAGCCCGGTGACATCCGCAAGGCGCTTCCGTCGACGGCCCCCGAGCACGGGGAGTCGATGGAGCGCATTCTGGAGGACTTCGAGCGAATTCTCGTCCCCGGAATCACCCAGTGGAATCACCCCGCGTTTTTTGCGTACTTCAACAGCACGGGCAGTGCTCCCGGCGTGCTCGGGGAATTCCTCACCGCCGCGCTCAATCAGCAAGCGATGCTCTGGCGGACGTCTCCCGCGGCCACGGAGCTCGAAGAAGTCGCGACGGGATGGCTCCGAGAATTGCTCGGCCTGCCCGAGTCGTTCGAGGGTGTGATCAACGACAGCGGATCGTCGTCGACCTTTCACGCATTGCTGGCGGCGCGGGAAGCCGCTGTTCCAGGCGTTCGCCTGCACGGCCTCGCGTCGCGCCCTGACGTTCCGCGACTGCGCGTGTACTGCTCCGAGCTCACGCACTCGTCGGTGGACAAGGCGCTGATGGCGCTTGGCATGGGACACGCCGCCTTGAGGAAGATTCCCGTCGACGATGCGTATCGCATGCGCCCCGATGCGTTGCAGGCCGCGATCGCCGAGGATCGAGCCGCCGGACGTCTACCGGTGGCCGTCGTCGCAACGGTGGGAACCACCTCGGCGGGGAGTGTGGATCCGGTGGCCGCGATCACCTCGTTATGCAGAGCGCACGGGGTGTGGCTGCACGTGGATGCCTGTCACGCGGGCACAGCGGCGATGCTGCCCGAGCACGCCTCCATCTTCGATGGGGTGGCGGAGGCGGACTCGGTCGTCGTCAACCCGCACAAGTGGATGTTCACGCCGATGGACGCGAGCGTGCTGTTCTGCCGGCGAATGGACACGTTGCGGGCGGCGCTGGCGTTGACGCCGGCGTATCTGGAGACGCGCGAGGCCGGCGCCGTCCACAACCTGATGGACACTGGCATCGCGTTGGGGCGCCGGTTCCGCGCGCTCAAGCTGTGGATGGTGATGCGCGTCTTCGGCGCCGAAGGGTTGCGCGCGCGTCTGCGGGAGCACATACGGCTCGCGCAGGAGCTCGCGCGATGGGTCGAGGCGGACGCCGACTTCGAGCTCATGGCCCCGGTGTCGCTCAGTCTCGTGTGCTTTCGCGCGGCGCCGCGAGGACTCGACGAATCAGCGCTCGATGCGCTCAACGAGCAGCTGCTCGAGCGTATCAACGCGACCGGCGAGACGTATCTCTCACACACGCGGCTCCGCGGGCGTTACGTGCTCCGGCTGGCCATCGGACACATTCGCACGGCGGAGTCTCACGTCGCGCGCGCGTGGACGTTGCTGCGCGACAACCTTCGCGATCAGGCAGGTGGAAACTGAAAAGAGTATAGAGCGAACATCTCTGCCTCGCCTCCAGCGCGCTCATAGAGCGATCGCGCCGCGACGTTCTCGACTTCCGTTCCTACCCACGCCTCGGTGCAGCCGAGCGAGCGGCCATGCGCCAGCATCCGCGAGAGGAGCGCGAGCCCGATCCCGCGACGGTGATGCGACGGGGCGACTCCGAGCTCGTTGATCCAGAGCTGCGGCGCTTTGTCCGGGTGCACGTAATGGACGGCGGACACCATCCCGACGACGACGTCATCCTCCACGGCAACGACGAGATGATGCCGGGCATCAGCCATGAACTCCCCCACCCAGCGTTCGTCCACGGGACCGTCGAACACATCGAGTGCCACGTGCTGGAGAACCGCGGCGTTGGCGGCTGTAACGAGGAGGATTTCCGGCTCCGTGGTCATGACGTCACTCCATATTTTGTCTAACTTGGGCCTGTGAAGAAGCACGTCCTCCTCTACGGCCTGATCGGCGGCGTTCTCGTCGCCGTGCTCCGGCTGATCGAGTATCGATATCTCGTCGTCGAGCACTCCGTCGAAATCTACGGAGGGCTCATCGCCGGCGTGTTCGCCGCGTTCGGCATCTGGCTCGGCCTCAAGCTCACGCGCTCGCGCACGACCGTCGTGGAGACGGTCGTCGTCAAGGAAGTGCCCGTCCCCGTCCGAACACCATTCGTGCGCAATGAAGTGGCCGTCGAGACCCTCGGCATCACTCCGCGCGAGCTGGAGATCCTCGAGCTCATCGCGGCTGGCTTGAGCACCAGGGAGATCGCCGAGCGGATCTTCGTGAGCGAGAACACGGTGAAGACGCACGCGAGCCGGCTGTTCGACAAGCTCGGGGCCAGGCGGCGCACGCAGGCCGTTCAGCTCGGAAAGGAGCGCGGGCTCATTCCGTGAGGTGAGTGTCGGATTCCCGGCGCCAGGTAGAAAACGGCAACTGCAACTGCAGGTGTTGCAGTTCCCAAAGTCTTTTGCAGTTCCCGTATCCATGCCGTTTTTGCCGTTCCAATCCGCGTAAATCCGCGTCTCCCGCTTTTTATTCGATGCAGTCGCCGTACAGTTGTTGCGGCCTTCCGCGGTTCCTTACGTCCCAACGCAGGACTCTGGACCCTCACCCGATCGGATGATTTTTCGCCCCAGATCGAAGAATCATCCGAACGGGTGACGACAACCGCCCTCGCCGATCATACCCTCCGGCACTTCACCTCTACCGGAGTGCCACGATGACACGCGTCGTTCTCGTTTTCGGTCTGCTCGCGGGTGCCGTCCTGTCGTCGATGATGGTGGTCAACGTCGCCTTCATCGACCGGATTGGATTCGATACCGCCGAGGTCATCGGGTACACGACGATGATCCTCGCCTTCCTGATGGTGTACTTCGGTATCCGCTCATACCGCGACAACATCTACGGCGGGACGATCAGCTTCGGGAAGGCCTTCGGCATTGGCCTCCTCATCACGCTGGTCGCGAGCGTCTGCTACGTGACCACGTGGGAGGTCATCTACTACTGGGTCGCCCCTGACTTCCCCGAGAAATACGGCGCGTACATGCTGGAGAAGGCGCGGCAAGGCGGTGCGACGGAACAGGAGCTTGCGGCCCGGGCGGCCGAGATGGCGGAGTTCACGAAGATGTACAAGAATCCGTTGCTCAACGCGGGCATCACCCTCATCGAGGTGCTGCCGATCGGACTCGTGGTGACGCTCGTGAGCGCCGCCATCCTGCGGCGGGATCGCGCCAGCGTTGCTGCCCCTGCCTGAGACGCCGCCGATCAATCCACACGCGCTCGCAAGCTCGGCAACCAGTTCGTGGTCACCATGAGCTGAACCCGATCGAGGCTGGGCTGCGGCACGAGGATGCGCTCGCCATCAGGGGCCACGTCGAACGTGCGCGTCTGCGAAAGTGGGACGATGCGCTCGCGAGTCGCGACCTCGAGCGTGTTGCCCGACGCTCTCAGGCTGGCGGCCACCACCCACCTTCTTCCGCCCTGGGTGGCAAGGTGAGAGTAGAACAGGCGGGCACCATCGCGCGACCACACCGGGTATTCGCCGTTGCCGTCCGAGATCTTCACCCGGCCGCCCCTGCCCCGAAAACGACGCACGAACACGTTCGGCCGCCCGCCTTCGATCGCCGCATACGCCAGCCACCGCCCATCGGGGGACACGCGACCGCTGCAGACCGATCCCATTGGCTCATCTGCCAGCTTCTCAGGCGTTCGGCTTCCGTGGAGTGGCAGGTAGAACAGCTCCTCCACCATGTCGGCGGCCATGAACCTCGAGCCCTGACAGAAGATGACACCGCGCCCATCGGGCGTCGCGCTCGCCTGGAAGAGGGCGACCCCGTCAGGAACCTCGAGGAGCTTTTCGGCCGGCTCGGAGCCATCCGCAACCTGCCGCCAGATCGCGGCGTTTCGCGGGAACCACGTCGTGAACAACAGCGCTCTCCCGTCGCTCGTCCAGTCGGGCTCGACCACGTTACCTAACGACGTGACCCGAGTGAACGCCCGTGCCCTCACATCGAATGTCCAGATGTCGGTGATCGACGTGTCCCCACTCGGTGCCCATACGTCGACGGCGATTCGCCGGCCATCGGGAGAGAAGCGTCCAAAAGACCAGACGTTGTGCTCATCGCCGGAGATCGTCTGCGTGCGGTCATCGGACTCGAGCAGCACCAGTCGCTGCGACACCTGGCCACGCATATACGCCAGCGTGCCGCTCGAAGAGAGATGCACCGTACGCGTATTATTGAAGCTCACACCTTCCAGCACTCGCACGGGGTCGCCGCTCACTCGCAGGCGCTTCGCGTCGAACGGCACGGCCATGATCGACGCGCCAACGGTGTAGAGCGCATGCTGATCGATGACGCCAACGGGACGTGCGGCGCGAAGCGAGCTGGTGTGAGACGACCCGGTCTGGAGCGAGCCGATCGCCAGAAAATCGTCCTCGGTGAACCCCGGTCCCCACTCGGTGAAGAGCACGGTGTTGCGGTCGGGGGCCACGTACGGGAAACCATGCGCTCGCAAAGAATCCTGCGTCGTCGTCACCGGCCGAACCATCCCTCCCGTGGCTGACAGGCGACCCAGGCCGCGCCGCTGCGGGCGTGAGCTCCCCAGCACGATCGTCTCGTTGTCGACCCACGCGACGCCACTATACCAATCGATTCCCTCGGCCAACGTGATCGGAGCGATCGATCCATCCACGCGCAGCTTGAGCAACCTTCCCCCGAAGGTCGCAACGCCCAGCCACTGGCCGTCGGGCGAGAAGGCGACGAACGACGCCAGCTCGGTGCCGGGAAGCGGCGTCGCGTTAGGCTCGGACAGCCGCCGGAGAAAGAGCTGGGACCCCGAGTCGGAGGCCGCAACGAGCGCCAGCATCTGCCCATCGGGTGACAGGGCGAAATCGCCGATGTGTTGACGGACGCCGTTGATCACCGGCTGGTCGATCACGAAGGTGAGCGACGGTACGTCGCCTCGTCGCCGAGTGGCGAACATCACGACGATCGCGCCAAGGACGAGCGCAGCCGCGATGATGGCCGCAGCACGGGAGAGCCGCTGGCGTCTTCCCGGTACGCGGCGACTCATCGTCGGCGAAGCCGGCGCATGCGCCCCCGCAGACAACGCGTCCGCGAATTCGCGCGCGGTCTGCCACCGGTCGGCCGGCGTTTTCTCCAGCGCGCGCAGCACGGCCGCCTCCGCCTCGGGTGACACGCCCGGCCGGATAGTGCGAATGCTTCGCGGCCGCTCGGTGAGGAGGCGCGCGATGATCGCCCCCGATGTGGTTCCCGTGTGGGGCGGCTCGCCGGTGAGCATCTCGTAGATGACGGCACCGAGCGAGTACACATCGGTGCGGTGGTCGGTCACACGGTCGCCCGTCGCCTGCTCGGGCGACATATACTGCGGGGTACCGAGCGAAAGTCCGGTTTGCGTGATGCGCTCGCCGCCCGCAGCCTTGACGGCGAGCGCGATGCCGAAGTCGGCGACGAGGGGCTGTCCCTCGTGGAGCAGGATGTTCTCCGGCTTGAGGTCACGATGGACGACGCCGTTCCGGTGCGCGTAATCGACCGCGGACGCGATCGCCGCCGCGATGCGAACCGTCTCGTCCATCGGGAGCTGCTTTTCGCTCGTCAGGCGTGCCCGCAGGGTCTCGCCGGGGACGTACGGCATGACGTAGAAGAGCAGCCCGTCCGCGTCGCCGCTGTCGAAGAGCGGCACCAGATTGGGATGCTGCAGCTTGGCCGTGACCTGAATCTCGGCGAGAAAGCGCTCGACGCCGAGCACGGCGCCGAGCTCGGGGTTCAGGACTTTGAGCGCGACATGGCGATTGTGCTTGAGGTCGCGCGCGAGGTACACGGTCGCCATCCCGCCCGCGCCGATCGCGCGGTCGACCTGATAGCGCCCAGCGAGGGCGGCGTTGAGGAGGGGAACGGTGTGCAGTCCGGGATCCTGACGGTGGGCGAGCTAAGATAGGGCGTGCGTAGCAAGGCGCCAAGCCCGGCTCGTCAGCTCCCGCTCACCCCTGGATCGGCCGGGGGGTGCCTCCGGCGACGCACCGTCGCGCCAGTCCACGCGTTAGGCTCGTACCCTTCCCGCGCGGCGACCTCCTCGTTGACCCACTCGATCACCGCCGCGTATCCGCGACTTTCCGGATCGTGCCGGAGATACTTGGAGACGACGCCGATCACCCGAAAGCCGCGGCGCAGCTGAAAGGTCAGCGTGCGATCGACGAGCTTTCCGCGAATCACCGCCGCCACGTACGCGTCGGCCGTCATGCGATCGGCATGCTGGTGGTAATCGCGCAGCCGGGCTCCGGCACGAATACGGAGCAATCCGAGGCGCCGGGCGAGCGCCTCACGAGCGGCGTACAGCCGCGTGCCAACGCCATGTCCCTGAAGCGCCGGCGACACCATGATCTCGGCGCCGTAGAGCGTGCGGCCGTGGACGGGGTCGTGGTTGGCGAAGGTGCCCGTCGCGGTGAAGTCGCGCCATGATGTCGTCAGCTCGTAGTCATCCCAGAGGACGATGAGGCTCGCCGCCATCCCAACGATCGCGCCCGTGGCTTCGTCCACGGCGACGAGCTGTCCTTCGGGGAAGACCTGCAGGTGCGCCGTCAGCTGCGCTTCCGTCCAGGTCGGCGCGCCCGGATAGACCGTGTGGCTGAGCGCGATGATGCCGGCGAAGTCGGCCGGCGTCGTCTGCCGAACGAGCACCGACGCACGCTCCGTCGATCGGCGAGCGCTCACAGCGTGCGCACCTGCACCTCGCGCACGACCGCGGCCGTCCGCTCGCTGTCGAGCAAGGGGAGCACGGTCCCCGAGGCACGCGACTGGAGGATGGTGCTCAGGTTGAGCTCCCCGATCACCATCATCTCCTGGTTCATGGTGCCCTCGGCGAGAATGCCGTCGCGCGCGAAGGAAAAATCGCTCGGCGTGAGGATGGCGGCCTGGCCATAGTTGAGGTGCACGGCCGGCACCATTGGGAGTGACCCGACGGTCGCGGAGTGGATGACGTACATCTGATTCTCGATCGAGCGCGCGTGTGCGCAGTAGCGCACGCGAAGGAATCCCTGCCGGTCGTCGGTGCAGCTGGGGACGACGAGGATGTGTGCCCCCTCGCGAGCGGCGGCCCGCACCATCTCGGGGAACTCCACGTCGTAGCAGATGGCGACGGCCATCTTTCCGAACGCCGTGTCGAAGACGGTCACACCGCGGCTCGGACGGACGTCCCACTCTTCAGATTCGAACCGCGTCATGTGTAACTTGCCCTGCGTCCCGATCTCACCATTCGGCGAGACGACGTGACAAATGTTTCGGATGACGTCGTCATCACCGTTCTCGCCTCGACACATGACCGGGACGGTTCCGCCGACGATGTAGATCCGTTGCTCGCGTGCGAGCGTGGTGAGCAGCTCGACGACGCGAGGGGCGAGCGCCGCCAGCGAGCGGACCTGCTCGCGGATCGGGCGCTTGACGTCGCCGAGGGTGAGCAGCTGCACCGTGAAGTACTCGGGGAACACGACGAGCCCGCACTGGTAGTCCGCGGCGGTCTCGACGAGCGCCGATACCTGATCGCGAAACTCGTCGAACGTCTTGATCGGACGTATCAGGTACTGCAACGCTCCCACGCGGAGTCGCTCCATTTCACCTCCAGGACCATGCAGCTCGATATGACGTCAAGGGCCGCCAGGCGGCGCTTCCCTGGGGCGAGAGTGATCGCCCTGATCTTCCTGCCAAGCATCATCCGTGCTCCCACGCTCCAGGCGCAGGACGTGGGGTGGAGCGGAGCGGTCGAGGCGAGCGCGAACGTGCTGTTCGGCGCGGCGCGTGGGCGGCTGGTGGCGCTCGAGGCCGGCACACAGCGGGCGGACAGTACGCTCGAGGTGCAGGGCGACCTCCTGCTCTCGTACGCCGACGCGCGCACCGAGGACGAGGAGCGCGAGGTCACCGCGCGCGCCCTTCGCGTGTCGTTAGGTGCCGACTATCGGCCGTTCGAGCGCCTGAGCCCCTTCTGGTTCGGCAGCGCCGAGTCGAGCCTTCAGCAGCGCATCGACCGCCGCTACAGCACGGGGGCGGGAGCGAAGCTCACGTTCTACCGCGAGGGGGAGGACGACGTCAGCGCCAGCCTCGCCCTCTTGTGGGAGCATACGCGCGCGCTCGAGCCCGATCCGCCGACACCGCTCAGCGAAAGCCACACGCGCTGGTCGCTGCGCCTGCGCGCGCGGCGGCAGCTGACGGAGGCCACGCGTCTCGAGCACGTGACCTTCTATCAGCCTACCGTTGACCGCTTCGCGCGGTACACCGCCGAGTCGACGACATCGCTGGCGGTGACGATCAATACCCGCATGGCCGTCACCGGGACGCTCCGCGATCGCTACGACAGCGAAGCGCGGTCGCGCGGCGCGCGCAGCAATCACGATGGGCAACTGCTCTTTGGGGCGCGCGCGTCGTTCTGAGCGATGACGCCTGGCACGTGCCGTGCATGGGAGAGCAGTCCATTTCGTCAGGGAGGCCATCATGGCAGGAGACCGCGAGCTGATCGAGCCTAACGAGGGCGACAAGCGCTACGCGCGCCGTGACGAGGAAGGGAAGTTCACGGAGCAGGATGACGTGAGCCGCTCGATCCCGAAGGACCGGGAGACCGACGCCGAGAACGAAAGCGAGAAGGGCCAGGGCGACCGCGGCGATCGGCGCTGACCGTCGGAGTTATCCCCGCACGCGCGAACGGCAACACCAGCATCGGTGTTGCCGTTCCTGCATTTCACCGCCCGGGATCAGCCGCCGGCGGCGCGGTTCAAGGCAGACTCGCGGATTATGTTTCGATTAAGTGTCCGCGTCTACCCGGCGCCGTCGGCACGTTACGCTCCCTCGACAGACCCCCGGTCAATACGTACAATCGCAGTACGCAGGTCTTCGACCACGGATCATGCTGACACCGCGCTCCGAATGAGTCGCTCGCTCGCCGCTGTCGCCCTCGTGGCAATGGCGCTCGCTCGCGACGCCCGCGCGCAGCGGCCGCCCGAGCAGACGGTCCCGGTGACCACCGCGCCTGGGACATCCGCGGCCCGGTCCGGTATCGGGCGCGGCGTCGATACGGCGGCGCTCGTCCTCGACAAGCGGCTCATCACCGTCTTTCGCTCGCCCCTCGGCGCCTTGTCGCCCAGCGAGCGGGCGGACGCGGCGGCGCGTCGGATCACCGCCCTCCTCGAGCGAGCGCAATCCGACAGCGTCGAGGCCCGCGCGATTCCCGAGGGCTACCTGATCACGGTCGGCGGAAGCGCGGCGTTCAGCCTAACGCCGGCCGACGTCGACACGCTGGTCGATCAGCGGCTGCCCGACGTCGTGGCCGCCTCGGTCGCGCGCCTCCGAACCGCGCTTGCCGCCGAGCGAGAGGAACGGAGCCTTCCGCATCTGCTGAAGGCCGGCGGGCTCGCGCTGCTGGCGACGATCCTCTTCATTGCGCTTCTCCGGCTCATCCGATGGAGTCGGCGGCGGCTGTCGGCCAGGCTATTGAGGGCGGCGGCGGCCCACCTTCCCGACCTGCGCGTCGGAGGCTTCACGCTCTTTTCGGCGGAGAGCGGTCTCGCTCTCGTGCGGCGGCTGGTCGACATCGTCGCCTGGTCGGCCGGTCTGTTCGCCGCCTATCTCTGGCTGGCGTTCGTGCTCACGCGGTTCGCATACAGCCGGCCGTGGGGAGAAGCGCTGGGCGGGTATCTCAGCGAGACGGTGGGTACGCTGGCCATATCGGCCATCAGCGCCGTGCCAGGCATTTTCACCGTCGTCATCATCCTCGTCGTCGCGCGATGGCTGGGGCGGGTGGTCTCGACGTTCTTCGACGCGGTCGAGAGCGGCCAGGTGGAGGTACCGTGGCCACACCCTGAGACGGCGAGCGCGACGAAGCGTATCGTCATCGTGCTGCTCTGGCTGTTCGCGATCGTCGTCGCGTACCCATACGTGCCAGGGAGCGGAAGCGATGTGTTCAAGGGGGTGAGCGTCTTCGCCGGGCTCGTCCTCTCGCTGGGCTCGTCCGGCATCGTCAACCAGGCCATGAGCGGCCTCGTGCTGATGTATTCCCGCGCCTTCAAGGCCGGGGACTACGTTCGCGTCGGGGAGATCGAAGGAACGGTGGTCGCCCTGGCGATGCTGTCGACCAAGATCCGCACGACCAAACGCGAGGAGATCACGGTGCCTAACGCCGTGGTGGTGAGCGCTTCGGTCAAGAATTATTCGCGGACGGCGGCCGACCCGGGCCTCCTGATTTACACGTCGGTGACCATCGGCTATGACACGCCGTGGCGACAGGTCGAAGGACTTCTGCTGCTGGCCGCATCGCGCACGTCGGGGCTCAGGAGGGAGCCGCCGCCGTTCGTGCTGAAGCCGTCGCTTGGCGACTTCTACGTGGAATACCAGCTCAACGCGGTTCTCGATCGACCCGAAGATCGCATGCAGGTGCTCGACCGACTGCATGGAAGCGTCCTCGACGCCTTCAATGAGTACGGTGTGCAGATCATGTCACCGCATTACGAGAGCGATCCGTCGCGCCCGGCGGTCGTACCGCGCGAGCGCTGGCACGCTGCGCCCGCACGTGCGGCTGAGGCGTCGCCTCTGTCCGGCACGGCGGGTGATGGCCCGCGGGGGGATGGCGCGCGAGGCGCATGACGCACGACCTGGCCCTTTCCCCTCCTGCGTCGCGCGAGTAAGTAGTGGTCACCCTTTCCCCACCCTCATGGATCACGTGCCGCGACTCTCGGACGATGTGATCGGGCGACGCGAGGCACTGCGGCGCGCCGCGATGCTCCTCGGCGGCGTGTTGTCGGCACCGGCGATCGCCGGAGTGCTGGCTGGGTGCGACTCGCGCAGCGCCGATGGTACGTGGCGCGCGCTCACGAGCGAGCAAGGCGATCTCGTGGCGACGATCGCCGAGCACATCATTCCGGAGACGGATACGCCGGGTGCGCGGGGGGCGCGCGTGCCCCTGTTCATCGACCAGATGCTCGCCGGCCATTACGGAGACGGAGACCGTAAGCGCGTGCTCGATGGGCTCGAGGAATTCGACGAGCGCGCGCGGCGGGAGTGCGGCGGCCCTTTCATTAGATGCAGTGCTGACGACCAGCGAGCGTTGTTGACGCGCGTCGACCAGGAGGCGTTCACCGAGGTAGCCGGACGCCCCGAGGTACCCTGGTTCCGCACGATCAAGGAGCTGACGATCCTCGGCTACTACACGTCGGAGATCGGCGCGACGCAGGAGCTTCGATACGTGGCGGTGCCCGAGCGCTTTGACGGATGCGTGCCGATCGAGCAAGTCGGTCGCACGTGGGCCGTCTGACGAGAAGCCGCAGATGGCCGCAGAAACCGCCACATCACAAGCATGACCACTGATTAGCACGGATGTGAACGGCAAAACTGCATGGATACAGCAACTGCAAGACTGTTTAACCGCTCTTGGTGAAAGTGGACGATGGCACGCCGCGCCTCGTTCGCGCATATGGTGTTGCAGTTCCCAAAGCCTTTGCCGTTGCCGTATCCGTGCAGTTTTGCCGTTCACATCCGTGCGCATCCGTGGTACAAGCTTTTGACGTCGGAGTGTTCTGCGGCCATCCGCGGTTCCTTGACTCTGCCAACGTGACCACGAACTAAAAGTGGCGCCGCAAAGAAACGAACCTTACGACGCGATCGTCGTCGGCTCCGGAATCACCGGCGGACTCGCCGCGAAGGAGCTCTGCGAGCGGGGGCTTCGCACGCTGGTGGTCGAGCGCGGGCGGCACGTAGAGCATGGCAAGGACTACATCACCGAGTGGCTCGAGCCGTGGGAGCTCGAGTATCGCGGGCGCGGCGAGCCACAGCGCTACGCGCGCGACTATCCCATCCAGAGCAGGAACTACGCGTTCGGCGAGGCGACGAAGCATTTCTTCGTCAATGACCGCGAGCATCCGTACGTCAGCGAAGGCGGCGGGCAGGATTTCCGCTGGATTCGTGGCTATCACCTCGGCGGACGGAGCCTGCTCTGGGGACGCGGATGCCTGCGGTGGAGCGATCTCGATTTCGAGGCCAATCTGCGCGATGGGCATGGCGTCGACTGGCCGATTCGTTATGCGGACATCGATCCCTGGTACAGCCACGTCGAGCGCTTCGCTGGTATTGCCGGAGAGCCGTTAGGTCTTCCCTATCTCCCCGATGGCGAGCTCCTCCCTCCCTGGCCGCTCAACTGCGCCGAGGAGTGGGTGAGGGAGCGAATTGAGCGCGCGTATCCCGGAAGGCACATGACCATCTTCCGGGTCGCGAATCTCACGCAAGATCACAACGGCCGTACCCGGTGCAAGGCTCGGAACCAGTGTCATCGCGGCTGCTCGTTCGGGAGCTACTTCAGCAGCCTGAGCGCGAGCCTTCCGGCCGCGCAGAAGACGGGGAAGCTCACCATCGTCACCGATGCGATCGTCGAGAGCGTGCTGTACGACGAGAAGCGGGACCGAGCGTCTGGCGTGCGCGTGATCGACGCGAAGACGAAGCAAGCGAGAGAGTACTTCGGGCGGATCATCTTTCTCAATGCGTCGACGATCGGCACCGCGCAGATCCTGCTCAACTCGAAGAGCGCGCGCTTCCCGAACGGGCTCGCCAACTCGAGCGGCGAGGTGGGTCACAACCTGATGGATCATCTGTCGAAGGCTGGTGCGCGCGCGATCGTGCCGGGAATGGAAGACAAGTATTACTACGGGCGCCGGCCGACGGGGTGCTACATCCCACGTTTTCGCAACCTCGGCGGTCGCAGAGACGAGAAGGTGAACTTCTTGCGCGGCTATGGAATTCAGGTGGGTGTCGGCCGGAGCGGCTGGGCGCGCGGTTGGGGGATGCCGGGCCTGGGCGTGGAGCTCAAGGAGAAGCTGCGCGAGCCGGGCGCGTGGGGCATCTCGATGCAGGGCTACAGCGAGTGCCTGCCGCGGCACGAGAATTACGTGGATCTCGACCCCGAGCGAAAGGATCAGTGGGGTCTTCCCGTGCCGCGCATTCACTGGTCGTGGAGCGAGAACGAGAAGGCGATGCGCGAGGACGCGAAGATGCAGTCGGCCGAGATGCTGGAGGCGGCGGGGTGTCGGGAGGTGCAGATCTATGACGACGACGCGCCGATGGGGTTCAGCGTGCACGAGATGGGGACGGCGCGCATGGGGCGTGACCCGAAGACGTCGGTGCTCAACGCGCACAACCAGGCGCACGACGTGCCCAACCTCTTCATTACGGACGGTGCCTGCATGACGAGCTCGGCGTGTCAGAATCCGTCGCTGACGTACATGGCGCTCACCGCACGAGCGGCAGACTATGCGGTGAGAGAGATGGCGAGACGCAGCCTATGAGGTCGGGGATAGCGGAGTGCCCAAGGGGCGCCCGCGCAATCCGCAATCGTCTTTCCCGTCGCGAGTTTCTCCAATCCTCAGCGTTCGCGCTGCTCGGGGCCTGTGCCAGTGCTCCGCGCGTCAGCGCCGAAAAGCGCCGCCCGCTCGGTTCTCGACCCTCGGCTGTCCAACGTGGAGCCTGGGCCAAATCCTCGACTTCGCCGAGCGGAACGGCTTTGTGGCGATCGAGCTGCGCGGGTTGCAGGACAAGATCGACATCACGCAACACCCCGATCTCGCGCCGGCGCGACTCCCGAGGCTGAAACAGCAGCTCGCCGATCGCGGGCTCACCGTCGCGTGCCTCGGCGCCTCGGCACGCATGCACGACATGGATGCCGCGCAGCTCGATGAAGCAGGGCGCTACATCGACCTCGCGTCTGCGCTCGGCACGCCATACGTCCGGGTGTTCGGCGACCGCTACGTGGAAGGCGAGACGCGGGAGGCCACACGCGAGCGCATCGCGGCAAACCTCCGCCGAGTCGGTGAGCGCGCGCATGACCGGGGTGTTACGGTGCTCATCGAGTCGCATGGCGATTTCACCGATTCACCCTCGCTGCTCGACATTCTCGAGCGAGCCAACTCACCGGCGGTGGCACTGCTCTGGGACGCGCACCACACGTTCGTCGCATCCGGCGAGGCTCCCGAGGAAACCGTTAGGCAGCTCGGCCGGTGGATTCGGCATACGCACCTCAAGGATTCCGTCGCGGTGCCCTCGGGCCGAAAGTACGTGCTCACCGGGGGTGGGGAGGTGCCGGGCAGGCGGCAGGTCGAGACGCTGGCGAAAACGGGGTATCGCGGGTTCTACAGCTTCGAGTGGGAGAAGCGTTGGCACCCGGACATCGAGGAGCCGGAGGTCGCGATTCGCCAGTACGCGGAAGTCGGGAGCGAGTACCTGCGCGGCGCCGGCGTGCGGTGAGCGCCTAACCGCGCGCGTAGACGGCGACGCGCCAGAGGAACGCGTTCGCGACCGACCGGAGCCTGAAGCCCTGCCGCCGCACCGCGGCATCGATCGCAGCCGTCGAATGGATGTACGACCGGAACGGGTCGCCACGGAGCCGGCACACGACGTTGCCCAACGCGGACATGACTTTCACTCCCGGACGCTCGCGAGGAAACACCGCTCCGTAGAGCCGCCGAGCCTTGCCCGCGGACGCGGCGACGAGCGCCTCCATGTCGGGGTAGCAGCAGATGACGCGGTCGAGCGTGACGACATCGGCGGCCGGAACCGTATCGGCGAGCGCCACGAAGTCTCCGTGCACGAACGTCACCCGGTCGGCGTGTCCTCGTCATCTGTGGCCATTCGGACCAAAGGCCGACGCCTTGGTCTTCAAGGGTGCCCGTCCCGTTGCGGCGTTCTGCGGTTACATCGGCTCGTTGAGCATGCACTCCGTAACTCAGCCGCAATCCACCAGGGTAAGACGAAAGTGCGTCGCTCCTCGTGGGCGAATATTGCGACGGTACGCGTAACAGTGGTAATACTCGGCGACCCCACAGGAGCCATCATGTCCGAGATGGGCACGTTTCGTATCGAGGTCGAAGTCGAGAACCCAACACGCCGTGGCGACCGCCGGCGCGTGACCGGCGTCCTGGTCGACACCGGCGCCGAGCTGTCGTCATTTCCGGGCGACCTGCTCGAGGCCCTCGGCATTGAACGCTATTCGCGAATGCGATTTCGTCAGGCGAATGGCACTCTTCTCGAGCGATGGGTGGGACCAGCGTTCATTCACGCCGCTGGGAAGCGAACCACCGATGACGTGGTGTTCGGCGAGCCGGGCGATCTCGTGCTGTTGGGCGCGCGATCGCTTGAAGGGTTGAACCTTCGTGTGGAGCCCGCGAGCCGGCAGCTGGTAGACGCCGGGCCCATGCCCGCCGCCGCCCTCGCATAAGGTGTCAGTGGGCGCCGCCGGCTCAGCCGGCGGCGCCCTCGTGCATTCGGCTACCGCGTGGCGGTCAACGGACCAAGCTCATCCTGAATCGCCTTCGGCGGATCGGAAATGGAACACATGCGCGTCCGCGGGAAGCTCCTCGACCTCCTGCTGAATATTGCCCGCGAGGACCAACTCGATTGGCCGGCCCTGGTCTACATCTTCGTCATCTCGCAGCCGCGGGCGAGCACTCTTCTCAATCGCCACATCGGGAAGTTCAATAGCGAGACCCTCATCGACATGCTCGCTCGGGTCGGCGTCCGCGTGGAGGTCAGGCCAGCATCACGGGATCGCTACCGACGCTTCAACGTTCCTCTGCGAGGCCGCTAGGTGTGTTAGGGAGGGCCTCATGCAAGTATTTGTATTAGCGTTGCCGGCCAAGACACTCTCGAACCGGCGCCCCGCATCATCGACCGCGTTCCCCCGCGAGACTGGCGCGCACGCAGAGCATCGCGATCGCCGTATGCGCGTCCACGTCCCGTGACCACGCCACGGGACGACGTGATCTCGGTGCGCGTCCGCGATCTGTCGGAGCTCTTCCACTCGATGGATCCGGGCCTCAGAAATTTGGCAGCGGGATTCTCACCCTCGTGGAGTCGTAGCTCCGAGCGCGATATTCTGCTTTCCATGGCGTCGCACTCACCTCATCCAGGGAGACGACCTTTCCGTCCTTCACACGCTGGATGAGATCGTGGTACGGATCGACACCGACACTCTCAGGCTTGCGTGACACGGTCAGCGTGATTCGCTGCTCGCCGCTTCGGATGCGGTGCTTCTCGAAGTACGGCCGCTCGTTGCCCGCGAAGACCGCGATCTCCACAATGTCGTTCATGGGCACTTCAGTCTCGACTCCCATGCTGTCGGCGCGGACCTTCTTGCCGACGACGTCCATTGCCACGCGATAGGAGCTCGGCCCGGTCTGCTCGGCGCGCGCAGACTTCACGCGTACGTCCCACAGCGTGATCGTCTCGAACAGGTCGACGAGCAGGTCCTGAAGCGAATCCGGCGTCACCGCCTGCAGTTCGCGATAGAGATCGCGCGACGTCGCGTACGGCGGCCGTGCATCGCGATGCGTATTGAGAAACGCACGCAACGCCGCATTCACCCGCTCTTCCCCGATCTGCTCCTTGAGTGTGTACATCGCCACCGCGCCCTTGTTGTAGTAGATGAACGACTGATCCCACACTCGAATCAGCGGTACATCGTTTCCCCGCAACACGCCGCGTGCGCGCAGATAGCCGTCGAGCTCGAAGTCGTAGAACTTCTTCACCTGGTCGCGGCCGTACGTCTTCTCCATCACCATCATCGCGCCGTACTGGGCCAGCGTCTCCGATATCATCCCGACGCCCGGCACGCGCGCGCCCGAGAGCTGTCCGCCCCACCACTGGTGCGCGATCTCGTGCGCGGTCACGAAGAAGGGACGGTCGACGTCGCCCTCCTCCACTCTCGTTAGAAACGCGCCGCCCTCGGAGTACGCGATCGTGTGCGGATGCGCGCGCGCGAAGCTCGCGTAGCGCGGGAACTCGACGATCCGTAGTTCACCAAACTGGTATGGCCCGTACTCCCTCGAAAAGTACTCGAGCGACGCCTTCATGCTCCGGATCATCCGGTCCAGGTTGAAGGTGTGCGTCGGATGGTGGAAGATCTTGAGCGCGACGTCGTTCCATTTGTCCTCACGCACTGCATAACGCGCCGATAGCACGGGCACGCCGAACATGAGCGGCGAGTCGGTCTTGTAGTGGAAGTAGCGGCGCCCGTTCTCGCGCCATTCCCGCACCAGCGTCCCCGGCGTGATCGCGATCTGGTCCTCGGCCGTCCCGATCACCGCGTCGACGCTGACGGCATCCGCATCGCGACTCTCGTAGCGCCGGTTCATTCCCTGAGGATCGTCCAGCCCCGGTGCCGTACGAGGCGTCAGCCCGTGCTTCTTCCTCTCGTACTCGTCCGTCAGCTCGAACGCATCCTCGTATCCAATCCGCGGCAGCCAATTCCGGTCGAAGTACGCGCCATTCTCGGCCACCGACGTATTGATGCCGCTGTTGGGAAATCCGCGACGCTCGAAGCGATGGTCGAACGTCAGACGAAGCGTGTCGCCGGGCACGAGCGCCCGCTCGAGCGCATAGATCCGATAGAGGTGCCGCCGGGCGCTCTCCATGACCAACTGCGCGGTGCGATCGAGCTCGATCGACCGGGCCTTCACGTTGCGATTCACGACCACGTGCACCGAATCGATCGGCCGCGTGGTTCGATTCACCATCGTGTACGTACCGGCCAGGTCGACCTCGGCGCGCTCGGGGTGAATGTCGACGCGGAGCTTCGCGTCGACGATCACCGGCACCGGCGCGTCCCGATAAACTCCGAACCGCTTCTCATACTCGGCGGCTGCTGCGTTCTCCTCGTCGTCGGTCGAGTACTCGTTGAGGACGGTCGTGTTGTAGAAGATGAATCCGCCGAGCGCGGCGATGAGGACAACGGCCACAACCGCCGCACGCACGACGCCCCCGCTCAGTCGCAAGCGCGCCTCGGCGATGCGCTGCCGCCATCCACTCTCGGCCCCGCGCACGTAAAGCAGCGCGGCAATGACGCCGAGCAGCAGTGCCCATGCGCCCCAGTAGAGCTTGAACCAGATGAATGGCGACACGAACGGGCCGAAGCCGTTCATGTCCGAGTAGACCCAACCGGGATCGCTGCCGTATCTGAGCAGGTTGTGCGACAGGGTGAACTCGGTCCCGAAGATAAAGAACGCGAAGAACAGCGCGACGACGATGTGGCCCAGGTGCTTGCGGTCGACCACGACGTGCGCGGCCACGGCGAGAGCGGCGAACAGCACGTACGTGGCGAGCAGAAAGCCGAAGAGGAACTTGATGTACAGCCCGAGCTCGAAGACGTAGTAGCCTCGGACGACCTGAAGCAGCAGCCCGGACACGAGGAACGTGGTCTGAAGCACGAGAAGCATCCCGATCAGCGCGAGAAACTTCCCGGCGAGCGGAACCCACGTGGCAACCGGCGTCGTGTCGGCCATGGAGGCGACGCGGACGTCGCGCTCTCGCCAGATCAGCTCGCCGGCGTAGACGGCGATGAGCACGACGACCGTCATCGCCGCCGGCCCGCGCATCACCGATGCGACGAGGTGCGTGAGCGGCCAGGTCGACGTGTCGAAGACGATGGACCCGACGTCCCAGCCGAACGCGAACACCATGATGACGGCGACGGCGAGGACGAGGCGGAAGGTGCGGCTCGCGATTATCTCTGTGAGCGCGATCCGGGCTATTGATAGAGTCTGAGTGATATTTTTTACCGCAGAGGACGCAGAGGACGCGGAGAGAACTTCAACTGCAGGAGCTTTTGGAAAAGCTTTTAGCAGTTGACGTTCCTCTGCGACCTCTGCGTCCTCTGCGGTAAAAATGCCCTTTGCTTTCTTCCGCCGGTGGCCAGATTCGACGCCGAGCTCGAACTGAAAGCGCTTCGCGAGAAACGCCAGCACCGCTCCGCCGATCGCGACCCAGAGCAGACGATTGAACAGCAGAATCGGCGGCAGGCCGAGGCGCACGGTGTCCTTCTCCACCGGCGACAGGTAGCCCGTCAGGTGCTGGATCACGATCGAGCCGAAGGGGTCGAACAGCATCGCCAGCTCGCGACTGGCGAGGCGCCGCGCCCACTGGACGGCGATGAGATATGCGATGAAGAGTCCGACCGCGGCGAGATAGGCCGGCAGCGTGCTGCGCGTGAGCGCAGCGACGGTGAAGAGGATCGCGGCGGTGAAAATCAGGTTGGGGAGCGCGAACGTGACAATCGGCTCGATGTACGCGCCCGGGATGAACGGTCCGAACGTCACGTTTTCGTAAGGCAGGAACGTGCCGAGCAGAAGCGCGATCGGGATGAAGAACAGGAGCCCCGCGTTCACGACGAGAGCGCCGAGGAAGCGCCCGCCGAGGTATTCCAGCTTGCCGAGTGGTGCGGTGTAGAAGAGCGGGCGCATGCCGGTGTCGGCGTCGCGTGTGGCGGCGTCGCCGAAGATCGCGGCGGTGACCAGCATGCCGACCATGGCGATGAGCGCGACCGCGGTGGCGGTCGAGAGGGGCGAGTTGAGGTGCTGCGGCTCGCTCGCCAGCGCCTGGAGGACGACGAGCGGCAGCACGATCAGCAGCACCGCAAAAAACCAGGTGGACGCGCGGCGCAGACGGTAGCCGATCTCGAACCGTGCGATTTCGAGGAGCTGCATGAGGCTGCGGGGTAGGGTGTCCATTGGGAGGGAGCTCTGCGACAGGCCCTACGGGAACAGCAACGGCGAGGTTTTAGCTGGCCGTCGTTCTCTTTTACGACTCTATTACATCAGCTGGACGGCTCGCGGTGCGCCGATCCTAACTTGCCTCACATGAAGGACCTCAAAGCTGACGGGAGGCGGAGTGTAGTCGTCGCGGCGATCTGGGCGCCCGTCGCACTACTGCTCATCGTGGCCGTGATGACGTGGCGGGCCGAGCGTCGGCAGGCCGCGGTCGATCGGCAGGTCGTTCACGATTACGCCGCCATCGCGGCGTGGCAGCTTGCGCGGCGCGTCAACATGGCGCTGCACGACGAGACCATGCATGCGGTGAGCGGCGTCGTCGAGGGGCACATGCGCTCGGCCTCCACACCGCCCCTCGTAGATTCCGGGGTCCTGCTGCATCGAGGCGATGACGCACGCGCGTTCACACAGAATGCCTTGTTCGCCTTGCGCTACGAGCCAGGCACGGGCGTGGTGCACACCGCGGGTGCGATGGACAGCGTGACGCGCGCGGCGCTGACGGCCCGCCTGCACGCGCTGGCGTCCACGTCGCGTCGGGAAGACGAGCCGCACCGAATGATCTTCGAGCGTGCTGGCGACCGGATCACTGCTGTGGCGCTGCTGATCGTCGGGCCCATGGACGGCGCGGTAACGCGGATCTATGGCGTAGGCGCGCCGGCTTCCGCGCTGGACAGCGCCTTCAGGCACGCCGTGCAGCACGGCGACCTGCTCCCGGGGATTGCGGCGCAGCAGGTCGCGCGCAACGGTCTCGCGGTGTCGCTCGAGCGGCGCCAGGGTGGAATCGTGTTCCGCACATCGACTCCGCTCGGGGAAACAGCGGCAACCGACTCGACCGGGCTGCGTCTGAGCGAGCTGCGCGCCGTCGTCGACGTGCCCCCAGGACTGGCGCGCGCGCTGGTGGGCGGTGAACGAGGAGGTTCCCTGCTCCTGCCGTTCATGCTGATGATCGTTGTCGCGGTCGCGCTCGCGCTGATGGCGCTGGCGCAGATGCGCCGCTCTCGCGAGCTCGACGAGCTGCGCGCGCGTTTCGTCGCCAACGTCTCGCACGAGCTGCGCACGCCACTCACCCAGATCTCCATGTTCGCGGAGACGTTGCGACTGGGGCGCGAGCGGAGCAGCGACGAGCGGATACAGTTCGCGTCGATCATCCATGCCGAGGCGCGCCGGCTGACGCACATGGTCGAAAGCATCCTGCGGTTCGCGCGCGGCGGCCCCGGCGTGCCGCGACGCCTGGAGCCGCGTCGTGTCGACGCCGACGTGGAGCAGGCGGTCGAGGCATTCGAGCCGATCGCCGCGGCGGCACGTGTCGAGCTGCGTGTCGAGACGGAGCCCGTGGAACTGTCCGTTGATCCCGATGGCCTGCGCCAGGTGATCCTCAACCTTCTCGACAACGCCGTGAAGCACGGTGGCTCTGGAGGCGTCGTGCAGGTGCGGCTCACTCTGCACGATGGCGAAACGCGCTTGACCGTCGATGACGCCGGTCCCGGAGTGCCGCGCGACTGGCGCGATCGCGTCTTCGAGCCCTTCGCGCGCGCGGAACGCAGCGCGGTGAGCGGCGCGGGGATCGGTCTCTCGGTGGTACGCGACATCGTCGCGTCACACGCCGGACGCGTGTGGATCGAGTCATCGCCCCTCGGCGGCGCGCGCGTGGTGGTGGCGATCCGCGGCGGCGTAACGCCCGATGCGCCGGCGCTCGACGTGAGCACGTCGCACCTGTCCGCATGACACCCGCGCGTATCCTCGTCGTCGAGGACGAGCCCAACATTGCGTTGGGTCTGCGTGCCAACCTCGAGGTGGAAGGGTATGACGTCGCCGTTGCACCGACCGGCGAAGCGGCGCTTCAACAGGCGCACGCGCGCCAGCCCGACCTGCTGATCCTCGACCTCATGCTTCCCGGCATCGACGGGTACACCGTGCTCGACACGCTGCGTCGCGGAGGATTGAAGGCACCCGTTCTCATCCTCAGCGCGCGGGCGCAGGAGATCGACAAGGTCCGCGGGTTCCGCGCCGGCGCCGATGACTTCGTCACCAAACCGTTCGGAGTGATGGAGCTGATGCTGCGCATCCAGGCGCTCCTGCGGCGTTCGGGCGGGATGGTGGACGAACGCGGCGAGTCCTGGCAGTTCGGCGACGTCTCCATCGACGCGACTCGGCGCACCGTGTTGCGCGCGGGCGAAGAAGTGTCGCTCACGCCGCGTGCCTTCGAGCTGCTGATCGCGCTGGCGCGCAACGCCGGCGCGACGCTCAGCCGGCAGGAGCTGCTGCGCACCGTTTGGGGCTACGACCGCTCCGTCACCACACGCACGGTCGACGCACATGTCGCTGAGCTGCGGCGCAAGCTCGAGCGCGATGCAGCTGCCCCACAACTCATCGTGACGGTGCACCGCGTGGGCTACCGTCTGCGGCCGTAGCCTCTCGCACAACTCCCGCACAGCTCGCTCGCCTCAGCTGTGGTGCGCGCCCCGATGTTGGTGCAACAACCACATCGGAGGCGTTCCATGCTGCATCGTACCATCCTGTGCGCCATCATCTCCGGCGCCGCACTGTGCTCTTCCCTCGATGCGCAGGTGCGCACTGCCGCGCCGTCTCAGGCTCGCGTTCCCGAGCGGCGTGACGACTGGCAGCGGGCGCCTGACATCTTTGCCGCCCTCGGCGCAACGGCTGGCAGCCGCATCGCTGACCTCGGCGCCGGCGAAGGCTGGCTGACGACGCGGCTGGCGGCGCGAGTCGGTCCGACCGGACGCGTCTTCGCGGTCGACATCAACGAGCCCGCGCTACGGACCCTCGCCGAGCGCATGCAGCGCGACTCGCTTCGCAACATCGAGCTGATCCTGTCCGAGGAGGACGATCCGCGTTTGCCGTACGCGAGTCTCGACGGCGTCGTAATCCTGAATGCCTACCATGAAATGACGCAGCGCGTAGCCATGCTGGAGGGGATCAAGCGATCGCTCAGACCCGGCGGTACGCTCGTGATCGTCGACAATACGCCAGTCGACACCGTGCGCGCACGCCGGGAGCAAATCAACCATCACGCGCTCGCGCTCGAGTTCGCTCGCGACGACCTGGAGGCGCAGGGGTTCGAGATCGTCTCCGCCGTGCCGGACTTCATCCGTGATGTTCGTCCCGACCACGCGCGACGTCAGTGGCTCATTGCGGCACGCCTGCGTACCAAGTGATCCCATGACCCGCCGGACTTTCGGGACCCTGGACGGTGCCGCGCTCGTCGTGAGTACCGTCGTGGGAGCCGGGATTTTCACGATTCCATCGTATGTCGCGCAGCTGGCTGGCAGCGCGGTCGCCGTGCTTGCGCTCTGGCTGGCCGGGGGACTGATGGCGCTCGCCGGTGCGCTGTGCTACGCGGAGCTGGCCGCGCGCATGCCGCGCGGCGGCGCGGAGTACACGTATCTGCGCGAGGCGTTTGGTCCCACGGCGGGGTTTCTGTCGGGATGGACGTCGTTCATCGCCGGGTTCTCCGGCGCCATCGCGGCCGCGGCGGTGGGCTTCGCGCGACACCTCGCCGATGTGGCGCCCGCACTGGCGGGGCGGGAGGTCGGCATCGCATTGCTGTTGATCGGCGCGTTCACGGCGATCAGCATCGCGGGAGTGGGCGCGAGCAGGGTCGCAACGAACCTCCTCACAGGGCTGATCATCGTTGGCGTGGCTGCAATGACGGTCGCGGGCCTAACGGGTACCCCGGTCACTGCTGCGCCGAGCGAGCCGAGCGGTGCGAGCGTTGGAATCCTTTCGGCGCTCGTCCCGATCTTCTTCACGTACAGCGGATGGAACGCTGCGGCATACGTCGCGGGAGAGTTCCGCGACCCGGAGCGCACTGTGCCGCGCGCGCTCATCGCGGGGACGCTCGTCGTCACGCTGCTGTACGTGGGGCTGAACGCGGCACTGCTGCGATCCCTGGCCACGGCGGGTGTTGCGGCGTCGGCGACGCCGGTGAGCGACAGCGCGGCCGTGGTCATCGGCGCGGCGGGTGCGGGCGCGGTGACGACACTGGTGCTCGCCGCTCTGGCGAGCAGCGTCTGCGCGATGGTCATTACCGGCCCGCGCATCTACATGGAGATGTCGAGGGACGGTGTGCTGCCCCGCTTCTTCGGGCGAGTCGGCGAGCGTGGCGTCCCGGTCGCCGCGGCCTTGGCGCAGAGTAGCTGGAGCGCGATTCTCGTCATGAGCGGCACCTTCGAGCAGATCGTCACCTACACCGGGTTCGCGATCGTGGTGTTCAGCGGACTGGCAGTGCTGTCACTGTTTGTGCTCCGCCGTCGTCTGGGCGTTCCGCGTACGTTCAGGGTACCCGGGTACCCCGTGCTCCCAGCACTTTTTGTGGCATGCGTGGCGCTCATCGCCGTCGCGAGCTTCCGGTATGCGCCCGGCCCGTCGCTCGCGGGCCTGGCGCTCATCGGCGCTGGCATACCGCTCAGCCGCATGTGGAGCCGCTCCCGATCGACAACTCAGCCGGCCTGAACTACTCCCGCATCGGCCTGCGCGCGGCGGAGGCCGTTGTGGCCGGCCATGGCGGTGAAGTAGACGTCCTTGAGATCGGGCTCGACGGCCTCGAACTCCGGCCCCGGCGGCCTCTCGCTGTGGACGTGGACGATCGTGCGACCGGCGAGGAGCTTGGTGGCGATGACAGAATGCTCACGCTCGACGTTAGGCAGCTCGCCCTTGGCGACCATGCGGCGCCAGATGCGTCCGCGCAGCTCCTCGATGGCGCGCAGCGGCTCGGCCTCGAGGACGATCTCGCCGTTGTCGATGATCGCCATGCGGCGGCAGAGCTCGGAGACGTCCTCGACGATGTGCGTCGACAGAATGACAATCGTGTCCTCGCCGAGGTCGCCGAGGAGGTTGAGAAAGCGCACGCGCTCGGCGGGGTCGAGTCCTGCCGTGGGCTCGTCGACGATCACGAGCTTCGGATTGGCGAGGAGGGCAATGGCGATCCCGAAGCGTTGGCGCATGCCGCCGGAGTAGCCGCCGAGCTTCAGCTTGCGGGCGTTCCAAAGGTTGGTTTGGTGGAGGAGTGCTTCGGTTGTGTTCTTGCGCGCTCGCTTGTCGGTGATGCCTTCGAGGACGGCGAAGTGGTCGAGGAGTCGCTCGGCGGTGACGTTGGGGTAGACGCCGAATTCCTGGGGGAGGTAGCCGAGGGTTTTTCTGACTTCGTCCTTCTGTTTGAGGACGTCGAGGTCCCCGAGTTTGATCTCGCCGGTGTCAGGTTGCTGCAGCGTGGCGATCGTGCGCATGAGTGTGGACTTGCCGGCGCCGTTAGGGCCAAGGAGTCCGTACATGCCGGGCGGGATCGTCAGGCTGACGTTCTTGAGGGCCTGGACGCCGTTGCGGTAGGTCTTGGAGATGTTGCGGATCTCGAGGTGCATGGTGCGGCGGGTAGGGATGTCGCTGGAGCGAGGACTGCGCTGCAACAAGTCCCTACGGCAGAAGGGGCCGCCAGGTTTGGGCGGCTCGGCAACACTGGCAGTTCGACCCGGTGTACCACGATGCCAGGCGCTGGACTCGTCCTGCCCAACCAGAAGTATTGACAAGGCTCCTTTCTTGGCGGATTTTCGCCACTAACGTTGCCGTAGCCGCAATGGGGCCGGCCGACGCAGGCCGGCGTTGATCTTCCCTCCAATGGCGCGCCGCCGCGGAGGGCAACGGCTGATGACGTCTCGTCGCAATGCGAGCGGAGCCGTCCATTCGGCGGTATGCGATGGAGGCGCGTAGTCGTGCCGACCGCGCCGATCGCGATTCACTCGCCAATCGACATTGCGTCCTTCCACTTGCTCTTCCTGAGCGAGGGATTTCTCGCTGGCGATCAGAACCAGTTTCTCGATCACTGCCGCGCCATCACCGCGGAGTTGCTGGCCGTCGACCCGTTCAGGCTGGCGCAGCGCCAGATTTCCGTGGTGGCGGCATTCACCGCGTCGCAACAACAGGGAGTCGCAAACGCGGCGGGGAACACCGCGTTTCGATTTTTCCTGAACCCTGCGGGCGAGCTGCGGACGCGTCGGCCGGGAACGATCGTCGCGCAGATCGCCGACATTACACCGGTGCCGCTCGGAGGCAATCCACCGTTCAATCCTCCGCTGCCCGCGACGGGCACGGAAGTGTGGATGCGCGAGAGTACCCGGGGGAACAGAGCTGTATGCGTCATCGTGCGTCACGCGGCTCGCGCCGTGACGCTCACGAACGATTATGAGGCGGGGGATCTCGACGATCCTGCCGACGACACGCCCGAGCTAGCGGCGCTCGTTCCATTCGTCGCCGTCACGATGTGGCCCGCGCTCGCCGGGGCCCCGCAACAGTACACGAATGCCCCAACCGCGGCAGCGGCGGCACTCGTCCGTCAGCTCGGCGCAATCTTCGGCCTTGGGTATGAGTCGGAGCTAACGGATGCCGCGCACGAGCGGTACAACCTGCCGCTCCCGGAGCCGGACGCGCCGAACCTCGTGACCGATCGAGCGCTTCGCAGCGCGAACGTCGCGTCGGTGGAGAGGATTCCCTGGAGGGGTCTCGTCTCGGCGACGCGCCGGGCGTCGCCGGTGGTCGAGCGGGATCATCCCGCCCTGGTCGTCGCCGGTGAGACGCCCGTACAGGAGACGGCACGCTACGCGCCGATTGGCGAGCTGATGAACACGAACGTCGTCCTTCTCCGCCATCCGGTCAACCCGGCCAACCCTAACGACACGTCGGGCCTGACCGGGACACCGTATCGAACGCTTGGCCGGTTGCGCCTCGTCAGGCGGGATCCGCACCTGATCGAAGGGGGCGGCGGGTTCCGGCGGGGCATCTACCGTCCGAGTGTCGATTGTCTCATGCGCTCCGAGGGGCACGACATCCCGCAGCAGGGTGGGGCCGTCACGCGGCAAGTCGAGCCGTTTTGCGCCGTTTGCGAACAACACCTCGCCACCCGCCTTCAGACGGGCTCGAGAAGCTTTCGATTCGGATCGATACGACTGCGGCATGGTCCCGCGGACTGCGTCGGTGCGCTCCTCCCCTCGAGACTCGCGGCGAGATTCCTCGAGTGGATCCGTGCCACCGCGATCCCGAACGGCATGATCTGCGTGGAAGCAACCGTCAACCGGTACGAGCGATTCTTCAGGGAAATCCTGAACTGGCCGGATCTTCAGAATGTCAGAGTGGATGGGTGGTACAATGCCGACGATCCCATCGAGTTTCCGGTTGGGGCGGGTGTGCCGCTCTTCATGTGGGCGATCTGGATGACGAATCAAACCCAGCTGAGCGCGGTTCGCGGCCTGCGACAATTCGCCGGGCTGGGAGCCCCCGGTGCCATTTGGTACGCGGGGCTGGGCTGCATCACCAACACGTTTCGGCGTGTTTACGAGAATGATCCCGCTGGCAATCGAGTTCGCCTGCGATTTGCAAACAGCCTGGTAGCTGCCGATCTCGCTCGACTTACGCCGGGCAGTGTTCTTCAGATCTGGACCAACCAGCAGACGTACGAGAACGTCGTCCGCTTCGCACACGGTGTACTTGCGGCCGAACCTGTCGCCGGCGGCCACAGCCTGTACTACATGGGCACCGATGCGAACGGAAATCACATCGTAGCGGACCAGAACGGCGTTGCGGGCTCCTTCGCCGGGTGGCATGCGAACTACACCTTCGTCATCGCCGCCCAGTGGTTCGACGCGGAGAATGTCCCGCCCGCACCAGCCCCGTGAGAGCCTAACGAATGGCTGGTGAGAGCACCATCGAGCTGCTCGTTCGCGAGCTGACCCTGGCCGTCGGCGCCACGCAGCGCCGCCTCGCCAGTGGCAATGCGTTCCGCGACTGGATGGGTGAGCTTGGCTGGGATGTGCCGGCGCCGGCCGTTCAGCCCCTCGCCGATCTGCAGCAGAGCCTGGCCGCACTGCTCGGCACGCTCGCGCAGATCGATCCGGACGTTCCCGTCGAGGATCAGGCGAGTGTCTACACGGAGCTCCTGTTTCAGCTCCCGGAGTTCATCACGGCGTTGCGCGATCTCGCGAACGCCGTTCCCGCCGGCGGCGGAGTTCCACCAGAGTTTTTCCTCGAGGCGCCGAAGCAGATCGCCGACGATGTGGTCGTGACGCATCTCGAGGTCAATCGGCCGGCGCTCTTCGGCTTCCTGCGCGTCTTCGGCCTGATCGAGGTCGCCCCGCAGCCAGCGCAAGGTGGACGCCCAGCCTTCATTTCACGTGACCTTCGTCTCGATCGGATCGGCACGCTCCTGCGCGATCCGAAGCAGCTGCTCGACACCCTGTATGCGTGGGGCCACGACAACTTCGACGCCGATCTCTTCTTCACCATTTTGCAGCTCTTCACCCACGCGTTCGGCATCCCCGCCCGGCGGTTTCTGCCTCCGGCCTCGCTCACGAGGTACCTCTACCCTACACTCACCGCCGACGAGCTCGTGCAGCTCCGGCTACTTCAGATTCCGGTCTACGAGGTGGCCGACGACCAGGTCGGGTTTGGCGAGATCGGCGTGTCCATCCTGCCGATTCTCCACGACCAGCTCGTCAACAACGTGCGGCCGATGCGTGGCATCGCCTTCCAGCCCTTCGCACGTGGCGGGGCAGCGACCGAGATATCGCTTGGCGGACCATTCTCCCTGATCCTCGGCGGCGCCATTGGTGTCGATCTCCTGATCGAGATCCGCCAGGCGGGGGTCACCGTATCCGCCGGAGATGGCAGCGGGAATCTCGTCTCGTTCGACGCGATGGCGAAGCTCGGCCTCAAGGCATCGGGACAGGGCAAGCCGCTGATTCTGTTCGGAGAGGCCGGCAAGACGCGGCTCGAGATGAAGAGCGCGTCGGTCACGCTCACCGCTATCGCGTCCGAGTCGGACTTCGAGTTCAATGGCGAGTTCGAGCTCGAGGATCTCCGCCTCATCGTGTCGACCGCGGGCGGCGACGGCTTCATCTCGAAGATCCTGCCCGTCTCTCCTCTCGAGATCGAAGTCGACCTCGTCATCGGCTGGTCCTCGAGTCGCGGCGTGTACTTCCGTGGCAGTGCCGCGCTCGAGGTGACGGTCCCTGTCCACAAAACGATCGGCCCGCTCACCCTCGACTCCATCTTCCTCCGAATCGAGGTCGGCGCGGCCGATGGCAAGATTCCCATCACCCTCGCGGTCACCGGCAGCGCGGTGCTCGGGCCAATCTCGGCGGCCGTCAACAAGATCGGACTCATCGCGACCGCATCGTTTCCGGACGATGGGGATGGTGACATCGGGCCGGTCGACCTCGACTTCGCCTTCAAGCCTCCCGACGGCGTCGGCCTCGCCATCAATGCCGAGGCGATCAAGGGCGGCGGCTACCTGCTCATCGACCGCGAGAATGAGCGGTACGCCGGCATGCTCAACCTGGCATTCGGGGAGATCAGCCTAACGGCCATCGGGTTGATCACGACGCGGATGCCGGACGGGTCGAAGGGCTTTTCGCTCCTGGCGATCATCGCCGTCACCTTCGATCCGGCCATTACGCTCGGGTACGGGTTCTTCCTCAAGGGGGTGGGTGGCCTCCTCGGCTTCAACCGAACGATGAATCTGGAAGCGATCGAACGGGGCGTGCGGACTGGCACACTCGATTCGATCATGTTCCCGGCCGATCCGGTCGCGAACGCGGCGAAAATCATTAGCGATCTGGAAGCGGTCTTTCCCGCGCAGCGTGATCGCCTGGTGATCGGGCCGATGGTGATGATTACCTGGGGTGTTCCCACGATCATCACCGGCGAGCTGGCGATCATCATCGAAGTGCCAATGCCGATTCGGATCGCGATCCTGGGCCAGGTCAGCATGATCCTGCCGACGCCCACGGCAGCGATCCTCAAGCTCCAGCTCGATGTCGCCGGCCTGATCGACTTCGGGAAGGGCACGCTCAGTATCGACGCCTCGCTGCGAGACTCGAAGCTGCTGGTTTTCACGCTCACCGGCGACGCGGCAGTCCGGCTGCGCTGGGGAAACGACGCGAATTTCGCGATGGCGGCCGGAGGCTGGCACGCCAACTACACGCCGCCCCCTGGATTCCCTTCCCTCCGCCGGCTGCGGATCAGTCTGGGGGACAGCGACAATCCCCGGCTCGAGCTCGAGTCGTACTTCGCCCTAACGCCTAACACGATCCAGTTCGGAGCGCGGCTGGCGCTCGAAGCGCGGGCCGGGGATTTCAGCATCGAGGGATACTTCTCCTTCGACACGCTCTTCATCTTCTCCCCGTTCTCGTTCGAGGCCGAGCTGCGCGCCGGCGTCTCGGTGAAGGCCGGGTCGCGCCGGCTGATGACGATCCGGCTCGAAGGCAAGCTCGAGGGGCCGGCCCCGTGGCGCGCGCGCGGAAGGGCATCGTTCGAGATCCTCTGGATCGAGGTTTCCGTCAAGTTCGACACCACCTTCGGACGTCGCGATGACACGCGCCTGCCGCCCATCGATCTCTGGCAGCCACTCACGACGGCACTCGCCGAGCCGGGCAACTGGATCACCGCCCTCGCGCCCGGCACGATGCTCTTCGTCTCGCTACGCGAAGACACTCCGGCCAACATGCTGCTCGCGGCACCGATCGGCGAAGTGACGGTTCGCCAGCGGATCGCGCCGCTCAGGGAACGCATCACCAAGGCGGGCAATGCCGAGCCCCCATCGCCCGTCACGTTCGATGTGACGGCCGGGGCGAGCGGGTTCTCGATCGCGCCGGTGACGGAGCCGTTCGCGATGGCCACCTTCCAGCGACGCTCCGACCACCAGCGCCTAACGGGCAAACCGTTTGAGGACGCCAAGGCCGGGGTCACCATCACCGGGGACGTATTGCGGATCGCTCCGTACGTGGCGCGCGACATCACGTTCGAGGAGATCGTGCTCGACGACGTCGGCCGCCGTCGCACCGTTGGCAGCGCACGCCTCCCACGCGACCATGCCCGCATGGGCATCGCGGTGAGCGCGGTGATGCTGGATCCGCTCGGCATGGTGGAGCGTCGATTCGGCGGTGAGCTGCCCAACGTCGGGGTCGAAATCGGCAAACCCGGATGGGAGATCGTCTCCTCCGATGACCTCCTGCCAGCGGCGGGGACGGCGGAGCTTGGCGGCGTCATGTCACACTCCACCGCGAGTGCGCTGCTCGACCATTACAACGACACGCACCCCTGGGATGTGGGTCGCTATCAGGTCATTCCCACCGGCGAGGTCCCGCGGCCATGAGTGCGCTGCCCAACGTCCGTTACGGCTTCCTGCCCTTCCTCCGCACGGGACTCGCCACGCGCCTGGAAGCGACGACGCTCGCCGCCGCGACTCCGCGCTCGACGATCACCGTGTCGGTGACGGCCTCGCAGGTTCGCGATGACAACGCGAACGCAACCGTCACGGTGCCGAAAACGGTCAACGTGCGTGGACCGGGTGACATCACGGCATTCGATTCGCGCGTCATCATCCGTACCGACCCGAAGCCCGATGTCGGCGACTTCGAGGCGAATTACTTCCCCACCTGCGACTTCTCGGCACCGGATTTCCCGTGGCGCTTCACGCCCGTGGGACCATCTGGCTCGCGGTTGCGCCCATGGATCACGCTCATCGTGCTCGAGGCCGGTGAGTTCACTCCGCCGAAGCCGCGTGGAGCGCTGGCGACGATCACGGTGAAGCGCGACGGAGCCACGCTCGCCGACATCCTGCCCGACCTCGACGAAGCGTGGGCATGGGCCCACGTCCAGGTCACCGACGCCCTCGATGACGCGACAGTGATCGATTTTTCGAGCGCCACGCAACTCGGTCAACTCGTCGCGTCGCACCCCGAGCTGGCGATCGCACGCCTCATGTGCCCACGGCGTCTGAAAGACAACACGGGCTACACTGCATTTGTGGTCCCCACGTTCGAGGCCGGCCGACTCGCCGGACTCCAGATGCCCGCCGAGCAGGTGCGTGGCGACCAGCTCGCCTGGGATCCCGCGGTGAACGAGGTGGAGCTTCCGGTCTACCATCACTGGTCGTTTCGCACCGGCGCGCGAGGGGACTTCGAGTTCCTCGTGCGCGCGTTGGTGCCCTACCGCATCCCCGGACATGTCGGACTCCGCGATGTCGACGCCGGTCATCCCGGGCCGATGGTCCCGGCGATCTCGAATCCCGCGGGCCGCCCGGAGCCGGTGCTGGGATTTCAAGGCGCCCTGCAGTCGCTCGACACGGAACCAACGCGATGGCCCGACCCGGCGCGTGCCCAGCCCGACCCATTTCAAAGCCGCCTCTCCGATCTCCTGAATGCCGCGGCCGACGACCCTAACGACGATCCGTTCGTCATGCCGCCGATCTATGGCCGGTGGCACGCGGCGGTCACCCGCGTCGGCGCCGCAGGCCCACGGTGGATCAACACGTTGAATCTCGATCCACGACACCGCGCGACGGCGGGTTACGGCACTCAGGTCGTGCAAGCCGATCAGGAGTCGCTCATGGCGTCAGCGTGGCGACAGATCGGCGACCTGGATCTCGCCTCCGATGCGTTGCGCGCGGGTCAGGTGGGACGCGCGATCTCCGAGCGCGTCGCGGTGCGCCATCTGGAGACCCGTTTCGATGAGGAGTACCTGGTCGCAACCCGCGCCTTCCATGGGAAGGTGCTCGGCAGCTCGACCACGATTCGTCGCCAGCTCGCGTCGACAGCGCTTCGCTCCGCGGCGCTGTCCCCGAGCTTCGCCCGTCTCACCCGACCCGCATCGCGACTCGTCAGGCGCGCCGCTGCTGGTAACGCACGCTTCGTCCTGCGCGACCTCCTCGCTCGCATCAATCGACGCGACCTGCGCGTCGATCCACCGGCGCCGATCGGCGGGGTGATCACACTCGACGCATTACGCTCGTCGTCCATCCTCGGGACGCTTCCCGCATGGCTGCAGAGCATCCTGGCATCGCCGTGGAGCATCGTCCTGCTGCTCCTGCTCATGCTTCTTCTCGCGTTCCTTCCGCTCGGCTGGATCGTCGCGCTGGCAATCCTCCTGACGATCGCGCTGGTCGGCGTCGCCGATGCGAGGCGACCGGGGCCGCGCTTTGCGCGCCGCTTCACGTCAACCGACGTTCGCAGCGCGGCGCCGCCACCATCGTTCGACCTCGCCCCTGTGCAGCTGTCCTGGACCGGCGCCCCGCAGCCACCCCCACCGGGGGGCGCGCCCTCGGCGCAGCTCCGACAGCGGCAAGTGGATGCCTTCCGCAGCGGGGCGGCACGCGCGCTCGAGGTCGCGCGCCCCGAGATCCCCCGGACGCCGCCTCCAGCGCCGGCCGACGTGCTCACCGTTAGGCAGAAGCTCGCCACGGCGCTCGATCCAGCGACGACCATTGCACAGGCAGTGCTCGCACGGCTCGAGTTCCGCGTCACGATGGTCCGCCCGGCGGATCCGCTCGATCCCATCTGGGACCATCCCAAGTTTCCGCAGCCGATGTATGAGCCGCTGGCCAGGATGTCACAGGAGCTCATGCTGCCCGGCATCGGCGGCATTCCGGTCAACAGCTGCGGTCTCGTAGTCACCAACCAGCCGTTCATCGAAGCGTATATGGTTGGCCTGAATCACGAGATGAGCCGCGAGCTGCTCTGGCGCGAGTACCCCACCGACCAGCGCGGAAGTTATTTCCGGCAGTTCTGGGATGTGTCCGCGCGCGGCGCGTTGCCCCCCGAGGATAGCCCCGAGCGGGATGCCTTGCGCGACATCCGACCCATTCACGAGTGGCGCTCTGGTGATCTGGGAGCGCACCGCCCGGGAACCGGACCGCAGGAAGAAAACGTCGTCTTGCTCGTCAGGGGTGACCTTCTCAAGAAATATCCCAATACGGTCATCTACAGCGCGCGCGCAGGCTGGGTCTCCACGACGACCGAGACGTATCGCGCGGTTCCCGAAGGTGCCGAGGAGCGTCGCCCCATCTTCCGTGGCGAGCTGCGCCCCGACGTTGGCTTCATCGGCTTCAAGCTTACCGAAACCGAAGTGCGCGGCGATCCGGGCTGGTTCTTCATCCTGGAAGAGCAGTTCACGCAGCCACGCTTCGGGATGGACGTTGGCAATGGCGCAGCGCCGCCGATCGCCAAGTGGTCGGATCTCTCCTGGAATCATTTCGCCGGCGCCCAGCCTCCCAGTCACGTCCCGGTGGACGGGGCGCCTAACGCCGTCAAGACCGCCGCCGTCGCCGGCGGACCGGCGTGGGGAACGAGCGCCGCGGCGCTGGCGGCCATCACGTTGCAGCAGCCGGTGAGAATCATGGTGCACGGGAGCCAGATGGTCCCCATGCCACCCGCCCAAGGCACGGAGGGACCCAATGCCTGACGAGCTTCGCGACCCCGGTACCATTGGCACCGGATTCCGTCATCGAGACGAGCTGCAGCGGATCGTCGCGAGCCTTCGCGCGCTCGAGCAGCGTCGCGACCTTGTGCGCAGTGCGGCGGATCGCGAGAAGATCGAAGCGCGGATGGAGCAGTTGGGGGCGCGCGCCGATGCGCTGGCGAAGCTTGCGCCGAGCCTCGAGGAGCTGCTCGACGCGCGCGTCCGATTGGCCGACGCGACGAACAACGACGCCCTCGGCGGCGTGATCGATGCGAGCTTCCCCGTGCTCCTTCTGCCAATTCGTCTCCAGACTCGCTTCGCGCCAGTCGCCGGAGGCGTCGAGCTCCGAATTCGATTCCTGCCCGACTCCGTCGCGATTCACACGCACGAGCCTGAGCTCACGCCGGATGAGCAAGCCCTGGGCGCCGATTACTGGCGCGCGCATGCGGCGGCGGCCGACGACGCCGGCCGGCTCGCCGCCTGGAGCGTACTCGTCGGCGAGGCACTGGGCGCCGAGCGAGCCGCGTGGATCGCCGTGAGTACCAACCCCGCCGGCGGAGTAGCGGATGAGCTGCTCGATCGGCTGATCGCGTGGACCCGTGCGGCGGCTACCGATGTCTTGCCGGAGCGCTTCACTGTGCGTGGATATGCGGATGGCAGTCTGGTGTTCGAGCGGACGACCGGCCGGCTGGTCCCACCCTCCCTCACCGTGGGATTCGATCCCAACGAGCCCGGGGATGATCAGGCCGACGCGCAGACGATCGACGAGTTGGTGGATGGTCTTCCCCAGCAGCTCCAATGGCTCACCAACTTCGCCGTGGCGGAAGATCGCGGCATGGCACTGCGAGTGCCGCTGACGAGCGCGCAGGCCGCCCGGGGATTCGATCGGATCGTGGTGTTAGGCGTTCGCACCGCCGCCGATGCCGCCGAAGGGAGCCGGCTCGTCCGCGACCTGCTCGACGCGCACCATTATACCGAGGGGCTGGCGATCGCACCGCGTGGCGCGCCGACGAACAACACGGAAGAGTCGGGGGCATGGTATTCGTCGAGTCCGCCAATGGCGCAGACCTTCGTCACCGAGCGACAGGCGCCGCTCTTCGATCCGGCCGACGATGCCCACCACTCGATGGACGGACCGCAGCTCGCGGGAGCGCTCGGCATTGCCCCGGAGACGTTCGAGCACGTACGAGGCGCCAACGGAACCGATCAGCGTGAGGCGGCCCACATGGCATGCGCGCTCTGGCCGGCGACGTGGGGCTACTACCTCAAGCAGATTCTCGCCGACACCATTTCCGCGGAGACGATCGCTGGACTGCGCCGACATTTCATCGCGTACGTACGCGGGCGCGGACCGCTGCCACCACTCCGCGCGGGTCCGAATCCGTATGGCGTCTTGCCGGTCGCCTCCCTTGACGCGTGGACTCCCCGGAAGGGGGATGAAGATGTTCCGCAGCCGCTGCCGGGAATTCTCCGGCGTATGTCACAGGATTGGCTGACGATGAGCGGCGATACGCCGCGGGTAGGCCGCACCGGCGATCCGTCGCGCGACCTCTACGAGTTGATGACGATGCAGGCAAACTCGTCGAGCTACGCCGCGAGCGCCGCCTACGGCGAGGAGTTCACCGGCCAGACCAGCGAATTCATCAATCTCTGGGGCATTGATTGGGGCGAGGTCTTTCCCTTCCTCGAGCAGCCTGCCGACGAGATGACCAAGCTCCTGCGCCGCCTCGGACTGGACGAGGACCTGCGGCCGCGCCTGACGACCTTCGCCATGGACGCCCCGGCCCCGGTCGAGGAGCTCAGCCTGGTACACGCGCAGGTGGGACCGCAGCCTCTGCCCGGGCAGCCTAACTACATCGCATGGCTGGCAACTGCACCGGTCGAGGACATCAGGAGTGAAACCGGCCGGCCCGCAGGGTCCGGCAACACGATGCTCTATCGCATCCTCCGTCACTCCGTCCTCAGTGCGTACGTCGAGACCGCGAAGACGATTCAGATCGACGCCGGCATGATCGCGGCCTCGGCTCGATTCGAGCCCGAGCTCGTGGCGATGCCGGGGGTAGAGACACCGTCGCCGTACAGCTATCTGAACGGGCAGTTCGTGCCTCCAGGCGGCCAGCAGCAGGTGCGCATTGGCGACTACCTGAGCTACGCCGACGTGGGAGCGACGGCCCATCTCCGAGAGGTCCCACGATGGCTCGAAGAGTTCGTCGAGCTGCGCGAATGCCTGCTGCGACTCGCGACAGTACCCACGGAACGCCTCCAGCTGCTCATGACCGAGACGCTCGACTGCTGCAGTCATCGCCTGGATGCGTGGATTACATCACTCGCGACGCGGCGATTGCGGTCGATGCGGAGCGCTCGAGCCACCGGTGTCTACGTCGGCGCGTACGGCTGGGTCGAAGATCTGCGTCGCGCGCAGGCTCCCGCGGGTGGAGGCTATGTGCTCGCGCCCTCATCGAGCCACGCCACCGCCGCTGCGATTCTTCGTAGCGGGTACCTCAGCCGTGACGGACCGGCACGCGGCACGCTCGCCGTGGAGCTGTCATCGCATCGGGTCAAGCAGGCGCTGTGGCTGTTCGAGTCCGTTCGCATGGGCAATACGCTGGCGGCCGTCCTGGGATATCGCTTCGAGCGCTCGTTACACGAGGCTCCGCTCGCACTCGGTCTCGAGCAGTATCTGCCGGCGTTCCGCGATGCGTTCCCCATCGATGAGGGCATCCTCACGGAGCCGAATGGACCCACCGAAGCAATCGCCGCGAGCGCCGTCGTGAACGGACTGGAGCTGCGCAAGCAGTGGCTGACGTTCGGGCCCACGGCACGCGGCGATGCGTCGCGCCGGCTGTTCGACAATGACGACTTGCCGTTGATGGGTAGCAACGCCGGGCGTACGCTCATCGACCTGCTCGATCAACTCGAGGCGCTGCACGACACCATGGCTGACATCGCGCTCGCCGAGGGCGTATTTCAGACCGGGACTGGCCACTTCGAGCGCGCTGGTGCCGTGGCGGCAGCAATGGCCGGCGAACGGCAAATGCCGGAAATCGAGATCGCGCGCACACCACGAACGGGTACGACGATCCGGAATCGTGTCATTCTCTCGCTCGACCCCGTGCCCGCCAACACGCTCAATGGCTGGCCAAACGCGCGAACGCCACGAGCGACCGCTGCGCCCGAGCTGAATCAATGGCTGGCGGCGGCCATCGGCGATCCCGCCGACATTCGAGTGCAGGTACGGTACCTCCAGGGAAACCCGCCAGTCGTAACGCGCGAGTGGGTGCAGCTGGGCGCGTTAGGCGTAGACGCCATCGACATGATTACCTTCGCGGCGAGCGGTGACACGGCCCGAGCCTCGGAGCTGGAAGAACGGATCCGCTATCTGCTCGCCGGCGCGAACGCCACTCGCCGCGCCATTGACATCTCGTTCGATCATCCGCCACCCTGGGCCGGCGCGCCGGCACGACCGCCAGGTATCCGGACGCTGAGTGAGGTCTCGGCGCTTCTCCAGGCTCTCCAGAACGTCGCCGGCGCATCGCGCGCCGCCACCCCTGCCGATCTGAACGCGCCCGATCGTGCGGGGGACAATCCACTGGTCGGACTGGACGTCGCGCGCCTAACGGCTCGGGCACGCGGTGCGCTCACTGCGCTGTGGAATGCGTATCGGGCGCTTCAGCCGCTCATTGCCGATGCCCGACAGGACGAGGCAGACCGGTTGGAGCGCAATGCGACGGCCGCCGCCAACGGCAACCCGCCAGCCGCAGGTGATGAGACGCCCGATCCGGCCGTGCTGGACGCCATTCGCTCCGCCAGCTTCGCGCTCGGATGGCACGGCGTCAACGATGCGGTGATCCCGCACGAGCCTCCGGCTCCAGCCGGAGATCTCGTGGCGGCGCGCGTTCGCTGGTACCGCGTGGTCGATCGCGCCGAGGGAGCGCTGCGTGAAGCCGCCAAGCGCCTGATCGCGATTCTCGAAGTGGATGGGCCGGCGGCAATCACCCAGGCCGAAGTGGACACCGAGCTCGCCGCGCTCACACAAAGGGCCACCGACGCCAACGACGCGTTGGCCGCGGTCGACACCGCGATCAATGGCGGCGCCTCGGAAGCAGTCATCGAGGGTGCCGAGCGCACGCGCGACCTCGCAATCGGCGCAGTGCTCAGCCGATGCACCGAAGTGTTGAAGCTCGCGTTCGGGAAAGCGTTCGTGGTGACGCCGCCGTTCGTGCTCGGCACGCAGCACGCGCTGAGCGCGTCCCACACCACGGCGAGCCCGAACGCACTCGTCGGCGCGAGCGACGATGCGATGGCACATTGGCTCTTCCAGGTCTCCCAAGCGCATCCCACGCTGACGGAGCTCGAGCTCGCGACGACGATGTCGGTCGTGCAAACCGCGCGCGGGTCCTTCTCTCTGTCGGCCGCGCAAACGCCATTCGCGAACGGGGATCGCTGGGCCGCCCTCGACCGGCAAGCGCCATTTCCTCCCGGACTCCTCTCGGTGGTATTCATGGGGCTCGTTCGGTTCTCGGACGCGAACAACGACCGTTTTGCCGGGCTGGTGGTTGCCGATTGGGAGGAGGTCGTACCGCACGCCAGTGAAACGGCAGCGCTCACCTTCCAGTTCGACCAGCCGGGGTCGGAACCCCCTCAGGTCATGCTGCTCGCCGTTCCTGCGGGGATGGGAGAAATAAGAGGACAGGGGCCGCGGTGGAGCCGCAGCCAATTGTTCGACATCATCGAGGACACGCGACGACTGGCGCGCATCCGGACTGTCGACCCCCCGTTGATGCAGTGGTACGGCGTGGCGCTCCCCGCGCTCTACTTCACGCAGAACTTCGCGCAGGAAGCGATCAGCACGTATTTCTACGTCGAGCCCCAGGTCATGGACGCCGTCGCCGTTGTCGCTCGCGCGCCGAACGCCGAGGGGGTGAACTGATGCCTTCCGTCACCACCTGGACCCGCCTCCAGCCCGTGTGCCGACGCGAAGACTGGATGGAGAGCCTGCGCGCGCGGCTGCACGACCCCGCCTGGATGCTCGCGCGGCAATGGCAAACCGGCGAGTTCCGCGGCGAGGATGCCGGCGGCCCCATCGGCGCGCAAATCGTGTATCGCACCAGCATGGTGGACAGACTGCGGCGTGGAGACCAACAGCCGGCGGAGGTCATCGATCACACCAAACCGCTCGAGGTGGAGGTCGAGCGCGAAGCGATGCCCATGAGCCGGCGCCTTTCCGCACACCTTGGAGTCGTCTTCGAGCGGGCGCTCGCCGGCAACGCCAACGTTCGCGATCTCTTTCGCGCGGCGTTCCCGATGCAATGGGCACCGAACGAGCACGACCGTGCTTCCAACCGTGCCATCGGATTCATGGCCGCCGTCGGCGGCCGCGTGAGCGACGGAGCAACGCTCCTTGCCGCCCTGCGCCAGAATCAGACGGCCTCGGCGGTGTACGCCGCGACGGCGTTTGGAGGCGCCAATCCCCTGCCGGCCGGCGGCGCAGCCGCCGCGGATGCGGCGGGCGATCGTCTGCGCGATGTCGCCAACGCGCTGTACCCGCCGGCCGCGACCGCCGCGGCGTGGGACGACCGTCGCCAGGAGTACCGGTTCCGGATTTCCGCGCTTGCGCGCGCCGCTGTCCCCGCCGGCGCTGGCGCCGAAGTCGTCCTCGCCGCCGACGAATACTATGAGGGACGCCTCGACTGGCACGCATTCACGGTCGATCGTGCACCTAACGCCGCCATCGCCCCCGTGGCGGGGCGTGGGCAGCCGCAGCTCGGTCGGCGTGCCTTCATTCCCTCGCCGGTGAAGTTTCTGGGCAGGCCTAACGAGCGCTGGTGGCGATTCGAAGACGGACGGGTGAACCTGGCGGCGATCGACGTGCAGCGGAACGAGCTCGCGCACGCCGTCGTGAGCGAGTTCGCCCTCGTGTACGGCAACGACTGGTTCGAGCTGCCGCTCGAGCTCCCTGTCGGAAGTCTGACGTGGATCGATCAGCTGCGCGTTCGCGACTCCTTTGGCGGTGAGGTCGATGTCCCTGCTGGCATTGATCCCGGGTGGGCGATGTTCGTCCTCGGCGGGCGTGCCACGGCAACCGAAGCGCACACGGTCGGCGATCGATTTCTCTTCCTTCCGCCGACGCTGTCCCATGGGCTCGAAAGTCCGCCTTTCGAGGAGCTCCGGCTGATCCGGGACGAGATGGCGAACATGGCGTGGGGGGTCGAAGCGGTGGTTCAGGATGAGATCGGTGTGCCTGTGTCGGGCTACGATCTCGCGGCCGCCGGTGAGCGGCGAGTCCGGGAACGCGCACGTCGGATCGCGCAGGAGCGCGTGCTCGCGTGGCGGCCGTTCGCCGATGCGGTGGCAACCACGTTCGACACGTTGATCCGAGCGAGAGGTACTGCCGGAGAGAACGCCGCGCAGGCTGCGCATGATCAGGCCCGGCAGGCAGAGCAGGCACCGCGCGCCGCTCGCGACCAGGCGCTCCAGGCTTACGAGGCGGCAGGCGGGGACCCGCGCGACCTCGAGGGCCTTCCGCAGGACAAGACCGATGCGCGGGTGATCCCCACGTACAAGCTGCTCACCGAAGTCCCGCGAAACTGGATCCCTTTCATGCCCAGGGGGATCGGTGGTGGACAGACGATGCTGAGGCGCGGCGCGATGCCTGACCTGCGGGGCGTTGCGGATGGCGGGGCGCCGCAGCGGATTCGCGCTCGCGGGGTCTTGTTACGGCCGGAGGTGCGTCCGTTTTACCTCTTCGAGGAGGAAGTTCCTCGAGCGGGAGCTCACGTGCTGCGGACAGCGCAATACGCGCGCTGGCTGAACGGGACGCCGCACTTCTGGCTTGGACGTCGCAAGACGCCGGGCCGAGGGGAGGCGTGGAGCGGATTGCGCTTCGACCGTGTGGAGGATGCGATCACCCGTTGAGGAGGGATCATGGCGACGGTGGAGTCCGAGTCCAGGCGCGCGACAGCGGAGTTTCTGCTCGAGGAGTATCGAAGTCACGAAGCCGCGATCTTCGAGAGCGAGCGCACCGGCGAGACGCGCGTCAACTTCTTTCTGACCGTCACCGCCGCGCTGTTCGCAGCGCTTCTTTTCGACGACAGCGGCCTCGTGGAGCCAACGGCCTTCATGCCGCGCCTCCCCGCGGTGGCGGTGCTGCTGGCGCTGCTCATTTTTGGCCGGGTGACGCTCGCGCGAGTCGTTCACCGGAATCTGCAGACGGATCGTGAGATCGAATCGGCGAGAAAGATTCGAGCCTACTTCGTGAGCCTCGCGCCGGCGATTGGCACATACGTCTCGCGCCCCGTCGATCGCCACAAGATCCGCCAGCCCCTCTCACTCGAGAAGCTTGTTAGGCGCGGCGGGTTGGCGGAGACCGTGATGCTGTGGAATGCGCTCATCACCGCGATTCTCTTCGGTCTTTTCGGCATCACAGGCGCGCGGTGGCTTCAGGCGCGCGGACTGGCGGTATCATTTACCTCGTTGTCGGATACACTGTGCGCCGTGCTAGGTGTGCTCGGGCTTCTCGCCGCGTGGTGGGTGCAGCAAGGCTGGGTGAACGCACGGTACGAAGTCGACGAGCGCGGTCGACTTGGCGGGCGCGGCGGCGCCCGATGACGATCGCGACCGAAGTCCGGTGGTTCTGGAAAGGGGAGCTCGACCACGACCTCGAACGCTGGTTTCGCAGTGCGAAGGAGCTGCTTGGCGACGCGATTCCAGACAGCGATCTCGACAACCGGACCGACCATTATCTCGTGGAGCCGGAAAGTAGTGAGTATGGGCTGAAGCTGCGCGAGGAAAAGCTGGAGCTGAAGCGCATGCTCGACTCCTCGCTCTTTCGAGCCCCGCGCACGGGCGTTACCGGTATCGCGCAGCTTTGGACGAAGGACGATTGGACGTATACCCGCATCCCCACACGAGAGAGCAGCGATGCCGTGGTGCAAGCATTCCTCGGCGGATCGGATGCGGCCGACATCGCCTCGGTGCGAAAACGGCGATGGCAGCGGAAGTACGTCCCCCGCGATGATGGGACACTGGAGCGCGTGGGCCTGCGAGAGAAGCTGGCTCGTGCGTGCAACGTCGAGCTCACGGGTTTGACGTTCGAAGGTCCGTGGTGGACAATCGCCTTCGAGGCCTATGGAGACACGACTCACCCGGGTACGCTGGCCAATACCGTGGACTGGTTCTTCGAGCGCTTCGCTTCACCCAGGCCTCGCCTCGAGAATTCGGAATCGTACCCGCAATGGATTAGCCGAGCGTCAGCCGGTGCATAACCCACCGCGCGAGCGAGCGCTCTCGTAGATTTCCCAGACCAATGGAGGTCAGCATGAACACCATCGCGGGCAGCACCGTCGAGCTGGGTCGTGGTGAGTACACGGCGTTTCAGCTTCACGGCCAGGTGACCATCCAGGCATCGGGGTTCACTCCGACGTCTGGCTATCGCGTCTGGCTGCAATTGAGACCCGAGGATGTGTTCCCACCCATGTACGAGCTGACGTGGATGCCTCCGGACGGGCCAACTCTCCCTGCTCTGGCCCCCTTCGTTGCCGGCACGTCCTTCGCCGCGGCTGTGCATGTGCCGAGAGTCACCGTGCTCGATGCGGACGGCGCGCACGAAGTCAATGTCGAGCTCGTTGGGGCGGAGGTTGATGGAGGTGAACGGACAGAGATGGCAAATCACTTCTCCGTAGTAGACGGTGAGATATACGTGAGTTACACGGAAGCGAACGTCGCCGGTCAGCCACAGCTCACGTATGGGCGCCGTGCGTTCATGGGCAGCGACGTTCGCGTAACGGCGACTCCAATCGGTAAGCTGGTCACCGTCATATTGGAGACGGCGGCCGATCAGAAGGTCAGGACGTTCACACTGGTGGTGCCGCCGGTGCGGGTTCCGCGAGGGGCGACCGCGCAGGTGCAAGTGCCCGGGATTACCGCGGACGAGTTTTCGGGCATCGCCGGCCCGCCCGTCGGGCAGGGGATCGCATACCACATCGCCGATTTGCGCGGCGAAGCGAAACGCATCACCTCGTAGGGACGCTCGTCGCGGCCGGGGGGCTCCGGCCCCCCGGGCCGTTGCATATTGAGAAAGTGACTGCGAATGCCTGGCGATCACACGAAGCCTGGGTGTCCGAGATGCGAGGCGGTACGAAACGGATGAGATCGCGCCGAGAATTTCTCCAGTCTTCTGCGCTTGCGCTGCTCGGGGCGGCATGCGCGAGCGCGCCGCGCGTCCCCGCCCTCGCGCGCCGACTCCCGCTCGGCTTTTCCACCCTCGGCTGCCCCACATGGAGCCTGGCGCAAATCCTCGACTTTGCCGAGAAGAATGGATTCACGGCGATCGAGCTTCGCGGGCTTCAGGACACGGTCGACATCACCCGGCATCCTGATCTCGCGCCGGCCCGGCTCGCCGACGTCAAACAGCAGCTTGCCGATCGAGACCTGACGGTCATCTGCCTCGGCGCGTCGGCCCGGATGCACGACCTGGATGCCGCGCAGCTCGACGAAGCCGGGCGCTACATCGACCTCGCCCGTGCGCTCGGCACCCCGTATGTGCGCGTGTTCGGCGACCGGTACGTCGCCGGCGAGCCGCGCGAGGCGACGCGCGAGCGGATCGCGGCCAACCTTCGCAAGCTCGGGGAACGCGCGTCCAACCAGGGGGTCACGCTGCTCATCGAGTCGCACGGCGACTTCACCGACTCCCCGTCGCTGCTCGAGATCCTGCAGCGGGCCGCGTCGCCCGCGGTTGCGCTGCTCTGGGATGCGCATCACACGTTCGTCGCGTCCGGGGAGGCGCCGGCGGACACCGTTAGGCAGCTCGGACGATGGATTCGTCACACGCACCTCAAGGACTCGGTCGCGGCGGGCGCGGGGCGACGGTACGTGCTGACTGGCGCGGGGGCGGTTCCGGTGCGCCAGCAGGTCGAGGCGCTGGCGCAGACCGGATATCGCGGTTTCTACAGCTTCGAGTGGGAGAAGCGATGGCACCCCGAGATCGAGGAGCCGGAGATCGCGATTCGGCACTACGCGGAGGTTGCGACCGAGTATCTGCGCGCGGCTGGCGTGAGGGCTGGGCCGTAGCGCTCGAGAAGGGTGCAGAGCCGCGACAATCAGGATCGCCGCGCTTTCGGCTGCGGACATTGACGAGCGGGGATATGGCAGAACTGCCATACCCCCCCTCCCAACCATCCCTCGCGGAAAAACCCGCTCGTCGCCGCGAAACTCGCCTGTCGGCTACCTCGTGGCGGTCAACGCGCCGAGCTCGTCCTGAATCGACTTCAGCGGACTGAACACGAACGTCGTGCTGCCACTTCCGCCCCACAGAATGCCGAGCAGCCTGGCGTTGTCACGGCCCCGGATCGAGAACACGCCGGAGCCGCTGTCTCCCCCGCCGACCACGGCTGCGCCGCCCGGGTCGCTCACGAACGTCTGGCAGAGCAGCACGGTGTTGGATCCGAAGACGCCGGTGTGCACACAGGTCCGCGTCACCTCACCCTGCGTCCACCCGGTCGTGCGTCCCACTTTGTTGACGACCATCCCGATCGGGAAGCTGGTCGTCTCAGTGTCCTGCGACGTGATCGTGAAGACGCCCGCGACGTTGAGATCACCATTGTTCGGTCCGCTGGTCCTCAGGATCTCACCCTGAATCGAGGGCACCTCGCTCGCATACAGCGCTCGGGAGGCGTCGCTGTAGCGGCACTTCGCGCCTAACGGGCACACGCCGCCGCGGAAGTACTCCGGATCGTCGGCCTCGGTGGCGATGACGGTCGGATCGACGCTGCTCAGCGGCTGGAAATATTGCGTCCCTTCGACGCCTCCCTGTTTCTGGGTACAGTGGGAATTGGTGATGAAGGATCGGCCGCCGCCGTGCGAGACGTTGAAGCCCATGGTGCAAACGTACAGGAAGAAATGGATCTGGCTGCCGGCCTGTGTTGGACGGAAGCGGTCGCGCAATGTCGCCATCGCATGAATGGGCGGCGTCACCTCGACGGAATAGTCGGCCCTTGGGATACCGAGGCGAGCGAGCGTCGCTCGCACCTCGTCAATGGCGCTGGCGTCTTCGACGCCGAACACCAGCTTGCCGGCCTTCTCGTCGTTGTCGGCGAACACGGTACGCGGGAGGGCGAGCACCGCCGCCGCGGCGGGGTTGAACCACGCGCCGAGACGATCCTGACCTCCCTGCACCGCGGGGCTGGCGTCGGGAGACGGGGCAGTCGGGATGGAGTCAGCGCACGCGAGGGCGCCCGCAAGGGACGCGAACACGGAAAATCGCTGCAGAGTATGTCTGATCATGAGCACCTCGCTGCGGCGTTTGGGCGTGAGCCCCTGGCGTACGATGGAGTCCGGAGGGGGCCGGCAATCATTGGTCGTTGACCTGCGTCCGTCAAGGCGGTGGCAGTCAGGGGTGCCATCGGTCACCTCGAGGCGCATATTGTGGATGCCGCTTCCCGGAAGGCCGTTGTGGCACAGGTCGTCGCGGCCCTGCTCCTCATTGTCTGCGCGGTGGCCGACGCGCAGGTGGTCACCGAATCGCCCGCACCCTTCGACAGTGCGGGACGAATCATGACGATCACGCCGCCACTCGCGGCGCGCATCGCCCTCTCACCCGACGTGTGGCCAATCACCGGAGACTACGAGGAAGCGCGGCTGTACTCGTCCAGCGCCGGCGGCTACGTCCTCGCCATTCACCGCCGCGGCGGCACGATCGAGCGTCACATCCTTGCTCCCGGCACTCGTGAGGCACTGCGGGCCGCGGTGTCGCGCGGGATGGCGGTCGCCGGCAGGCCCGTCACCGAGGAGCGACCGGAGCTGATCTCCGAGCCGGCACGCGGAGCGTTCGTCAGGAATCAGATGCTGATCGCCGCCCTGATCTATGGCCCCGCGGCCGCGACGTTCCCGGAGGATGGCAGCGAGCGCACCGCGGCGTACCTGCTGGTCACGGGCGGAACCTTCTTCGCCATCATGGCGGCGTCGCAGAACCTCCCGGTGACGCGGGCGCAGAATCACCTCGCCACGGACGGCGCGTATCGCGGCGCGTTCATGGCCCGCGGTCTCGCGTTCGCATTCGACATGGACGAGGACGATTCCGAGGCCTGGGCAGCCAGCGCGCTCCTGGGTGGAATCGCCGGAAGCATCGCCGGCTTCCGGCTCGGCCGCGGATATACCGACAGTGAGGCGCGGGCGGCGACGTTCGGCTCGACGACGCTCGGCGGAACCACCGCGGGCATTCTGGGAGCGTTGGGTGCCTTCGACGGAGACGAAAGCACCGAGCGCGCCGCCGCCGCCGGAGTCATTGCCGCAGCCCTGCTCGGCTATCCGTTAGGCGTGCGATACCCGCGGCGTACCGCGTACCGCGTGACCGCCGGCGATGTGATGACGCTGCTGCCGGCAGGGTTGATCGGGGCTGGCCTCCTCGCGATTCCGCTCACGGACAGTGACCGCGATCGCGCCCTCGCCGGGCTCGTCACCGCAGGCTATCTGACCGGCGTGTTCGTCGGCGATCGGGTGCTCGTCAGGCGGTACGACTTCACGGAAAGCGAGGCGCGACTCGCACAGCTCGGTACCCTCGCGGGCGGACTGATGGGGCTCGGCGTGTCGGCGACCGGCGGGGCGAGCGAGAGAACCGTGCTCGGACTCGTGGCTGTTGCCAGTTTCGCCGGGCTGGCGCTCACAGTCGCCATCATCGACCCGGAACCGGCGCGCGCAGGAACCGGCATGGGGCGTCACCCCCCGGGGCAACGCGAGGCGCGTGTCGAGTTCGATCCGATGTCGGTCGCGCTCGCGCTGGCGCGAACGCCGGGACGTCACGCACTCCTTCGGATCCGATTCTGACGGCACGAACGGCAACACCAGCGCCCCGCTAGAGCTCGGAGCTCGCTCCCTTCCCTGCGAGAAGATCGCTACCCGCCGCCCACGCACGCACGTGGCTGCGGACCGGGAGCCAGTCGCTGCACGAGCGATTTCCGCCTCGCGCATCGCCGCACCTGTCGGACCACCGCTTGCGACAGGCCCCCTCTGCGTCTTTCACGCTCAGCCGCAGGAGGTTTCAATGAGACAACGAACCCATGGAAATCACCATCGCTGGTCCAATGTCGCCGTCGCGGCCGCGCTCGTGGCCCTGACGGCCGCCTGCGCCTCGCGCACGTCGACGGAGATGGAGCTCGGTGAGGTGGTCGCCGAGCCGGTGATGACGACCACGGCGTCGGACATCGCCAGCACACCGCAACGGTACGTCGGAAAGGTGGTTACGGTCAGCGGAGAGGTAAACCGGGTCTTCGGCCCGCGGTGGTTCAGCATCGGCGGAGAGGAATTCGGCGGCCGCGAGATTCTCGTGCTCGGCAATAGCACGATGCCCGGCCTTCTCGACAACCTCGCCGATTCCGGGAAGGTCATGAACGACATCGTGATGGTGACCGGCATCGTGCGCAGCTTCGAGGAGGATGTGCTCGAGCGCGAGGTCGGTGGTGGGCTCGATCTCGATGGCGACGTCTTCGATCCCTACGATGCCAATCCCGTGATCGTCATGACGGACCTCGATGTCACGCCGCGCGTCGACGTGATGCCGGTCGTGACGGTGCCCGTCCCCGTGCTGCCGATCGTCGACGAGCTCGTCATCATCGATGCGCCTGACCGCATGCCGCTCCTGGGGCGCAGTGTCGCCCTCTTCAACGTGAAGGTCCAGCGGAAGATCGGCGACCGCGCGTTCTGGGTCGGATCGACGTGGGATCGGCGACTGCTCGTCGTCATCGATTCGGCAACGGCATCACGCTTGGCCGAGCCTGGCACCGCCGACATTCGCGCGGGGAAGGAAGTCTCGGTCGCCGGAGTGCTGCAGCGCGTCCCACAGAACCTCGCCGACGTGAGAATGAAGTGGGGGCTGAGCGCCAGCGAAGAAAATCTCGTCAGCCGTGAGGGCGTCTACCTCTCGGCGAATGCGCTGGTGACCGACGCGCCCCACAAAAGCTCGGCAGCCAGGAGGTAGCCATGGCGGAGATTCATATCGAGAAAAAAGATCGCAGCCCATTGCCGGTGATCATCGCGGGCTTGGTGCTGCTGGCTCTAATCGCCTGGTGGTTCTTCAACGGGCGCGGAGTCGCTGGCGTCGCCACCGACACCGCCGACACCGGGGCGGTCCTCATGTCCACCGGCGACACCGATACCGAGCTGCCGACTGCCGTCGCGGTGTTCCTGCGATGGTCGGATGAGCGCATAACGCCCAGCGCGATGAACCCCGATCATTCGCATACGGCGACCGGCATCCGCAATCTGGCGGCGGCGCTGGAAGGGCTGGCGGCGAGAGCCGGTGTCGACATCGCCGCCGAGGCGAACACCATTCGCGCGCAAGCGGACACGCTGTGGGCGAACGCTGCGTCGACTCGTCACGCGGATGTCACGCGAAAGACGTTCGTGTCACTCAGCGGCCTCATGGGGGCCGTGCAGCAACGCCTGGCGCCCGCGCTCGAGGACGAGGTGGCGGAGGTGAAGCGCGCGGCGGAGTCGATCAGCGCCGACGAGGCGCTCCTCGACCAGCGTGACCGCGTTCAGGCATTCTTCGAGCGCTCGGCAACTGTCGTCAGGCAGCTATCGGAGACGTAACGGGTTGAACGGAGTCAGATGCGCCAGCCTACGACCTTCTCGAGGTTGGCGCGTCGGCTCCGGCTCATGGTCACCTGCGTGCCGTCGCGCAGCGTGAGCACGTGAGTCCCGCGAAAGTAGGGTTGAAGCGTCTGAACCCGATCGATATTGACGATGGCCGAACGGTGCACGCGGACGAAGCGTCGCGGGTCGAGGCGCTTCTCGAGATGCCGCATGGTTTGGCGAATCAGATAGCTGCGCCCACCCACGTGCAACCTGGCGTAGTAGTCGTCGGCCTCGATCCAATCGATGTCGTCCGTGCGCAGAAAGACCGAGCCCTTTGCCGTCCGGACCATCACACGGTCGAGGTAGCGCTCGTCGGCCGGCAGGTCGGCGCTCGTCGTCGCGGTGTGGTCCGCGGACCTCGACGACGGCTCAGCGGACAGCAGCTCTACCAGTTGAGGTGAGATCTCGCCGATACGACGCTGGCGTACCTGCTCCTTTGCGCGATGGAGCGCTTCCGCGAAGCGTTCGTCGCTGAACGGTTTCAGGAGATAATCGAGCGCGTTGACCTCGAAGGCCCGGAGCGCGTGCTCGTCATAGGCCGTGACGAAGATGACGAGCGGCATCGCGCTGGCCTGTACCGCGGCGAGCGCGCCGAAGCCATCCAGCTCGGGCATGTGCACGTCGAGAAAGACCAGCTCGGGACGGGCATCGTGAATGAGTGCGACTGCCTCGCGACCGGTGCGTGCCTCCCCCACCACGACGATGTCCGCGTCCTTCGTCAGAAGCTCACGAATGCCGTCTCGTGCATCGGGCTCGTCATCGACGATTGCGGTGCGGATCGGTTGCATGTCCGTAAGTTCCCTCAGTCTCGCCTTGTCGTGCGAAAAGGAAGCTCGATGGTCGCGACCGTTCCACTCTCCGGGGCGCTGCGGACCTCGAGCGCGTGCGCGTCGCCATAGAGTCGCTCCAGACGTTCGCGCGTGTTCGCCAGCCCGATTCCACGGGCGCTCGCGGGATCCCATCCCTCCGGAAGTCCCGAGCCATTGTCGTGCACTTCGATGACGAGAACGTCACCCTTGCGTTGGCAGCGGATCTCGACGTGGCCGCCCCGGCTCCCCGGAGCGATGCCGTGCCGCACCGCGTTCTCGACGAGCGGCTGCAGCATGAGAGTCGGAACGAGCGCGTCCCGCGCCTCGGCGGTCGCGACGATGCTCGCCGTCAGGCGGTCGCGAAATCGTAACCGCTCGATGCTCAAATAGTGTTCCACCACGGCGAGCTCGTCGTGCAGTGACATCTCGAGCGACCGATTGCCGGCGAGCACCTTCCGGAGAAGCTCACTCAAGCTCAAGACGCCCCGGAGGGCATCGTCGTTTGCCCCGCGCCGCACGAGCATGGCGACGGTGTTCAGGGCATTGAAGAGGAAATGCGGATTCAGCTGTGCCTGCAACGCTTCGAGGCGAGCGTGCGCGAGCTGCCCCTCCAGCTCCGCCGCCCGCAACGAGCGATCGTGCGCCTGCTGCGCATCACGATAGAGTCGAGCGTTGTCGATGGCGAGCGCGATGCGCGCACCGATGAGCTCGATGTACGTGAGGGCGTGCAGGTCGTAGCGCCGGCCGGACTCCGCTGCACCGAGAACGAGAACGCCAAAAAACTCGTTATGTGCGAGCAGCGGAACGAGGGCGAGGGACACCGGACTGAGCGCCAGCGCGATCCGCAGGGCCCCGGCATCCTCGAAGAGGAGCTCGGCCTCTTCGCGCGTCGGCGGCTCGACGACGAGCGGGAGCCGGCTCCCCGCCACCCGCGCGATGGCGCTGTGGGCATCGAATGGATCGGGACGGTAACACGTCGCGAGCTCCTCGAGCAGAGCCGCTTTCGCCCGGTCGACGTGCGCCGATGCCGCCTGAACGAATCCTCCACCGGCGTCGCGGAGATAGATGATGCTGTAATCGGCGAGCGCGGGCACGACGAGCCGCGTCGCCTCACGGAGTATGGCGTCCAGGGCGCCGGAGCCGGAGAGAAGTCGTGCGGCCTCCACCAGCAACTGCTCCTCGTGGGTTCGCCACATGTCACTCTCCGACTCGCGCGTCTCGGCGCAAACGTCGTGACCGTGTTCGCTCATGACACCTCCGCGCAGCGAAAGCTGTACCCGTCCGTCGGAGACCACTCCGGCGCGCCGCCATCGGCGCCTCGGTCCCTTCAGGAATGGCGTAAGTCGCTGCACCCACCTGCTCGTCACTGCAGGGGTCGCTGATGGGCGACGTAGAGGGCCTACATTTCTCGGAGTGCGTCGCCATCGACTCTCGCACTGGAGGCCTACCATGCGCAACGATACCACAAGGGATATCTCGAGCTATCAGCTCGCACGGCTCGACGAGCTCGACGACTTCACGATCGCCGAAGGCGATCCGGACCCCCGTGGCTGGGATGTCCAGGCAGCCGACGGCCGCACGGTCGGCAAGGTGGACACGCTCATCGCCGACATCGGCGCGATGAAGGTGCGGTATCTCGACGTGGAGCTGGATGACAAGGCGCTCGGGCTCGAGGAGCCACGCCACGTCCTCATTCCCATCGGGGGCGCGATGCTCGATGAGAAGGAGGATGCTGTCTACATCGGCAAGCTGCCAAGTACGCAGCTCCGGACGCTGCCGGCGTACCAGCATACGAAGCTGACACGGCCAGAGGAGCAGTTCTACCGTCACCGGTTCGACGCGTCGTACACACCGCCCGCGAAGGTGGAAGCGGATTTCTATGCGCACGAGCACTTCGATGACAGCCGCTTCTTCGGGAAGCGCCGCCGCGATGACAAGGCGAGTTATCTCACGCGCACGCGGTAGACGTCCGCGTCTGCTCCGTCTCACCCTCGGCGCCCTGATTCTGGGCGCCGTGACGGCGTGCGGCCCCTTCCGTCGGGGCGCCGGCCCCGAACCCGCAACGCTGATTTTCACCAACGGTTCGCTGGATCAGGCGACAGTCTACCTCGTCGGGCCGGGCCTCGACTTCACACGGCTCGGTACAGTCTTCCCCGGTCGGACCGACACGCTCACGGTGTCCGCGGCGTTGGCAACACGAGGCACCCTGAATGTCGTGGCGCGCCTTTTGGCGACTTCTGGTCTGCCGCAGACCGGGCCCGTCACGATTCGGTCGGGCGAGGAGTACGAGGTCAGGCTTCTGCCCACCTCGAGCCTCATGTCCTTCTTGCCGTCGGGTTGAACGCGAGCGTCGACATCTGACGAGCTCGCGGCCGCGACGGGGAGCCATCGCCGCCGCGGAAGTGTAAGTTTGGGCGCGTGAGCACGATCGACGAGCTCAACACCGCCCTCGCCGGCCGATACTGCGTCGACCGCCAGATCGGCATCGGCGGCATGGCGACCGTCTATCTCGCGCAGGATCTGCGACACGACCGCACCGTCGCCATCAAGGTGCTGCACGCCGACCTGGCGCGGACGGTGAGCGCCGAGCGGTTTCTGGCGGAGATTCGAACGACTGCGCGGCTCGTGCATCCCAACATCCTTCCGCTGCATGACTCCGGGAGCGCGGGCGGCTTCCTGTACTACGTCATGCCCTTCGTCGACGGCGAGTCGCTACGCGCCCGGCTCGAACGGGAGAAGCGGCTCTCCGTCGACGAGTCGGTTCGCCTCGTACGCGAGGCGGCCGACGCCCTCGACTATGCGCACCGCCAGCACGTCGTGCACCGCGACATCAAGCCGGAGAACATCCTGCTGCAATCCGGGCACGCCCTGGTGGCCGACTTCGGCATCGCGCGTGCCCTGTCGGCCACCGAGAGCGAGCGGATGACCGTCTCGGGCATGGCGTTAGGCACGCCGGCCTACATGAGCCCGGAGCAGGCCGCCGGCGAGATGGACATCGATGGACGGAGCGACCTGTACTCGCTCGCGAGCGTGCTGTACGAGATGCTCGCGGGGGAGCCGCCCTTCACCGGGCCGACGGTGGAGTCGGTCATCGCGCAGCGATTCACGCGCGCGGCGCCGCGCGTCACCGTCAAGCGCACCGGTGTGCCGCGAGCGGTGGAGGCGGCGATCGCGGTCGCCCTCGCGCGCGCGCCGGAGGACCGCTTCGCGACGATGGAGCGGTTTCAGGCGGCGCTGACGTCGAAGGCGCCGGCGCACGGCGACGAGGGCGTCGAGCGATCGATTGCCGTCCTGCCCTTCGTCAACATGAGCGGCGATCCAGCCAACGACTTCTTCTCGGACGGAATCTCCGAGGAAATCATCAACGCGCTCACGCAGCTGCGTGACCTGCGTGTCGCCGCGCGGACGTCCGCCTTCTCATTCAAGGGGAAGAACGTCGACCTTCGCGAGATCGGCGACCAGCTCGGCGTCGCCACCGTGCTCGAGGGAAGCGTGCGGCAGTCGGGGAATCGCATCCGGATCACCGCGCAGCTGACCAGCGTCGCGGACGGATACCATCTCTGGTCGGAGCGATACGATCGCGAGCTCACCGACGTGTTCGCCATTCAGGACGAGATCGCCAACGCGATAGCGACGAAGCTGCGGGTGAGCGTCGACCCGAGCGCCGAGCTCGTGAAACCGGCGACCGCGAACGTCGATGCGTACAGCCTGTACCTCAAGGGACGCGCGCTCGAGCTTCAGCGCGGGCCGGCGTTGATCTCGGCGGTCGAGTGCTTCGAGCAGGCGGTGGCGCTCGATCCTGGTTACGCCGCCGCATACGCCGAGCTGGCCAAGTCGCTGCTCCTGCTCAGCCAGTGGGGGATGCGTCACCCGCGTGAGACGCTGCCGCGGGCGTCGGCCGCCAGCGCCCGAGCGCTCGAGCTGGATCCCATGCTCGACCAGGCGCACGTCGCGGATGCGCTGCTGGCGTTCTGCGTCGAGTACGACCGAGAGAGGGCATCCCGCGCCTGGGCCCGCGCCGTCGAGCTCGACCCCGCTGATCCGGAAGCGCGTGCGCTGCGAGCGGCCTACGATCTCGTGTACGCGCGAGGCGCCCTTCGCGATGCCATTCGCGAGATCGAGGTGGCATTGGCGTCGGATCCACTCAACGTCAACATTCGCGCGCATTTGGCGCTGATACTCGGCTGGTCGGGAGACTACGCCTCGGCGGAAGTCGAAGCCCAGCATGCCATCGAGCTCGGGCCAAACGTCTTCTACGCGCACTGGACGCTCGTGCACGCCCGGATGCTGGGGCCCGATCCGGAGGCTGCGGTGGTGGCTGCCAGAGCGATGCTGGCGACGTTCGGCCGGCATCCGTGGCCGATGATGGCGCTGGCGCTGGCGAGTGATGCTGCCGGGAAGCGCGAGATGGCGGAAGCGGTCTACACCGAGCTCGATGCGCGCTCCCGAACGGAGTACGTACAGCCCATGGTTCGGGCGATCGCGGCGTTAGGCGGGGGCCGGCCCGCCGAGGCGTACCGCAACCTGCGGGAGGCGGTGGAGATTCGCGACCCCTTCTTCGCGCTGTTGGCGCTGCATTGGCCCCCGCTCGCGCGGGTGCGGGCCGATCCCGAGTTCGTGCAGATTCTTCGCGAAATCGGCTGGGACCGTCCGTTCGTTACCCCGGGCGCGGCACGATCGTGAGTCTCCGTAGGCCGACAAGTCACCCTAACGGGGCGGAGACTCTCATGAATACCAGACGCATCATGTTCGGCGGATCGCTCGCTGGAGCGGTCATCGTCATCGGCGACGTCGTCAGGCAGGCGGTACTCGCGGAGGGGGCGTCGGCCACCGGTGGCTCGATGCCGGTGGGCGTGTTCATCCTGCGCGGCGTGAGCCTCGGGATCGTCTGCGTGCTCCTGTACGCCGCGGCTCGGCCCGGCCTCGGAGCCGGCCTCAGGACGGCGCTGACAATCGGGTTCCTCGTCTTCCTCGTGGGCACGCTGTTCCCACCGTTCGGACTGACGATGCAGACCTTCTCCCCCGCCCAGCTCCTGCTGGAGACGATCATCTGGAACGCGGTCCTGCTGCCACTGGCCACCGTCGCGGGCGCGTGGCTCTACCGCGAAGCCGCGTCGCGGCGCGACCCGGCACAGCTCGTTCTCGGCGACCCTCTGCGGTAAGACTCCCGCAGGGAGTCTTGCCGCTTGACGCGGAGGTGTCGTCAAGCGTCCGGCAGGGAATCGCACCCCTCGTGAAGCCGTAGCGACGGGATGGGACGCCGATCGCGTTAGGCGTTTCAGCGACCGATGATGGCAGCAGTGTTCATGCGCCGAATCTCCGCTCCATGGCACCCCTCCCGGGCCCATTATGGGTCCCTCGCCGGCGCGCGCCACCATTGCGACAGGGTGCGCAACAGTGGTAATACTCGGAGACCCCAGGGAGCCATTATGTCGGAGATGGGGACGCTTCATGTCGAGGTGGAAGTCGAGCGCCCAACGCGCCGGGGTGGAATGAACGCGCGGGTGCGCTGGCTGATCCCACTCTCGGCAGTCATAGCCGCCACGTCGTGTGGTGACGGCACCGGACCCACGTTCGGAGTCACCGGCCTGACCATCGGAACACCGCTGACCGAGACCGTGAGTCGCGGGGGCGCGAAACGCTATTCGGTGCCGGTCACGCCGGGCGCCGCATACCAGGTCAGCCTAACCGGTCTGACTGATGACGTGGATCTCCACCACTTCGGCCCGAATACGGGCTTCAGCAGCCCGAGCTTGTGTCTGGTCTCCCGCACCATGGTCCTGGGCGCGGAGTCCGAAGCGTGCACCGCCATAGCGACGGGGTCGACGATGTACATCGGTGTCGATGCCAGCCGCGCCACCGGCTCCTCGGTGACGTATACGATCGCGGTTCAGGGCGTGCCCGTGACAGCGCTGACGCTATCGTCGCCGCTCGAGCAGTCTATCACCCAGGGTGAGAGCAAGGTTTACACGGTGGCGCTCACCCCGGGTACGCGGTACTCAGCCAGCATCAGCGGACTGACCGACAGCGCCGTAGCGTTCGGCGTGATCGAGGATGGCCAGAGCGGGTCGGGGCGCGGTGGCTTCTCCCCGCACGAGTTACAGCTCACCGCGCAGGGCTCGACGATGTACCTGGCCGTGGACGGATGGGGTCTGAATCAATCGTCGGCCGCGTTTCGCATCCTGGCGGCCCCAGTGCCTGTCATCCGTGGGCCGAACATGCCGACGTCGGGCGCAATACCGGCAAGGATGGCCGTGGTCGGATGGGTGGAATCTCGGCAGACCAACCGATACCGCGTCGACGGTCTGGGGCCTGGCATCCACACGGTGAGTGTCGTGGGGGCAAGTGAAGACGTTGCGTTTCAAGTCCACTACGATGCCACGTATGTCATGCAGCTGGAGTGCACGTTGAACAACTTCGATGCGATGGAATGCCCGGTCGCGGGGCCCTCGGTGTTCTTCAGCGTCTTGGCGGGTCCCGGGAATCTCACCGGGGCTGGTTTCATTATGCTTGCGTGGTAGCGCGCCACGGCTCACCCCCGAACGTCGCTGGAAGTTCGGCAGCGGAATCCCCCCAATCCCCTTCGCACAGGTAGTCGCTCTGATGCTCGGGCTCATTGGTACCGTCCTCGTCATGATATCACATCGCGTCGCCGCCACCCTCGCACTCGTTCTTTCCATCTCGATTCTCGCGGCGCTCGCCGCCTGCGGTGATCCCGCCGGCCCGAAAAACGATCAACCCCCCCGCGTGAACGCCGCCATCACGATCGGCGATACGATTCGTGGCGAGAGTCTCGAGACGGCGGGCCACGTCGATGGCTTCACATTCCAGGGCCAGCAGGGAGATGAGCTCATCGGCTACGTCCGCTCCCTTGCAATAGACCCTCGCGCCGTCATTCGGATGCTGGTGTACGACACCGGAGGCGAGCCGCTCCTCAACAGTCTGGCGCTGGCGACGAGCGACACCGTTACCGACTTGCAGGCGCACCCGAGCAGCCGCTTCACGCTCCCTGCAACTGGCCAGTACACGGTGGTGATTGGGATCGAGAGCCGCCCGTGGGCAGGCGGGTCGCCTGCGCCATACCCCCGGAGCTACGAGTTCCAGCTGCGCCGCATCGTTCGCACTCCGGAGACCACGTCAGGGACGGTTGTGCCAGGCGACACGCTGTCGGTCGAGGCGATCGATTACGTCGGCGACATCGACGAGCTCACCCTGGCCGCCCCCAACGGTGGAGAGCTCAATCTCTTTCTCGAGCGTCCCGGCAGCGGCCCTGGCGGCCTAACGGTCACCGTTCTCGACCTCTCCGCACAGCCAGCGGCGGCTGCCCATCCTCCGGCGGCGCCCCTGCACGCGACGGCGACGGGAACGTTCACCATTCCGGCCGGCGCGACGGCGCGAATCCGCGTGTACGGCGTGAATGGCGACCTCGCCTATCGGGGCCCGTACCGGCTTTTCGTCTATCCGGTGAATCGCTCTCCGGAGCAAGCCGGGTCATCTCTCGTCATCGGTGATAGTGTCACGAGCGAGACCATCGAGCTTCCCGGCGACCTGGATGAGTTCACGCTCACGGTGCCAGCCACGACGCTCGCGAACTTCGTCGTCTGGCGCGACACCGACGAGAAGCCCGATCTCGTCAGGCTGCAGCTCTTCGGGAGTGGTGGAGAGCAAACCACGATCACCGAGGCGTATCGCGGCGCTCCCGGGGAGAGGAAAGCGGGCGCAACGGGAACGTTCACCCTTGCCGCGGGCACGTACACGCTGCGCATCGGAGGGAGCGATTCGCGCGGGACCGGCTATCGAGGGGCGTATCGCGTCCAGACGCTGGTCATCGATCCCGCGCCGGAAGCCGGGCCGTCCACGCTGACGTTCGGCGACACGGTGATGGACGCGATTGAGCCGCTCGGGGACATCGATACGTTCACGTTCGCAGGCCGGGCCGGCCAGCACGTAAGCGTGCGCCTCGAGACCTTGGGCAGCCCGTTGATGATCTTCGCCGGCGTAAAGAATCCGCGAACGAACCAGTGGCTGGATCAGGATTGGTACGGCGGCGGCATCGGCACGCCTCGTTACGATCTCCCCGAGGACGGCGAGTACGTCATCGAGTATCAGGCGGCGAACGCCGGCCGGGAAGTCATCGAGCGCGGTCCGTATCGCCTGATCCTCGACACGGTGAGCACCGCCCCGGAAACCCACGGAAGGGCGATATCGCCCGGAGACTCGGTGGCCGACGAATCGTTCGATTTCATTGGGGACATCGACCGTTTCGTTCTGAGCGGCGCGCCCGGTGAGGAGCTCGCGGTAACCTTCATCTCTCCAGGCGGCTCAGCTTACCTCGATCTGCTCGATCTCGAAACGGGGTTGCCTATCGACGGGGCCATGAGCGCGGGCTGGCTCGAGAACACCGGGCGGTTCGTGCTCCCGGCGAGCGGACAGGTCGGGGTACGCGTGTGGACCCGTTCCAATTCGGAGTTCAACGGGCTCACCGGAGCCTATCGTCTCGAAGTGCTTCGGATCGATCGCCGTCCCGAGACTGTGAGTGCGCAGATCGAAGTCGACAGCATCATCGATGGCGAAGCCATCGATCCCGAAGCCGATGTCGACGAGTTCACCTTCAATGGCGTTGCTGGCAACACGGTCCAGGTGTACTTCCAGACACCGTTGGGAAGCGGCTTCGAAGGACTCGTGCTCGAGCTGATCAACCCCGCGACGGGAGCCGTTCTCGGATCGGTGAGGAGCCAAAATCCCACGCAACAGCTCGAGGAGCAGGGCACCGGTTCGGTGATGCTGCCGTCGACCGGATCGTACATGATTCGTGTCCGCGGCAGCTCCGACTCGCGGGGCAAAGGTCAGTACCGCATGCAGGTGAAGAGGCTGTCGTGAGCGCGACTCGAACAGCCGCGTACTGCTGGGACGGAAGCTTCCTGAGGTTTTGGCCGGTACGTCGGAGCGCCGAGGCGTTAGGCTTCGAAGATGGAGTCGAGCCCCAGCCATTTCCGGATGAAGCCCATCTGGCCAATGTGGTAGGCCTCATGCAGAGCCGCGAACGACAGCGCGCCCAGCAGCGTCCCGTCCTGGGTGCGCAGCCATCCCGGGGATGGTGCGGTGAGCTCCGCGACACCGATGTTCTGTAGTCGACGCAGGAGCTCGTCGGTGCTGCTGCGCCAGACCGCCTCGAGCTCGCCGATGCTCGGGTAGACTCGCAGGTCGCCGATGATGGATCCGGTGCCGAAGATGTCGTCCCAGGGGACTTGGCGGGCCGGTCCGAGGGCGCCGAGCAGGCGCGTGCGCTGCTGGACCAGGTGTCCGGCGACCCAGAGCAGGGGGTTGGACTGCGCTCCGGGACGCGTCACCAGCGCGTCACGCGTGACGCCATCGAGGGCGCGCGCGTACAGACGCGTCGTCTCGCGAAACTGCTGCGCGACGGGGGCGAGACTCGGCTCGACGCTCAGGAGCTCGACGGTCATTCCTTACTATGGCGCGAAGGCGCCCAAATGTGAAGAAGTACTCGAGCCCGTGCTCGATCGGCCCGGCCCGGACATCTTAATGCGCACGACTCGGCGCGGGTCCGATGGTGGAGGATGATGTCCGATGAGGTAGCCGGAGCGCCGCTACCGCAGCGTGGATCGATGAAGACGCGGCATTCGCGGTTCGGCGGACCGGAGATGGAGCACATGCGCGTCCGCGTGAAGCTCCTCGACCTCCTGCTGGACATTGCCCGCGATGACCAACTCGATTGGCCGGCGGTCGTCCACATCTTCGGGATCTCGCAACCGCGGGCCAGCAATCTGCTCAATCGACACATCGAGAAGTTCAACAGCGAGACGCTGATCGACATGCTCGCGCGGGTCGGCGTCCGGGTCGAGGTCAGGCCCGTATCACGCGATCGGTACCGGCGCTTCGACGTGCCTCCGCGAAGCCGTCCGACGCGGTCGAGGCAGCCGGGATAGGGTGTGAGGAAAGCCTCATGCAAGTATTTGTATGAGGGTTGATACACAACACACGCCAACCGGCGGTTCGGCGTCCGGGTACCCCGCGTGACGGCGTCACCTGCCACGCGGCTGACGATCGGATCGATGAGTTTTCGAGCCCCGACCGGTATTACATGCCGAGGACTGGATGAACGGTCGCAGCGTAAGGAGAAACGACACATGACGGACCAAGGCACCATGAACCGATCGCAGGAGGAAACCGCCTTCGCGGCGCTGCTCGAGCGGCACCGCCGGGAGCTGCACGTTCACTGTTATCGAATGCTTGCCTCGTTCGATGACGCCGAGGATGCCGTACAGGACGCGTTTCTTCGGGCGTGGAAGTATCGAGACAGTCGCGACGAGGCAGTGCCGGTGAGGCCATGGCTCTATCGGATCGCGACGAATGCCTGCCTCGACCTGATCGCTCGCGACCGGAAGGACGCCACGAGCAACCCCGGCGAGGTCACCTGGCTCCAGCCGTATCCCGACGCATTGCTCGAGCTGGCGGCGCCGAGGGAGGGAGAGCCGGATGCGGTCGTCGTCACGAAGGAGACGATCGAGCTCGCGTTTCTGACGGTGATCCAGCTGCTGACGCCGCCGCAGCGCGCGGCGCTCATCCTGTGCGATGTGTTAGGCTGGTCGGCCGCCGAGGCGGCGGCGACGCTCGAGACGACGGTGGCATCGGTGACCGGTGCGCTGCAGCGCGCGCGCGCGACGCTGCGCAAGCATCTACCGTCTCGCAAGGAGTGGCCCACCGGCGTGGACGCGACGGAAGCGGAGCGCGAGCTCGTCCGCAAGTTCGTGGAGGCGAGCGAGAAGGCGGACGTGAGCTGGTTCGCCTCGGTGATTCGGGAGGGCGCGGTGTTCCGCATGCCGCCCGAGCCGGGTGAGACGGTGGGTCGCGAGGCAATGATGCAGCTCTGGATCGAAGGCGGACTCGGGACGAGCATGCAGCTCGAGGGCGTGCCCACGCGGGCCAATCGTCAGCCAGCCATCGCGTTCTACAACCATGGCGAGGCCATGGCGCTCGATGTGATTCGCATCGAGGAAGGGATGATCACGGAGATCATCACGTTCGCTCCGAGCGTGTTCGAGGAG
>DATFFP010000112.1:0-44965 GCA_035249985.1 Gemmatimonadaceae bacterium
CGATGTGCGCCTCGCGATTGCCGAGCATCTCCACGCGACGCTCGGCGACGAAACGTACGAGCCCCCTGCCCTGCTGCGTCGCCTCGTGAGCGAGGGAAAGTTAGGCAAAAAGAGCGGACAAGGATTCTACTCCTGGGAGAAGCCTCGATGACCGAACCCGAAGTCGTTCTTCTCGAGCAGCGCGGCCGGGTTGCGCTCGTGACGATGAACCGGCCCGAGAAGCGCAATGCGCTCGATGGCCAGATGCGTTGCGCCTTCCTCGGCGTCATGGATCGAATTCGGCGCGATACGACGACACGCGCCGTCGTCATCACGGGCGCGGGCGACAAGGCGTTCATCGCAGGCGCAGACATCAGTGAATTCGAGGGCCGATCGCCTGTCGATCAGTACCGCGTCATGCGCCTTCCCACGGTGTTCGACGCCATTGAGAAATGTCCCAAGCCGGTGATCGCGGCGGTGAACGGATTCTGTCTCGGTGGCGGGATGGAGCTCGCGCTCGCCTGTGACATTCGCGTCGCGTCCTCGAACGCGAAGTTCGGCCAACCGGAGGTCAACCTCGGCATCATCCCCGGCGGCGGCGGGACGCAGCGTTTACCGCGGATCATCGGGCTCGGCCACGCACTGCGCATGATTCTCACCGGCGACTTGATCACCGCGGAAGATGCGCTGCGGCTGGGACTGGTGGCCGAGGTGGTACCCGCGGAGGTGATGGTCGACCGCGCCGTCGCGATTGGCGAGCTGATCGCGTCGAAGAGTCCGGTGGCGGTTGCGGCCGCGAAGGAAGCCACGCGTGCGTCGATGAGCCTGCCGCTCGACGAGGGGTTACGCCTCGAAACGGCGCTCTTTCAGCTTTGCTTTTCGAGCGAGGACAAGGCGGAGGGCGTGAGAGCGTTCCTGGAGAAACGGGCGGCGAACTTTACCGGCCGATGAACCAGGGTACGAGCGGAAGAACGAGGAACGAAGAACGAGGACGCGTGAAACCCGATTCGGCCTCAGTGCTCGTTCCTCGTCCCTTTCGCGTCACCGACTGTCACATCCATATCCAACCCTGGCGCCAGCTGAAGCCCGCCGTGATGGAGACGATGCGACGCGGCAAGGAGGATCGGTTCGAGTTTCTGCTCTCGCTGATGGATGATCCGAAGCTCCTGCTCCGGATCATGGATGAAGAAGGGATCGACCGAGTTGGCATGGTCAACTACCCGAGCCCCGATCTGATGGGGTTCACCAACGACACCAACGACTTCGCAACTCGTTATGCGGAAGCCGATCCGCGACGCCTGATCCCGTACGGCGGCGTTCACCCCCGCTTCGCGAAGGACCCAGCCGGCGAGGTGCGTCGACTCGTCGACCTCGGGATTCGGATGCTCAAGATCCATCCGAATCACCAGTGTTTTCCCGCCAACGCGTATACCGACGGGCTCGACGCATTGGGCGCGCTGTACAAGGCGTGCGAGGATCACGGGCTCCCGGTGATGATTCACACCGGGACGAGCATCTTTCCCGGGGCGCGAAGCAAATGGGGGAACCCGATGGAAATGGATGACGTCGCCATCGACTTCCCCGATCTGCCGCTGGTGATGGCGCACGGCGGCCGTCCGCTCTACATGGCCGAGGCGTTCTTCATCCTTCGGCGGCACCGGCGCGTGTGGCTCGATCTCTCGGGGATCCCGCCGAAAGGGCTGCTGGGGTACTTCCCCCGAATCGCCGAGCTCGAGGCTCAGCTCCTTTGGGGAACGGATTGGCCGAGTCCGGGGGTCGAGAGTATGCGTCGCAACGTCGACGACTTTCTTGGGTTGGATCTGCCTGAGACTCTCAAGAGGGCGGCGCTCGAGGGAAATCCTGAGAGGCTGCTGCCAACGCGGGTCTGAAGTCTCGGTTCTGGCCGCAAAGGCCGTTGCGGCGTAGGTTCTCCTCGCAATGAGCCAAGACTGCATGGACCACAGAGGCACGGAGGCACAGAGAACGGCAAACTGCTCGAGGACCAGTTTGCCGTTCTCTCTGCCTCCGTGCCTCTGTGGTTGCGCAGTCCGGCCGTATTCGCACAACCCAGAAACCGGAGACCTCCTGACGTGAGCCGGCTCGCTATCCTCGCACTCGTCGCTACCACTGCCTGTGCCTCGGGCGGCACGACGACGGGCACTCCGACGACGACCACGCCGGCACCCGAGACGAGCGCTCAGGGCGGGGCCGGATCGGGAGCACTCTCGTCGCCGCTAGCCGATCCATTCCCGAGTACGTACACACCGGTTCCCTCGCGCCCGACGGTGATTCGCAACGTCACGATCTTCACCGCCGTGGGACCGCGGATCGAGAACGGCGCGATCCTCCTGCGCGACGGGAAGATCGCCGCCGTCGGCGCCAGCGTGGATGCGCCTGCCGACGCCATTGTGATCGACGGCTCCAGCAAATTCGTCACGCCGGGCCTCATCGACAACCACTCGCACATGGGTGTGTACGCCGCACCAGGCGTGCAGGCCAACAGCGACGGGAATGAAGCAACGAACCCCGTTACCGCGCACGTGTGGGCGGAGCACTCGGTGTGGCCGCAGGATCCACAGTTTCCGCGCGCCCTCGCTGGCGGCATCACGACGGCGCAGATCCTACCTGGCTCCGCGAACCTCATCGGTGGTCGGTCGGTCGTGCTCAAGGTCGTTCCCGCGCGCACGGTCCAGGCGATGAAGTTCCCCGGCGCAAAGTACGGACTGAAGATGGCGTGCGGCGAGAACCCGAAACGCGTTTACGCGAGTCGCGGGCCGTCCACGCGGATGGGAAACGTCGCCGGATATCGCAACGCGTGGATTCAGGCGGAACAATACCGCCGCCGCTGGGACAAGTGGCTGGCCGACAAGAAGGGTGATCCACCCTCGCGGGACCTCGGCAACGAGACGCTCGCCGAGGTGCTACGCGGCAACATTCTCATTCACAACCACTGCTATCGCGCCGATGAAATGGCGCAGATGATCGACATCGCCCGGGAGTTCGGCTACAAGATCCGCGCGTTTCATCATGGCGTCGAGGCGTACAAGGTCGCGGACCTGCTGGCTCGAGACTCGATCGCGGCGTCCATCTGGGCGGACTGGGGCGCCTTCAAAATGGAGGCGCTGGACGGCGTGAAGGGCAACATGGCACTGGTGCATCAGGCGGGTGCGCGCACCGTCGTGCACTCGGACGACCCCTCCGGCATCCAGCGGCTCAATCAGGAAGCGGCCAAGGGCATCGCCGCCGGGGTCGCGTTAGGCATCACCATCAGCGAAGAGGACGCCATCAAGTGGCTGACCTTGAACCCGGCATGGTCGTTGGGCCTGGACGACCGCATTGGCTCGATCGAAGTCGGCAAGAACGCCGACATCGTGCTCTGGAGCGGCAATCCATTCAGCGTATACACGCGCGCCGAGCGTGTGTGGATCGACGGGGCGCAGATGTTCGACCGCTCCGATCCGAGCGAGGCGTGGCGCACGGACTTCGAGCTCGGCTTCGTGCGGCGGGGGGGACAGTGAGAGCGGCGCGAAAGGCGCTGAGGGCGCTGGGGGTGCTGGGGGCGCTGAGCCTCACCGTGGCCGCGCAGGCGCAGACGATCGCGATCGTTGGAGGGCGCGTGCTCCCGGTGAGCGGGCCCCCTATCGACGCCGGAACCGTCATCATTCGTGATGGGAGAATTACCGCCGTGGGGCGCGACGTCGCGATTCCCGACGGGGCGCAGCGCATTGACGCCGCTGGCAAATGGGTGACGCCAGGCATCATCAACCCGGCGACGCAGCTCGGTCTGGTCGAGGTCGGGCAGGTTCGTGAGACGCGAAACGCCACGGCGCGCGGAGACGAAGAAAGCGCCGTCCGTGCCGCGTTCACGGTGTGGGATGGGTTGAACCCGCTCTCCGTTCTGTTCGCGCCGGCACGCAACGAGGGCATTACCACGGTCGCCGTTCTGCCCACGGGAGGGCTGGTCTCGGGACAGGGCGCGCTCGTCGACATCGTGGAGGGGGGCGTCAGCGACATGATGGTGCGATCGCCGATCGCCATGGTGGCACAAGTCGGTGACCCCGAGTCGGCGAACGCGGCCTCGCGCGGCGAGCTGCTGCTCCATCTTCGCGAGCTGCTCGAGGATTCGCGCGCGTACGCTCGCCGCCGAGCCGACTTCGAGCGCGCGCAGACGCGCGAATTCGCGGCCAGCCGCCTGGATCTCGAGGCGATGCAGGCCGTTCTCGCCGGGCGGCTTCCGCTCCTCGTCGTTGCCGACAAGGCGAGCGACATCGAGGCGGCGCTCCGCCTCGCGCGCGACTACGGTGTGCGCCTCATCATCGGCAGCGGTGCCGAGGCGTGGATGGTCGCCGACAAGCTGGCGGCAGCGAAGGTGCCCGTGCTCGTCGGGTCGATGGTGAACATCCCGGGGAGCTTCGCGACGTTAGGCGCACGGCAGGAGAATCCGGGGCTCCTCAGGCGTGCCGGAGTTGACGTTGCCCTCATCGGCACCGGGAGCGATCCCGATGCGTTCAACGTGCGCAACATCAAGCAGGAGGCCGGCAATGCGGTCGCGTACGGCATGACCTGGGACGACGCGCTGCGAGCCATCACGTTGACGCCGGCGGAGCTTTTCGGTGTGGCGGACCGGTATGGCTCGCTGCAGCCGGGGCGTGTCGCCAACGTCGTCGTCTGGAGTGGCGATCCCTTCGAATTTTCGACGCGAGTCGAGCACGTCTTCGTGCGCGGGGTGAGCGCGATGGCGCCGTCGCGTCAGGACGAGCTCATGACGCGCTACAAGACGTTGCCGCCCTCGTTCAGAAGCCCGTAGTATCGCATGGGAGACGCGGAGTGCTAGTCGGCATTCCGCGTCTCGGGCCGCTCTCCCAGCTTCTGCTCCAGCGACGCCACCTCCGCTTCGTGTGACGCGAGCGTTGCCGTCAGGCTGGCGTACAGATCGGCGTCGATCTCGCGTCCATCGACTTTGGCGCGATGGACCGCGTATCCAAGCGCCTGTGCTGCGCGATCGGCGAGCTGTCGCGCGCGCAACGCCTCGAGACGAAGCCGCCCTTCATCGAACGCGGTTTGCGCGACACGACCGGCGCGGTCGAGCTCCGTGCGGAGTTTTGTCCAGAGTGCCATTCGTACCTCCCGACGGTTGCAGTTTCTACGTCCACGGCGGGATCACCGTTTCACTCCCTCGCGGGACACCATGCAAAACGCCCTCACGACGGTGAGGGCGCTTGTATCATCCTGCCGTGCGACGGATTCGGTCAAGCCGCCGGCGTCGACGCCTCAGGATAGACGCTGACCTTATAGCGTGTCTTGTTCTTGTGCTCGAACTTCACGACCCCATCGATGAGCGAAAAGATCGTGTAGTCGGAGCCGAGACCGACGTTGCGTCCGGGGTGATACTTCGTGCCGCACTGCCGGATGATGATATTGCCGGCGCGCACGCGCTCGCCCCCGTACTTCTTGACGCCGCGATACTTCGGATTGCTATCGCGCCCGTTGCGGCTGGAGCCGACACCCTTTTTATGAGCCATACTCGCCTCTCAGCCGAGCGTAATGTCGTTGATGCGGACTTCGGTGAACCCCTGCCGGTGGCCCTGCTTCTTCGCGTAGTTCTTCCGGCGCTTGAACTTGAAGACGACGATCTTGTCGCCCTTGCCGTGCTTGACGACTTCCGCCGTCACCTTGGCGCCAGACACGAGCGGCGCGCCGGCGAAGACCTTCGTTCCGTCGGAGCCGAGCAGCACTTCGTCGAACGTGATGCTATCGCCCGCGTCAGCCTGAAGGCTTGGGATGCGGAGCGTCTTCCCCGGTTCGGCCCGAAACTGCTTGCCGCCGGTGCGAATGATTGCGTAAGTCATTTGTCTACGGGAAGAACAGGATTAACTGGTACAGTCGTAAGAACTTAGACGGTTTCGCTGGGAGAGTCAACTGAGGAACTGGGGGTCAGCGGCCAGGGATCAGGGGGTCAGGGAATGGGTGGGAGGAGAGAACAGCGGACATCTCCTCGCGCCCTACTGACACCCCCTGATCCCTGACCCCTAGCTCCTAACCCCTACGCGACGGCGTACTGCTGCGTCACGTCCCGCTCCGCGCCCTTCACGACGAGCTTGAACTCGTCGGGCTTCAAGAGAGGGTCATCCCGCAGCTCCAGGCCAAAGCCCGCCTGCTTCTCCAGCTTCTTCACCAAGTCGTGCTCACGCTCCAGGACGTACATCGCCACATCGGGGTGAAGCTTCACGATCAGGTTGTCACGTCGACCCTCGACCGCCATCCGCTTGACCGACCGCTCCATCCGCCTGATGATCGTCTCGGGGGTGAAGACGCGGCCGGTGCCCTGACAGGTGGGGCATGACTCGGTCATGTTCTGCAGGTGACTCTGTCGAACCCGCTGACGCGTCATCTCGATCAGGCCGAGGTCGCTGACCCCGAATGCTTTCGTGCGTGCGCGGTCGCGACCCAGATGCGTGCGCAGCTCCTGCAGCACCTTGTCGCGATTCACCCTCGTCTCCATGTCGATGAAGTCGCAGACGATGATGCCGCCGATGTCGCGGAGGCGGATCTGACGGGCGACCTCGCGCGCGGCCTCGGTGTTCGTCTTGAGGATCGTTTTCTCGGGATCCTTCTTTCCCGTGTACCGCCCCGAGTTGATGTCGATCGACACCAGCGCCTCGGTCTGCTCGATGATGATGTAGCCGCCTGAGGGAAGGTCGCATCGGCGCTTGAACAGGTCGCGGATCTCGGTCTCGATCTCCGACTTGTCGAACAGCGGCGTCGGCTCGTCGTAGAGATGCACGCGCTCCGACAGCTCTGGCGCGATTCCCTTGAGATACTCGCTGATCTCGTTGTAGAGCTGCTTCGAGTCGACCGTCAGCTTGTCGACCTTGGTGCTGAACAGGTCGCGGATGATGCCGCGCGTGAGGCTGGTCTCGCGATGGACGAGCGCCGGGGCACGCGTGAAGTGGGTCTTTTTCTTGACCCGCTTCCAGTTGCTAATGAGGGTGTTGAGCTCACGCTTGAAGGTTTCCTGCGTGGCATCCTCGCCCACCGTGCGGACGATGACGCCGCCGGAATCCTTGGGGAGTACCTCCTGCACCATCTCGCGCAGCCGCTGCCGCTCCGCGCGGTCGCCGATCTTGCGGCTGACACCCACGCGAGAGGCGAACGGCATGTACACGAGAAAGCGGCCGGCCAGCGAGATCTGCGCTGTGACCCTCGGCCCTTTGGTGGAGATCGGCTCCTTGGAGATCTGAACGATGATCTCCTGGCCTCGCTTCAGCTGCTCCTGGATGGGCGGCGCCTTGGCGCGGCGGGCGCTCTTCTCATCGTCGTCATCGCCGTTGGCGTCGTCGTCGTCGCCATTGTCGTCGTCCTTCTCCTCGTCATCGGCGACGACGAGGTCAGACGCATGAAGAAACGCGCTCTTTTCGGTGCCAATGTTGACGAACGCGGCCTGAATGCCGGGAAGAACGGCTTCTACCTTCCCCAGGTAAATGTCGCCCACCATCCGCCGCGCATCCGGACGGTCGACGAGGAGCTCCACAAGCTGGTCATCCTCCAGGATCGCGACTCGGGTTTCCCGCGGATTCGCATTGATGAGGATCTCTCGCTTCATACACACGCATGGCCCGGCCCGGTCGCGGCGACTCGACGCACGAGACGGAGGGGCGCATTCCAGTGGTGGCGACGATCGCGTGACGACGTCTCGACGTCATGCGCGCGATCGCGAATGGGATGGGGGTCTCAGGGGACGTGTGAATCGTCCACGCTCTCCTCGCCTCGAGCAGACGCGGCGTGATCGCGCGCGCTCCAGAGAGCGCGGTGCGAGTCGGGTCGTCGAGTATGGAGCGGGAAATCGTGCGATTCATCGCTTTCGTGAGCGATAGCGCGCCCGGAGAATAGAGGCTGGCGCGGCATTGAACCGATCCGCACCAACTGGAGTAACTCACTGCTGGCCTCGAGTCGCCCGGCCAGCGGTGCACGTGACTGTCGTGAGCGGCGCCTGCGCCGCTGCTCAAGTATAGACGCGACCTGTCGGTTTTTGCAACGCCGGCAACGACTTACACTCCGCGCCGCATGCGGAAGATGAGGTACGCGAGCACCGCGGCGAAGCCGAGGGCAGCGCGCCACTCTCCGTGCCGCATGTAGAGGTTGAAGTCGAAGCCTGGGTGGTCCGCCGGCCCGGCGGTCGCGGCTCGCCACGGGGTCGCCCGAGGGACGAAGGAGGGAACGTTGCGCTCCCAGTCGTCGTAGGCGTCGGGGAAGCGGGCGCGGATTCCCACCCGCTCATCGCGGATCGTCGGGCCATAGATCAGCACGAAGAACGCGATGACGAGGAGCAGAAGGCTCCAATGCGCGGCAATGGCGAAGCCGGCGGCGATGAGAAAAGAGCCGAAGTACAGCGGGTTGCGCGTGTGGGCGTACGGCCCCGTCGTCGCCAGGCGGTCGTTCTTCACGATGTGCCCCGACGCCCACGCTCGAACGAGCAAGCCCATGAACGCGATGGCGGTTCCTACCACCAGGGTCAGCAGGGTTGGTCGCGCGACGACGAGGTACCCGGCACCGAGCAGAAATCCGAGTGGTACGCGAATGCGACGTGCCAACTCCCGATTCAATCCGCGAGCTCCTTCAGCAGATGGCGCGCGATCACGATCCGCTGAATCTCGGAGGTCCCCTCCCCGATCTCGCAGATCTTCGCGTCCCGCATCATGCGCTCGACCGGATACTCCTTCGTGTAGCCATACCCGCCGTGCACCTGAATGGCCTTGATGGTCGTGCGCATGGCGAGCTCGGAGGCGAACAGCTTCGCAATGGCCGCCTCCTTGGCGAACGGCCGGCCGTTTTGGGCCAGCCACGCGGCATGGTACACGAGATGGGTGGCCGCGGCGATCTCCGTGGCCATGTCCGAGAGCTGGAATTGTACGCCCTGGAAGTCGAAGATTCGCTTTCCGAACTGGCGGCGAATGCTCGCATACCGAAGCGCCTGCTCGAAGGCACCTTCCGCGATTCCCAACGAAAGGGCCGCGATCCCGATGCGCCCGGAATCGAGCGTCCGCATGAAGTTCGTGAACCCTTCCCCCTCTTCGCCGAGCAGATTCTCCGCCGGCACCTCCACGTCCTGGAAGAAGAGCGCCCGCGTGTCGGAGGCACGCCAGCCAAGCTTGTCCTCCTTCTTGCCGGCGTTGAAGCCCTTCATCACCGGCAACGACGGCTCATGTCCGATGCCGAGCTCGCGCGCCGCGTCCAGGTCACACGTTTCCTTCGTGAGAATGAACGAGCTGATCCCTTTCGTACCTTTCGACGGATCTGTCACGGCGGTGGCGACGAAAATCTCTCCGACGCCAGCATGGGTGATGAAGATCTTCGACCCGTTGAGGACGTAGTATCCGTTTCGTCGTTCCGCCGTCGTGCGGGTTCCGGCGGCGTCGCTGCCCGCCGACGGCTCGGTGAGCCCGAACCCGCCGATGACTCGGCCGCTGGCGAGCAGTGGGACGTACCGCTTCTTCTGCGCCTCCGTCCCGAAGTGAACGATCGGTGATGTTCCGAGCGTCGTGTGCGCGGAAATCGTGATCGCGTGAGAGGCGTCGACCTTCGCCATCTCGTGAATCGTCAGGATGTAGGCGATGTAGTCGAAGCCGGCGCCGCCCAGGGCTTCGGGCCACGGCACTCCGAGGAGACCGAGCTCTCCCATACGCTTGACATTTTCCCAGGGGAACTCGGCGCGCTCATCGAAGCCGGCCGCCACGGGCGCCACGTGCTCCAGCGCGAACTCGCGGACCATGTCGCGAACGGCGTAGTGCTGCTCGGTGAAATACAGGGATTCGGTCATCACTAGTCTCGTCAGGCAGCCTCGGTTCCATCGGCACCGCGGATCACAGTCAGAAATCGCTCGCCGTATTTTTCGCGGCGCGCCGGACCCACCCCGTGCACATCCGCGAGGGCGGCGAGCGACGCTGGGCGCTTGAGCGCCATTTCCGCCAGCGTACGATCGGGAAACACCACGTAGGCCGGTACTTTTTCCTCGCGAGCGATCCGGCCTCGAAGCGCTTTCAATTCGCCGAGGAGCGCAGCATCGCCGGCGCCAAGCTCGACATCGTCCACCACCGCTCGCCGGCCTGGCCGCGCCGACCCTGTCGCGCTGCGCGCGCTCGGTTTCCTCGCCTTTCGCGGCGCAGCTTCGAGTGTCGTGTGAGTGCCCATGCAATTGTCGCAGGAGTCGCACCGCGCTCGAGCGGCCGGGTCGCCAAAATATCGGAGCACGAAGCCGCGACGGCAACCGGGCGTGTAGGCGTACTTCTGCATGGCCTCGAGCTTCGAGAGGTCGGCGCTCCTTCGCCGGTCGGTCGCGCGCCAGTCGATGCTCCGCTCGTCGAGTCGTGCGCCCGGCCGCGCCAGACGAAGCCCGCTCCCGGGTCGCTCCCAGAGCACGAATTGGCGCGATTGCAGCCGATCGAGAATCGTTCTCACGCCGTGCGTCCCGCCAAACCCGGGAGGAAGCCCCTTCGGATCGATGATCACACCGTCGTAGAGGCGATCGCCGGCCACGCGCCACAGGGCGCGGAGAAAGTCGCGATCGACGCGGTCCTCTTCGCCCAGCTCGCGGCGAATGCGGTCGGCGGATGCCAGCAGCCTGACGAGGATTCGCGAGCTGCCGTCGCCGCCGGTGCTGACCACCCCATGCTGCTCCAGCAGACGGAGCGCGGACTCGACCTCGCGCTCCCGGGCGCGCCCTCCCACCAACGCGGGCACGGCGCTCGGCTCGAGATCGACGACGCCCTTGTCGTCCGAGTGGCGACGAAGGGCCTCGTGCACGGATTCGACGAGCTTTCGATCGGGGTATGCACCCTTGATGAAAAATTCATGCGTAAAGCGGTCCTGGAACGCGTGCAACAGCACACAGGTCGATGGCTTTCCATCGCGACCGGCACGGCCGGCCTCCTGGTAATACGCCTCCAACGTACCTGGCATCGCATGGTGAACCACGAGTCGGACATTGGGCTTGTCGATCCCCATGCCGAATGCGTTCGTGGCAACGATCGCTCGCACGCGCTCGTTCATGAACGCGTCTTGCACGTCGCGGCGATGCGAGTCGTCGAGCCCGGCGTGATACCCAACCGCTCGAATTCTCGCCGACTCGAGAACGGTCGCGATGCGATCGACGGCGCGCCGCGTTGCGGCGTACACCACCGCGAGCCCCTCGTGCTCTCGAAGCGTTTGCACCAGGGCGACATCCTTGTCGTCGTCGGTGCGTGTGCGCACGACGTGGTAGCTGAGGTTGGTGCGGTCGAATCCGGTAATGATGGTCTCCGGCGTCCGCAGAGCCAGCTGCGTCGCAATGTCGCGACGGACCTCGGGCGTGGCAGTCGCGGTGAGCGCAATCGTCGGCGGTCCGCCAAGGCGCGTGCGTACGTCGCGAATACGGAGGTAGCTGGGACGGAAATCATGCCCCCATTCACTGATGCAGTGAGACTCGTCCACGGCGAGAAGCGAGATGCCGATGGCCTTGAGCCGGTCGGCGAATCCTGGGACGTCGAAGCGCTCCGGCGCGACGTACAGCATGCGCAGCTCGCCACGCTGCGCCCGGCCCATGCGATCGGCGACCTCGCCCGACGTGAGGCTCGAATTGATGAAGGCCGCCGGGAGGCCGCGCGCGAGGAGCGCGTCGACCTGATCCTTCATCAGCGAAATCAGCGGTGAGACGACGACCGTGAGCCCGGGCAGGACGAGCGCGGGCACCTGATAGCAGAGAGACTTGCCACCCCCCGTCGGCAGGATGACGAGCGTGTCCTTGCCCGCCAGCACCGAGCTGACGGCGCGCTCTTGCCCCGGTCGAAAATCCGGGTAGCCGAAGCGCTCACGGAGAATGGCGCGAGCCTGATCCAGCGAGGGCGGGCTAACGGAGGTGCTCAAGTGCTCGATGGGCTCGAAGTGCGCGAGAGTGGGTGAAGACGCGAACTCTATATGATGGGGCTTTTGCGGCACCATCGCGACGCTGCGGCGATGGGCTAGACGGCGCGCGCGAAGTGGCCTCGCGTGAATGCGTCGCCGACGAGAGATCGAACAGCCTCGAACCGCGCCGGCCGGGCCGCGGCGAGATCGTCCAGCATTTGGCGGTAACCGGCGATGACCTGCGCGACCGGCTCGTTAGGGACGTTGAACACGGCGTGGAAGCCTCGAATGCCGGCGTTCCACAATCTCGGCAGGTACTCGCTTCCCTCGAGAGGACGTGAATGCAGCAGCCGGTTGCGGCATGCCGTATCCGTCGCGACCGCGAAGGTGTATCCGGCGGGATCGGTGATCTGGACGACGGCGTGCTTCTGAACGCACAGATCGCGACAGGTCGTCGCAACGCGCTCGTACGCCGCCGACAGTACGCAGTGCTCGATCGTCATCCCTTCCGGCCTGCCGTACACCATGACGTCGAATCCCTCGCCGCTCCACGGGGCGACGAGCATCTCCAGCTCCGCAGCGGTCAGTTCGATGGACGCGACAATGCGTGACGCACCCAGCCGGAAGTACTCCTGCGCGGTGTGACCATTGAAGCAGTTGACGGCGTAGTCCGCGATCACATCGCGTCCCGCAGCGGCCAGCTCGGCGACGAGCCCGAGGTGGCCGGAGAGAATGGGGACGTCGAGCGCGAGCCACTTGTCGAGCGCGCGACGTTCTTCCGGACGCACGATGGTCGGTGTGCGGAGGCGGAATTTCACGCCCCGCATCTGCAGCTCGTCGGCGAGCCGGCGCGCCCGTGACACGGGCGGAAGGGGATGCCGCAGAAATGGGTCAAAGGCGACTTCGGTCGCGCCGGCACTCGCCGCCTCACGAGCATCCTCGATCCGATACACGGACGCGACGAGGCGCGGGCCCGCGGGTTCGGTCGCAGCCGGGTGCGGGGCGACGTCGAGCGCTCGCACCGCCGCCTCGATCGTCGAACGGCGCTCGCCCACTCGTGAAGCGGTGCCCCACTCGCGGCGCTCGAGGAGCGATTCGACCGCGCCCTGTCGAAGCCGATTGAGCTCGCTCACCGGCAAAAACAGCCCCGGCTCCAGACCGCTGGTGTCGATCGCCCCGAGCGCAAACGGGGTGTTGCCCAGACGTCCGAGCTGGTCACGCAGCTGTCGCTCATCGAGCGCGCGCTGACGTGCTGGCGTGAGCTGCGTCTCGCTGCGAACGGTCACGGATTCGCCGTCGGCGGAGAAGACGGCGCGGAGGTGAGCGCCGGGCGAGCCAAACACGCGCACATCCAGGCGAGACATGCGCGTCCCATCCTTCTCCGTCACCGCGGAGAAGCTCGACCGTGCGCGCTCGATGAGCGCCGCGTGCGCCGTGCGCATCACGCTCCACCCAGCGGGGACGAGGGTGGACGTCCGGAGCGCCTGTCTCAGCCGACCACCATGCTCCCAGATGGTACGCACCTCGTGCACCGCGAAGCCCACGCTCGCGCCGCGCTCGGTGGGCGGCGGCTCGAAGCCGAGCCCATCGCCGGCGACGATGGGGGTCGTCACCTCGACGATGAGCTCCCCACGCTCGCGGCCCACGACGGCGCCAATGCGTACTCCGCGGTTGTCGGGTTGGTCGCGCGTGATGTAGTCGCGCCCCGCCCTGCCACCGAGCATGCCTCCCGTGAAGCCGCGGGAGTAAATCTGCACGAGCGGCTCCATGTCCCGTGCGGACGGCACGACGCGCTCCCCGCGGGCGATGCGCCCCAGGAAATCGCGATAGGTCCTCGTGACTGTCGCGACGTATTCGGGCTTCTTCTTTCGTCCCTCGATCTTGAGGCAGGAGACGCCGAGCGCCGCGAGCTCATCGAGATGCTCGGCGGCCGCGAGATCCTTGGCCGAAATCAGGTATCCCGTGTCGATCGTCCCGCCGGTGGTCGCGTCGGTCAGCACGTAGTCCTTGCGGCATGACTGCGCGCACGAGCCACGGTTGGCGCTGCGCTCGGAAATCATCCCCGACATGAAGCATTGCCCCGAGTACGCGATGCAGAGAGCGCCATGGATGAAGGCCTCGAGCTCGAGGTCGGGAACGGCGGCGCGAATCGCGCCAATGTCCTCGAGCGTATTCTCGCGGGCGAGCACGACCCGGGGGACGCCCAGGTCACGCATCACGCGCGCGCCGCTGACGTCGTGCACCGTCATCTGGGTCGACCCGTGCAGCTCGAACCCGGGGTACACGCGGTGAACGAGGCGCACGAGTCCGACGTCCTGCACGATTGCGGCGTCTACTCCGCGATCGATGGCCTCGCCGAGCAGAAGGAGCGCGTCGACGAGCTCGGCGGGTTTGAGAAGCGTGTTGAGGGTGAGATAGACGCGGGTGCCCCGACCGTGCGCGATGCGACAGGCGGCGGCCAGCTCGTCGAGCGTGAGCTGTGCCCCTTCGTCGCGCGCATTGAACCGCTCCGCGCCGAGGTACACGGCATCGGCGCCATTCGCGACAGCGGCGCGAACGGCGTCGAGAGAGCCGGCTGGGGCGAGGAGCTCGGGAATGCGGGGCATCGGGACAAATCTAACCAAAGACTGCGAGCTGCGAACTGCGAGCTGCGAACGCGAGCTGCGAGCTAGAACCCTCGGGATGCTCCTTTTGGCGGGCCGGAGCATCCCGAGGGTTCTAGTTCGCAGCTCGCAGCTCGCAGTTCGCAGTTACGCCGCTAGATCCTTCAGCGCGTCCCCGACATCTCCCTCACGCAAGCGCTTGAGGGCACGGTCGCGGAGCTGGCGAACGCGCTCGCGCGTGACACCGAGCATCTTGCCGATTTCGTCGAGCGTGTGCTCGCGACCCGCTTCGAGACCGAAGTACAGGCGCAGGATCTTCGCGTCACGCGCCGGGAGCGTTTCGAGGGCGCGCGCCAGCTCCTGCGAGCGAAACTGGTTGAGCACCGCCTCTTCCGTGTTCGGCATCTCCTCGACGGAGAAGCGCTCGATGAGCGAGCGATCGCCGTCAGCCCCGAGGGGCGCGTCGAGCCGGATATCCGCCGAATTCAGTGACAGCAGGGCCGACACGATCTCCTGGGAGATGCCGGTGAGCTGCGCGACCTCGTCGGGCGTCGGCTCGCGGCCAAGCTTGTCACGGAGCAGCGCGCTCGCGCGCATGACGCGCGAGAGATCCGCGGTACGGTTGAGCGGCACGCGTACGGTGCGCCCCTGGCGCGCGAGCGACGACAGGATGGCCTGACGAATCCACCACACCGCGTACGAGATGAACTTGACTCCCTGATCAGGATCGAACTTCCGGGCGGCGGTGAGCAGCCCGACGTTCCCCTCCCCGATCAGGTCGATGAGCGGCAGTCCGCGGTTCTGATACTTCTTGGCGACGGAAACGACGAAGCGGAGATTCCGCTTCACCAGCTCGTGCATGGCGTCCTGATCCCCTTTGCGGATGCGCCTCGCCAACTCCTTCTCTTCGGCGGCATTCAGCAGGGGGTACTTGCTTGCCTCGGCAAAGTACTGGTCGAGGATGTCGCGGTCAGCTTCGCCCGGACCGATTTCGACCGGAGTGGTGCGACGGCGACGACGTTTCGCTTCAGCCATGATATAGAGCCTCCCGGGTTGCGGCTCATCCCCCGCAACAAGCGAACCGCGGCGCCGACCAAGCGACGGCCCGTTAACCGCCTCCTACGGGCTCGAAACGTCGTCCTTTCGGGCCTCAGCCGCGGGTGCTCGCCGCCGGACGAACCGCAGGAGAAAGGCGATCAGCAGGACGACGATACCGGCGACACGAAAGTACGAATCGTCGGTGCGATAACCCCACGCCCACAGGATCAATCCGATCACGAACAGCGCGAGCTTCCAGCGCACCATTGGATTCATGACCCACCGCGCTTTCGCTGAAGAAAACGTTGAACGCCCTCGCGGAACTCGTCGGTCATGCGTGCTTCCGCGTTCGCCTGCGCGCCGTGCGCGATGCCGCTTTCGAAGGGCCTGCCTTCGAGCTCGTAGAACAGCTTCTTCGTACGACGCACCGCTTCACGCGGCGACCTGGATATCGTCCGACAGATCTCATCGACCTGCACGCCGAACCGCTCGTCCGCAAGCACGCGGCTGACCAGTCCCAACTTCTCCGCTTCGCCGGCCGAAACGGACCGACCGGTGATGGCGAGATCGAACGCCTGGCGCTCCGGCACGATCCTCCGGAGAATGGTCATCACCATTGCGGGCACGAAGCCAATGCGGACCTCGGGATAAGCAAAGGTTGCTTCGGGATGCGCGAGCACAAGATCGCACGCCGTCGCGAGTCCAGCGCCACCGGCCAGCGCGCGACCGCGAACGGCGGCCACCACGGGCACTGGAAGCTGCCGAATCGTGGTGAAGACACGTCCGAGCGCTCGTGCGTCCTCGAGTTGTGCCTCACGATCCGCGCCAACGAGGGATTCGAGCGCCTCGAGGTCGGCACCTGCACAGAAATCGTCCCCCTCGGCGTCGATGAGGACCACGCGCGTCTCCACCTCGGACGCAACCGACTCGAGGGCCTGAACGAGCTCGTCGGCCATCTGCCGATCGAGGGCGTTCTTCTTCTCCGGCCGCGCGAGGGTAATGCGGCCGACGCCGTCGGAGCGCGACACCCGCACTCGGTTCACTGGCCGCCCCGCGGCAGTCGGAGCGTCCGGCCCTCCTCGTCAGGCACGTCGAGCACCATCCGAAGGAGCGCGGTGCTGAACACCTTTCCCTGCGCATCGGTCTTGAGCGAAAGCGTGCCGCCCCCTCCCAGCGCGCCGTGCAGCAGGAAGTTGAGCGCATCGAGGTTCGGAAGCGCGTACCGCTCCACGTGGCCGGTGATCATCCCCCGGAAATGCGTCGCGACGCGTTCCGTCGTGAGCTCCCGCTCCAGAATCGGGTACCACTCGGTGCGCATCGCGATGACGCCGACGTTCGCCGTGTCCCCTTTGTCGCCCGAACGGGCGTGCGCGATGTCCACGAGACGGACTCTCATGGCGAAAACATCTCCACGCGCGTGGTGATCTCGCGCTTGTCCACCAGCGCCGGCCAGTACGCGACGACTTCCTCCGTCTTCGGCCGTCCGCCGGCAAATCCCGTCACGCTCGGAGGCCCGTTGAGTACGAGAGGCGCAATCTCGCGCGTGAATCTCTCGACCGTCGCGCGATCGGGAGATCGCACACCCACGCGGAGCTGAATCTCGGGCGCGTCGCGCCCGTCTCCCGCGAGTGCGCCGTGCGTGGCGGTCGCGCCAAGAAACTCCGTGTGAATCTCGTCGAAGCGGAGCCCCAAACGGTCGAGGCGCTGGCGAAGCACGCGATCGGCGACGCGTGCCTTCTCGATCGCATCCGGCCACACATAGACGAGAGTCCCCACCGCCTTGAAGCCGGCGCGGTACGCAATCGACACCTTGAGCTTGTCGGTTGGGGGTTTCCCTGTGATCCCGTGGACTCTCACGCGATCCGGCCCCGCGTCCTCGACCTTGATGCTGGTGAAGTCCGCGATCACATCCGGGGTGATGTACTCGTGCGGATTCCCCATCTCGTACACGAGCTGCTCGATGACGGTGTGCCGCGAGATCCGTCCACCGGTGCCGGGATGCTTGGTGACATAGAAGGTTCCGTCGGCCTGTGCTTCCACAATCGGATATCCGACGTCGGCGAGATCGGGGATATTCCGCCAGTCGAAGAGACAGTTTCCTCCCGAGCACTGCGCGCCACACTCGATGATGTGGCCGGCGACGATCCCGGCGGCGAGCCGATTCCAGTCGTCACGCTTCCAGTCGAATTCATGCAGGAGCGGCGCCATGGTCAGCGCGGTATCGGTCGACCGCCCTGTAATCACGACGTTGGCGCCCTGGCGCAGCGCCTCCACGATCGGACCAGCTCCGATGTATGCGTTCGCCGAGAGTACGCGATCTCGAATCGTCGCGAGCGGCTCGCTCGTGTCCATGTTGGCGAGCGCCTGGCCTTTGGCCAGCAAATCGTCGATCCGGGGGAGGACATCATCGCCCGTTACCACGCCGATGCGAATGCGATCCGCGACGCCGTGCTTTCGCGCCGCTGCGTGAACCGCTGCAGCGCTCGCGGGCGGGTTCACGCCGCCCGCATTCGCGATCACTCGCACTCCGCGATCGGCGACCGCAGGGAAGACGCTCTCCATCGCACCGACGAAGTCTCGCGCGTAGCCCATGGAGGGGTCGCGCTCCTTTTGCTTCTGAAGGATCGACATCGTGACTTCCGCCAGATAGTCGAGCATCAGGTAGTCGATGGGACCGCCTTCGACCTGACGACGCGGCGCCTCGAGCCAATCGCCCCAGAACCCCTGCCCCGCTCCGACGCGCACGGTGCGGCTCATGCGTCCTCCCCGAGATGCGGCGGCAGCACGAACGGACCGAGATGAGGGCCGCGATTCTGGAGGCCGGCGCGCAACGCGAGTGAGAGCGTTTCGCGCGTGTCCTCCGGATAGATGATCGCGTCGACGTACCCGCGCGCCGCGGCGAATCGCGCGTCCAGCTGGTGCTCGTAGTCGGCACGCATCTCTTCGACCGCGCTCTCCAGCTCGGGCGGCGTCTGTCCCTTCTTCTTCGCCTTCTCGAGCGCCGGTCCGTGCACGGCCTGAACGGCTGACTCGCCTTCCATTACGCCCATCCGCCCCGTCGGCCAGCTGAAGATGAAGTCGGGATCGAATCCCTGGCCGGCCATCGCATAATAGCCCGCGCCCGACGCATGGTTCACGGTGAGCACGAGCTTCGGAACGCGTGCAGTCGCCATCGCCTCCACGAACCGCGCGCCGGCCCGGATGATTCCCTCATGCTCAGCCTCGGTGCCCACCATGAAGCCAGAGACATCCTGGACGAACAGCAAGGGGATCCCCTGCCGATCACATCGGTCGATGTAATACGCGACCTTCTCGGCGCTCTCTGCGTAGATAATTCCGCCGAACCGCGGGCGCTCGCCGGCGCGCCCTTTCACCAGGCCGCGCTGATTGGAGATGATGCCCACAGCCTGTCCGTCGATACGCGCGTCCGCACAGATCATCTCGCGGGCGAGGGATTCCTGGAACTCATCGAGCGCTCCATCGTCGGCGATCGCGCGCAGAACGGCGTGCATGTCGTAGGACATGCGGTGGTCGCCGGGGAGGAGATCGTAGAGCGCGGATAACTCTGCTTTGCGAGCTGCGAGCTGCGAGCTGCGAACCGCGAATTGCGAATTGCGAGGGAGCCGCTCGATGAGGTCGCGAATCTTCGCGCAGCAGGCGGCGTCGTCAGGCACCTTGTAATGCGCGACGGCACTGATCTCGGTGTGCGTGCGCGCCCCGCCAAGAGACTCTCCATCCACCACCTGTCCGGTAGCGCCCTTCACGAGGTTGGGACCGCCGAGTCCCATGAACGACGTATTCTCGACCATGAGGATGACGTCGGAGAGCGCAGGCAAATACGCGCCTCCAGCAATGCACGGACCCATTACGGCCGCGATCTGCGGCACGTGCAGATAGCGCCGCATGATCGAGTTGTAGTAGAAGATTCGACTCGCGCCATACTGCCCGGGGAACACACCGCCCTGATAGGGGAGGTTCACGCCAGCGGAATCGACGAGGTAGATGATCGGGATGCGGCACCGCATCGCGATCTCTTGCGCGCGCAGAATCTTGCGAATCGTTTCCGGCCACCACGAGCCCGCCTTCACGGTCGCATCGTTGGCGACGACGACGACTTCACGGCCGCTGACGATTCCCAGCATGATGATGACGCCGGCGCCCGGGGCCTGTCCCTCGTACTGATCGTATGCGACGAGCAGGCCGATCTCTATCGAATGCGCCCCGGGATCGCACAAGGCGGTGATCCGCTCGCGCGCCGTGAGCTTCCCCTGAGAATGCTGTCGCTCGATCTTGTCCAACCCACCGCCGAGCCGCAGCCGCGCCTCGAGCTCGCGCGTCTCCTCGCTCAGCGCACGAAGCCGCGACGTCACGCGCGCGCGGGACCGGGGGAGGCTCCTTCCTTCGATGCGAACCACTCCTTGATGTAGTCGATCAGGTCCGTCGTCGGGGTCCCCGGGCCGAAGAGCTTGCCCACACCCTTTCGCTGAAGCTCCTCGATGTCCTCGCGGGGGATAATGCCACCACCGGTGAGCAGCACGTCGTCGCGCCCCATTTCCTCGAGGAGCTCACGCACCCGCGGAAAGAGCGTCATGTGCGCCCCGCTCAGGATCGACAGGCCAACGACGTCGACATCTTCCTGCACCGCGGCGGTCGCGATCATCTCCGGTGTTTGGTGCAGGCCGGTGTAAATGACCTCCATGCCCGCGTCCCGCAGCGCGGCCGCGACGACCTTCGCGCCCCGATCATGACCATCGAGGCCAGGCTTGGCAATGAGCACGCGAATCGGTCGTTGCATGAGGTGACGTCAGGAGTTCGAGGACATGCGCGGGAGGTGGACCCCAGCCGCCAAGAAGTTAGCGGCAGCGTCTGGAGGGCGGCAACCGCGAGGGACGCGTCAGCCTTCCTTGTGCGCGACAAGGAGCATTTCCGACGAGCGGCGGGATAGCGGGCGATCACGCCAGCCGTCATATGCCTCGGCAACGATCAACCCGGCGTCCCGACAGAGCTCGGCCAGGCGAGTCGCCGTGTAGAGGCGAATGCGGTGCTCGCGCTCGCCGGCGTTTTTGGGACCGCGCCATGTCGAGCGCACTGTCATTACGCCCGAGAGCGGATCGAAGGCTCGTTCGTGGCCGATCACGGTGCCGTTCCGCGTGGTCCACCAGTCGCGCTCGAGGAATTTCGCCATGATTCCGTCGCGACTACCGCCATGCCAGATGAGCAGTCCTCCAGCTTTCAGGACGCGCGCGAACTCGCCGATGACGCGCGCGTCGTCGGCAGGATCGAGAAAAAACCCAAAGGAGGTGAAGAGGTTGATCACGGCGTCGAAGCGACCGGTCCAGCGGGCCGCGAGGCGACGCATGTCGGCGCGTGTGTATCTCAGACCTGGGCCAGTCCCGCGCTGCATCGCCAGCGCGAGCAGGTCGCGCGACAGGTCGACGCCGTGGACATCATAGCCGGCTTCGGCAAGGAGGTGCGCATGCCGGCCCTGGCCACACGGTACATCGAGAATCCGAGCACCGTGCGGCAACCCCATGATCTCGATGAGGCGCGCGATCTCGCGGCGGTCTTTCTCGAGCGAGAAGAGCGGCTCGTATTCGAGGAGGTACTGTTGGTCGAAGTACGTCGCCCACCACGCGAGCCTGCTTTTCTCCGAATTCTGAATTCCGAGTTCTGTGGGCTGACGTCTTTGCCGTTTACGAATCAGAAGAACACCGGTTCTCTGTACGCGCCAAAAACGTCTTCCATCGCCCGCCGAATCTCGTAGAGCGTGCAATAGCCGCGCGCACAGTCGAGGATGTAGGGCATGAGGTTCTCGCTGCCGCGCGCCGCGGTTCGCAGCGCGTCGAGCCGGCGGGCCACGAGGTCGTTGTCGCGGGCCGCGCGCATACGCTGCATCCGCGCGCGCTGCTCACGATCGGCCTCTTCGCCGACGCGCAGGAGGGGGATCGTCAGCTCCGATTCCTCAGTCACGAACTCGTTGACGCCGACGGTGATCCGGCGGCGCTGCTCGATCTCCCACTGCTGGCGCGCGGCCGACTCGGCGATCCGTCGCTGCAGCCATCCGGTTTCGAGCGCGCGAACGACGCCTCCCGCCCGCTCGATCTCCTCGAACAGCCCCTCGGCCTCCCGTTCCATCTGATCGGTGAGCGATTCGATGTAATACGAGCCGCCGAGTGGATCGAGCACGTTGGGAATTCCCGTTTCGTAAGCGAGGACCTGCTGCGTGCGGAGCGCAACCTGCACGGCACTTTCCGTCGGCAGCGCGAGCGTCTCATCCATGGAGTTGGTGTGGAGCGACTGCGTGCCGCCTAGCACCGCCGCCAGCGCCTGATACGCGACGCGTACGACGTTGTTCATGGGCTGCTGCGCGGTGAGCGTGACGCCCGCCGTCTGCGAGTGGAAGCGCATGATCCACGAGCGCGGGCTCTTCGCCCCATACCGGTCCTTCATGTGACGCGCCCAGATGCGCCGCGCTGCACGAAGCTTGGCGATCTCCTCGAAAAAGTCGTTATGTATGTCCCAGAAGAACGAGAGGCGGGGCGCGAATTCGTCGACGTCGAGGCCTCGGGCCATGCCCCGCTCGACGTAGGTGAATCCGTCGGCGAGCGTGAACGCGAGCTCCTGCACGGCGGTCGAGCCAGCTTCGCGGATGTGATAGCCCGAGATCGAGATCGTATTCCACAGGGGCGCATGCTCGGCGCCCCACTCGAAGCAGTCGATGATGAGACGCAGCGCGGGCTCGATCGGGAAGCACCACGCATGCTGCGCCATGTACTCCTTCAGGATGTCGTTCTGAATCGTCCCGCGAAGCGCGGTCGATGCGACCCCTTGCTTCTCGGCGGCGGCGATGTAGAACGCCCAAAGAATGATCGCCGGCCCGTTGATGGTCATGGATGTCGAGACCTTGTCGAGGGGGATTCCCTCGAAGAGAGTCTCCATGTCGGCGAGACTCGAGATCGCGACCCCGCACTTGCCGACTTCGCCCTCCGACCGGGGATGGTCGGAGTCGTACCCCATCAGCGTCGGGAAGTCGAACGCGACCGAGAGGCCGGTCTGTCCGTGCTCGAGCAGGAACTTGTAGCGGGCGTTGGTTTCCTTCGCCGTGCCGAAGCCGGCAAACTGCCGCATCGTCCAGAGCTTTCCGCGATAGCCCGTCGGATGGATGCCGCGAGTGAAGGGGAACTCGCCCGGAACGCCGACGGTGGTGGGATCCTGCGCAAGCGTATCGAGCGCGGTGTAGAGCGGTGCCACTTCGTGCGTCGAGTTCATGAACCCGATGTCGCGCTTGTCGCCGCGCGCGAACCGCTCGCGCCACGCCTCGACCTGCTTCCGCAGCTGCTCGATCTCCTCACGCTGCTCGCGCACGGTCTCCGAAAGATCACGCAGGCTCGTCATGTCCGTCCTCGCGTCAACAGGTCGCCACTTCGCTCCAACAGCGCATCCGCGGCGGCGAATGGGGTGAGCGCACCACTCTCCAGCTCGGGGAGCCTCTCCTCGATCCAGGCATTGGTCACATCATCGCGCCAAAGTCGAGCGCGCACGCGGTCCTCCACGACCTCGACCACTCTCTCTCGAAGACGTTGGCGACGCCGTGCGCGCAACTCACCGCTGCGTTCAAGATAAGCGAAGTGCCGGTCGATGGCGCCGATCAGATCGTCAATTCCCTCGCCCTTCACCCCGACGGTGGGCAGCACCGGGGGCGTCCAGTGGTCGGCTTCGGTCTCCGCTGCCTTACGCGCCATGCGGGCCGGATTGGTGCTCCGCAGCTCGACACCATGGTGCGCCGGGATGCTCCGGAATGCATGTCCCATGCGCAAGCCGAGCATGAGCTCGACCTCGTGCTTCAGGCGATCGGCCCCCGGGCGATCGGCCTTGTTGATCACGAAAATGTCCGCGATCTCCATCAAGCCCGCCTTGAGCGTCTGAATCGAGTCGCCGGACTCGGGAACGAGAGCCACGACGCTGGTGTCCGCCATGCGGGCGATATCGAGCTCGCTCTGCCCCACGCCCACCGTCTCGATGATGATGCGGTCGAACCCGAAGCCATCGAGCACGTCGGCGACCTCGCGGGTGGTGGCTGCCAGACCGCCGAGCGACCCGCGCGTGGCCATCGAGCGGATGAAGACGCCGGGATCGAGGGCAACGCTCTCCATTCGGATCCGATCGCCGAGCAGCGCTCCGCCCGTGAAGGGCGAAGTCGGATCTACCGCGACCACGCCCACCGTCAGGCCCGCCGCTCGATAGGCAGCGGTCAGCCCCGTCGACAGCGTGCTCTTCCCCGCCCCCGGCGGCCCGGTGAGGCCGATACGCCGCGAGCGGCCCAGGCGTGGATGCAGCGCGGCGAGCAGCTCGTCGAAGCCCGTACGGTGGTTTTCGACGATGCTGACCGCGCGCGCCAGCGCCGCCGGCTGCCGGGCCTCGAACGAGGCGAGCAGCGCGCGCACCGGCTCGCTTACCGCCACCGACGTATCCCGCGGAACGGGTTGGATAATAGATGCGGTGGCAGGAAGAAGATCACGAGAAAAAAGAACAGGGACGCCGCGAGCGACCCGCCGAGGATGAAGAGGTTGCGGTGCACGATGTAGGTGATCGCTCCGACGAGCGCCACGACACACGCGAACGCAGCCAATAATACGCGTCGCGTCTGCCGCATGACGAACTGCTGCATCTCGATCACGTCGCGTGGGTGCGCGCGGACGCGTAGCTCATCACGACCCGCCCGTCGCAACACGTCGCGCATCTCGCGCGCGGCGCCCGCCAGCTCGTTCACCCAGTTCTGCACCGCTTCGCGCCCATCCGCACCGAACATCGTGCGCATCAGTACCGGCCGCAGCTTGCGCACGATCGGCGTGGCGAACTGCACGCCGTTGAACTCCGGGTCGTATCGGAACCCAATGCCTTCAACCAGGGCGGCCGCGCGTCCGAAGTACACGAGCTCGCTGGGCAGCATGATCGGCCAGCGGTAGAACGTGTCGAGCACTTCGTTGACGATGCGCTGAATCTGCCGCGGCTTCGCGTCGGGGGTGAATGCGACCTTCATGATCGCCCGCGCGGCATCGCGCACGGTCCCGCGATCGACTTCCGGATCCAGGAGCCCGAGCTCGTAGAAGCCCGCGATCACGCCGTCCACATCCTGCCGGACGGCCGACATCACCGTCGCGATCAGGCGCGCGCGCGTCTCCTGCTCGACGCGAATGACCATGCCGAAGTCGAGCAGCACCAGGCGGCCTTCCGGATCGACGAGCAGATTTCCCGGATGCGGGTCGGCGTGAAAGACGCCATCGACCAGCATCATCTGCACGTACACCTCGATGATCGTCTCGATGAGCGCGTCGAGCGACACATCGCCGGCGACGATGCGCTCCTGCAGCCGATCGATCTTGGTCCCTTCCATGAACTCCAGCACGAGCACGCGACGGCGCGTGTAGGGCTCGATGATCTCTGGCACGCGGACGCGCGCATCGGCCGCGAAGTTCGCGCGGATCATTCCTGCGTTCCGTGCCTCCTCCCGGAAGTCCATCTCTTCCTCGATGCGTTTCGCGAACTCGCGAACGATCGTCGTGATGGCTCTGACGTGGTGGTTCGGGAAGAGGACGTTGACGAAGAAGAGCACGCGGAACGCCGCGTCGAGGTCGGTGGCGACGAGCTCCTCCACGCCGGGCCGCAGCACTTTCACGACAACGTCCCGCTCGTCGAGCCGGGCGCGATGCACCTGCCCGAGCGAGGCCGCCGCCAGGGGCTCGGGCTCGAGCGCCGCGAACATTTCCTGGGCCGGCCGGCCGTACTCGCGCTCGATGACGCCCTCGACTTCCTCGAGGGAAATCGGCGGCACCCGATCGGTCAGCGCGCCGACCTCGGACAGGTAGGGCTCGGGGAGGATGTCGGCGCGCGACGCGAACACCTGGGCCAGCTTGATGAACGTCGGCCCCAGCTCGGCGAGCGCGATCGTCAGCCGTCGCGCGCGCTTGCGGTGCACCTCCGGCGCGACGCGGCGTGGCCGGCCGATCAGGAGGAACCGCTTGCGATCGCGAAGAAAGGCGATGACAAACGGGAAGAGCCGCGTGAAGACGACGAACGCACGCACGTCAGCGTGGGAGGTCGAGCGCAACCGGCGCGCTCGCCCCCGCCGGCGTGACCAGGACGCGGTTCACTCGCGCAGGCTCGGCATCAATGATGGTGATCTCGAGCCCCGCCAGATGAAAGCGCTCGCCCACAGTGGGCACTCGGCCCAGCGCTCGGGCGAGAACGCCGGCAAGTGGCCGATCGGGTGCCACGGCGTCAGGCACCGGAAGCCCGAGTCGCGACAACACATCCCCGATCTGTGTACTCGCCTCAGCGATCGTAGCGCGCTCTGGCTGCCCCGAGCTCGCCGGGGCGGGCTCGTCGTGCTCGTCCCGAATGTCGCCGACCAGCTCCTCGAGCAAGTCCTCGAGGGTGACCAACCCGGCGGTTCCGCCGTATTCGTCGAGGACGATGCCCAGGTGTTGCCGCTCGCGCAGCATCTCGAAGAGCAGCTCGTTGCATCGCTTGGTCGACGGAGCGTGCATGACGGGCCGCAGCTCCGGCGCTCCCTCGCCGCGCGTTCTCAAGACGTCGAAGACGTGCACCATGCCAACGATCTCGTCGATCGCGCCTCGGTACACGGGGACGCGGCTGTAGCCCGCCTGCGCGATGAGCCGGGCCATCTCGCGCGGATGCGTGCCCTCGTCGACGGCAAAGATCGCGGTGCGCGGCGTCATCACATCCGCGACGGGCTTTTCTCCGAACCGCACGACGCCGGCGATGATCTCGGTCTCGGTGTGTTCGCCAATCCCCTCGAGCTCGCCTTCGCGCAACAGATCCTCGATTTCCTCCTCGCGCGATTCCTCGGCGACCTCTCCCCCCGCCTGGCGCGCGAATGGTCGCGCCAGCGCATGCGCCGCGCGCACGAATGGCCACAGCAGGGCCGAGACGCTGCGCAACACCGGCATGAGGACCGGCAGCATGCGTGAGGCGCGACGCCTGGCGATGGCGCGCGGGATGAGCTGCCCCACGAGCAGCAGCGCCAGGACGAACACGATCGCTTCGATGGCGAGCCGTCCGGGCCGAGCCTCGCTCGACAGCGCGAGCGCCACGCCGGCCAGCGCGACGATCCAGGCCGTCGCCGCCGTCCCCGCTTCGAGCAGCCGCTGCTGCCGATCCAGCGCTTCCTCGTCGCCGACAGCGCCGGCGAGCCGCTGATCGATCCACCGACGCAGCCAGATGCGGCCGACGGATCGGAGCGACGTGGCACCGGCGGTGATCGTCGCGACCGCGAGCAGCGCAAGGAAAAGAGCCAGCTCGGCGATCATCCCTCGCGCCCCGCCAGCGCCTCGAGGCGCTCGAAGTACACGCGCTCGATGCGGCGCCGCGTCACGCGCTCGACCACGATCCGGAAGCCGTCGAGGGTCAGCTCCTCGCCCGCTCGCGGAACGCGCCCGAGCGCCTGGAAGATGAGCCCGCCGACGGTCGCCACATCCTCCCGCTCGAAACGATGGCCGAGCGCAGCCGAGAGATCGTCGAGTGACACACGACCCGATACCCAGAAGCGGCGGCCTTCCTGCTCCTCGATCGGTGCCTCTTCGACATCATACTCGTCGCGAATATCTCCGACGATCTGCTCGAGGATGTCCTCGATCGTGACCAGCCCGGCCGTGCCCCCGTACTCATCGACGACGATGGCGATGTGCGTTCCCGTCGCGCGAAAGTCGCGGAGCTGTTGCTCGATGATCTTCGAGGCCGGTACGAACGTGGCCGGCCGGATGAGTGCGGGCCAACCCTCGTCGGGCGCCCGCTTCGTGAGCACGATCGGGAGCAGATCCTTCGCATACAGGATACCGACGATGTGATCGATGGTCTCGTCGTATACCGGCAGGCGCGCATGCTCGGAGCTGAGGACTCGATCCATGACCTCCGACCATGGCGCCCCGCGCTCCACTGCCATGATGTCGACGCGCGGCACCATGACTTCCTGCACCTCGGTGTCCCCGAGTGAGAAGACACCGCGGAGGATCCCCGGCTCATCGCGCGGCAGTGGTGTATCGCGATCCCGCTCCCGCTCGCCCAGCTGCTCCGGCGAGTCGCCGCCTTCGTCCACCTCTTCCGGCGGGAACGCGCGCTGAAGACGCGCCTCGGCACGCATGCCGAGCATCACGATCGGGGCGAAGATCCCCTCGGCCAGGCGAACCATGGGACGGAGCGCGGCGAGCATTCGCGCGCCGGCTGCCTCTCCCACCGCGCGCGGGGCCGTCTCGAGCAGCATCATCGTCGCGAAGCCGATGAGCAAACCGCTCACGAGCGCGACCGGGAACAGTGCGCGATGAATCTCGAGCGCATATGTCACCGCGATGGCGGCGGTGAGCTGAGCCGCGATCCGCGCGAAGGAGAGCGCGCGGTGAGCCCGGCTCCGCGCTCCCATGCCGGCGACGGTCGGCCCTTCGCCTCGTTCACGCGGCGGCTCGAGGGCGAGCAGGGCGCCGTCCGCGGCGGCCCAGAGCATGCCGAAGAGCGCGGCCACGATGGCGATGGTGAGGGCGCCTGGTCTCACGCCGGGGCCTCGTCGAACACGCGTGCGAGGAGGCGCTCCTGACGTCGCCACATGGGCGACATCACCCGCGAGTCGTCGTCCGCGTGATCGTAGCCGAGGACATGCAGCAGCCCGTGGACCACCAGCCGCGCGAGCTCCTCGCGCACACCGGCCCCATGGCGACGGGCGTTGGCCCGAGCGACATCGGGAGCGACGTAGATGTCGGCGATCACCGGCCCGCGGAGCGTGGACTCGCCGAAGCCGAACGAGATGACGTCGGTGGCGCCGCGGCGGCCCAGATGCTTGCGATTGAGGGCGGCCATGGCGCGGGTCCCGAGAAAGGTGATCGATACGACCGCCTCGCGCACACCCTCCGAGACGAGCACGCGCCGCGCTATCTCGGTCACACGCGCCCGGGCCAGCGGGAGCTTCACACCATCAGCTGACACATGCACCACTATGCTCATGCCGAAGCGAACTCGGATGACACGCCACCGCTGCTCACGGGGTAGTCGATTCTGGAGTGATACTTCCCCGTCAGCACGCGGGCGAAGGCCTCCTTCACCATTTCGATCTGTCGCTGCGTCAGCGGGGCGTCACGCATCTGCCCCTGATCCACGCGCATGCGCACGATGTGATCGATCACTTCCCGGATGCGCTCGGGGGTGGGATCGGACAGCACGCGCGCAGACGCTTCCACCCCGTCGGCCAGCATGCAGACCGCCGTCTCGGCGCTCTGTGGGATGGGGCCGGGATACGTGAACTCCATCGTATTCGGCGCGGTATCGCGCTCGCGAGCCTTCTCGAGGAAATACGAGATGGAGAGCGTACCGTGATGCTCGGGAATGAACGAGGAGATCGCGCGCGGGATTCGGTGCTCAGCCGCCAGCTCGAGACCTTCGCGAATGTGTGCGCGAATGATCTGCGCGCTCGCCCCAGGCTTGAGCTTGTCGTGGGGATTCCGTCCCTTGGGCTGGTTTTCGACGAAGAACTGCGGACGGCCGAGCTTGCCGATGTCGTGGAAGTAGGTGCCGACACGCCCCAGCAGGCCGTTCGCCCCGATGGCGTTGCAGGCCGCCTCGACCAGATTCGCCATGCGCATCGTGTGGTCGAAGGTGCCCGGCGCCTCCATCATCAAGCGACGAAGAAGCTGGTGATTGAAGTTCGAGTACTCGAGGAGTGTCAGGTCGGTCGTGATGCCGGTGAGGCGCTCCGCGACCGGCAGCAGGAACATCGCGAGGGCAACGGAGCCCAGCGCATTGGCTCCGCCCCACATGATGCTGACGAGGATGTCCCGGGGTGGCCAGTCGAGGATGAGGCCTAACGCGATGTCGGCGAGCACGAACGCGCCGAAGATCGTGAGCACGGCATACACGATCTGCTCGCGCCGCCGCAGTACCTGCACGCTGATTGCCGCGGCCGCACCGCCCACCAGGCCGAGAAAGAGCGCATTCGTCCCGCGAAAGACACCCTGACCGCCGACGAGCACGGCGAGGATCATCGCCGCAATGAGACTGATGCGCGCGTCGAAGAGAATGGTGAGCATCACCGCCGCGAGAGCGATCGGCACGAGCTCGGGCCGCGGCGGACGCAGGTGCCCGAATACCGAGGCGGCCACGAGAACCACGGCAAACAGCAGGGCGAGCAGCGTGAGTGCTCGGTAGGACCGATACAGCTGTGGTCGGAAGAGGACGATCGTGATGCCGAAGATCGTAAGAACGAGCGCATTGTAGAGCACGGAGCCAAGCACCCGACCGACAGCGCGCTCACGTCCCGTGCGACGCTCCATCTCTGCCTGCAGCGCGCGAAGCTTGTCGTGCTCCTCCCGCCCCACGACTTCGTGCTCGCCGACGATCTTCTCACCTTCGCGAACCTCGTACCGCCACTCGCTCACCGACGCGCGCAACTCCTGACGCCGACGATCGGTCGAGGCACGATCGAGCACGACGGTTGGACGAAACACGCTGCTGAGGAGCTTGTAGTACAGGCCGTCGCCGATCGAGGAGCTCGCATCCGGATGGTATTGTCGCGCGCGGGCGATCAGGTTGGCGAAGGTCGCAATGCTGTCGGCGAGGACATTGCGCTCCTCGTCGTTGCGCCGCACGATCGCTTCGCCGCGAACGTCGTCGGTGGCGCCGCTCGAGGCGATTCCCTGCGCCAGCCATCGGCGGAGCACGCGCTCGAGCGCATCCCGCATGGCGAGGCGCCGGCCGCGGAAGGTGAGGTATTCGGCCTCCGCTTCCGTGAGCGTGATCCCGTGTCGGGCGGCCGCTTGTCGAACGCGCGCGGCAGCGGCCCGGGGGTCCCCGTCATCGACAGCACGCGAGATGTCGCGGAAAATCGCCTCCGCCGATCGCACCGAGGAATCGAGCGCCGCCCCCGAGTAGACGAAGATCGGCTTGCCCGTCGCCGCAAGCTCGTCGCGCTCCTTTTGAAGATCCGGCGCCGACTTGCGGACACGAAACGCGAAGGGAGCGATGACGTTGTCAGTCGCTACCGCCCCAACCTCGAACAACGGCGACTCGACGGCGGGTGATGACGGGAAGAGCGCGTAGGTCGTCATGGCCAGCGCGATGATGAGCGCGACCCGGGCGGCGTGATACAGCGCCCGATCCCCGCGCCGCGCAGGAACGTCGTGCGATGTCATCCGTCGCCACTGATCGCGTAATGCCACGCTCACTCCGTTCCCGAATCTTTCGCGTATGCCTTGATGATCTCCCGGACCAGGCGATGGCGAATGACGTCGGATTCGTTGAAGTAGTGGAACCCTATCCCCTCGATGCCGTGAAGAATGCGCTCCACCTGCAGCAGCCCAGATTGCTCGCGTGATGGCAGGTCGATCTGCGTCTTGTCGCCCGTAATCACCGCCTTGGAGTTCACCCCGAGACGCGTAAGGAACATCTTCATCTGCGCCGACGTGGCGTTTTGCGCCTCGTCCAGGATCACAAACGCATCGGAGAGCGTCCGCCCCCGCATGTAGGCCAGGGGCGCGATCTCGATCACACGCGTCTCCAGGGAGCGTTGCACCCGCTCCGCCGGCATCATGTCATCCAGCGCATCGTATAGAGGACGCAGGTACGGGTCCACTTTCGCCTGCATGTCCCCCGGCAAAAACCCGAGACTCTCCCCGGCCTCGACCGCGGGACGAGCGAGCACAATGCGCCGCACGCGCTTGCGCGTGAGCGCGTCGACCGCCATGGCGACGGCGAGATAGGTCTTTCCAGTCCCCGCGGGTCCGATGCCGATCACGATGTCGTGGTCGTTGATCAGCTGGAGATATCGCGCCTGCCCCGGCGTTTTGGGCTGGACGATGCGGCGGACGCCCGGCAGGACGATCCGCATTTCGCCCGGCGCGCCGGCCCCATCGTCGCGCGCGATGCCGGCGCCGCCATCCTCACTCATGCGGAGAACGTCATCGGCGTTCAGCGTCATCTGCTGCTTCGCCTGATCGATCATCCGCTGCCCGAGCGACGCGGCCCGCTCGACGATCTCGACCGGGCCATTCATCGTGAGTGTATCGCCCCGTAGCGAGATCTTCGCCCCCGTGAGGCGCGACAGCTCGATGAGATTGGCGTCATTGACGCCAGCGAGCGTGAGCAGATCCACGCCCTCGGTCGACAGCCGGTGCGTGACCGTGTCGTCGCTCACACCGCTCCTCCGTCCAGGGTAATGTGAAGCTCCCGGAGGTCTTCGGCCCGCACTGCCACGGGTGCGCCCTCGAACAGGGCAGCGGCTTTCGTCGTCTTCGGAAACGCGATCACGTCGCGCAGCGATTCCGCTCCCGCGAGCAGCATCGTGATGCGATCGAAGCCGAACGCTATCCCTCCGTGCGGAGGGGCCCCGGCCCGCAACGCTTCGAGCAGAAAGCCGAATCGCGCCTCCGCGGTCCCTTCGTCGAGGCCAAGGAGCTCGAACACGCGGCTCTGCACGCGAGGATCGCCAATGCGAATACTGCCTCCGCCGAGCTCGGTGCCGTTGAGAATCACGTCGTACGCGAGCGAGCGCACGCGCTCGGGATGCTTTTCCAGAAGGTGCTCGTCGTCGGGGTGGGGTGCCGTGAACGGATGGTTCACCGACTGCAGCTCTCCGCTCTTTGGATCGCGGACGAACAACGGGAAGTCGACGACCCACAGAAACGCGTTGGTGCCAGGCGGCACGAGCTGCATGCGGGCCGCGACCTCATGGCGGACGCGATCGAGCGAGGGGCTCGATACGTGGTCCGGCCCAGCGACCGCGAGCAGGAGATCACCGTCTCTCACCGCGAGGCGGGCGATCGCGTCTGGAGTCAGAAACTTCGCGGGACCGCCCTCGAGCGATCCGCCCTGAGCCTTGAGACGGAGCAGCCCCGCCGCACCGAGCGTCTTCGCAGCCGCCTCGATCTCGTCGACCTGCTTCCGCGAGAGCGTGCTGCCGCCGGGAACACGAATCCCGCGCACGCGCCCGCCCTTCGCGATGGCATCGCGCGTGATGCCGAACTCGGCGCCCCGAAACGCTTCCGTGAAATTCTCGATCTCGAGGCCGAAGCGTAGGTCGGGCTTATCGGAACCGAACCGCTCCATCGCGTCCGCGTACTTCATGCGAGGAAAGGGGAGATCCACCTCCTGGCCACCCTCCCGCCACAGCGCCTGCACGAGCCCCTCGGCGGCGTTCATCACGTCCTCCGCCCCCACGAAGGCCGCTTCCACATCGATCTGCGTAAACTCGGGCTGTCGATCGGCTCGAAGATCCTCGTCGCGAAAACAACGGGCGATCTGAAAGTACCGGTCGAATCCGGAGATCATGAGCAGTTGCTTGTACAGCTGCGGGGATTGCGGCAGCGCGTAGAACTCACCCGGATGCACTCGACTCGGAACGAGATAATCGCGAGCACCCTCGGGTGTGGGCTTCGTGAGAATCGGCGTCTCCACTTCGAGGAACCCGAGTGCGTCGAAGTAGCGACGCGTCGCCTGCATGAGGCGATGGCGCAGGATAATGTTCCGCTGCAGCTCCGGGCGACGAAGATCGAGGTGGCGGTGTCGCAGGCGGAGCTCCTCCGCCGGCAGCACCTCGCCCTTCCCGCGCGCGACCGGAATCGATGGGGTCACGGCGGGCCCGACGACACGCAGCGACGCCGCACGCACTTCGACATCGCCGGTGGCCAACTCCGGGTTTCGCATGTTCTCGGGACGAGCGACCACGTCACCCTCGATGAGCACCACCGTCTCGGCGCCGAGCGCGGCGGCGGCGTCGATCATCTGCTGCGGGGCTGAGCGGGGGTCGAAGGAAACCTGCACCAGGCCGGCCCGGTCGCGCAGATCAATGAAGACGATGCCCCCGAGGGCGCGTCGCCGGTGCACCCATCCTCCCAGCCGCACCCGCGTGCCGGCATGTTCGGCCCGCAGTGAGCCGGCGAGATGCGTGCGATGCCGCACGGCATACGGATGGTCCGCCCTCACTGCGCCGTCTCCACGCGTCGCGCTCGTAAGGCGACCAGCACACCCGCGGAGGCGCCGAGCACGTCGGCGATCCAATCGGGGATTTCGGGATCGCGGGTGAAATACCGCTGATGCCACTCGTCGAATGCCGCGAAGAGGGCGATCGACGCCGCGACCATAACGAGCGATCGTATCGACCGCGTGCGAAGCGCACGGGTGACGAGCCAACCCAGTCCTGCGTAGAGCACGAAGTGCACGACCTTGTCCACATGCGGGATGCCACTTGGCGGACCAGGCGGCGAGGGAATCGACGTCAACACGAGGATAAGAGCCGCCCACAGCGCGGGCGGCAGCCATCGTCGCGCGCTCACGCGGCCTCCGACCGCCGGATGACGTCGAGGAAGGCCTCGGCCGTGGGGGCGGCCAGCAGGTCGGTGCGCAGCCGATCTCGGCGAAGCAGGCGCGAGATACGACTCAAGGCTTTGACGTGAGCGCCGGACGCGCTTTCAGGACCGACCAATAGGAAAAAAAGGTGAACGGGCTGGCCATCGAGGGCGTCGAAGTCGATGGCGTCTCGCGCAACACCAGCGGCGAGCATGAGCTGCTCGACCTGCGGGGTCTTGCCGTGTGGTATCGCCACGCCTCCACCGATGCCCGTGCTCAGCACCTGCTCCCGCTCGCGCACTGCCGCGAGCATCGATTCCACCGAGTCAGCGTTACGACGTGTCGCCGCGAGCTCGACCAGCTCGCGCAGCACATCGCTCTTCGTTCGGCTGCCGAGCGGGACCCGGACCCGGTCCACGGTGAGCAGCTCAGTCAGCAGCACGGACGCTCCACGAACCCTGGACTGAAAGAAAGTGAATCTACACCCCGCACAGGCGGGCGGGAAGCGTTTTCTTGACGTTGGGGCGGTCCGCGGGTATTGTCGAAGTGCATGCGCCACTTGGTTTTCGCGCTCGCGATCGCGGCGCTCGTCCCTCCGGTCGCGGCCGCCCAGCGTGTGCCTGGACGCGATCTGCTTCAGTTCCCGCTCGCGGCGCTCGACCGCCCGGCGGCGCTCCCCACCGACCTCGCGGACGGGCTGGGCAACCCGGCAACGCTCGTCGCGCTCAACGGCGCGAGGCTCCGAGTGGGAGCGGCGGCTCTCCAGACCCCCGAGACCCAAGGGGTTAGCGCGCAGTTGCTCTCGGCCGCGCACTCCCTCTCGGAGCGCATCGTGGTCGGGTTGTCGGCCGCCCGCTGGGGTGTCGATGACATCGCGTCCACGACGACGAGTCCGGACGCCTCCGACGGAGACGTGAGCTATAGCACGGCCATGCTGTCCATGTCGGCCGCGCGGCGAAACACGCGGAACGTCTCGGTGGGGCTGGCGCTTCGCGCGCGAACGGGCTCGATGGGGGGTGCCCGCAGAACCGCGGTGGCCGTGGATGGTGGCGTGTTCGTCGACAGCCTGTGGCGGGATGCGCGGATTGGGGTCGCATCATTTCTCTGGCGACCGGCGCAGACAGGAGATGAGCGCACGACGCTGCATGTGGCCGGCGACTTGCGCGTCTGGGGGACGTCGACCGTGCGCCAGGCGCGGGCGGGAGTGTCCGCGGATTTTACCGAGCCCGACGAGCGGCTGGAGTTCATTTACGCCTCGGGGCGGCACGGCCCGCTCGCGGTACGACTCGGACTCGCTCGCACCGTCCGGTGGGAGAACGGACCCTGGCGGGCGCGGTTGGGGGTGGGGTTTCACTACGACAAATACGTCGTCGCCGTCGCGCGAGAAGAGGGCGCCCACGGACTCGGCGGCGTCTATCAGTTCACGATCAACGCGACCTATCCGTGACCGAGAAGATCAACCTGCTCGATCTCGTGCCTGACGAGGCGGAGCGCAGGCTGCGCGAGTTCGCGGTCGCTCACGGGGAGGCGGCATATCGCGGTGCGCAGGTCGCACGCCGGCTCTGGACGAATCCCGCGCCGACCTTCGAGACGATGTCGGAGCTCCCGCGTGCCTTTCGCGAGCTGCTGGCGCAGCATTTCTCGCTGCCGCGGCTCGAGGCGGTGGCGCGGCAACGGTCGACCGACGGAACGGAGAAGTTCCTCTTTCGCCTTGCCGACGGCGAGGCGATCGAAAGCGTGTCGATTCCGGAGGGGAGTCGTACGACGCTGTGTATCTCGTCGCAGGCCGGCTGCGCACTCCAGTGCGCCTTCTGCGCGACCGGGCGGATGGGATTCGCCCGGAACCTGGCGGTGTGGGAGATCGCCGGGCAGGTGCGCGAGATGCGCCTGCTCGATCCCCCGATCGCGATCACCAACATCGTGTTCATGGGTATGGGCGAACCGATGATGAACTGGAAGGCGGTCGACCCGGTGCTCACCATTCTCAACGCGTCGAACGGCATGGGTATCGGCGCGCGGCACATCACCGTCTCGACGGTCGGCGTCCTTCCCGGTATCGAGGCCCTTGCGGCGCGGCCCGAGCAGTTCCGGCTCGCCATCTCGATTCACGCGCCCTCGGACGCGTTACGCCGCGAGCTCATGCCGATCAACGTGAAGTATCCGCTGGCGCAAGTGATTGAGGCCGCGCGGGCATTCGACCGTCGCGTGACGTTCGAGTACGTGCTCCTCGGCGGGGTGAACGACGCCGTGGAACATGCGTTACAGCTCGGCCGGCTCGCGAAGGATTGTGGTGCGTTCGTCAACCTCATCCCGCTGCATCCAGGAGGCGCGCTGGAATTCCGGCCCTCGACCCCCGAGCGCACGGTGGCGTTCGCGCGGGAGCTGCGCCGTGCCGGGGTGGAGGTGGCGATTCGAAAGAGCCGCGGCGTCGACATCGCCGCAGCGTGCGGCCAGCTACGGGTAGAACGGCTCGGCCGGCGGCCGCCACGTCGCCCCGACCAGGACGGTCACATCCAGGTAGCGTGAGCTGTCCGGCGCCTGCTCCACCCTGGCGCCGCCTAACGCCCGGGCGACGAGGGCGGCCCAGTCGGCGTGCCCCGAGCGGTCGAGCACGACCGTGGTGTCCCGCGTCTCTCGAGACGTGCCGACATTCACGACGTCGAATCCGCGGTCGCGGAGATGCATCGTGGCGCGACGCGCCAGGCCACGAACGCGCGTGGCGTTGAGCACCTCGACCCGGATGCGCACGCCTGGCGGCGCCTCGGCATCGACGCGCTGACGAACCGCCTGCGGTGCGCGAGTCGAGGGGCTGCGTACGGCGAGGACGATTCCCACCACGACCAGCGCCAGCGCGACCACCACTGCCGCACGGCGTATCAGGCGACGTCGTTCCACAGCGAGACCGTCTCGGGATAAAGCTGATTCCCTTCCCGCAACGACCACTCCAGTCGCTGTCGTACGACCTGTCGAAAGACGCCATCGAAGTCGTGCACGAGGTGCACTGCCAGGAAGGCTCGGTCGGCGCGCGCGAACGATCTTCCCGGCTCCAGAAAGTCGGCCATGTACAGCGCCCGACCTGTTCGCCCCCATGCACCGTTCCCCACCGTGTGCCACCGAATGGCTTCGAGGACCTCGATGCGCATTTCGCCATTCTGGACGAGCCGCTCCGCGGCGGCCGGTCCATGAAGAATCTGGGTCGGCAGCGATGGATCGGGCACAAGTGCGCGGAGCTCGACCTCGGGGGCGTCACGCAGAGCATCGTGCCACAATCCGGCATCATGCCAGGCGCGCGCCTCGTCAGGCGGAACGCGCAGCTCTCCGGCCCAGCGATCGAGCAGTGCGGTCACGCGAGCGATATGGGCACGTCGCTTGTCGTTGACGCGGGCCCACGCCGGGAGCTCAATCGAATCCGCGGCGAACATAAGGCTCGAGGACGGCGTGATTCCGGACGCTGGTGCGGGCGACGTAGTTCCACCCCTTGAGCTCCACCCCACGACCGATTCGCGACTCGACGATGCGCGAGTAGGGACCAATGACGCATTCCGGCCCAATGTCCGTCGCGCCTTCGATCACCGTTCCGGGATAGATGACCGTATCGGCGCCAATCCTGACGTCGGCGTCGATCCAGGTCGTGGCAGGCAGTACGAAGCTCACGCCATTGGCCTCGTGCTCTCGAATGAGGCGATCGCGAATGGCCACCGACGCGTCCGAAAGCGCGTGACGGTCGGTGATGCGGATGAGCTCGTCCTCGGAGGTCGGCGCCACGCGATGCGCCCCGATTGGCCGGCGAGGATCATCGGCGGAGGCGAGCGCGGGTCCTTCACCACCGACCAGCAGCGGCGTCAGCTCATCGTGGCGATCCAGCAGCGCAGCGACTCCGCTCTCGGCCGCCCGCAATGCCCGCGCGATAGTCGACGGTGTGACTAGCGCGGCCGCGCCATCGAGCAGCGCGCGAAGCCCCGGTGGCGTGACGGCCGCGCGCAACGACACGAGCTCGGATCCCGAGTCCACCGGCTGCAAGTCCAGCGGAACCGAGAGTCCCGAGGGCAGTGCAACGGCGGTGCGCGATGAGTGAAGAATGCGAATGTCATCGGGCGGTGGCGTGACCCGCGACAGCGAGTGGAGCACGTGCCAGAGAATCGGCCGGCCCGCCAGCGGATGCAGATAGACGCTGACACGCGACCGAAACGTCACGCCGTCCTCCAGCGCCGCGACCACCGCATTCCAGCTCACGGAGATCCCAGGATCACGTTGTCGATGAGACGGGTGCGGCCGATTCGCGCCGCGAGAGCGACGATCGCGCCCACTTCGGCATGCACGAGCGGCTCGAGCGTGTTCGGGTCGGCAATGGCGACGTAGTCGACCTCGTCGATCCCGGCTGATGCGAGATGCGCGCGCGCGATCTCCTCGAGCTTTGTCGCGCTGCGCTCCCCAGAGCGGTGGGCGGTCTCTACCACGCGGAGTGCTCCGGAGAGCGCCAGCGCGCGCTCGCGCCCTCGTGCATCGAGGTAGCTGTTGCGACTCGACATCGCCAACCCATCGGCCTCGCGAACGGTTGGGGAAATCACAATCTCGACGGGCATGTCGAGATCCCGCACCATGGCCCGCACGAGTGTCGCCTGCTGGATGTCCTTTTGGCCGAATACCGCGACGTGAGGCTGAACGATGTTGAACATCTTCGCGACCACGGTGAGGACACCCTCGAAGTGGCCGGGGCGTGCGGCGCCCTCCCAACGGCCCGCGAGCGCCCGCGGGCTGACGACGACGCGCGGCGGCTCCGGGTAGATCTCCTGGGCCTCAGGAACAAAGAGCGCGTCGACGCCGCGGGCTTCGGCCTTCGCCGCGTCCCCTTCCAGGTCGCGGGGATAGCGGCTCAGGTCTTCAGTGGGTCCAAACTGAAGGGGATTGACGAAGATGCTCATCACCACCACGTCGGCACGACTTCGGGCCTCATCCACCAGTCTAAGATGCCCCTCGTGGAGAAACCCCATCGTTGGCACGAACCCGACGCGTTTGCCGCCCGCGCGCGCGGCGTCCACGAAATCACGCACCGCCGCGACGCGTGTCAGGCGGCGCATGTCAGAAGCTGTGCTGATCATCCGGATACGCGCCCGCGCGTACTTCGTCGCGGAATGCCGCTACCGCCTTGCGAACGTCGTCGGCCAGGTTGGCATACGGCTTGAGAAACTTCGGACGAAAGCGGTCGTTGAGTCCCAGCAGGTCGGGCAGAACGAGGACCTGTCCGTCGCAGCCAACCCCAGCGCCGATACCAATCGTCGGAATCGTCAGGCTCTCGGTCACGCGACGCGCGACGGCAGCGGGCATGAGCTCGAGAACGAGCGCGAAGGCGCCGGCGTCCTCCACGCGGCGCGCGTCGGCGAGTAAGCGCTCCGCCGCGTCGTCACCACGTCCCTGCACTCGTGGACCGCCCAATGCGTGAACCGATTGTGGTGTAAAGCCGAGATGCGCCATGACGGGCACGCCGATCCCCGTGAGCGTCTCGATGGCGCGTGCGATGCGCTCATCGCCACCCTCGAGCTTTACCGCTTGCGCTCCGGTTTCCTGCATCACCCGGCCGGCATTGAGCAGTGCCTGCTCCTCGCTCACCTGATAAGTGAGGAAGGGCATGTCGATGACGAGCAGTGCGTTGGTCACACCTCTTCGCACCGCCCGGCCGTGGTAGATCATGTCGCCGAGTGTGACCGGCAGCGTGGAGTCACGGCCCTGCACCACGTGGCCCAGCGAATCGCCTACCAGCACGATGTCGACGTCCGCCTCGTCGACGAGACGACCAAACAATGCATCGTACGCCGTCACCATGACGATCTTTCGAGCCGCTCGTTTTCGCTCGATGATGTCGCGGATCGTCAGCACCTTTCGCTTTTCGGCGCCGTTGCTCACGTGCGCTCTCCGAGCTCGGCGAGCCCGCGCTGCCAGAAGTCGCGCGTCTCCAGCCCTGGATGGGGAATGATGAGATGCGGGTCGCGCACGTCCCGGTCGCCGAACTTCACGATGTCGAGGTCGAGCGTTCGTGCTCCCCACCGCTCGTCGCGAACGCGTCCTGCCTCGCGCTCGATGCGCTGGAGCGCCGCGAGCAGCGCGCGCGGATCGAGCGCCGTCTCGAGGGCGGCCATTTGATTCAGATAGGAATGCTGCGCCATGCCGCCGAGCGGTTCGGTCTCCTCGATGGAGCTCACCGCGACGAGCCGTGACTCGGGGAGCGCGGCCAACGCGGCACGCGCGTGCGCGAGATGCGCGCTGCGGTCGCCGAGGTTCGAGCCCAGCGCGATATAGGCAATGTCGCGCATGACAAGCTCACGCGCGTGCCGGAGATCGCCGCTCGCCGAGCGACGACGAGCGAGGAGCTGGCGTTGACACGGCGTGAAGCTACGGGCATCGTCGGCGCGTGTCAAACGCGCGCGACGATGGATAGTCTCACCATGCACTACGTGGCGCGCGAGCTCGGCGAGCGGTGGCGCGGGCGGCGCATCGTCGCGTGTCGCGCGGATCATCTGTCGCGCGTCCTCACCCTGTGGTGCGAGGGGACCGCCGCGGTCTCATTCGACCTGCGCGCGCTCATCATCGGGGAGGACAAGAGCGAACCCGTGGGGGAGCTGCTCCGAGGCTGGTCGATCGTGGACGTCGCGGCGCCGGTCGACGAGCGTCGTCTCACCGTGCGGTGCGACCGCCCCGGAAAGTTTCGCGGCTCCGCCTCGAAGCAAGGCGATATCGAGATCAGCTTCGTGCCGAACGCTCGCGGCGCACGCATTCGGGACACGCGCCACGCCCTGGCCACGATCGGTGCGACGCTGCCGGCGGTCGCGGATCCGCGCCCCGTGCTCGATGACGAAGCGATTCGCGCGGCGGTTACCGCGCGCGATGAGGGGGCGCTCCTGCGCGGTCGATGGATGAGCGCGCCAGTGTGTGCGGCGCTTCTCGCAGATCCTGAGCGCGCCGTCGATCGCTACCGACTCATCGTCTCGCTGCCGACGGCGGCTCCTGTTCGCTGCGGAGAAGTCGTGTTCCCGCTACCACTGTGCGAGGGTGAGCCCGTTTCATCACTGATATCGCCGCTCGGTGTGGGTCCCGTGAAGGCGAGTGAACCCACGGAGCGGACGTCGCGCGCGATCGCGAGGATGCGCCGGGAGCTCGAGCGCGCTCGTGAAGCGCCGCGATTGCGGGAGGTCGCCGACGTGCTCATGACGCTCGGCGCGGAGGCGGAGGTACCCGCCGCGATCGTGCTTTCAGACGGGAACGAGACGCCGGTGCCACGCTCCGACGATCCCCGTGACACGCCGATTGCGCTGGCCGAACGCCTCTACAAGGAAGTGCGGGCGATGGAGCGCGCGCTCGAGCGACTGCCGGCGCGTATCTCGGCGCTCGAGGACACACCGGAGGCTCCGGCCAGGACGAGGCGACCAGGGGCAACTGGTACGCGCACGCCCGCTGCACCCACGCGATTGCCCTACAAATCGTATCGGACGTCAGGCGGAATCGAGGTGCTCGTCGGACGAGGCGCTCGCGCCAATGACGAGCTGACGTACGACATCGCGAAGCCGGACGACGTGTGGCTCCACGCGCGCGATGTGACCGGGGCCCACGTCGTCATGCGGTGGTCGCAGGAGGGAGCACCGCCGGCGCGCGACCTGCACGAGGCCGCTGCCCTGGCCGCGTGGTACAGTCGTGCGCGCGGCAGCGTGGTGGTTCCGGTCGATTGGACGCGCCGGCGACACGTGCGTCGCGCGCGTGGCGGGCCGCCCGGCCGCGCGCTCGTGGAGCGGGCGCAGACGGTCATGGCGAGGCCGAGTGCCGAGCTCGAGCGGAAGCTACGAGGGTCGAGGAACGAGCAACGAGGAAGTGGCTGAGTCGACTCCTGCGTGCGGGAGCTTCCCGGCCGCTTCCTCGTTCCTTATTCCCCGTTCGTCCTATCCCACGCTCGTAATGCGCCTCGTCAGCTCATCCAGATAGGCGGCCACGCTGCGCAGCTCATCGGTCGCGCCCTCGAGCTCGCGAAGCGCGCGCGCCTGGTCTTTGGCCGTCTCTGTCACGTTCTCGGCACCCTGGCGCGTCTTCCGGGAGATCTCGGCGATGCGCACCACTCGCTCGCGGAGCCGCCCGAACTCGGCTTCCTGGTCGCGCGACGTGTTCTCGATCGCCTGCGCACGGCCGAACGTCGTCGCCGTCGCCTGGACGATGCGGTCGAGTGCCTGCAGTGCGGCCTCCGAAAGGCCTTCGACGTCGCTCATCATCGTCGAGCCGCGATCCATCTGCTGCGCGACGCGTCGCATCTGCTCCTCGAATCCGACGACGATGTCGCCCGCTTCGTCTGACGCTCGCGCGCTCTGCTCGGCGAGCTTGCGCACCTCGTCAGCGACGACGGCGAAGCCCTTCCCCTGCTCGCCGGCGCGGGCCGCTTCGATCGCGGCATTCAGCGCGAGGAGATTCGTCTGGTCGGCGAGCTCGCGGATGACGCCGATGAACTCCGTGATGCGACGCGTCGTCTTCGCGAGAACGTCGATCTGCTCCCCGCTCTCGCCGACGAACCGCTTGGCACCAACGAGCCGGTCGATGGCCGTCGCGATCGTGTCGCGGTGCTCGCTGGCGATCGACGTCGCCTCACGGCTCGCGCCGGCCGCATCCCGGCCGTCGCGCACGACGTTCTCCGTCGCCGTGTGCAGCGCTTCGGTGGCGTGAATGCTACGGTCCACCTGATCGCTCTGCTCGAGAATGCCCCGCGTGATATCCGAGATCGTTCGGGCGACGGCCTCGCCACCCGCACGAAGCGCGCGAGCGGACTCGTTGAGTGTGCCCAACTGGCTGGAGACGCGTGTCATCGCCTCGATGAGCGGTTGCCGCAGGTCATCGATGTGAAGGGTGGTCGCGAGCTGGCTCCCGAAGCGCTCGATGAGCGCGATCTCTTTCGCGCTATAAGACGCTTCCTTGTGGTGCTCCATCTCCAGCAGCCCGACGTTGCGATCGCCGAACCGCAGTGGAATCACGACGATGCTGCGTGACTTGGGCGTCGGATTCTCGATGCGCGCGTCCTTGAGAGCGTTCATCACCACCACCGGCTGACCGCTCTCCAGGGCGAGCCGGCGCAGCTTGACGTTATCGCCGGTGGGGTCGCGCGGCACATCGAGCAACCCTTCGCCGCTGCGGTACACGAGCTTCAGGCCGGTCGGCTGAAGGCGGGAGATGCGGAACTCCTGCCAATCGACGAGCCGATGCGCGAGGCGCTCGATACGTCCGAACGATTCGGCAAGCGAGGCATCCGACGTCACCACCTGCTCCATCGCCCGAACCTGATTGAGCTCTTCGGCGGCGATCGCGTCCTGGAGAATTCGCTTCAGGAGCAACCCCGTCATCGCGAGCACGACCGCCACGACCGCCGAACCGGCGAACCCGACGCTCGTCGCGGTGAGGACGATGATCGAGGCCGCGCCCACCGTGACGATGAACGCGATCACCTCGTAGCGCATGATCAACGACTTCTCTTCCGGCAGCAGCTTGTCGCGGTACAGCAGCGTGAAGTACTGGAGCGCACGACTGAAGAAGAAGTACGCGAACACGAACACCACGGTCGCCGGCAGCGCATCGATCGAGAGCAGCCGGCTGCTGGTGAGCCCGGCGCTTTCGATCATTGCGGCGTAGAAGCCGTATGCCGAGATGAGCGCGAGCGCTTCGCGCCCGGCGTTGATCCACGCAACCGTCGCCGGCTTCACGAGCAGGAGCCAGTCGGTGAAGAACACACCGACGATGAGCACGATGGCCGTTGCTGGAGCGCCCATGAGGAGCGCTCCGCTGATCGCCACGACTCCGAGCTGATGGAGTGACGAATACTTCGTCAGCGAGATCTGGTGGTAGCGCAGCGCGACGATGACGATGATCGCCATGCCGATGCCGCCCAGGTGCGTCGCCCAACGCGCGTCGTAGACGAGCGAGAGGAACGAGATCGCCAGCCCGACGATGCGGAGCGCCCAGGCGTAGACGTTGAGAACGCGGCTCACGGCAGTTGGTCCAGGGAAGTGCGCATCTCGCGCACCAGAGAGAGAGCAGCATCGATGTCGCGATCGGCGGCGCGCACGACGGCGCTCCCGACGACGACCCCATCGGCCAGACGGCCGACGGCTGCCGCCTGGTCGGGGCGCGAAATTCCGAACCCGACACAGATGGGAAGCACGGTCGCTTCCCGCAGCGCCGACACCGTGGCCGGAAGATCGGCGGCCACGTCGGCACGCTCACCGGTGACGCCGAGGCGGCTGATGAGGTAGACGAACCCGCGACCATGCCTGGCGATTTCTGCCATCCGCTCGCGAGGCGTCGTCGGCGCGACGAGCCGCACGAATGCCAGTGAGCCGCCCCCAAGCCAGGCTTCGAGCTCGGGATCGGCTCCCACTGGCAGATCGGTCACGAGCACGCCGTGTACTCCGGATTCCGCCGCGCGATCGAGCAACGTGGCTCGGCTCGACAGCAGCGGATTGAGATAGCTGAACAACACCACCGGCGCGTGCACTCGGGCGCGCGCGACGAGATCGAGAGTGCGGTCGAGCGTCATACCTTGCTCGAGTGCGCGCTGCGAGCTGGCCTGAATGACGGCGCCGTCCGCCATTGGATCGGAGAACGGCACGCCGACCTCGATCACGTCGGCACCGGCGTCATCCAGCCCGCGCAGGAGCTCGAGGGACCGTTCAAGGGTCGGATGACCCGCGGTGACGTAGACCACGAGCGCGCGCCGACCCGCGGCACGCAGGTCGGCGAAGCGGCGGTCGAGCACGTCAGGCGAAGTAATCGCTGACGCGGATGCCATAGCGGTCGGGATCGGCGAGCTTGATGATCGTGCGGAGGAAGCGGCCTGTGCCATCCTGCTGATGCAGGTCGACGAGCGTTCCGGGGTGCAGGAGGTTTCCACGCTCGTCGCTGATGACACGAACGATCGGACGCGAAATCGCCTCCGGGACGGGATTGACGGCATGCACGACGGCGAGCTCGAACGTGTCGAGCACGACGAGCGTGCCGACCGGGTAGTGACCCACCAGGCTGACGAACGCTTTCACGATCACCGGGTCCATCCCGCGGCGCGGGTTGTTCCGCATCTCGGCCAGGACGGCCACCGGCGTCAGCGGCTC